>JAZNCH010000056.1:0-15904 GCA_045587445.1 Eubacteriales bacterium | reverse complement strand
AGAAGAAGTTGCATTTCCGTTTGCTATACTTACCCCTGTAAGCAACTCACTGCCGTTGTAGGTATAGTTTGTTGAAACGTCTTTAGGATTAGTCTCGCTTGTAACATAACCGCGTGATTCGTTATACGAATAATACGTCGTTTCACCTCTGCTATCGGTTATACTCGACATATATTCGCCGTTTGTTGTATACGTTGCCGACGAATTTATAGAGGGGTTGGCCGACGTAGCACCCGAATCGGCATTGGCACTGTTAATCGTTTGTGTCGAAATAGCGTTTCCGCGACTGTCGTACGTATAAAGTGTAGACACACCGCCCGAAGTAACCTTAGTCAACTGCGTGGGAATACTTGGATTATATACGTAGTCTATCGTACTTCCCGACAAGTTCGTTTGTTTAATAAGCTGGTTATTACCGTCATAAGAAAAAGTGTTTTCTTCTTTGCCTTGCAGGTCAACGGTACTTATCAGATTTCCGTTGTCATCGTAGGTATAGGTATTGCCGAAAGTATCTTTGAGGAGCTGTACGTTATCAAAATATACGGTGTTACAGTTGTAATAGTATAGAAGAAAGAACTCAATAGAGTCATAATCCCCCTCGGCTTTTGCAATTCCTGCTGTTTTTTGCCACTCTGTGCTATATGAGTTGAATTGAATGTTACAGTAGTTTACAACTGAATTATTTTTATGGAAACGTACAAAAATAGAGAACTGTTGCCACTCGGCAGGAACAGATTTTGCTTTAGCAAAGGCTGAGGCAATATATGTATCCCCTTTTTTGCCGTTGGGCATATTTAAAATTTGTCTGTAGTGCAGATATTTGTTTATTCCAGCAGTGGCAATGGCGGACTTTGCTCCGGCGATTTTATCTGATTGAGTTATGGCACCGTATTCAGAGAAGATATTCCACCCCGACTCATCAGATTCAAAACCCGCATTTTCAAGCAGGTTATAGTCCGACAGACCGCCTTTTTCAAGCTGTATACAATCAAAATATACAGAGCCCGTTGCACCGCTTACGTTCATGCATGCACTTACGTAGTCATAAGTAGGCACGTAGAATGTTACGGAGATTCTTTGCCATTCATCAGATGACTCAGTGATAATTTCGCTTTCGTACTCGGTTTCCAAGCCGTAAATAAACAAACTTGCACCGCCGCCGTTAGATGTCATTTCGCTCGTATTTACGTGAGCTGAAAAAGTATATTCACACCCGCCCTCAAGGCCAAGATAAATATATCCGAGTACACGTGAGCTTGTGCTTGTTGCGGGGCGAGTTATCTTGTACGACCTTGCTCCAATAAAGCTTTTTTCACTTGTATATCCTCTTGTTGCAGGGGCGTTAACCTCCCCCCACTCGTTGAAGTCAATGTGCGTGTCTGTTTCAAAACTATGATTCTCAATCAAGTTTACCGTACTCTTTTGCATTTTGCTGACAAAGGTAAGGTTGTTTGCACCTTTAAGAGTATCAGTTCTTCCGCCGTTGTATTCGTAGTACGTGCCGTATCCGTTGCCGTCATTTGCCGTTACGTCAACAGCGCTTTTGAGTGTACCGTTTTTAGCGAAAGTGTAGAGATATTGCCTTGCATTTGTTATATCATTGAAATATGTAGCAGTCGGCTCATATTTTATTGACATATTAAAGCCAAGTGTTCCGTCTGTCGAATATTCTTTTACGGAGTTTACACGACATGGATTGCCCGAGGTATAGCCGAAATCAACGTGGTAGTCATCTATATCGTCTACACGTGTCAAATAACAATCGTAACCCGAATAGTAGTATTCTACAGTGGTGTTATCGGCGTAAGTTATTCTTCCGATGCCGTTTGTTCCCGAATGTACGTTATAATCAATATATACAGATTTAGCCGTGTTCCCGTCGTAGTATTTTACTTCAATAAGAAAGCCGTATTGACTGTAAACAAAATCAACGACGTTACCGGTAGAAGATTGCAGTTTTGTTACTTGCTTGTAATTTGAGGGGTTAAGTGTTGCATTAATAAAATTGCCGTAGGTATCGGTTACTTTTGTGAGATACCATTCGTTATTCGAGCCGTTCCGCATAAATTCCATTGTGGAATCACTGCTGTCGGTCATAGTAAATATGCTGTTTGACGAATTATACGACAGAGTTCTGTCGGGGTTAATTTCGTCTTTATACAGTCCGGTTGCCGAATCGTATGCGAAATAGTGCTCTGTTCCGTCTCCGTCGCGGTATCTTACGTGTTCTATGTTGTTGAAATTATAGTCGCTTGATTTGTCGAGTCTCTGCGACCAGTTCATACACCAACCTCTGCCGTAGGGCGTTTCGGTTGTTGCGCTATCGAGGTTATACACCATTGAAACGTTAATGGGCATAAGGCTGCCGCCGGTCTGTACAATTGGATTAACAAGTGTAACGTTACCGGTAAGGTCGTTTGTGTAAACCGTACCCGCATAACCTATATCATAGGTATGATATGACAGATAGTCTTCAATACCCGTAGTGTTTATGTACTGATATATAATAGCAGGGTACATAGAGGGCGAAACGTATATACCGTTAGTTGCAAGGAAGTATGCGTTAAAGGTATTATGAGGGGCAGGGGATTCGAATTTGAGGAGAATACCGTTGTTGACGGAATAGCCGTCTGCCCATTCGTTTGCGAGTCTCGTTACGTCCCATGTATAAAGCTCGTTATCGCCGTTTACCACTCTGTATGCAGAAACGGTACTGTCATAGAAACCGTTTTCGGGGTCTATATTGTTATATGTAGCCGTTTCTTCGAGCCAGGGGCGTAAAATTGCGTGAGCAGATACATGAACGGGGGGATTATATGAGTTTGCCATAGAGTATGCACTTTCGGCGTTGGGGTGCATACAGTATGGAGTAAGCACGAGCTGAGCATTTATGATTTTGTCTCCGCTTTGGAGTGTCGGTAATGGATATTGAACCAAAGCGTACGCTCTGTTGCTTACACGGATATGGTTATTGTTGTCATAGTTCAGGTTAGGACCGTACGTAGTAATGTGGGTGTCCTGAATCATTTCGCCCGTAGCCGTGAAGTTCATTACGGGGTCGACAGTAACAGGGTACACCGCATTTTCGGGCAATACCCAGTCGAGCTTTACGGTGAAATTCGTATTTTTTGCTTCAATTAAAGTAACCGTAAGGCTGTCGCAGTAGTTACCCGCACTGTCCCACAACGTCGGTGCAGTTATTTCTGTTATGAGGTTAGTTGTACCTTTTTCATAGACGGAGATACTTTTACCGTTGTTTTGAACGACGTCGATACTGCCGTTTACGTGGTATTCATATTCAAGGCTGTTCAAGCCGTTAGCCTTGTTTATGATTATGTTTTCTTTCAGCATTGTTGAGGTATACGTGTATTGTATGTCGGTATCAGGGAGGATGCCGTAATACGTAACTTGACCTGATAATTTATCCAATGCGTATGGATTGTCTGTAGTATCTTCAGTATACTCTCTTATTACAGCATCAACTTTATTAATATTTTTGATAGCTGTTTTAATTTTGTATTCACCCTTGTTTAAGGTATAGAGCTTATTTTTGTTGCTCTTTTTCATAAATTTAACAAGAGCTATATTATTTTTTGAAGAATAGACGTTATCGCCGTCATCGTTTCCGTCGGTGAGGGTATTATCTATATCTTGATAAATACCGTTACTGTCGGTGTAATGCACGTCGAAAGGATAGACCGCCGCAGTAATACTGCCGTCGCTCATTCGGTAATATTTAGCATTACTTTCGCGTTTGCTTTCTATTTCCGACAAGACGTACGCCTCACCGGAATCCTCTTCGGCTTGGTTGACAGTTGGTTCTGTTATTGCATTATCGGTCAACATGATTGGTTCTTCATCAACGTAAAACGCACTTGCAGGTATTCCTGTAAAGAATATTGCCAATGCAATTACCAATGCCGACAGCCTTTTTAGATGCTTCATCATTGCCAATTCACTCCTCTGTTTTATTTTACCATTTTTTTGTAAATAAATCAAGTTAACAATAAAATATTATTGTTCAATATTATTAAAACATTGGCGACAGCACCTCCTCAAAATGTTAAATTTATACCAATCTAATTATATTGTAAAGTATTTTTTTCCAAAAAACCAAAATGTACGTGAAAATCCGTTTTTTTGTCCTCAAATTTTATTAAAAACCTCTTTTTTGAAGAAAGCTTGACAAAAAACTTGCCTATTTGGTTTGTACAAACCCAAAGGCTCGCCCTTCGGGAGAGCTCCGCCACAGGCGGTGAGAGGGCTTTTTGTACAAACAAAAAACCTCCCAATTGGGAGGTTTTTTGACCTGTATATAGAAAATCTTATTCTGTTCTGAGAGCAACAACAGGGTCTTTTTTAGCGGCACTTCTTGAGGGAATGATACCCGCTATAAGCGTAAGCAACATACTTATAACAACGAGGATTACAGCCGCTTCGATAGGCAATATTGCTTTGAGGTTAACAAGACCTGTAAAGTGAAGCAATATAGCGTTTATGGGGATACAGAGGAGATAGGTTACCACAACACCGAGTAATCCCGAGGAAAAACCGACGATAAGCGTTTCTGCATTGAACATACCCGAAACGTCTTTTTTTGATGCACCAATTGCGCGCAATATACCCATTTCCTTGGTTCTTTCTTGAACGGATATAAGTGTAATTACGCCAATCATTATAGATGAAACGATAAGCGAAATTGCTACGAATGCAATAAGAACGTAGGTTATAGCGTTGATAATTGTCGTAATAGAAGACATCATAATGCCGAGGTAGTCGGTATATTTTATTCTCTTAAGTTCTTCAACGTCGTCATTGTAGTCGTCGATAGCTTCAACTATAATATCTTTATTTTCAAAAGAAGAAGCGTAGATATTAATGGTTGCAGGGGATTCGAGGTCGAGGTAGCCCATAGAAATAAGATTATCTTCGTAGGTTGATTCGGAGAATACCATTATTTCGTCATAGTATAAAGCGCACTGTTCTGTAGTATATTTTGTCAAAGCCATATCAAGACCTGCGGAAAGCTGTTCGGGAGGCGTGTTTGCCATTTGAGCCGCAACGCCTTTAGCATATTCTGCCTTGATTTTTTCAACTATCATCTGTGAGAAAATATCTTTGAGTTCGTCATCCGACATTGAGCCGAGATACTCATATATTTCGTTATCAGAAATATTCATTTGAGCCGCCAAGCCTTCAGCCATAGCCTTTTCCATATCACTTCTTGTCATATTATCGAGCGTTTGGTTAAGATTCTGGTTAACGAACTCTTCGGAAGGTATGGAGTTTATAGCGATAAATGCAGCAGATTTTCCGTTTGTATCAAGCTCTGCGATGTAGTTGCGGAAAGCGGTTTCTTTTTCAGTATCGGTAAGAGTACCGGTTGTTGAATTAAAGGGAAGACCTGTGATTATATCGGTATTAGGCGAATCAAGCTGAGCTTGAATAACCTTACTGTCTTTAGCTTTTTCGATTATGTGTTTTGTAAGTGCGTTTGTATATCCGATACCGCCTTTTAGCATAGTGGTTTCAGCATCTTCGGCGGGGCGAATGATACCGGTAACCTTAATGGTCATTGCGTTGTCGTAGAGATAACGGAGCCCTGCTTCTGTTTCGCGGAGGTCTGTATAGAGACCGGTTTTTTCGTCATAGTGATAGCAGTCTGCATTTAGAATAGATTTATATTCGGTGTTGCAAATTTCTTCATAGGACCATTTAAGAGTCTTTTTATCTTCAAGCTCAGCACCGTTAAGCGAAGCGTTTGCAAGGTTATCCATATCTTTTGCAGAAACGAGACCGAGAGCGTAGAGAGTAACGTCATCAAGCTCGTTGTTTTCGTCAACGATAAGAACAACCTCGTCGTAGCTGTTAGGCCAAGAGCCGTATATAACGTCATACTGGTCGAGCAAAAGGTCGTTTATGGGAGCGCCGTCATTGCCCGAAAGCAGCTCTTGCCAGAGTTTTGTACCCATCGTTGTCATAGATGAGGTAGGAGCCATACCGCCCATGGTTGTGAGCGACGACATAGCGGACATATCGATGCCGATATATTTGAGCATAAGGTCGGTAATTATTTTTTCAAGGTCGGAGCGAAGTATTACGCCGTCCACCGACTCGGTATATATCTGCATATCGAGGTCGTACGTGTACTGTACGCCGTTTACTGCTTGATATAGAGGTGAATCTTCATTCTTTATTTCTTTTTCTAAAAAGGTCTTAAAAGCTTTAAGGTCATTTTTAGATTCTTCAACGCTGCCCATAGCTTTTATCATATCATATAGAGCGTTCTTTTTATAGACAGCGTCGTTTTCGTGAGAATTATCTTCCGAGGCTATATTCATAAATGCATTGATGAGGGAAGCCATTTCGACAGTAGTAGCTTCAAGTGTCAACGGATATGCGGAAAGTGTGCTTTCCTGTACGCCGTTGATATATGCTGTAGTACCTTGGGATATAGCGATAATAAGAGCAATACCGATAATACCGATAGAACCGGCGAAAGATGTAAGAACTGTTCTGCCTTTTTTTGTGAAAAGATTTTTGAGAGAGAGCATAAAAGAAGTAGCAAAAGACATCGAAGGCTTTTTAGCTTTTCTTTCTTTTTCGTCTGCTTCTGCAAACTTTTTCTTTTCATTTGCAATTTCTTCGTCGGTCAAAGGCTGAGAATCGTGTGTTATCTCGCCGTCGAGCATATTGATTATACGCGAAGAATATTTTTCTGCGAGTTCGGGGTTATGAGTAACCATAACGATAAGACGGTCTTTGGAGATTTCTTTAAGAATTTCCATAACCTGAACACTTGTTTCAGTATCGAGTGCACCGGTAGGTTCATCTGCAAGAATAATATCGGGGTTGTTTACAAGAGCTCTTGCGATTGCAACACGCTGCATTTGACCGCCCGACATTTCACTGGGGCGTTTGTTAAGCTGGTCGCCGAGACCTACGTCGATAAGAGCCTGTTTAGCTCTTTGTCTGCGTTCGTGCTTACGTACCCCCGAGAGAGTGAGTGCGATTTCGACGTTTTGCAAAACTGTCTGGTGTGGGATAAGGTTATAGCTTTGGAAGACAAAGCCTACAGAGTGATTTCTATAGGTATCCCAATCTCTGTCTTTAAAATCCTTAGTAGAACGACCGTTAATAAATAGGTCGCCCTCGGTATATTGGTCGAGACCGCCGATGATATTAAGCAAAGTAGTTTTACCGCAACCTGAGGGACCGAGAATAGAAACGAATTCTGCGGAACGGAACTTAAGGTCAATACCTTTAAGGGCGTGAACCGTACCGTTACCGGCAGGGTAGTCTTTTTTGACTTTTTGAAGTTCAAGCATTATAAATATGTCCCTTTCTGTCAATACTTTTTTAAATCATAAACTTAACACTTAATTTTAACATGTTTATGTAAACAGAGTTTTAACTTTTTTTCATCTTTTTAATAATTATTTTGATAAAAATGGAAAATTCAATCAAAAAATGGGAATTAGATATACAAAATTCAAAAAGATTGCTTGTAAAATTAACAAAGAAGGTATATAATACTATGATAAAGACATATATTGGTAAGAAGGAGTTGGGAAATATGGAGAGCAGATTTAAAGAGGGATTCAAAGACGACGGAAAAGTAAGAATAATTACTATACCGAATATTTTGTCTATGTTCCGGATATGTCTGATACCTCTTTTTATATATTTTTACTTAAACCACAACGATATGGAAGCATTTGCAGTGCTTATTTTATCGGGAGTTACAGATGTTGTTGACGGTTTTATAGCCCGCCGATTTAATATGATAAGCGCGGTAGGAAAAGCACTTGATCCAATATCAGACAAGCTTACACAGGTAGCGATGCTATACTGCTTATTAAACAGATTCAATGCTATGTGGGTACCTTTTTTACTTATGATAGCCAAAGAAGTATTTTCAGGGGTTGTAGCATTGGTGGCGATAAGGAGAACGGGCGAAGTACACGGAGCTGATTGGCACGGAAAGGTAACGACCTTATCGTTGTATACGATGATGTCGTTGCACATACTATGGCCGTCAATGCCTGCAGTTTTATCAAATATACTTGTAGGTGCATGTGTTGCTTTTATGGTTTTATCGTTGGTATTATACAGCATAAGAAACTTTTCTATGGCTAAGAAGAGTAAAATAGATGCAGGGAGAACAGTATGAACAAGATAACCGATTGGCTTGATAACTTTTGGTATCATTATAAGTGGCATACTATTGTAAGTGCGTTTCTTATAATAGTATTCGGTGTATGCATAGGACAGATGCAGAGCAAAGAAAAGGTTGATGCATATGTAATGTATGCCGGACCGACGGCATTTTTTGCATCTGATATATATGATATGCAGGACGCTTTTGAGGCGGTTATGCCCGATCTTAACGGTGACGGCAAAAAAGTGGTACAGTTAATTGACGTAACCGTACTTACAGATGCACAGATAAAGGCCAATATGGACAAGGCAGAAAAAGAGGGCGTTGAGTACAAGCCCGATATGAAGTACATAGCTGACGCAAGGCAGAAATTCAAGCTTCAGCTTGCGGCGGGCGATGCATATTTACTTTTGCTTGACCCACAGATGTATGCCGAGGATTATGGCGTAGGAGTGTATGAAAAGTTGTCCGATATAGGTATTGAGAGCGAACACGCAAATGACGATTCCTCGATTAAGTTTAAAGAGACCGATTTTGGCTCATATATGCCAATATTTGAAAAACTTCCCGACGATACCTTGTTGTGTTTTAGAAAGATGAACGTTACGTCGAAGGGCAGAGGAAAGAAAGAACAAGCGAAGTATGACAATCAGCTCGAACTTTTAAAAGAAGTAATGGCATTCAAGACCGGCGAAAGTGATGACTAAAACAAAGGGAGCATACGGACTATTGCCTGTATGCTCCCACTTTAATTCTAATTTAGCTTAAAACTTAGCTCTGAGATTTAGGCTGAAAAGAATTACAGTTTGTACATCTTACATCGGTAGGATTACTTTCGTGAGTGCCCACGTTGATTTTATCAAGTGCGCAGTAATTTTCTGTTTGGCTGTGGTTAGCACAGCTAACAACCGTACATTCAATACATTTGTTCTGACAATTTGTGTTCATATCATCTATCCTCCTTGTGTGGTACGCTAATAGTTTACACATAAAGAACATATAATAAACGTGGAAAAAATTGTAAAAAAACGAGGCTTTGAAAAGCCTCGAAATTTTTTATATTAGAGATAGAGCAAAGCAGAACGAACTTTCTTATATTTTTCATATTTTTCAGCATAAATATCAGCGAACTTATCTTCGGGATAAACTGTTTCGCCGTAAACAACGAACTTAGAAGCCGCTTCTTCAAGATTCTTGTATTTGCCGAGAGTAACAGCAGCAAGCATAGCGCAACCTGCCGCACCCGCTTCATCTGTAACAAGGGGAGTTATGGGGCGTCTGAGAATATCGGACTTAATTCTGAGCCAGATAGGAGAAGTAGCGCCGCCGCCTGTTGCTTTAAGGCTGTCAACTTTGATGCCGAATTTTTCAAGAGTTTCAAGGTTGTAAGCCATTTCGAAAGTAAGACCTTCCATAAAGCCTCTGTATATATCGGGCAGACCCTTTGCCATATCGAGACCGGTTATGGTTCCTTTTGCGTTAGCAACGAGGTCGGGAGTACCGCCCGCGCCCATAAAGTGAGGAACGACGATAACGGAAGAAGGTTGTGTAGCACAGTTTTCGTCAAGTATGCGATAAACTGAGACTCCTCTTTGGGCAGCTTCGGGTTTAAGGTTGGAGGCGAAGCAGTCTCTGAACCATTTGAGCGAAACGCCGCCTGCAAAGTTGAAAGCGTATGTAGCGTAAAGGTCTTCACCTGCGGGGTGAGGAACGCAAACGAAGTTATTGTTTGTGAATTCTGGATTTCTTACGATGCCTCTAAATACGGGGGTAATACATTCAACCGAGCCTGTTCCGTCAACAGCTTCGCCTTCGTGAAGAACGCCCGCACCGAGAGCGGCTGCAACTTGGTCGTGTGCGGAGATAACAACTTTGGTAGTTGCGGGAAGACCGAGTTCTTTTGCGAGAAGAGGAAGCATATCACCCACAACGCTTCCGCAGGGAACGGGAGTTGAGAACAAATCGGGAGAAAGACCTGCCGCATCAAGAATTTCTTTGGAAATGCAACGGTTTTCAACGTCAAAAGTAAGTGAACGACAAGCAAGACTGTAGTTGATTTTAGCTTCGCCTGAGAGTTTAAATGCGATGTAGTCGCCGATAAGCAAGAACTTCCAAACTTTTTCTCTTACTGCGGAGATATTTTCTATAGACCAGATAACCTTGGGGAGAGAATACATAGCGTCCGGTTTATCGCAAGTTATTTGCATGATTTTATCTTTTCCGAGCTTTTCGATAAGGCGGTCGGTTTCAGCAAGCCCCCTCTTGTCTGTATACATAATTATGTCGGAAAGTGCGTTACCGTTCTTGTCAACGGGAACGAAAGATTCACCGAAGGAAGTAATGGAGATAGCACCAACCTCGTCAGCTTTAATGTTGCTTGCACATCCTTTAATAACTTCAAGAACAGAAGCGAACATTTCATTAGGGTTCATATCAGCTTGACCCGCACGAGTGGTGTACTCCTTATAGCATTTGTAGAGGAACTTACCTTCTTCGGAAAATGCAACGCATTTACAGCCGCTGCTTCCGACGTCAAGACCTAAAAATATCATAAAATATTCTCCTAAAGATTAAAATAAATATTCAACAAATTAATTATAATATGATTAACAATAATTGTCAACGATTTAAAGCCAAAATTCGAACAATCGCTCAAAAGACAAAAATGCGGATTCAAGATAGCCCGCTTTGTTGATGTAGTCATACATAAGAGCAGAATTAACGAACAAAGAAACTAACGCCGAATAAACGAAAAATACAGTAACGAAGCGGTTAGCAAAATTATTATTTTTCAGCTTAAATTTAAAGAATAGATAATAAATAATTATCATACCGCCAAGTATCATTTGCCAAGCGAAGTCTGCAGCATATCTTACGCCGTAACCGCTTTCCCAAATTGAAAAGATGATAACTAAGGGACAGATTATGCATACTGCGAGAATGAGGAGTGAGGGAATAAGACGTTTCTTTTTGTCGGCAACCTTAAATGCAAACGGTGATAGGAATAAAGCCAAAGAAGGCAGAGCTTTGTAGAAAATACCGACGGCATTTCTGTTTGCGATAAAGTAATAACCGTTTGTATCAAGCGTTGAAAAGTTTGAGAAAACAAATGGGAATTCAGGCTTGATAACAGGCGAAGCAAACAAATAGTTCCAAAAGCCTATAGTTACAAAATCGGTGTGGTATTCAGCTCTTGTAAAATCATTTATAGTGAGCGAATATTGAATACCAAAATCGAAGAAACTGCCGAAACGGGCATAGTTGTATAACATTTGTATACCGCCTATAACAACAAAACAAGACAATGCCGAGGCGAGATAGAGAATGGTTGATTTTGTAATATTTTTGTTTGTTTCTTTTGTGTAAGCTCTGTTTTTAAAGAAACCTGCACCGATGAATAAAAGAGCTGCAATACAGTAGACTGCAAGTGTGGGACGGCAAAGGACTGCACAAGAAAGACAGAATGAAGAAAGAAACAGATGTCTTTTGAAGATTCTTCCCTCGGATATAACGTTAGATTTTATAAGGAAATAGAATCCCGCACAAGTAAAAGCAAATCCTGAGCTTTGTGCAATTTCATAAAACAGAGGAGAAGCAAAGCAATACCATACTGAGCTTGAGGTTTGCAGAACGATAAGGGAAGACAAAGCTACGGAAAGTGGAAGCTTCTTAAAGAATTTCTTTACAAATTCATAATAAAGAAGCGAAAGGAACGTAATTCCTACCATACCGAAAAGCATTACGGCTTCGGGAGTAGGGAAATAGAATCCCGTAAGCAAATGGAAAGGCAAAAACAGCAAAATAACAGGTGCTATACCGTAATAAGAGTAGTATTTGCCGTTGTAAAGCAAATGGTCCCATTTATAGCTTATTCCAGCTTCCGTACGTGCCCCCCAGTCATAAGGATTTTCCATAGAAAGCAGTTCTTTTGAGGGCGTGTCAAGAAGTGAGACCTGACCGTTTTCAAATGCATCTACAAGTTCTTGGGAGATTTGGTTTCCGCTTGTTTGTTTAAGCGAATTGAAAGCTATACCTGCGTTGTTCATATTGTATAGAACGGTTATAACTACAGCAATTATAAGGAATACGGTTGTGATAACAAGTACCGATTTTGCAAAAACAGACTGCGTTTCATCAATACCTTTTTGAAGAACTTTTGAATTAAGCAAAATGAAGGTACCGAAGATAATACCGAAAATGAGAATAAATCTAAATGAAGAAATATTAAGGGGAACGGCTTTATTAATTGTGATTGAATTTACGGAAAAATAATCACCGTTATCTGCCGAAAGGGTAATAATAAGGTCGCTGACTTTTCCCGACATATTCATTATTACGGTGTTTGAAGAACTGTTATTTCTTATAATTGTACCGTTTGCCGTATTATATCTGTAGCTTGACGAATAAGTCTCATCTTTTGCATCAATTTTAACGTTTACTTTATCGGTGGTATTAACCGAAATATATCCGTTTTCCATTTTTCGCGTTTCGTGAAGTGTGCAGTCAATAAAAACCGTACCGATACGCTCATCAATTCCGTTAAAAGAGATTGCTGTTTTATTTATATTTTCAAGGCTCTCTGTTGAAATTGATGCATTATCAAAGGAAAGCTCTTTTTTATTATAGTCTCTGAAAAATAAATGAAAAGAGTGGAAATTACATACAAGTAATTCAATGGCAAGACAGATTATAAGCAGTATGATTCCAAACTTCTTTGTGTGTTTTTGAGAGGGGAGAAGCAAGAAAACACCCGAGAATATCAAGATTATTCCTATATTCAAAAGCAAAGTTAAATTCATTTATACATAAGCTCCGTTTCGTAAAAAAACTGTTTTCTTGATTATACCACAAAGGGATAAAAATTACAACAAGAAGAAAAAAATTACAGAAAGTGTATTGACAAATAAAAAGCAATAGTGTACTATTGTGTTAGTACAGTAGTACACCTTGTGGTGAATAAGGTGTGAAAGGAGAGATTAAATGGCATGGAACTTAGATAAGAACAGAGCAATTTGTCCACAGCTCTGTGAATTGATATGTGTAAAGATTGCCAAAGGGGAATATGAGCCTAATGAGAGAATTCCCTCGGTCAGAGAAATAGCCGTTGAGGCGGGGGTGAATCCCAATACCGTACAAAAGGCATTGACAACCTTAACCGAGCAAGGACTGATATATCCGATGCGTGGCTCGGGTATGTACGTAAACGATAATATTGAACGTGCCGTAAAGCTTGTTGATGAATTGAAGAGGGTGAAGACTTTAGAGTTTTTTGAAGAAATGGAAAGTCTTGGATTAACCGTAGAACAGGTACAGGCGTATATAAAGGAGTGGAAATAATGAGTGAACTTTTGAAATGTGTAAATTTAACGAAGATGTACGGCGGAGTTGTTGCACTTAGAAGCATAAACTTAACCGTAGAAAGCGGAAAGATTATAGGTTTATTGGGGCCAAACGGGTCGGGAAAAACGACATTGATTAAGCTTATAAACGGACTTTTGACTCCAAACAGCGGTGAAATATATGTAAACGGAAATAAACCCGGTGTTGAATCAAAGAAGGACGTTGCATATCTTCCCGACAATTCTTTTTTGAACAACTGGATGACAGTAAAACAGATAGTAGATTATTTCTGTGATTTTTACGAGGATTTCAGACCGAACCTTGCTTATGAGCTTTTGGACAGACTTGGCATAACTCCCACAGTTAAGTTAAAAAATCTTTCAAAGGGTAACAAAGAAAAGGTGTCGCTTATTCTTGTTATGAGCAGAAATGCAAAACTGTACGTTCTTGACGAACCCATAGCAGGTGTTGACCCGGCTACAAGAGATTACATTATTTCGACTATTATAAATAATTATAATCCCGAAAGCTCGGTAATTATTTCTACCCACCTTATATCCGATATTGAACAAGTGCTTGATGAGGTTATATTTATAAATCACGGCAATATAGCTTTACAGAAATCGGTAGACGAAATAAGAGAGGAAAACAACATGAGTGTTGACGAATTGTTCAGGGAGGTATTCAAATGGTAAAGAAGCTTTTTAAACATGAATTTATTGCATATATGAGAGCGCTTTTGCCCATGCATCTTATTATGCTCGGTGTGGCGACTTTGACTCGTTTCGTATATTTCTTTGAAAATGATTCTACGTCTTTTATGATAGTTGGCAGATCGTCAATTATGGTCCTTGTTATATCTTGCATAGTGTGTTTGGTGCTTTCTTATGTAAACGTTATAACGCGTTTTTACAAAAATATGTTTACCCATGAAGGGTATCTGTCATTTACGCTTCCGGTAACCAACGCCCAGCATATATGGGTTAAGGTAACGACCGGTGTAGCGGTACTTATAGCAAGTTTTATTGCTATTGTATTAGCTGTTTGTATAGCGACAGCCGGTGAATTTATGGTTGAATTGTTTAAAGCGGGATTTTGGATTTTAGGAAAAGGCGAAGAACAGATCGGCTGGCAGTTCTGGCTTTATATGATTGAAGCTATTATTACGGTTGTGGCTGCGATGTTTACGTCAATATTACTGTTTTATTCATGTATTACAATCGGTCAGTTGTCAAACAAAAACCGCGTTATGCTTGCTATAGGAGTATATTTTATCTATTACTTCATAACACAGGTTATAAGCACGGTATTTATTGTTGTTATGAGTGTAGTTAGCTATCAGGACTGGTTTATTAAGATAATGGATAAATTAGGTTTGTTTGTTGTAAACCACCCTTATGTTAGCGGACATTTATTCTTCTTAATAATGTTTGTGGGTGTAGCAATTATGGGCTTAATATATTTCCTGATAACGCATACCATAATGAAAAAGAAACTCAATCTCGAATAAGGAGGAAATATATGAAAAGATTTATAAAAAGATTAGTTGTAACGTGCATATTGGCTTTATGTTTACTGTCACTTTTTTCTTGTGATATGCTTGATGAACTGAAAAATAAACATGTTATATTTGACGATGATGCCCCTGAAACAGTGGAATTTAGAGGAGAAAAATACGAGAGAATTAGACTTAAGCCTCTTGTTACATTGAATTACGGTTTGTCGGAAACAGTATATGCAGAAGAAAAAGGCTTTCCAATATTGCTTCTTGATGATTTTGGGGCATATAGTACTTATTGCGAGGAAAAAGATATTATTTATATAAATTCATACGGATACGTAGGTGGAGTTTTTGCTCATGAAGACAAGGCTGATGAATATCGTAAGGTAATTGAAAAAAATGACTTGTCGTATTTGAAATTTGATTATTATGAATACGACCAAATCCGTCAAGAGAGGGTAGAAAAATCATATATTCTCGAAGATGAGCTTATGAAAAATATAAATGAACTTACAACAAGTGGTGAAGTTGGTGAAATAAACAGTAGTGAAATTTTACATTGTCTTGAATTGATAAGGTGCGATGAATCCAATTTGCTGGAGAGTGAAGTAAATGGTATAACGATTGTTCAATGTAGAAATGGCGTTTTTTTTGTAAAAAAAGGAACGTTAAAATATGATGACAAATTAGAGGGGATATGTGTTCCCGTTAATGATAAAGAACGTTTTATGGATCTTATGAGCAGTGCGCAAAACAAAGGTGCAGAAAATTATAGAGTGTATTATAATTAGTAATTCTAATGATATGTTTTTAGCACAAACTTTCCGTCTATATTGTAGGGGGATTCCATATCCACCGGTGAAAAAATAGATTGTAGAAACATTACCGTGTGCGGTAGGGGA
>JAZNCH010000055.1:0-27019 GCA_045587445.1 Eubacteriales bacterium | reverse complement strand
AACCCAGTATTCCAGGTTTCTTTGCTTACTTTCTTTCCTTAAAAGAAAGTAAGGAAAAAGGATAATAATAAAAATATCATATAAATTTGGAGTGATTAAAAAATGAAAGAAAAATTAGAAGCGTTGCTGCGCGAAGGTGCTCAAAAAATTGACGCTGCAAAGAGCGAAAGTGAGCTTCAGGAAATCAAAGGTGCGTTGCTTGGTAAGCAAGGCGCTGTGACAGAGCTCCTTAAAGAAATTCCCAAGCTCGACGTTGCTCTCCGTCCCGAAATGGGAAAGGCTGTCAACAATGTAAAAAATCTTCTCACCGAGCATATCGAGGGCAAGAGAGAAGAGCTTAAACTCAAGGCATCTGAAATATCCCCCGATTTCGACTATACTCTTCCCGGTATAGCTCCCCAGATCGGCGGACTTCACCCCATAACACAGATGTGTTATGACCTTAACGATGCATTTCGTTCCATGGGCTTTGAAATATTCCACGGCCCCGAAATAACAAGTGAATACTATGCATTTGACAATCTTAACTTCCCCCCTCAGCACCCTGCAAGAGAGAGTATGGACACGTACTGGCTTGAGGGACACGATTCGGGAGAGGCTAACGAAAAGCTTTGTCTCCGTCCCCACTTAACAGGCGGAAGCGTACGCTATATGCAGACACACAAGCCCCCCTACCGTTTCGTATATCCCGGCAGAGTTTACAGAAACGAAACCACAGACGCCCGTCACGATAGAGCATTCTTCCAGTATGAAGCACTTATTGTAGATAAGGACCTTACCTTTACATCGGGTAAAGTTATGATAAAGAGTATTCTTTCAAAGGTATTCGGACAAGACGTTCCCGTAAGAATGCGCGCGGGCTTCTTCCCCTTTGTTGAACCCGGATTTGAAATCGATATGGGCTGTCTCGTATGCGGCGGCAAAGGCTGCAGCGTATGTAAGCACGTAGGCTGGATTGAAATTATGCCCGGCGGTACACCCCACCCCAACGTTCTTCGTGCGGCAGGTGTTGACCCCGACGAATACACAGGCTTCTACGTAAACATCGGTCTTGACCGACTTGTTATGATGCGTTATGGTGTTGACGACGTTCGTCTGTTCCACGGCACAGACCTTCGTTTCCTCAACCAGTTCCGCTAAGAAACGGAGGGTAAATATTATGAAATTATCACTTAATTGGATAAAAGATTACGTAAAACTGCCCGAGGATATGGACCTTTCGCAGTTGGCGTTTGACCTTACTATGTCAACTGTTGAAGTTGAAGGTGCGCACGATCTCGGCAAACAGTTTGATAAGATTATTGTAGGTATAATCAAAGAAGTTCAGCCTCATCCCAACGCAGACAAGCTCCGCGTATGTAAGGTTGACATCGGTACAGAGGAAATAAAGGATATCGTATGCGGCGGAAGCAACCTTGAAGCAGGTATGAAAGTTGTTGTTGCTTGTCCGGGGGCTATGGTACGTTGGCACGGCGAGGGCGAACCCGTTGAAATAAAGAACGCAAAGCTCCGCGGTGTTGCAAGCTTCGGTATGATATGCGCTTCCGTAGAAGTAGGTCTTGCCGACCTCTTCCCCGCAAAAGACGACCACGAAATTATGGACGTTACTTTCCTTGACGTTGCTGCGGGTACTCCTATTGCCGACGCACTTGACCTTAACGATATAATTCTCGAAATAGACAATAAATCTATGACAAACCGCCCTGACCTTTGGGGTCATTACGGTATCGCGAGAGAAATTGCAGCTCTTTACGACCTGCCCCTCGTTGAGTTTGAAAAATATACTCCCGATACGGAAAACGAATACGACGTTCGCATTATCGACAGCGAAAAATGTCCACGTTATATCGGTGCGAAAATCGAAGGACTCGGTATAAAGCCCTCTCCCTTTGAAATGCAAAGCCGTATCTGGCGTGTAGGTATGCGTCCTATAAACGCTCTTGTTGATATTACAAACTACGTAATGTTGGCACTCGGTCAGCCTACCCACGTTTTTGATTCTAATCATATTATTGACCATATTGAAGTTCGCCGCGCAAAGACAAACGAAAAGCTTCAGCTTCTTAACGATAAGGAACTTACACTTACAACAGATGACCTCGTAATTGCAGATAAAGAAGGTGCCGTTGCTTTGGCGGGTGTTATGGGCGGTGCAAAAGACTCCGTACTTCCCGAGACAAACAGCGTTATACTCGAGGTTGCAAACTTCGATTCGCGTACCGTAAGAAGAACAGCTCTCCGTTACGATAATCGTACCGAAGCATCTTCGCGTTACGAAAAGGCTATTGACCCCGAAAGATGCGACCTTGCTCTTACGCTTTGTATGCAGTTGTTTAAGGAACTCTATCCCGAAATGAAAGTTACAGCTTTCAAGGATTTGTACGTAAACAAGCTCACAAAGAAAGAAATCGACGTTGATTTCGATTGGCTCGACAGACGTCTCGGTATGCGTATTCCTCAGGAAATCGTTGCAAGAAAGCTTGGTACTATGGGATATGAGGTTGAGTTCACCGATAAGGGTATGCACATTGTTGTTCCTACTTGGCGTTCGACGGGCGACGTGTCTATTAAGGCTGATATTATGGAAGAGGTTGCACGTATGTACGGCTACGAAAACTTCCAGCCTACACCTATTACAACTTCTTTTGACAGCGCGATAAATCAGCTTGATATGGACCTTGTACGCAAGGTTAAGGAATATCTTGCTTTCCGTTGCAATATGCAGGAAATATTCACATATCCTTGGATGACAGATACTTTTGTGAACGCTATTCTTCCCAATACAGACGGCGTTTTGGCTTTGTCAACTCCCCCCTCTCCCACAGAAAAATATATTCGTTCAACACTTCTTCCCAATATCTGCAAGGCAATCGTAAAGAACGAACACTCCTTCGACGAATTTGCTATATTTGAAGAAGCGCAAATATTTGCCGACAAGGATTATACTTCGCCTTACGATGAAAAAGAAAAGCTTCCCTATCAGCGTAAACACCTCGGCTGTGCATTCGCAGGTAAGGCTGACAACGTAGCTGAACTCTTCCGCAGAGCAAAAGGCGTTATAGGTATGATGCCCCGTTATACACACATGGAAGGCTTTACGTTTAAGCGCGAAGAAAAGCCTTACTGGGCAGACGAGACTGTTTGGATGAATATTTATCTCGGCGACAAGAAAATCGGTGATATAGCACTCCTTTCAAGAAAAGCTGCTATGGAATGTGGTATAAAGGTGCTTTCCGCTGTTCTTGTTGAGATGGATATGGACGCGTTTGTTCCTCTTAAGTCAAGAACAAACCGCTTTGCTCCCATTCCCGAATTCCCCACAAACAACTTCGACCTTTCATTCTTGGTTGATTCTATGGTTAAGTGGGACGATATTTACGAGGCTGTAACAGGCAAGAAGACCGAAAATCTTCAGGACGTTCTGTTCGTTGATGAATATAAGGGCAAACAGGTTCCCGAGGGCAAGAAGTCTGTTACTATCCGTCTCGTTATCGGATCTGACGAAAAGACACTTACAAGCAACGATATAGACAGCGTTGCAAACAGTGTTATGAAGAAGCTTACAAAGCAGCTCGGCGTTGAATTCCGTACGGTTTAAAAGGATGTAAAGAAAAGCACCCAAGAGGGTGTGTACCATAAAGTTCAAAAAACGCATCATCAATCGATGGTGCGTTTTTAATTATTCAACCCACAGTTGAAAAATCTCGTTTAAGCAGTTATTGTCAATAGTAGATTACTGTGTTATAATGTAAACACAAGGCAGGTACCACCTTGAATTACGGAGGTGAACTTATGAATATTGGAAACAAAATAAGAGAATTGAGAAAGCAACGCGGTATTACTCAAGAAAAACTCGCGGAAAGTATAGGGGTTTCCTTTCAGGCGGTTAGTAAGTGGGAAAATAATATAGCACTGCCCGATATTACGCTTGCTCCCGTACTGGCAAGTTACTTTGGTGTGTCAATAGATGAACTTTTTGATCATAATCTTGAAGAAATCAGAAATGATGCTGTTTCTATAGCAAAGAAAAGTGTTAAATACCGTGAAACAAATCAAGAAGAGGGTTGTAGGATTATCGAAGAAGGACTGAAAAAATATCCAAATAATGATATTTTACTGTGTAATCTTCTGTATTTAATAAACTATTGGAAAGAACCGGACAAAACCATAGATATAGCATTAAAAGTTATTGATGTTACAAAGGACAATTCAACAAAATACGATGCCCTTCGTTTTTTGGCGTACGCCTATAAAGCTAAAGGGGATCTTAACGGAGCCCGGTTAGCACTTGAACAAATTCCTGAAATATATTTTTCGCGTTTATCCGAAATGGCATATATTTTGAGTGGAGAAGAAAAAATGAATGCTGCACAAAAACAAATGGGAGTTTCTTTGAGTAGCTTGATTGAAATGCAGTCTCGTATTGCAGAGTGCCACATTGAAAACGGAGATATGCAATCTGCATTAAAGGAATATGAAAAAGCCATGGGAGTACTGGAATTATTAGAGGCAAGTGATGCGTGGAATTCCGAACGCAATTTTTTCAAAAAAAAGATTTTATATCTAAAAGAACGGCTATAACTTAGAGTATATTTTTATGTGGGCATCACTTTTTGTATCTGAAAAAGCAGGACTTGTCAGGAAAAACAGATAGGCTTTCGAAGCGGACTAAAAAAGCCTTCCCCAGCGGGAGAAGGTGGCAGCCGAAGGCTGACGGATGAGGTGTTTAAAACGCACAGTAACTCCTCATCCACCGCTAACGCGGTCCCCTTTCTCCCACAGGAGAAGGCTTGGTATCGCCACGAAAGCACACCTATATGGTGTAACATATTACACACCTTGCAGTAGGGGCGATTCACGAATCGCCCGTTTTGTTTTGCAATTCTTTGGCGGACGATTCGTGAATCCCCCCTACAATGATAGGTTTAACCTGCTTTATGAAAAGCACCCTTTTGGGTGCTTTTTTGTATTAATTCTTGTTTCTTGAATTTATATAGTTTCGGTCGACAGTTATTACAGTATTGTAGGTGGGGTCAATCTTTCTTATATCTTTTGTTATTTCGGAACAGAAGAAATTATCGTCTGTCTCGTAGTCAAAGGGTAAATTAACATCAAAAATAAGATTGGTATGCGTGTCTCCGAAAACTACCCTGAAATCGTGCATTGAAATGCGGGGGTCTTTGTGTTGTAAAATTAGTTGAACTGCAGTCCTCAAATCATTAACGGCGGAATTGTCCGTCTCAATCGGGTCAAGGTGAATAACAAGGTGAATATTCATTTGCTCAAGCACTTCAAATTCAATATTATCTATCGTATCGTGGCTGAGCAAAATGTTTGTACTTGCCGGAACTTCAGCGTGAACAGATGCAAAACATCGTCCAAACCCATAGCTGTGTACAACGAGGTCGTGTATTCCTATAACTCCGTCGTAGCTCAATATCTTCTCTGAAAGCTTGTTTACAATTTCTTCGTCGGGGGCTGCTCCGAGAAGTGGGTCTGACGTTTCAATTATAAGCTTTATACCCGAATAAATAACAAACAGTGCAAGTGCACATCCCAACCAACCGTCAACTTTTAAGTCTGTTGCCAGTCCTATTACGCTTCCTATAATAACAACCACTGTCGATATAACGTCGTTTATACTGTCGGTTGATGAGGCAATCAAGGCTTGAGAATCAATTTTTTTGCCTGCGGAACGGTATACTATACCTTGAAAAAGCTTTGCCAAAACGGTAATTCCGAGAATAACTATACCGAGTATGGAATATTTCGTCTCGGTGGGTGTAATTATCTTTTCTATCGAGCTTATTGCCAAATCAAAGCCTATAGACGTTATAAGACACGATACTATAAGTCCCGAAATATACTCCATACGAGCGTGTCCGTATGGGTGTTTAGCATCTGCCGGTTTGCCTGCTATCTTAAAGCCGAAAACGGTTATAATCGACGAGCCTGCATCGCAGAGGTTGTTTATCGCATCTGCCGTAACCGAAATGCTCGCTGTAACAACGCCCAACGTAACCTTTACTGCAAACAATATAAGGTTTGATATAATACCGAAAAAACCTGTAAAATTTCCGTACGCATTTCTGACTGCGGGGTCTGACGTAGCGTCTGCATTTTTTATAAAAAGCTTAAAAAGTGAGTTCATACTAAAATATGTCCTTTCAATAAGTCTTTCAATCGTTTAGTATATCTTTTTGAATATATTTTTTTAAAACTTTTACAAAATTTTCGTTCGGCTCAAATAAAACAACACCGTCTTCATTTCCAAGCTCATAAAAGAGGCAATATGAGCTATATGGAAGTATTTTAACACGGTAGTTATATCTGCTTCTTCCCTTTATTTTATCTTTTGCCTCATCAAAGCTGATCACATCGGTAATGTCCGTATAAAAAAGTCTGCAAACCGTTTTTGTTTTCTTTCCGAATCTTTGTATAACTATAAATTCAAAATCATCAAGAATATAAGTGTATGAGCATACTCCAAAGCGTACTGCAGTTAATATTGCTGCAGAAAACGGTATAACAGCTAATGTTTTCATAATGTCTGACGAAACGTTGTTGGTCGCTATTGAAAAACCGATAAAAACAAGTGAACACAGGGCAAGAAGCAACACAATAATCTTTATAATTCTTGTATCGGAATAGGGTGTATATTTCATAAAAAGTTCCTTTGTTATTTTATTATGCAATGAGACAGTAGTATACCGTTATCTCTTATTTCAATTATGCCGAACGAGGCGTAAATGCCGTCGCGGGGGTGCGAAATACTGCCCGGATTAAATAAATAAAGCCCTTTTTCCCTGTTTGTGTTCAGTCTTTCGGGCGAAATATACTCTTTATATTTTACGTGTGTATGTCCGAATAATGCTATGTCGGCATTTTGCTCCAACGCGGCATATATAAGATTTTGTTTTGAATATCCTACGCTGTATCTATGCCCATGACATAAAAATATCTTTATACCTTGTGCATCAATGCAGTTAAATGTATTTTCGCTTCTCTTTACAAAAAAACTATCCTCAAAATTGCCGTAAACCATAGCGGTTTCATAATCGGGATTGGTTTCTTTTATTTTATACAAATCGTTTATTCCGTCGCCGAGGTGTATGAGTATTTTTGCATCGGGGTGAAGCTTTATTGCTCTTGAAATGTTGGCAGGGGAGCCGTGACTGTCGGAAAAAACCAGTATTTTCATATATTTTTATCCTTTTTAAGTAACCTGAATAGTTTTTAATCATATACTGCTTATGAATATAAAAAATATTATTCAAAAGGAGAAATTATCTATGGAAATCGATAAGAGGCAAATAATGAATAAGCTTGACACAATAAGCGACGAAGAGTTAAAAAATATTGTTCGTGCAATTGCTCAAAGCGCGGGAGTAAGCGGACGAAGGGTAGAGCAAACGGTATCGGATATATCAAAGCTTAGAAAAGGGCTGTCAAATATGTCCGAACGCGACCTGCAAAACGCGCTTTCCATGCTCGACGAGGAAACGTTAAACAACATAAAAAAACAGTCTGATTTTTAGGATTATATGTTATGAACGGTTCGAATGATATAGGGGATATGATCAGCAAACTGACCGAAAATCCCGAAATGATGAAAACCCTTATGGGAATAGCCGGAAAGCTGAAAGACAGCTCGGACGGTCAAGACGTGCGTGATTATACAGAAAAAAGCCCTCAAAGACATGAACATAAAGATGATAACGGTTGCGGTAATGATAAAAATGACGCTTGTCATACCAAAAACAAAAAAGGCGATGATGCAGAAAATCTTATAAGGTTGCTATTGGCTTTAAAGCCTTACGTCGGACACGAAAGATGCGACAAGATAGACGGAATAATCAAGATACTTAAGCTTGTTCAGTTAAGTGAAAAAACGGGACTTTTTAAATCGTTTCTTTAAAGATACGCGAAAGAGAGTTGATATATAGTGTATAGTCGAAATACAAGCGGCAGAAATGTTCGTCGGCGAGAGCCTTTGCAAAATCACACCGAAAAAAATTCCGCCGTAACAGAAGAGTGCGTTAATAAAAAAGAAGAAAAAGAGGAAACAACGGAAATTGAAACCGTTCTTCCGAATCCGCCGCCCAATTACAGAGGAATGATATACGATATAAGCGGCTCGTTATACGGCGGAATTAATGCAGAGGGAATAGAAAGGTTGGTCGAAAACGATTCTTCATATTCCAACAGAAGCCGCATCCCTCAAAGACGGGGGGATAGACCGTATTTTTCTCATCTGAATCCGCCGTTGCCAAAACACGAAAAGGAACAAGAAAATGGTATAAGAAAAATAATCGCCGGACTTAAGGAGAAAAGCTTTGAAGCGGAAGATATACTGATATGCGCTATGATAATGCTTATGCTCAACAGCAAGTCTGAAGACGATGTTATTATGATATTGGTATTGATGATGCTTTTATAATTCGAGCTTTCTTATAAGAGAGGGAATAACTTGCTCAAATAGTACTCCGAATCTTGTGTCGGTACCTGCATTCTTCGTTTTAACAATGGAATCCTCGGTGAAGTCTACTGCAATTTTTGTGGCTTCGGCGAGGGTTTTGTTGTTTAAGAGGGCGGATAAAAGAACGGATGCAAACACGTCGCCTGTTCCGTGATAAAAACCCTCTATTCGCGGTGCAAGATATACTTCAAAAACGTCGTTTTCTGAGTCGTATGATGCTGCGCCTACCTCGGAATCGTTAAAATATACCCCTGTAAGAACTATATTATTGCACCCTGTTTTCGAGATGTCTTTCATGAGTTCTTTTATAAATTCTTCGGTATACGGTCCTTCCGAATATTCTCTGTCTAAAAGGAAAAATGCTTCTGTAATGTTTGGAACTATAATATCGGCTTTTCCGCACAGTTCTTTCATTCCCTTTATATATTCGGGGGTAAACCCTGCGTAAAATCTACCTGCATCTCCCATTACCGGGTCTACCATAACAAGATTTTTCTTGTTTTTGTTGCTGTCGATAAAGTTGATAACGGTATTAATTTGTTCTGTGCTTCCGAGATACCCACTGTAAATAGCATCAAAAGTCATATTCAAAGTGGACCAATGGTTAATTATTTTTGTCATCTCGTCTGTTAAATCGAGAAATGAATATCCAAGAAAACCGCCTGTATGAGTAGAAAGGAGGGCGGTGGGGAGTACGCAAGTTTGAATGCCTGCGGCAGAAAGGATGGGACAAGCTACGGTGATGGAGCATCTGCCTATTCCTGATATATCGTTAATGGTAACTGCACTTTTTTGTCTATTCATAATGGACTTCCTTCTCTGAAATATGCTTTTTTGAATTATAGCACATTAATATAAAAAATACAATATTATTAAGCAAAAATGCACTGGTTGAAGTATATATATGTTTTTGAATGCACAATTTACATAATGTTTATAATTGACGTTGGGGCAATTATAAATTTTGTGATTTGTGCAAGTTGCATAAATGTAGAAAAAAACGCTTGATTTAAGTGCAAGTTGCACAAAAAAGTTTAATATTTTTATACAATGCAATTAAAAAATGTTGGTAAATAAAATTTACTTAACTTGGTTTATTACCAACTAAATGTAAAAAAAGAGTAAATATATATAAAGTATGCTTGTATTTAAGTAAGAGTGGTTTACTCAAGGATTGAAAAGCGAATGAAATGCAAAATATGCCGAAAGATGCCTATTTATGCCGAAAATGTAAACTTTTAGGTGGTTTTGATAAATGTATTACTATATATAATAAGAAAAAAGGTTGGTGCTTCTATTGACTTTTGGAGGGGGGTATGATATTATAATTACGCACTAAATTACGGCATTTCCGGCGGTGAAACGCAGGATTATAAGGGTATGAGGCAGTACTACGCTTTGATGATAGGGGCGGAGTAGTGTTTTTGCGTTGTTTTTTTATAGAACAAAACGGCTCCCTGCTTTAAATTAATGTGTTAAGTTTATCAAATCTTTATGGGAGGAAAGACCATGACAAAATCCATATTCAAAAGAATTTTATGTGGATTTCTGACGGTGCTTATGGTTATGGGTACGCTGGCTACCGGCGTATTTGCGACCAAAGAAACCGCGACTGACTCGGGAACGGAAAAACCTGAGAAGACCACATCGTCGTTGGAGGAAATTAAAGCTATCCTTGATACGCTTGATTACAACGACTACCGTGCATCGCTCGGCGATGTAAAAAAAGCGACCGACACGTTTACTGTGAATTTTGCGGAAGCTTATGTTGGTTCTGAGGGAACAGACAAGGACAAGGACGTTGTTGTTTACACCGAAGAGCAAACAAAACAAAATTATAAAAAAGCAGTAAAATCGGTATACTTACCTGAGAAGGGGGCTGCAACATTTAAGATCAACGTTGAAAAGGCGGGTCTTTATGTCCTCAATATTGAATACTTCTCTGTTTTGGCTAAGGCTACATCGATTGAACGTATGCTTTACATTGACGGAAAAATACCTTTTTCTGAAGCAAGATACCTCACTATGCCTAAGACTTGGGTGGACAATCTTGAAGAAGGCGGCGTATTCAAACAGGACCTTACAGAGAATGATATTCGACCTACAAAGGAGCAGGTTCCTACGTGGAATACATATACTTTCTGCGACTCGACGGGGTTTGTTGTTGAACCGTTGGAGGTTTACCTTACTGCCGGTGAGCACATGCTTACTTTTGAAGCTGTAAGAGAACCTGTAGTTTTCTCGACGATTACCTTTATGCCTTCAAAAGACCTTCCGACATACGAAGAAGTGTTGGCTGAATACAAGGCAAATGGTTATAAGCCTGCAGAAGATGCGAAGATTTTTATAGAGGCTGAAAGATCGAGCGATCCCGAGCACCCCATTCTCGTTTCTGAACAGACTATCTATCCTTTGAACGATAGATCTTCGCCCATAACATCCCCCCAGGATCCGGCGAAAACAAAACTTAACACAATAGGCAGCGACAAGTGGAAGACAGCGGGACAGTGGATAAAGTACACTATCAAACCCGAGAAGAGCGGTCTTTATGAACTCGCAATGAGGTTCAAACAGTCCCAACTTGAAGGTATGTACGTTTCACGCCGTATATATATTAATGGAGAAATCCCATTCGAAGAAGCAAACTATCTTGAATTCCTTTACAAAGATTCTTGGCAGAACGCGGTGATTTCGTCTAAAGACGGAACGCCTTATCAGTTCTATTTTGAAGCGGGTAAAGAATATGAAATTAAGTTTGAAGTTGTACTCGGTTCAATGAATGAAGTTCTTAACCGTGTAGACAACGTGCTTAATTTGATGAATGAATCTTACCTTAAGATATTAATGATTACGGGATCTGAGCCTGACGAATTCAGAGATTACAACTTCAGCAGACTTGTTCCCGAAGCTATTAACAATCTTATTTTCTCAGCAAGAGAGCTTAAAGCTGTAGGTAAGTTGCTTGAAGAGGTTACAGGACAGACCGGTTCTCACGTTGCTACTCTTAATAAGATAGTTATTCTTCTTGAAAGAATGACAAGCGACGAAAAGGAAGTTGCAAAGAACCTTGTTAACCTTAAGACATACATTGGTACTTTGGGAACTTGGTTGCTCGACTCCAGAGCTCAACCGCTTGAAGTTGACTATTTTGTATTCCAGACACCCGGAACAAAGCTTCCTAAGGCAAATTCAAACATTTTCCAGACTCTTTGGTTTGAAACAAAGGCGTTTGTACTCAGTTTCTTTATAGATTATTCTACATTGGGGGCTACCGTTGAAATTGACGGCGACTCTAAGGTTGAAGTATGGACGACGATCGGACGTGAAAAGTCTAAGATTATGCGTCAGTTGGTTGATAGCGACTTTATGCAGAACAACGATGTTTCCGTAGAAATTAAGTTGGTATCCGGCGGTGTACTTCAGTCAACACTTGCAGGCATTGGACCTGACATAGCATTCCTCGCTTCTGCGGACTGCGTAAACTACGCTATTCGTGATGCAGTTCTTCCTTTGAATGATATGGAGGGCTTTGATGAGGTAATGAAGAGATTCCCCAAAGCTGCAAACGATACGCTTACACTTTACGGAAAGACATACGGTTTGCCCAACACAATGACATTCCTTATGATGTTCTACAGAATGGACATTTTGGCAGACCTTAATGTTGAAGTTCCGAGAACTTGGGACGATTTGAAGAACATTATCCCTGTACTTCAGACAAACAATATGACAATAGGTTTCCCCTCAAAGACTGCGGGAACAAAACTCTTCCTCTATCAGATGGGCGGCGAAATGTACGCAGATGACGGTAAGAGAATTAATCTTTCGTCTAACGTAGCACTTTCAGCGTTTACAGAACTCACAGACTTGTTCCAGTCTTACAAATTCCCGCTTACATACGAAGCGGCTAACCGTTTCAGAACAGGTGAAATGCCTATTCTTATTTCCGACTACATTACACTTTATAACCAGTTGACAGTATTTGCTCCCGAAATTGACGGCTTGTGGGAATTCATATCTCTTCCCGGTTTCGTTGATGAAAACGGTGAAATTAACAACTGCTCGGTTGTAACGACTGAGGGTGTATGTCTTATGAAGGGCGCCGAAGATAATACGGAAGATTGCTGGAAGTTCCTTGAATGGTTTACAAGAGGCAACGTACAGTCTAACTATTCTAACGAACTTGTTGCGGTAGTTGGACAGTCTTCCAAGAATGCAACTGCAAATACAGAAGCGCTTTCCGAACTTCCTTGGTCTTCGCGTGAGTACGAAAACCTTATGGATCAATTTGAAAAAACTGTAGGTATTACAGAATATCCCGGTGGATATATCATTACTCGTTATGTTGACTTCGCATTTATGGATGTATATAATAACGGTGCGAATGCTACAGAAGCAATGCTTGACTATGTAACAGAAATCAACAAGGAAATTACAAGAAAACGTAAAGAATTTGGTTTTGATTATCTGGAAATTTCATATTCAAACTCTGCGGATTATATTGAGTCCGAATAAAAGCGTTTTAGCCCTATGGGGCGCAGAATAAGCGCCCCTAAAGAAAAAACTTTCATATTTATATTATATATTATATACATTCTAAAAAAAGGAGTTGATCAAACATGTCCGCAAACACTGCAGTAAAGAAAAAAGCTGTTAATCGTTCGGAAATGACTAAAGCGCAGTGGACATGGAAAGAGATTAAGCGTAACAAAACGGCGTACTTAATGATTGCGCCCTTCGTTATTCTCTTCTTCATATTTACGATATTACCCGTTGGTGTATCTATAATATTGAGTTTTACAGACTTCAATATGCTTCAAACACCTAACATTGTATGGATGGATAACTACGTAAGATTGTTTCTTGATGATGATATTTTTATTACATCCGTAAAAAATACATTTATATTTGCTGCGATCGTTGGTCCCGGTTCATATTTGCTTTCGTTCATATGCGCTTGGTTCATTAACGAGCTTTCACCTAAGCTCAGATCGATCGTTACATTGATTTTCTACTCACCCTCAATTTCGGGTGGCGCATATCTTATGTGGAGCATCGTGTTCTCCTCTGACTCATATGGATATGCAAATGCACTTTTGATTGACTTAGGCTTCATTTCAATGCCTATTCAGTGGTTCCAAGATGCTGATTACGTAATGCCTATTTGTATTGTAGTTGCTCTTTGGACTTCACTCGGTACTGCGTTCCTTTCTTTTATCGCAGGTTTCCAGGGCGTTGACCATTCGCTTTACGAGGCGGGTGCGGTTGACGGTATAAAGAACCGTTGGCAAGAGCTTTGGTATGTTACATTGCCTACCATGAAACCACAGCTTATGTTTGGTGCGGTTATGGCTATTACACAGGCATTCGGCTTCGGCGCGATAGTTACATCACTCGCAGGCTTCCCCTCAGTTGACTACGCGGCTCATACGATTATGCACCACTTGGAAGACTACGGTACCACTCGTTGGGAAGTAGGTTATGCTTCGGCTATTGCAACAGTGCTGTTCTTAATAATGTACGGCTCAAACGCATTAGTCAAGAAACTCTTGTCGAAGGTAGGTAACTGATATGGCTAAGAAATTAAGAACAAGAAAGCATAGAGTTGTGCTTAACCGTTCGTACGGCGGCGATATCGGAATTGGACTTTTCCTCTTCTTGATGGGATTGTTCCTGTTCATACCTATGTATTACACGGTTATCCAGTCCCTTAAACCTCTCGACGAACTTTGGATGTTCCCTCCAAGATTCTACGTAACAAGTCCTACGTTCAACAACTTCAAGGATTTGTTTAACTTGATGAACACTTCTTGGGTTCCTTTCTCAAGATACATATTCAATACAGTATTTATTTCTGTAGCAGGAACATTTGGTAACTTGCTCTTGTCTTCAATGTGTGCTTACGCATTGGCAAAGATTAAGTTCCCCGGCGGAAACGGTATATTTGCCCTTATAGTTGCTTCGTTGATGTTCCACAGTACAGTTTCTGCAATTGCAAACTTTATTACACTTTCATGGTTGGGTTGGATTGATACATATCTTGCTCGCATAGTACCTGCATGGTGTACATCGCTTGGTTTGTACTTGATGAAACAATTTATGGAAACAAACGTAAACAACGCGGTTCTTGAATCTGCCCGTATTGACGGTGCTACAGAGTGGAAGACGTTCTGGGTTATAGCAATGCCCATGGTTAAGCCTGCTTGGCTGACACTCGTGTGCTACAGCTTTAAAGATCTCTGGAACTCCGGCGCATCTATTTACATTCAGAGCGAACAGCTCAAATCATTTAACTATGCTGTAAGCCAGTTAGTAACCGACGGTATTTCACGTCAGGGTGCTTCGGCTGCCGCAACAGTTATCAGTATGTTGGTTCCTATCCTCGTATTCGTTATTTCACAGAGTAACATTATTGAGACGATGGGCTCATCAGGTATGAAAGACTAAAGAAAGGGAGAGGTTATTATGAATAAGAAATTAGTAAAAATAGCCGCCCTGACACTTTGTCTTATGATGTTCATAGGAGTTGTACCCGCAGTAGCGGCATCCTCCTATGGAACATATACATATTCACAGGACGGTTTTGGAGTTGCATCCCCCGATGCGTATACTCCCGAACAGATAGTTGATTCTGCATATATGGGTATCAGCACAGCATTAAAAAATCCCGCTGACCTTGAAACAGATGAAGATGGAAACGTATATATTGCTGACTCAGGTAACAACAGAATTATTGTTCTTGACAGATACTATAAATATAAGTTCTCTATCAGATCATTTACAAACAGCAACGGTATTCCGGATGCTTTGACAAACCCCAACGGCGTTTATATCGGCAATGGTAATATCTATGTCGCAGATACAGACAACAAGAGAATAGTAATATTTGATAAAAAAGACGGTTCTTACATAAGAACAGTTGAAGAACCTCAAGCAGACGTTTTTCCTGCAAACTCTGTATACAGACCTGTAGCACTTTCTGTTGACTCGGCAGGTACTATGTACGTTATTTCATCCAGTACGTACATGGGTGTAATCGCATTGAATCCCGACGGCTCGTTCCAGTGTTTCGTAGGTGCACAGAAAGTAACACTTACCGCGTGGGAAAAGCTTTGGAGATATTTCCAAACGGATAAGCAGAAGGAGAGAGCGGAGCAGTACGTAAGTACCGAGTTCAATAACATTACTATTGACCACAGAGGATTTATTTACGTAACAACATCATCTATTGATGAAGGGGCTCAGCAGGCGGCTACAAGAAACAAGGGCTCGGATTTCTCCCCTGTTAAGAAACTTAACGTATCCGGGGACGATATTATGAAGCGTACTGGCTTCTTTGGATTTGGTGAAGTAGATGTTCAGAATATGTCTACTACCACAACTGCTCCCATAGGAACGTCAGTTATCGTTGACGTAGCTCTTGGTCCGCAAAACACATGGTCGATAATTGACTCTAAGCGTTCTAAAGTATTTACATACGATGAATACGGTAACCTCTTGTTTATCTTTGGTGATATTGGTACACAGATCGGTAACCTTAGAGCTATGGCTGCTATTACATATCAGGATGAAAAGATATTGTTGCTCGACAAGAGTTCCGGTTCCTTTACAGTATTTACAAGAACAGAATACGGTGAAATTCTCTTAAATGCTATTGAGAATCAGAACAACCGTAATTATGATAAAGCTCAGAAAGACTGGGAAACTATTCTCCAGCGAAACAACAACTTCGACGCTGCTTATATCGGTATAGGTAAGGCTCTTTACCGTTCGGGTAAATGGACTGAATCTATGGAATACTTTACCGATGCTTACGATACAAAGAACTATTCAAATTCGTTTAAGATGTACCGTAAGGACTTGATTGGAAAAATTATTTATATAATTCCGATTGTAATAGTTGCCGTATGTATTGGTGCTACTAAGTTTTTTGGATATGCGGCTAAGGTTAACCACGAAGTTGCTATTTCGGGAAAGAAACGCACGTTCTGGCAAGAAATTCTATATGCAAACCACTTGATTTTCCATCCCTTTGACGGTTTCTGGGATTTGAAGCATGAAAAGAGAGGTTCGCTGCGCGGTGCTATCTTCTATATTGTGTTTGCAATTGTGACATTTACATATCAGACAGTGGGTGCGGCGTATATCTTTAATCCTACCGATTCTTATCCGAGTATTTTGGTACAGATTATTTCAGTTATTGTTCCTCTTATGCTTTGGGTTATCGGTAACTGGTGTCTCACTACACTTATGGAAGGTGAAGGAAGCTTCAAGGATATATTTATTGCAACCTCCTATGCACTTGCTCCCCTGCCTTTGCTTATCATTCCCGCAACTATTTGCACAAACTTTGTAACAGCAAATGAAGCTTCAATCGTAACTCTTCTTGAAACGTTTGCATTTATTTGGGTTGGTTTGCTTGTGTTTACGGGAACAATGGTTACACACGACTATTCCTTGGTTAAGAACGTTGTAACGTGTCTCGGTACTATAGTTGCTATGGTGTTTATTATGTTTATTGCATTGTTGTTCACAACATTGCTTACAAATGTAGTAGGCTTTATTACAGCTATAGTTACAGAAATATCTTATCGAATATAGAGGAGAAAGGAGAGAGTAAAAATGAAAAAATTCAGAATTATATCAGCGTTTATGTCGCTCGTAATGATTATCGGCGTACTCGCAAACTTAACTGTTCTCCCTGTATTCGGTGCTGCTAATACTAAGAATAAAACCGAAGAATCATCAGGAGCAAAGTCTCCCGATTACTACAGAGAAAACTATTTGGAAAAAACATTCAACACGGCTGCTCAGAAGATTGAGACAATGAACAACGGTGTGCCGATGCTCCAGAATGAAAAATATAACTTTTATGTACAGAAAGAATCGGGCGAATGGGCACTTGAAAACAAGATTACAGGTCAGTTCTTGTTCTCTAACCCCTACGGCGTAGGCGGTATTAAAGCAAGTGATGACACTAAGATGAATCTTCTTTCTCAGGTATTGATTTCTTACAGCGACAGCGGTGTAAAGAAAACATACACAAGTTATAAAGACTGTGTAACATTAGGTCAGGTTAAAGTTAAGAATCTCAAAAACGGTGTTCGTATCGAATATGCAGTAGGTAATGAAGAAACTCGTAAACTTCTTCCTATGCAGATTACCGAAGAACGTTTTATGTCTGAGATTTTTGACCTTATCCCTGATGAGATAAACGGAAGAACAAACAGAGATAAGTATACACTCGAATCTCTTTATCAGAGGAAGGATCTTAAAGACCCTACACTTACAAACGCTGCAAAGAAAGACCTTGTGGCAAAATTCCCGATTGTTGAAAAATATGCTATCCGCGTGTTCTCTACCGACGCAAAAGAAAACGAAATGCGCCGTATGGAAACACTTATCAAGACCTACTGTCCCCAATACTCATTTGAAGAATTGGAATATGACCATAACTTGGTAGGCTACGTAGCAAAGGATAAGGCCCCCGCTGTATTTAAGTTTGCTCTTGAATACTCACTCACCGACGAAGGTGTTGATATGCGTCTCGGCGCAAACGGTATTCGTTTCGATGAATCTGTTTACACTCTCGACAGTATGAAGATACTTCCTTACGTTGGCGCGGGTTCTTCCGATAACACCGGTTACATATTCGTTCCCGACGGAAGCGGAACCATTATTAGATTTGAAGACGTGATAGGTAAGCCGGTAACAATAGGCGGTAAGCTTTATGGTCAAGATTACGCTTTCCATAAGATTACAGGTTCTACACAACAGACAATGAGATTTCCCGTTTATGGTGTGGTTGAAACAGGTATAAGAACAGAAACGACTGAGGTTAACGGTGAAATCGTTATTAAGCAGTATGACGTTAACTCAGGTTTTCTTGCTATTATAACCGAGGGTGATTCTCTTGCAACAGTTTATGCTGAGACCGGCGGCGCGTTGCATAAGTATAATACAGCTTATACTTCATTTAACCCCCGTCCCTCCGACGAATATAACCTTGCTGATTCTATTTCTGTAGGAAGTAACGCTACATGGACTGTAGTTTCAGACAGAAAGTACACCGGTAGTTACAGAATTAAGTACGTAATGCTTGAAGACCAGACGTTAGCTGCTGCAAAAGCAGAAGAAAATAAGGACTTTAAGTCATACGATGCTACATACGTTGGCATGGCAAAGGCATACCGCGATTACCTCTACAGCACAGAACAGCTTGTAAAGCTTGATGAAAACAAGGTTAAAGAGGATATTCCGCTATACATTGAAGCACTTGGAACTATTGATACTACTGAAAAGTTCCTCAGCTTCCCAATAACTGTTGAAAAGCCCCTTACTACATTTGATGACTTGTTGACTATGCATTCAGAGCTTGATGCTGAAGGCTTAAGCAACATCAACTTTAAGCTTACAGGCTTTGCAAACGGCGGTATTTCTTCAACAGTACCTTCAAAGGTTAAATTCCAGAAGAAGACCGGCGGAAATAAGACCTTTACAGAAATGGTTAAGACTGCCGAAGAAAAAGGTTTTGGATTGTATCCCGATTTTGACTTTAACTATGTATATAACACATCGTTTGCTGACGGTTTCAGCTTTAAGCAGGATGCCGTAAGAACAATTGATAACCGTTATACACAGAAGAAGAAATATGACAACGTATATCAGACTCTTATGGAAACAGGTAACGTTGTAATTTCTGTATCTGCATTCTCCGAATTCTATGAAGGCTTCAACAATGATATGCAGAAGCTTGGTGCTACAAGCCTGTCTGTTGGTTCTCTCGGTTCGGATTTGAACTCTGACTTTGACGAGGATGATCCTTTCAACCGTGAAGATGCAAGATACGAAACAGTTAAGCTTCTTAAGAATATGAGGGAAGATTACACAAGTGTAATGAGTAATGCAGGTAACGCATACGTACTTGCTTACGTTGACCACTTGTTGAACGTATCTCTTGACAGTAGCCGTTACATTTTGGCAAGCCAGTCTGTACCTTTCATGGGTATGGTGCTTCACGGAGCAGTTGAGTTTGCGGGAACACCTTTGAATACCACTGGTAATATCGCATACGAAATGCTCAAGATAATTGAAAACGGTGCAAGTCCTTACTTCTTGCTTGCTTATGATAATACTTCAGAGCTTAAGGACGATCCGGTTTATGCACAGTACTTCTCAGTAACCTACGATATATGGAAAGAAGACCTCGTAGGATACTATAACGTATTGAACGATGCATTGAATGACGTTCAGTCAGCATTGATTGTGGATCACGAATTCGTACAGGGCGAACGTGTTCCAACTGAGCAGGAACTTGTAGAAGATGCAGAAGCATTGAAGGCGGCTCAGGAAGAAGACGCAATAAATAAGGTTCACCAAGAAGAAAAGGCTAGAAGAGCTGAAATTCTTGCTGCAAAACTTGAAGCAATTAAGAATGCACAGCAGAATACTCAGGATCCCAATAACACAACTACCGACCCCTCGACTGAAGAAGATTCAATGGTTAATCCCGATACAAGTGTGGAGGAGGCTGAACCCGAGGACGAGGAAGAAGACCTAATTGACGTTAAAACAAAATATCTCACAAAGACAGGTACTGTAGTTAAGGTAACATATTCAAACGGAAAAGTATTTATTTTGAACTACAACAGTTTTGATATTACCGTAAACGGCAGAACAGTTAAAGCTCTTGGCTTTATTGAATCCACAGTAGCTGAAGAAGAGAAGTTCGTTGAAACAGAAACTCCCGAAAGCTCTTCTGAAGAAACGATAGAAACAACAGATCCTGCAGAGACGACAGACCCTGCAGAAACAACAGGAACTCCCGAGGAAACAGGCGCGCCTGAATCCACGGGAACTCCCGAAACGACAGTTCAAAACTAAGAAAGGGGTGTGTGAAAAATGACAAATAATTCTGCTATTCCCGCAAAGAAGCGCAAGAAGAAAATAGCATCCCTTGACGCAAGAAAGGCAAGAGCCGGTTGGTGGTTTGTAATGCCTTTCCTGGCAATATTCCTTATAGTATATCTTCCGATTATTGCCGACTCAATAAAATTTAGTTTTTCAAAGCTTATTATTCAGTCGGGTGGCGGCTATTATACAGAATTTATCGGATTTGAAAACTATCAGGAAGCCTTGTTTGAAGATCCCGGATTTGTTCAGGTTCTTGTAGCAGGTATTAAACAACTTATATTTGATATTCCTGCAATCGTAATTTTCTCACTCTTTATGGCTGTATTGTTGAACCAAAAGATGCTTGGAAGAGCATTGTTCCGTGCTATATTCTTTATACCCGTTATCATTGGTACGGGTGTTGTGGAGTACATTGACCAGAACAACGCAATGCTGACATATATGACCGACTCATCAAGCTCAATCGACGACGGTACGGGCGGTGCTACTGCCTCAGAATCATTGGCGGCTGCGGCAAACCTTGAATGGTTGTTTGGAAGCATGAAGGTCGGTGGTGAGTTGATGACCTACGTTGTAGGTATTATCGCAAACGTTTATGACATAATCAGCCGTTCGGGCGTACAGATGCTTATCTTCCTTGCAGGTCTTCAGTCTATTTCTCCCGCGATTTACGAATCGTGTCAGATAGACGGTGCAGCCGCTTGGGAAACATTCTGGAAGATTACATTCCCGATGATAAGCCCGATGATTCTCGTAAATACAATCTATACGGTTATTGACTCGTTCACGAGAAGCTCAAACAGTGTTATGATTTATATTGACAAGATTTATCAGGAACCGAACAAACATGTAGTAAGTTCTGCGATGTCGTGGATTTACTTCTTGATCGTATTAGCATTGATAGGTGTTGTATCCGCGTTGATTTCAGGATACGTATTCTATCAGAGAAGAGACTGAGAAAGGAGGAATTTCAGTATGAATAATCAAGCAACAGCTCCTAAGGTTATGAAGGAGACAAAAAATAAAATTCGCGTTGATTTTGAGCGTACGGATTTTTGGACTAGATTCAAATTGAAATACCTTTCTTTCAAGTTTTTTAAAACGGTTGTATGGGTAATATTCCGTTTGGTGCTTCTTATTGGTATTTCCTATGTTATTCTTTCGCCCGTTCTTTCGAAGATATTTAGCTCGTTTATGGGCAAAGAAGATTTCGTTGACGTAACGGTTAAGTACATTGCAAAATATCCGACACTTGATACGTATAAAGCGTTGATAGTTGAGGCGAAATATTTTACAGCTTTCTTTAACACATTGTTGTTGTCGTTGGCATGTGCATTTATACAGACGTTTATATGCTGTGTAGTTGCTTATGGTTTTGCGAAATTTAAGTTCAAGTTCAATAACTTGTTATTCTTCCTCGTAATTTTTACGATGGTTGTACCTCACGAAACATTACAGCTTTCAATGTTTATGAAGTTTAGATATTTCGATTTCTTCAACATAATTAAGTTGTTCGGCGGCGAGCAGATAAACTTGCTTAACTCCTACTGGCCTTTGATAATCCTTTCACTTGGCGGTCTCGGATTTAAGAACGGTTTGTACATCTATATGCTCCGTCAGTATTTCCGCGGTGTACCGGATGAACTTGAAGAATCCGCCTACCTCGATGGTTCGGGAGTATTCAGAACATTTATTCAGATTATTATTCCTCTTTCCGTGCCTATGTTGATTACAGTATTCTTGTTTTCATTCTCATGGCAGTGGACAGATATGTTCTATACAGACTTGTTCTTCCCTAAGTCAAGCTTTGTAACAATGCCTGACATTATTATGATACCTAAGTCCTTGGATACGGTATACGCAGGGCAGTCTATGTATGAAGCGGCAATTTACAATACTGCATCGCTTCTTATAATTGCTCCGTTGATTGTAATGTACTTGTTCTGTCAGAGATATTTGATTGCAGGTATTGAACGTTCCGGTATTGTAGGTTAATAAACGGTATAAAAACAAAATATCCACCCGTAAAACGCGGGTGGATACTTTGTTTTTATGTTTTTCCGTCGGTGAGAATGACTTCAGCTATAGCTTCGCCAAGAAAGGCGGCACAATTTTTTGCTTCGGTAAGCGTATTTCCGCAAGTTCCAATTTCAATAAGCAAAGACCCCGGTGCGTGTTCGGCATTAAAGCTTGCTTTACGTAGGTTTATCGGTCTCATAATATTACCGTATTTTTCAATAAGCTTATTTTGAAAGAACGTTGCAACCGTAAGATTGTTCAACCAATTCGGGTGATCTGCGCCTCCGGAATCGGTTCCTACAACAAACATTGCCTGAGCTGTTTCTATTCCGTTTACAGTCGTAAGCGGTTTTATTTTTTCATTGTTTGTTCGTGTAATAGAATCTCTGTGAATGTCAAAAACATATTGAATAGACGGATATTCAGCCAAATATTCTTGTACTTTATTTTCCGAAAGATTGTAGCTGTCCGAATAACTTTCTGCGTCAAACATAGTTGTACAGTGTATCGTTGACACTCCGCGAGCATTTAGTTCATCTGCGAGAACTTTTCCTACAGCTACGACGTTAGCCGTAGTATCAAGTACTCTTGTCGGTGTATCGGCAGTATAGGCTTGTACGCCTTCGGGGCTGTAACATTCGCTTCCGTGAGTATGTATTATCAGCACTATTGGCTGTTTTTCATTGTTTGATGAAACTGACTTTGCAAAGTTAAGTGGGTATTCTTGGTTTAAAAGAGAGTTAATGTCGGGGGAGTATTTGCTTTCGTTTTTGTATTTTATGTTATTTACTGTTTGTCCGTCGCTCATATCAAGAGGTATAATAGGAAATGAGTTGGAGGGAGGAGTTAACTCTTCCGGAGGTTGTTCGGGGGCAGGGTCTTGTCCTTCTTGGTTTGTATCTTCTTTTGGAAGACTGTTAAAATATTCTATTCCCGCAGGAGCGTTGGTATCTTTTGGAAGATTAATATACGTATATGGTTTGGGAAAATCAGTTGGGGCGAATGCGTGGATTGCTTGCTGAGGAAATATACCGAGTCCTGTCGCCGTAACCTTATTGATAACCGAGAGCGTTGGTGGATTTATTATTGCCGAAACGGCAAGAAGAGAAAAGCCTAAAAAAGAAACAAAGCAAAGTGCAGTTTTTGTTATTATTTTAATCATACGTCCTCCTTATTAACAATATGGTGTGAGCTTTTTCCACACACATCTGTTATTTTCCAAAAACAGACCGAGATAACATAGTTTATCTCGGTCTATTATATGGTTGGATATACGGTGTTATGACTGTTGTTAAATCGGAAAATCTGCCTTTTCGTATTCATATGGTTTTTTATAATTCAATAATTTTTTTGCTAAAAGAGAAAAAATAATAAAAATTATACGGTAGAAAATGCTTTGTCGATGCTTTCTGAAAGTATACGTGAGAGAAGATTAATTACTTCATCTGTCTCGTTGAGGGTAACGAAAAAGCTGATGCCGTTGTCGAGTACTTCTATTAATTCATCGCTAATATCTTTAACTTGAGCTTTTTCGAGCGCGTCGTATACAAGTGTGGCGGAGCTTACCATAGTAGGTACACCGACGGCTATAACGGGAACTCCTAACGAATCCCGATTTATCGCCTGTTTTGTGTTGCCAATACCCGAACCGGGAGCAATGCCGGTATCGCATATTTGTATGGTTGTGGCGAGACGGTTAACGCTCTTTGCCGCAAGTGCGTCTATTGCGACGACAAGATCGGGGGAGACTGTATTAACGGCACCTTTTATAAGCTCCGCAGTTTCGATGCCGGTTTGACCTAATACTCCGGGAGTGAGGGCGGAAATGTTTTGTTGATTAAGCATTTTGAAAAGCTGCGGACTTTTATCTTGCAGATGGCGGGTAACCGTTATTTCTTTTACGGTAAGAGGACCTAAAGCGTCAGAAGTTATATATCTGTTGCCAAGACCTACGACGAGTATGCTGTATTCGTTTTTGTTTGGGAGAAGCTGTAAAGCGAGATGTTTAATTTTTGCGGCGACGGTATCAATAATGTTTTGTATATCATTTTCGGGTAGATTCCATGTTTTCCCGAAGCTTATCGTAATATACGTGCCGATGGGTTTCCCCAGTTGCTCTTCACCGGTTTGATTGAGTATCTTAATTGTTGCTGTTTCAGAGGATTTGTTTTTTTCAACGTCTACAGAAACTCCGTTTGCAGCTTGTGATTTCTCAAGACTTGGACTCTCTGCGGCAAGGTCTGTGCGTATATACTTTTTGAGTTTCATAATAATATACCTCGATAAATTATAGTGTTTTTGTTTAATTATTTGCAAGAATACAGAAAATATGTAAAAAAATCTAAAACTCTTTTAAATAACTCTTGAAAGTTTTGGGTTTATATATTATAATTAATCAAATAATATTAAATTGTTGTGCGAAATAGCCAAAAAGATTTTAAGTAATTGTGCAAATGGCTAAAACTTTAAAAAACGTGCGGAATATCGTTGATTAAAACATAAAAATATGTTAAAATTATACGGTGTTTTAGTATGCTTTTTTCTATTGTGCAAATAAGGAAATTAAAATTTCTTTTTTGAAAAAAATAAGTTAAACACGCAAACAAATTATTTTTTACTACAAATTTTAATTCTTATGAGGGGGCTCACCTAATGAAAAGATTATTGGCACTTTTATTATGCCTTGTGATGGTCGCTTCTGTTATGGCAGGATGCGGTAAGAAAGACGAAGAAGACAAGGGTGCTATTATCAGAACCTACATGACATCCAATATTTATAACTTTGACCCTATCTATGCTTACACGGATGATGCGGCAACAAAGATAATGGGTATGATTTATGAAGGACTTTTTACTGTTAACGCAAAGGGAAAAGTTGAAAAGGCACTTTGTAAGGATTATAAAATTGTTGAAGATGAAGAAAACGACATCTACAAGATGGAAGTTACTATAAATAAGACAGGTTGGAGCGACGGCAGAGAGGTTGCCGTTGACGACGTAATATTTGCTTGGAAGAGAATTCTTGACCCTGAATTTTCATGCAGCGCTGCTCCTATGTTGTTTGATGTTAAGAACGCAAAGAGCTACAAGAACGGTGATTGCTCACCCGATGATGTAGGTTTGTATTCTCTTGATCCAAAGACCTTTGAAATTTATTTTGATGGGCCTATTAACTACGATTTGTTTATAGAAAATCTTGCTTCTCCCTTGCTCGTTCCGCTTCGCGAGGACGTTCTCGGAAAGGCAGAGCAGTGGGCTTCCAACGTTGCTATTATGGTAAGTAACGGTCCTTTCGCGGTTCGTTCATTCAACCCGGGCGAAAAGATGGTTCTTCAGCGCAACTCCTACTACTACCGTAACTCTGCAAAGGATGCTGACGATAAGGTTGTAAAGCCTCACCGTTTGTATATTGACCTTAGAGCAGATGCAAGCGAACAGCTTGTTGCATATAAGGACGGAGACGTATTCTACAACTCCGAAATTGCTCTTGCTTCAAGAGAAGCTTGGATGTCAAGTGTTAAGACTGTAGATATGCAGAATGTTCACACCTATTACTTCAATACCAATAAAAAGATTTTTGCAGATGCTAAGGTAAGACAGGCACTTTCGATGGCTCTCGACAGAGAAGCTATTGCTGATTTGGTTGTATATGCAGAAGCGGCAACCGGTCTTATTACCGACGGTGTATTTGATACATCAAGAAAGAACAGCTTCAGAGAAGAGGGCGGCGACCTTATTAAGACGACCGGTGATATTGATGGAGCAAAGGCCCTTCTTAAAGGGGTAACTCTTGAAGAGAAGTCATTCACTATTATTGTAAGAAATAATGACGTTGACGTTGCTATTGCAAATTATGCAAAGGATGTTTGGAAGAAGCTTGGCTTTGATGTAAAGATTAAGAAGCTTGAAGCTGAAAAGAAGGTAACTTCCAATGAATACGAAGTATACGTTGATTTGTTTGAACAGGCATTTATGGCAGGGGACTTTGACGTAGCTGCAATTGACTTACAAATGTTCTCCACAGATGCTTTTGCAACACTTGCAGGGTTTGCTCTTGGTTATGCGGGAACAGCACTTGATCTTGCGCATCCTGAAGAGGGCGGTTGGGAAATTAAGCCCGGCGTAATAGGTTATAACAGCGAAGAATATAACGCTAAGATAGATGCTGCATTTAATGAAAAGCTTGATAGAAAAGTTAAGACAAAGTATCTCCATGAAGCAGAAGAAATTCTTCTCAAGGATATGCCTGTAATGCCTCTCGTAACGTTGCAGAATGCTTATGTTTCCAGCAAGGCGTTTAAGGGCTTCTCGTTCGATTACTACGGCTCTCCCATAATGACAAAGTCTAAGCTTAAAAATTATGAAGCTTATACAAATGTAGAAGAATTGGCAAAAGAAGAACAGTAATTTTTGAATATTAAACAGCCGGAGATACAGTAGCTCCGGCTGTTTATGGTTAGACCGAGGTAATAATATGTTGTCAGACAGAGACGATATACAAATTTTTATATTATATATTTTAAATAGCATAGGGTATCCGTTGTCGTATAACGATTTGCATGATATGTCAGTTCAAGACGGATATATAACAAGCTTTGATTTTATTGA
>JAZNCH010000054.1:0-4881 GCA_045587445.1 Eubacteriales bacterium | reverse complement strand
CACCTTTAAGCAAGTGCTTGAATTGGTCAACGGCAAAGTTCCCTTGCTTGTTGAATTAAAGGGCGAAAATCTTGATACGGCTCTTTGCGAAAAGGTTGCCCATATTCTACGCGAATATAACGGCGATTACTGCATTGAATCATTTAATCCTTTGCTTATTAAAGCTATAAAAAAGCATCTCCCAAACGCCTTTTGCGGTCAGCTCTATACCAACGTTTGCAGAGATAAGAAAAAGTATTCGGTTTTGAATATCGTTTTGTCTTTTATGGCTTTTAATTTTATTGCAAAACCGAACTTTATTGCATTTAATCAAAAAGATAGAAATTCTATTCCCGTTATACTTACAACGAAGCTTTATAAAGCGCCAAAGTTTGTTTGGACTGTTAAAACGCCCGACGATATGGAAAAAGCAAAAAATAATCAAGAATGTGCAATTTTTGAAGAAATATAATTAAGCCACCTCTATAAAAAATGTAGAGGTGGCTTTTGCCTTATCTATTGTTTCTTCTTTACTTTTTCTTTTCTGCCGTCGGGATACTGTACGTAAGTATTATCAAGTATACCTCGCATTGATGCTCGAAATTGCTTTATATATTCGGCACGGAGCTGATCTCTCTCTGCCTGTTCCTCTACAGTCAAGCCTTTTTCCTTAGCCTTCTTCGCAAGTTCGTTTATTCTTCCAAGTAATTCGTCCATTATTTTTCTTCTTTCTGTCTTATTTTAATTCAACTACAGTTACTCCGTAGTCGCCTTCTCCGTATTTCCCTGCTCTGAATGACTCAACACGGCTATCCTTCTTCAGATACTTCCAAATAGCTGTACGCAGTGCACCCGTACCCTTGCCGTGTAGTATCGTTACAGATTTAACCGACGATATTTTCGCGTCGTCAAAGTACTTATCAATCATAAACCACGCGTCGTCGCCTATCTGTCCTCTTACGTCAATAGTCGGCTTGAAATCACGCTTGAATGATGCTACGGCACTCACTCTTGCCCTTTCTTTCTTCGCCTCTATCTTCTTTACGCTCTCATTCAAAACAAGATTAGATACATTCGTCTTCGTCTTCAAATTGCCTGTCTGTACTTCAACTATTCCGCTTGTATTCGGCAGTTTCGTTACAGTTCCGAGCTTATTTATATTAACGAGCAATACCTCGTCGCCCACCTTTAAAGGTCTCGGTAATGCATACCCATCGCTCACCTTACGCTCAATTACGGGGTCTATCTCCTCGTCGGCAAATTTCAATCTCGCCCTTATTATATTTCTCTGCTCTTCAAGGCTCTTCGCCGCATTCTCAGCATCCTTCTGCTTCTTCATCTTGTCAAGCTGTTCAAGAACAAATTCGCTTGTATTCCTTGCACTTCCGAGTATCCTTGCCGCCTGTTCTCTTGCGTTTTTAAGTTCCTTTTCAGCTCTCTTTTCAGCCTCAAAAATTCGGCTTTCCGCCGCCCTTTTGTAGCTTTCAAATTCAGCCTTCATTCTCTCGACTTCTTCTGTTCTATTCTCAAGCTCCATTCGGCTCTCGTCAAGTCTGCCTATAACTTCTTCAAACTTCTTATTCTCTTTCGACACAAGATGCCTTGCGTGTTCTACTATACTTCCGTCAAGTCCGAGCTTCGAAGAAATCTCAAATGCGTTTGATTTACCGGGTGTACCTATAATAAGTCTATACGTCGGCTTCAGCGTATTAACGTCAAATTCACAAGAGCCGTTCGTTACGCCCTCTGTCTCAAGTGCATATGCCTTAAGCTCTGCATAGTGTGTCGTAGCCGCACACAATGCCCCCTTGCTTCTAACGTATTCAAGCACCGCCATAGCAAGTGCCGCACCCTCGACGGGATCCGTTCCCGCACCAAGCTCGTCAAAAAGCACTAACGATTCGGCTGATACGTTCTCTGTTATCTTAATTATATTAACCATGTGTGCGGAAAACGTCGATAAAGACTGCTCTATACTCTGCTCGTCGCCTATATCCGCGTGTATATCGGAAAAAACACATATCGATGATGATTCCGAGCAAGGTATATGAAGCCCCGACTGTGCCATAAGTGCAAGTAGACCTATCGTCTTCAGCGACACAGTCTTACCGCCTGTGTTTGGCCCTGTTATTACCAGAGTATCAAAATCACCGCCAAGAGACACAGATATAGGAACAACACTCTTCTTATCAAGTAATGGGTGTCTTGCGGAAGCGAGGTTATACTCTCTTCTTTCGGTTATTGTCGGGCTGCACGCCTTCATCGACACCGACATCTCTGCCTTCGCAAATATAAATGCAAGTAACGTTATATTCTGATAATCCAGCGTTATCTCTTCTGCAAAATCGGCACAAGCTGATGAAAGCATATACAATATTCGCTCTATCTCAAGCTTCTCTTTGTTTTCTAATTCTCGCAGCTCGTTATTTGCATCAACAACCGGCATAGGCTCTATAAACAACGTTGACCCTGTAGACGACGTATCGTGTACAAGTCCCTTTACCTCGTTTTTATATTCAACCTTTACGGGAATAACGTACCGTCCGTTTCTTATCGTTATAATATTCTCTTGCAAATACTTTGAATATACAGGACTGTTTATATACTTCTGCAAAGTATCTCTTATCTTCGTATTTGTATTTCTTATCTTTCTTCTTATATCCCCCAAAGCCGGACTTGCTTCATCAGCAACCGTATCCTCCGAGGGTAATGCTCTAAATATTCTGTTTTCAAGATTCTTTTCGGCATAAAGACGGTCAAATATCTCTCTGAGTCCGTTCTCTTCCCTTATTTCACACTTTGAATACTCAACAAGTCCTCTTGCCGTACGAAGCACGTTAGCTATTTCAAGCAACGTAATCGGCGACAAAACGCCCCCTTTTTTCGCATTGTCTATCGAATGGGTTACGTCTGTAACGTTACCAAAAGACGGCATACCGTTCTTGTTCAAATATTCCAAAGCGTCTGTAGTCTGGCTCTGTGTATACTTTATCTCCCAAACGTCATTTGAGGGAACAAGCTCCTTTGCCATTACCTTTGCACCTTGTGTATGTGCAAAAGACGCTAATATCTCAAGAATCTTGTCATATTCTAAAGTTTTTATCGCTTTTTCAAATGCCATATTTTTTCTCTCTAATTTTTTATTTGTTCGTTGTATAAGTCAAGGGTTACAAATGATTTGCCTACCTGATGAAGCAAATATCTTTCGCATATATTTGAAAAATCTTTGAAAGGCTCTTCGTTTAATATAAACGAAAATAACCTCTCTATCTTCGTATTCGCAACGTACTGCATAGCTACAATTACCGACGGCATAACAGCAATATACGTTCCCGTACTCTCGGTTTCGTAAGTATACTTTTGCTTTTCTTCGTACGACAACAAGCAGTCCTTACAAAGCATATCTCCGTTTACTAAGTCAAAATAATATACCTCTTCTCCAACGGCTCCGCAGTTACGGCACAAAGACACGTTGGGCCCTACTCCCATCTCTACGCAAGCACGCAATTCAAATGCACTCTTTATCTTTGTAGGCGGAAATAAGTCTGCCGACAACGCGTACAGCGAATTTAACAACAAACGCAAAACGCCGTCTTGCCTTTCGCCCTCAACGCATATTTCGTTTACAACCTCGAGGAAATACTGACCTAAAAACAGCTTGTCCATACTGTTCACTATATCAAAAAACGCCTCTATGTAATCCGCTTCTTTTATATAGTAAAAGTCCTTCTTCCTACTCAGTACGTATTCCGAATAACAAAACAGTCTTGTTGACGTAAGATATTTGCTTTTGTTGCTTCTTGCTCCGTGACAGTAAACCGATATAAGTCCGTATTCTGCTGTCAGCACGCTTATTATCTTGTCGTTATCCTTATACTGAACCGCTCTGGTTACTATTCCCTTTACCTTAATTAAATCATTCTCTGCCATCAGTCAAGCTTAAAGCCAAAATTGGATATTACAGACTGTGAATCTCTCCAATTTTCCTTTACCTTTACCCATATATTCAAATATACTTTGGTCTCAAAAAACGCTTCCATATCTTCTCTTGCATAACTGCCGATTTTCTTCAACGTCTCGCCGCGTTTGCCTATTATTATTCCCTTGTGGCTTTCCTTTTCGCAATATACGGTAGCATTTATCTTGAGCAGTTTTTGTCCCTCTTCAAAAGACTCAACTATTACCGCAGTTCCGTGCGGAATCTCTTCGTCAAGCGTTCTGAGAAGCTTCTCTCTTATCATCTCCGCCGCAATCTGTCTTTCGGGCTGATCTGTCAATGCGGACTCAGGGAAAAACCATTCTCCCTCGGTCAAAAAGCCTTCTGCTTCTTTCAATACAATATCCGTTCCGTCATTCTTAACTGCTGATATGGGTATAATTGACTTAAATTCGTGCAGAGCTGAATATGCCTTTATACATTCGCCAATCTGTTCTGCATCTGCCTTATCGGTCTTATTTATTACAAGGATTGCGGGTAATTCCTGTTTCTTTATTCTTTCAATAAAACCCTCTTCAATTTGTCCGGGGGCAAAGGTCGCATCTACAACAAGTATTACTGCATCCGATTCGCCTACGGTCTTGCGAACGTTCTTTACCATAATGTCTCCGAGCTTCGTCTTAGGCTTATGCATACCGGGGGTATCAAGGAATACGTACTGGTCGTTATCCTTTGTGAGAATACCTGTTATTCTGTTTCTTGTCGTCTGCGGTTTCTTTGATACTATCGCAATCTTCTCGCCCATAAGAGCGTTAAGTAAAGTTGATTTTCCTACGTTTGGTCTTCCTACTATCGCAATAAAAGCTGTTCTCTTCATTTCTACCTCTTTTTTATATTTCTTCTTTTTTTCTCTATTGAGAGGGGCAAAACCATCTCAAACGCCGAGCCGACAACGTCGGCAGGAG
>JAZNCH010000053.1:0-99306 GCA_045587445.1 Eubacteriales bacterium | reverse complement strand
TTTCATTATTTCTGCCTTCTGCATAATAAGCTTAACTTCATTCTCTCCCCTTGCCGATATTTCACAGTAAAACACAACAATGTTGTCAAGAGTAAGCATATACCCGTATTCTTCCAGTGCAGAAGAAAAAACTATAACCTCTATTTGCTTGGTTCTGTCTTCTAAAGTAACAAAACACATTTTTTCGCCACGGCGCGTCGTCTTTTCAACTATCTTGGAAATCATACCGCACACAGCAACCTTTTGTCTGTCTTTAAATTCTCCGGTACCCTCGATTATATCATCTCCGTCGGAAACATCGAAGGAATTTATAATTGATTTTATGGGTACGCATCTTAATGCCTTTTCGTGATTTGTATAGTCATCAAGAAGATTTCCCGAAAAATAAAATCCCGCACACTCTTTTTCATATAAAAGTTTTTCTTTTGAATCGAAGTCATTTATTTTCGGATATTCGAAGGAATCATCATATTTAGCGCATTCTCCGTTATCAACAGAAAAGAAATCAAGCTGTCCTGCGGCATTTCTTTTATTCGTTTCGGCTACGCTATCTATCATAGACTCAAAGACTGCTAAAAGCTGAGACCTAAACACACCGGTATAATCGAAACAGCCAACCTTTATCAAAGCTTCTATCTGCCTCTTGTTTAAATCCGATTCTCTCATTCTGTTAATGAAGCTTTCAAAAGAAGTGAATTCACCGTTTTTTCGCTCTAAAACAATGTCATCAACAAATGTTCTGCCTACGTTTTTTAATGCAAGTAATGCAAATCTTACGTTATTGCCGACAACTCTGAAATAGCCATAGCTTTCATTTATATGCGGCGGTAAAAGGTTTATCCCGAGTCTTTTACATTCCTCGGCATAAGCAACAATCCTTTCCTCATCACCTATAACCGACGTCAAGAGTGACGCCATATATTCTTTCGGGTAATGAGTCTTAAGGTAAGCCGTTCTGTACGTTACAACAGCATATGATGCTGCGTGGCTCTTATTAAATGCATATTTACAAAAACCAACTAACTCTTCAAAAAGTTTGATAGCATCAGCTTCATCAATACCTTTTTCAACCGCCTTTGAAAGAAACGTATTTCTTTCTTTTTCGATTACTCCCGCCTTTTTTTTAGACATGGCTTTTCTTATTATGTCAGCCTGTCCAAACGAGTAATCGGCAACCGTTCTGAATATCTGCATAACCTGCTCTTGATAAACAACACAGCCGAACGTCTCTCTCAAAATAGGCTCAATAAGCTTAATCTTATAATTAATATTTTGGCGTTTTTTCTTGTTTTCTATATATTTGCCTATTGAGTTCATAGGTCCGGGTCTGTAAAGTGCTATGGCCGCCATAATATCAGCCAAACTCTCAGGCTTAAGCTGAACAAGCTTACTTCTCATACCGGCACTTTCAAGCTGAAATAAACCTATGGTATCTCCGTCGGAAATATTCTTAAACGTCGCTTTATCCTCAAGAGAAATCTTCTCTAAATCAAAATCGGGATTTTGTTTTCTTATTGCTTTTACAGTATTTTCAATAACAGTCAAAAATCTTAATCCCAAAAAGTCAAACTTTAACAGTCCCAAATCGGCAACCGTATTCATATCAAACTGTGTAACAAGCGAGCCCTTTGTTACCGCCATTGGCACGTAATCGGACACTGCTTTTTCGGTAATAACTACCCCTGCCGCATGTGTTGAAGCGTGTCTCGGCATACCCTCAAGTGCTCTTGCAGTGTTTATCAATCTTCTTGTTTCAGGCTCGTTCTCGTACATTTCTTTTAGCTTTTGGGTTTTCAGAGCCATATCAAGCGTTACTTTATTGATGTTTTCTGTAGTACCGTCTTCATTCTTTACAACAATACGCTGGGGTACTGCTTCGGCTACACGAGCGACGTTATTATAGGACAGTCCCATAGCTCGTCCTACGTCTCTAACGCAGGCACGCGCCGCAAGAGTTCCGAAAGTTATAATATGAGAAACACGCTCTTTGCCGTATTTTCTGGATACGTAATCAAACACGAGGTCGCGTTTTTCATCGCTGAAATCTATATCAAAGTCGGGCATACTTACTCTTTCTGGGTTAAGAAAGCGTTCAAACAAAAGACTGTGCTTTATTGAATCGACCTCTGTTATCCCGATAAGATAAGCAATAAGACTGCCCGCCCCCGAGCCTCTTCCGGGACCTGTCGGAATATTATGACTTTTTGCATAATTGACAAAATCCCAAACTATGAGGTAATACTCGGCATACCCCATTTTTGTAATTACCGACAATTCATATTCCATTCTTGTTCTGTATTCTTCTTCGGTATGCTCATCGGTAAAAATAATCTGAGTGTTTTTTATTTTTTTCTCAAATCCTTGAACAGCAAGAAAACGCAGATACTCTTGAGGCGTCATTTGGTTTTCAGGAATAAACTTAGGCAAAAAAGTATTTCCAAAGGTAAAATCGTATTCACACATATCGGCAATTTTTTGCGTATTACTTACCGCTCCTTCAAACTCGGAGAAAAGTGCGTTCATTTCCTCTGTAGATTTATAGTAAAATTCATCAGTCTCAAACCCTAAAGGTCTGCCTTCGGATATCGTTGTGTTCATTTGCAGACACATCAGAATAGCTTGAGTTTCGGCATCTTCTTTTTTTAAATAATGAACGTCATTTGTTGCGACAAAAGGAATACCAGTCTCTTCGTGTATCTTTAATAATCCAACGTTTACTTCTTCTTCGGCGTCAATACCGTGATTCTGTAACTCAAGGTAAAAATTTCCACGACCAAACAATTTATCAAGCTTAACCGCATAATCCAAAGCACCTTGATAATCATTTTTCAACAACAATCTTGGTATAGTTCCCGCCAAGCAAGCCGAAAGACAAATAAGACCTTCCGAATGTGCTTCAAGCAAATCATTGTCTATTCTCGGCTTTGAGTAAAAACCTTCCTCGAAAGCCTTTGAAACCATATATATAAGATTCTTATACCCAATTTCGTTCTTCACAAGAAGAATTAAGTGGTTATAACCGCTATCAGCCCCATATTCTTTATCAAAGCGCGTCCTTGAGGCAACGTAGACTTCACACCCAATTATAGGTTTTATATCGTTAGACTTACAAGCTTTATAAAAATCAACAACACCGTACATAGCACCGTGGTCAGTAATTGCAACGGCAGTATGACCCATTTCTTTTGCTATTTTGGGTATATCGGTAATTCTGCAAGCACCGTCGAGCAGACTATATTCCGTATGCAAATGTAAATGAACAAATCCGCTCAAACTTTACTCCCCCTTCTCCCTTTTATAATTCATCAGCCATCATAGTCATTTTTTTGAGTCTGTGATTAACTCCTGACTTTGAAATTCTATTGGTATGCATTTCTGCGAGTTCTTCAAGACTTGCGAATGGGTTATCAACTCTTAATCTTGCAGTTTCTGCAAACCCGCGCGGCAACTCGGATAATTTACCTCTTTTTATAAGTTTATTAATAGCATCAACCGAATCTTGTGCAGCATCAACCGTCTTTTTTATATTAACTACTTCAAAGTTACTTCGTCTGTTTGCCTGATTGGATATATTTCTTTTTATCTTCTCGTTTGCAAACTCAAATGCTTCTCGACTTGAGCCCATATAGTGCATCAAGTCTTCAATATCATATCCTTTTTTCAAATAAAGGCAGTAATTTTCTCCCCGCGTCGTTCTTTTTATTTCAAGACAATTCTCTGAAATAAAATCAAACAAAGCATCTGCCAGAAGTTTATCTTTTGTTTTTATCTCAAAATGAAATGATTTTTCGGGGTCAGAAACCGTACCTGCGGCGCAGAATACACCTCTCAAAAAACTGCTTTTACAAGTTGAGCATTTGAAATTATCATTTATTATGCGGTCAGCCTTTTCTTCTCCGTACCCATATTTCGTCAAATCAGTTCTTTCCGTTTTTTTATTATCGGGTGTAAACAAAAATTCGCCGTAAAAGAAAGCACGTCTGCAGCACTTCTTTTTCATGCTGAGTTCTTTAAGATTCTTTTTAAATAAACTTGAATATGACATTACTGTCTCCAAAACAAATCAGTACAATTTTTCAATGTCCCTATGAACTATAACAGTCTTATAGTTTTTCTTCAAATAAGCACAAAGCTCCTCTGCGATTGCAACAGAGCGATGCTTTCCGCCAGTACAACCGACAGCAACCGTAAGCTGTGATTTCCCCTCTTTTTCGTATAGAGGAATCATGTAATCAAGCATATCATAAAGCTTTTTCAAAAAGGCTTCTGCTTCGCCGTTTGAAAAAACGTATTTCTTAACAGTAGCATCAAGTCCTGTTTTTTCTTTTAATTCAGGTACGTAAAAAGGGTTGGGAAAACATCTAACGTCAAAAACAAGGTCTGCATCCGATACAATACCGTTTTTAAAACCAAAAGACATACAAGTTACAACCAACTCTTTTTTATTGTTGTTGGTGTGAATAGTAAGTATTTTCTCTCTGAACTGTCTTACTGAAAGATATGATGTATTTATAATATAATCGGCATATTCTTTAATCGGAGACAGCATATTCCTTTCAAGCTCAATAGCTCCATTCGTGCTAACGTTTTTAATAGGAACAAGCGGGTGTATTCTTCTGCTTTCTTTATACCTGTTAACAAGCATGGAGTCATCGCAGTCAATGAAAACCGTTGTACAGCTATACCCTCTGTTTTTCAGTGCATCAAGCTCGGAAATCAGAGTTTCAAATTCAATTTCTCCTCTAACGTCAATAACAAATGCTACCTTCGAATTCTTATTCGGTGTCTGGTTATACATTTCCGCAAACTTTGGAATAAAAGCAACGGGCATATTATCTATACAAAGATACCCCATATCCTCCAAAGTGTTTGCCGCACATGATTTTCCCGCCCCGGACATTCCTGTTAAAATAACAAATTCCATATATTTCTACCCTGTTTTTACATTTATCAAGCTTTTCAGTCTATATATTTAACTTCTTCTTGAATATCTATATCGTACTTTTCTTTTATTTTCTGCTTAATTATCTTAATAAGCTCTTTAATATCCTTTGAAGTTGCATTTCCCTTATTTATAACAAATCCCGCGTGCTTTTCGGACACTTGTGCACCGCCGACAGAGAAGCCTTTTAATCCAAGTTCGTCAATCATCTGTGCAGTATAATGCCCCTCGCATCTTTTAAATGTACTTCCCGCACTTGGATAATCAAGCGGCTGTTTTTCTTTTCTTGCAGCCATATATCCGTCCATTTCAGCTTTAATTTCGGCAGGCTCCTTCTGGTTTAATTCAAAAACTGCGGAAAGAATAACGTTATTATTTGATTCATAGATACTGTCCCTGTAGCCAAACTTATGCCCTGCATTATACAGCTCGCATCGTTTAGATATGGATAGGTCAAAATATGCACTCTTCTGTAAAACGTCTTTAATTTCACCGCCGTATGCGCCTGCATTCATATAAACTGCACCGCCGACAGTTCCCGGAATACCGTAAGCAAATTCAAGTCCCGACAAACCGTGTTTCTGTGCATAAACTGCAAGTGCAGTCAAGGATACACCGCATTCCGCATACAGAGTGTTTCTTGTTTTTCTTATTTTTTTTAGATGGTTGGTTATTACAATAACGCCCCTATAGCCTTCATCGGCAAATATCAAATTACTGCCATTTCCAACAACTGCGTATTTTATCCCCTCGTCATTAAGATAATCAACCAAAGCACACAATGCACTTTCTGATTTTGGATATGCCACATAATCTGCATTTCCGCCGACCTTGATGGTGGAATGCTCAGCAAGTGAAACATTCTTCTCAAAATCAAGGGACGCACATTCTTTCATAAACTGCTCTAAATTAGAACATTCTAACATAACATTTCCCCTTTAGTTTTTGTAAAAATCAATATACAGTTAGTATATGTCGTCTATTAAACAAACTTCACATATTTTAATATTTTTTAGAAGTATCAATCAATTCTTTTGCACTTGAAAGCAAAACATCGGTTATGTCCTGACCGCCCATTATTCTTGCAATTTCTCTTATTCGCGCTGAATAATCTAAGCGTCTGACATTGGTCTCCACTCTTCCGTTGAGTTCATTCTTTGAAATAAACAAATGCTCATCAGCCAATGCAGCTATTTGTGCCGAGTGGGTTATACAAATAACCTGACAGCTTTCGGAAGTTTGTTTTAATTTTATTCCTATTTTTTGAGAAGTCTTACCGGAAACGCCGGAATCGACCTCATCAAAAACTACTGTACCGGTACTCTCTTTTTCTCTCAACACGCTTTTAATAGCAAGCATTATTCTTGAAAGTTCGCCGCCCGAAGCTATTTTTGACAAAGGCTTTAACGGCTCCCCCGGATTTGCGGACAACATAAAACAAACGTCATTTTTACCCTTTGACGTAAATTTACCGCAGTCTTCAACAAGCACTTTAAATTTAACCTTAGGCATTTCAAGAAAGGAGAGACATTCACAAACGGAATTTTGAAGCAACTCAGCTGCTTTTAGTCTATTTTGTGTTATGACCTTTGCAACCTTTTCTGCTTTTTCTTTAACAATATTGTATTCTCTCTGCAATTCTTCGTTTTTTTCTTCACTTCGAGTTATATTATCTAACTCTTCAGCTCTCTTGTCTCTGTATTCAAGTATCTCTTCAACGGTGTTGCCGTATTTTCTTTTTAGCTTATGAATAAGGTCAAGGCGTACTTGAACCTCGTTCAATTCAAGAAGCGGGTCAAGACTTATATCCCCCACTGCATCTTTCGCGCTAATAGCTATCTCTTCCATTTCATAAGCAAAATTGTTAAGCTTTTCAGCCATTTCCTTAAAATCGGGTACCATATCGGAAACCGAATTCAACGCGTCTGCAGATTTTCTTGCTAAAGTCGATGCTGTAACACCCTTGTCGTTTGAATAAAGTGCTTTATAGCAAAATCTTATTTGTTTTAATATGTTTTCGCTGTTTCTTAAAATACTTTCTCTTGACAAAAGCTGTTCTTCTTCGCCGTTCTTTAATTTTGCGTTATCAATATCTTTAATTTGATACGTTAAAATTTCGGTAAGTCTTTCTTTTTCGCCCTCGCTTATTTGTATCTCTTTTATTTTTGCAGCAAGTTCGTTCATTTTTTCGTAGTGTTCTTTGTATTCCGAAAGGCTTTGTCCGTTTTCGGCAAAAGAATCCAAAATATCTATATGATATTTACTTTCAAGCAGATATTTGCTGTCGTGCTGACCGTGAATGTTTATAAGCAGTCCGGCTACGTCTTTCAAAATAGATGCAGTACATGCTCTTCCGTTAATTTTGACTTGGGATTTTCCGTCGACACTAAGCGTTCTCTGCAAAAACATTTCCCCGTTTTCATCAGCCGAAAAACCAAGCTCTGAAAACTTGTCGAGTACCATCTGTGGTATATCTGTAAATATAGCAGAAACGAGTGCCCTGTTTTCTCCGTTTCTTATAAGCTCTTTTCCCGTACGGTTACCCATAAGGAAGTTTATAGAATCAATTATAATTGATTTACCGGCACCTGTCTCACCCGTTAAGACGGTAAAGCCTTTTTCTATATCAATATCCGCACATCGTATAACAGCAATATTCTCTATATGTAATGATGAAAGCATTAACGCATTCACCCCTTTTTGCTAAATTTATTTTTGGGCGATAAGATTGTTGAATTTTGAATAAAAATCTTTTGCACTCTCGTCACTGCGCATAATTATCAAAATCGTATCATCCCCCGCAACAGAGCCCACTATTTCATTCCAGCCCATGTTATCTATAGCTGCCGCCGCCGCTTGAGCCATCCCGGAATACGTCTTTAAAACAACTGTATGGCATGCGAAATCAGCACTTATAAGTGTTTCTCTAAGTATATTTTTATACTTAATTGAAATATTTATATCCTCTTTAGGTGCTACTGCGTACTTATACGAAACACCGTCAACGGACACTTTAACAAGATTGAGCTCACGAATATCACGCGAAGCAGTTGCTTGGGTAACTTTATATCCCTCTTCGCGCAATCTATCCGTTAAATCTTCCTGAGTTCCGACGTTATAACGCTCTATTATCTCAAGTATCTTCTTCTGTCTTTCTTTTTTCATTTTATTTCCTCTTTTTATATTTCGGTCATCTTACTGCGCATAACGCTGTAAAAATTATTTTTCTTTATTTTAATCAGCTTGGTATATACATCGCTCTTTTTAACTGTAACAACGTCCCCCGATTCAATTTCACATACAAAATCCCCATCTCCCGTGAGAACAACTTTTCCGTGTCCTCTGCTTCCTTTTTTGAATTCGAGAACAGATTCTCCTCCGAAAATCAACGGCTTTGCATAAAAAGACTGCGGACAAATTTGAGAAACACCAAAACATTCCATACCGGGATCGATTATCGAGCCGCCTGCCGCAAGAGAGTATGCAGTAGAGCCGGTTGGTGTTGCACATATCAAGCCGTCTGCAAAATATTTTCCGACCTCTTCTCTATTGCACACAAGCTCAATTTCAGGCATAGTAAAATAACCGCCCTTTGAAAGCACAATTTCGTTGAGCACGTTAGCTTCAGCCGTTTTTTTGCCATTTTTTTCTACCGAATATTTAATCATCATTCTATTTTCTATAGAAAAACTGTCGTTTAAAAGAGCTTTAATCATTTGAAGCTCATTGGTTTCAAGCTCTGCCATATAACCTATCCTCCCCAAATTCACCCCCAGAATAGGTAATCTTGTTCTGTGGGCGGTACGCATTATTGACCCGTCTCCGCCAAGAACAATAACAGCTTCCGCACCATCAAATATGCAGCTTTCGTTGCGGTAAAAAACATTTTCTTTCTGTCCTATATATCCCATACTTTTATCGGGAAGATATAATTCACAGCCCTGTTCAGATAATATATCAACAGCCTCTTTGGCTACTGCCATTCCCTCCTGTGTATACTTCTTAATAATCAACGCAATTTTTTCCATATCACATTCTCCGATGTGTTATTATTTTAATCTGAACAACCCTAAAAACTCTTTGTTGCCGTCGCCGCCGCGAATAGGAGATTCAATTATTTCAATACATTGAAGTCCGTAAACAAATGCGTTTTCTTTTATATCTTCGCAAACCGACTTATGTATCTTTTCGTCTTTTACTATACCGTTTTTTCCGACATGCTTTTTTCCCGCTTCAAACTGAGGTTTTATTAACGAAATAAACATTCCGCCTTTTTTGAGCACCGAAGAAACATTCTGATATAGAAGTGTTTGCGAAATAAAAGATACATCCATAACAGCTAAATCAACTTCTTCGCCCAATTCTTTTACAGAAAGATGTCTTGCATTAAATTCTTCGATACAAACCACTCTTTTATCTTCGCGAAGTTTTGAATGAAGCTGCCCTTTACCCGAATCTACAGCAAAAACCTTTGACGCCCCTCTTTGCAACAAACAGTCAGTGAACCCACCTGTCGAAGAACCTATATCCACGCATACAAAACCTTTCACGTCAATATTAAAAGAATCAAGAGCTCCCTCAAGTTTAAAACCGCCTCTTCCAACATAGGGACAAAAGGTCCCTATAATCTCAATTCTTTCCGAACCGTCAACGCAATACGAGGGTTTGTTTATTATTTTTCCGTCAACCGAAACACAACCACCCTTAATATTATCGGTGGCTTTTTTTCGGCTTTCAAAAATATTATTGTCAGTTAAATATACATCAAGACGCATTTTCTAATTCTTTCTTTCAAGCAAGTAATAAGCAAGTTCTTTTAACACTTCTGCAGCTTCTCCTACACCAATTACAGCACATGCTTCGTCGGTAAGCTTTTTTGCATATTCCTTAGCTTCCTCGAGAGTCATAAAATCCATATATGTTGTCTTATTATTTTCAGCATCACTACCTATGGGCTTTCCCAATGTAGCCTCATCGCTTATCACGTCAAGAACATCATCAACAACTTGAAATGCAAGTCCAATATTCTTTCCGTAAGTTTTGGCACTTTCAATAAATTTTTCGCCGTTCTCGGAAGTACAGCAGCCGAGAACGCAAGCCGCCTGAATAAGTGCGCTTGTCTTTAAATCGTGAACATGGTGAAGTTCATCTCGATTAAGCTTTCTTCTCTCTCCCTCAAGGTCAAGAACCTGTCCTCCAACCATTCCGCAAGGTCCTGCAAATTTTGCAAGATATGCAACAGCTTTTGCAGCAAGAGAGGGTTCAACGTATTTATTTAAAGCACATAATTCAAAAGAATACGTCAGCAAAGCATCACCCGCTAACAACGCATTCGCTTCTCCGTAAACAATATGATTCGATGGTTTCCCTCTTCTCATATCATCATCATCCATACAAGGCAGGTCATCATGAATAAGAGAGTATGCGTGTATCATTTCTAAAGCACAGGCAAACGGAACAGCACTTTCAATCGTACCGCCCGAAAGACGCGCGAACATAAGAGTCAAAAACGCTCTTATTCTTTTCCCCCCCGCCATAGTCGTGTATTTCATTGATTCAAACAACTTTGGAAACATCTCGTCTTTTGAAACAAGATAGTTTTCAAGGGCTTCATCTATAAGCAACAGGTCTGATTTAAGTAACTCCTTGAAGTTCATTCTCTGCCTCCGACAAAATCGCTTTCTGTCATTTCGCCCGAATCATTTTTTGACAGAATCTTTATTCTCTGCTCAACGTTGTCAAGCTGAACGTTACACATCTTAACAAGTTTTACGCCCTCTTCAAAATATTCAAGTGATTTATCAAGCGGTGCCGAGCCGCTCTCAAGCATTCTTACTATCTCTTCAAGTCTTGCCAAAGCCTGTTCAAATGTAATATTGTTATCCATTCTTAATCTTTCCTTTCACCTCAGCAGATACGGTTCCGTCTACTGTCTTAAAGTTTAATCTATCTCCCACTTCAACCTGGTCAACACTTTTTATAAGCTGTCCGCCGTCAGAAAAAACAGCCGAATATCCGCGCGAAATAACAGACATCGGATTCAAAGCCTCAAGCTTTGACGTATAACGTGCAAAAGCTTCTTTTTTTATGCTCAATGAATACTTCATACCGTTTTCCATCCTCGCATCAAGATTCATAAGCTGAAAACGTCTGTCGTCTACAATGTAATCGGGAGTATTTAAAACCCGCTTTCCCGCAAGTTCGTTAAGCTTTTGTCTGTTGTTTTTTATGTTATGCATAATCAGCATATCCATTCTGCCGATTATATTCAATATTTTTTGTTTCAGTTCCATAGTTTCGGGAACTGCAAGTTCTGCGGCCGCCGACGGTGTCGGTGCTCGTCTGTCTGCAACAAAATCGCATATCGTAAAGTCGGTCTCATGCCCTACAGCCGAAATTACCGGAATTTTAGAAGCAAATATTTCACGAGCCAAGGTCTCGTCGTTAAATGCCCACAAATCCTCTATAGAGCCGCCGCCTCTGCCTATAATAATAACGTCAACGTTATTAGCAACGTTAAAGTATTTCATACCTGCAATAAGCTGAGCGGGTGCTCCGTCTCCCTGAACAAGTGCCGGATACAAAACACCTTCGGCATAAGGAAAGCGTCTGCCGAGAATATTTATAATATCTCTTATTGCTGCCCCCGTAGGAGAAGTTATTATGCCAACCCTTTTTGGTATCTTCGGTAACGGCTTTTTGTATGCAGGATTAAATAATCCCTCTTTTTCAAGTTTTGCTTTAAGCTGTTCGTAAGCTATATACAGAGCACCTATGCCATCAGGCTCCATATTATCTGCATAAAGCTGATACTGACCGTCTTTTGGGTATGCAGATACCTTTCCGTGCAGAATAATCTTCATACCGTTTTCGGGAATAAATTTTAGTTTTTCTGCAAATCCCTTGAACATAATACATCTTATAAGACTGTTTTCATCTTTCAACGTAAAATAAAAATGTCCCGTCTTATAGTGATTTGTAAAATTTGAAATCTCACCTTTTACAAACAAACTCCGAAGTACCGGCTGGCCTTCAATTACCGCCTTTATATATTCATTTAATTGGGAAACGGTGATTATCCGTCTTGTTTCTTCTGACACCATATTCCCTCGCTTTCATTCTTATTTGCTTTTTGAATAAGCATCTCTTGCAAGTAACGCTATACCTGCTGCATTATCTGCCGAAAAAGCCCTTTCGGCAAAATATGATTCATCGTATTTCGACAAAGCCTTTTTTATAGCTCCGTTACTCATAACTCCGCCTGCGAAAATAATCGGCAGATTATATTCCGTTCTTAAATTTTCCGTAAGCTTATCTAAAGTCATTTCAACGTACTTCAAAGCATACAAAGCAATGTCTTCGGGAGAAACTCCCATATCTTTAAATTTTATAACTTTATTTTCAAGTCCCGACAGATTGCAATTTAATCCCTTAACGCATATTTTCGGCTTTTCAGATAATTTACCATTCAATGCCAACGATTCCAAAGCAGGTCCGCAAGGAAACTTCAACCCCAATAAAACACCTGTTCTGTCAATTGCTTGTCCTGCATTAAGATCGAGTGTTCCGCCGATATTTTCTATTTTGAGTTTTTCTTCTCGTCCGTCGCACAAAAGTATTTCAGTTGTCCCGCCCGAAACGTGAAATGCATTAAAATTTCTTTCCACCAAATCCATACGTCCCGCCGAATATGCCGCAGCAACCACGTGTCCGTTTTGGTGAGAAAATTTATATACCGGCACTCCAAGTATACTACCGAGAGAATCAGCGAAACTTTCCCCCGCCTTAAAGCAAGGCATGTACGAGCCTTCAATATCGCGCGGTTTTGAAGAAACGCCAACAGCAACAATATTCTGCATACCTATACGTTCCGCAACAATCGGAAGATTGTGTATGTGAGAAAACACAGCGTCGCTTTGTCTAAGACCTCTTTCGCCCTCTTTAACCTCGAGTAATATCTTTTCATTCAGTAGTATTCCCTTTGAATCACATACCGCCATTGATGTTGTATAATTACTCGTGTCTATACCGAGAAAAACACCCATTATTTTTTGAGACCTTCGTTTTCGGCAATCTTATTTACAACTCCGTTAATAAAGGCGGGAGCTTTGTCATAATCAAATTTTTTTGCCAATTCAACCGCTTCGTTAATTGAAATGTTGAAAGGAACGTCTTCACAGTAAAGCATTTCATATACACAAATACGCATAATAGCAAGTGAAACTTTCGATATTCTCTCAATCTTCCAGCCTTTTGCGTTTTCTTGTATCTTTTTATCAATATTCTCAATTTCAGCCATAACACCCAAAAAAACGCGTTCGGTGAATTCATCATATTCAATAACTCCTAAATCCTGCGCTGTCTGAAACAAGTCTGCCGAATTAATTTCCTCTTTTTGAAATTCAGCCTCAAAAACCAAGTAAAATACATTTTCTCGTGCCTGTCGTCTGTTCATATCTGACTCCTCTTACTTTTTTATACATTTAATCATTGTATATTATAAACTTTTCTGCATAAAAAGTCAATAATTATATGATTATATATATGTTACAAGTAAATTTGTTTTTAACGAATGCTTTATAAGAGTAAATATAACCGTTTCAGGCAAATTGTGTATATTTTTTTGAAATTACACTTGCAATAAAGCGTAAATGTGATATAATGTATTTAACTGTATCCGAAAGAAACGGGTATTGTTTTGTACAAAATTAATGAATAATAAAGAGGTGCGCTATGAACAACAAGTACATTGGAAACAGAATGCAATTATTCGACGTAAGAGAATACAAATTCAGCAACGGAAAGTCAGAGGGAACTCGCGCTATTGATATTTGGAACGGCGCAAATCTTCATTTCACAGTACTTCCCGACCGTTGCCTTGACCTTTTTACAGTACGTTTCAAGAATAAGAATATGGCATTCCACACCCCCAACGGTGTTGTAAATCCCGCATATTATAACGAACTCGGCAACGTATGGCTTCGTTCTTTCGGCGGTGGATTTTTGACTACCTGCGGTCTTAAGAATTACGGCGGCACAGACGGCACAAATCCCGAGCTTACATTTCACGGCAGAATAAGCAATACTCCTTGCGAACACCTCAACATCGAAATTCCCGAGGACGGAAGCTCAGTTACAATCTCAGGTGTTATGCGTGAAGCTATTTTGTTCGGTTCAAATATGACATTGACACGTTCAATTACTTGCAAATACGGTGAGGACAAGATATTCGTTAAAGACGTTATTAAAAACGAAGGCTTTACAGACACTCACCTTTCTATGCTCTATCACTTCAACCTCGGTTATCCGCTTATTTCTGAAAACGCAAAAATAGTTATTCCTTCTACAAAATGTCATCCTTTTAACGCTTTGGCAAAGGAAAATCCTGAAGCATGGAACTATTTGGAGGCTCCTCAGGACAATTTTGGTGAAATGCTGTTTGAACACGAGCTTTCGGAAAAGTACTTTGGTATCGATAACCCCGATATTAACACAAGCCTTAGAATTAATTATCTCTCCCCAGCTCTCACAAACTTCCTCGAATGGAAAGCTTGTCAATCCGGCACATACGTATGCGGTCTTGAACCTATGACTGCAACAAACTCCGGTTTCAAGGCTAACGTAGAAAACGGTACTCAAAAGTATCTTAAAGCACAGGAAAAGGTCGTTAATACCTTTGAGATTAACTTCTCCGACCTTGACTAAGAGGTGGATTTTCTCAAAATGAAAACAAATTTTTGGAAGTTTATTTACGGTATTTTCCAGAACGCATGTGTGATCTTCACACTATGCGTTTTGGGATGCTCGTTTATTGCTTTTGCCGCAGGAGCAAATGCAGGTAATTATCTTAACATTTCAGCATTAATGCTGTTAGCATTACTTTCTCTTTGGTTGTCCCTTTCTTCACTTCTTTTAAAACCAAAAAAACTAAATATAATTCTTCGAGTTATTCTCAATTTTATTGCTTCGATAGTAGGTATGTACGTTATACTCTTCGGTATTTCAGGTGCATCCGAAAAACAAGCATTTGCTTTTACTTTTACAATTGCATTTTCAGTTGTTTACGTAATCGCAGCAACGATTTTATTTGTTATAAAAGGTAATTCCAACAAAAAGAAGGCAGAGAAAGAGAACTATGATTCTGTATACAAGAATCAATAATTGTAAATTAATTTTAAAAGAAGGTATCGAATTATGAAACTCAAATACAACTTTATTGTCAGAAACGTTGCGGGGCAGGCAGTTGCGCTTGCAGTCGGAAATGAAAACAACAAATTTAACGGTATGATTAAATTGAATTCTGTCGGAGAATTCATTTTTAAGCTTCTTGAAAATGATATTACGACAGATGAAATTGTTAACAAAATAACGGAAAACTACGAAGTATCAGCCGAGGAAGCAAAAAGCTCAATCGAAGCTTATCTTGAAACCTTGAGAGCAAACGACCTCATTATTGAATAATTCCTATATGAACACACAAAACGAAGTTACCGATTACGAAACACTCATTGAAAGAGACGGCGTATTTGCACAGCTTACAAAAGGATTCAGTATGATGCCGCTTATACGCCAAAACCGTGATACAATAATCGTAAAAAAGCTAAAAAATCCCCCAAAAGAAAACGATGTTTTGTTATATAAAAACAAATACGGAAAATATGTTCTTCACAGGGTAATAAAAGTTTTAAAAAACGGGTATGTTATTCGCGGAGACAATAATTTTTTCAATGAGTATGATATTAAAAAAGAGAATATAATCGGTATTCTCGAAGGTTTTTACAGAGACGATAAATATATCGACTGCAATAAGAACAAGTTGTATAAAATATATATTCAATTAAATAGACGTACGTACTATTTGAGAAAAATACTTTCAAAATCTCGTTCCCTTCTATCAAAAATTATACACGCAATATTTAGATAAAAACAGAGTGTACACAGGTTGATTAACCTATGTACACTCTATATTTTTATTTAATTAATTTCCCATTACAGCCGAGAAGATGCCTCCGTTTCCTCCGGAAAACATTTCACCGTTGTAATATACGTTTCCGTTTCCGTCAACCATACTGAACGAAAAATCTTGTAAAGCAACGTCTCCGCCCATATAACCGCCACCAAGCTCAAGGTCTTGTGTTTGTTCTCTTATATAGTTGTTCGCATAATTAACGTAGTATGCATCGGTCAACGGCATTGTTGCATACTGTTTAAGCACTTCCATAAGACTCGAAACAATGGTCGGATTTTCATTCAAAAATACAACGACAGGATTAGACGTGTCTTCAACGTCTGAATGATACAACAAACTTGCAAAATCGTATGGGGTGATATATTCTTTTACAATATCATAACCAAAATCGGGGTGCCTTACCAATCCCTCGGCAACGACAAGCTTCTGTACACCTTTCAATAAAACAAGTGTTGCCCCCGCCTCTTGTTTCTGTTCTTCCTTATCTGTGTGAATTTTTATATCAACCCTCGAAAGAAGCTTAAATGAATTTTCGGCACTTCCGGTAAATACATTCAAGGATGACATAATCATCATCTTTTTAAATGAAAGCATAGACTCATTGCAGTTCAACCATTCACCAAAACGATACAGACATTCATCGGTGTATAACACTGAGAGATCTTCTTGCTCCATTTTTATGAGAAGGTCGTTTTCTATTATGTATTCGGCAAATTCAAGCGATTCTTTTGCACAGCTCTGAAAATCCTTTTCGGATAATTCAAGTGACGCTATAAATTCATCTGCAAAGACTTTTTCTTCTCCTAACAAGTCGCTCATTGAGCTGTTATACATCTTAACAAACTCATTTTTCGCAAGCGAATAAACATCATAAAACCATTCCCGACCGACAAGGTTTTCGTCGATATATTTTATAAGTGATTGAATAGCAGCCTTTTGCTCTTCTTCAGGAAGATTCTCTATTCCCTTCAACTGTTCCAATATACCGCTTAAAGACGAAAGCATCTTAGGAATATTAAGATTAGAATTCTCCACCTTAGAGTCTGCAAGTCCGTTGTAAATGACTTCCATAGGTTTTGTCTTAGCCGCCTTCAGCAATGGATGGTCTCCTATTTTTTCGATAATATCCGAAACTACCATATCTTCACTTTCGCCATCGGAAGTCATACTCATATCAATTATTTCTTCGGCTATAGGCATGTAGGTAGCCAATGTACCATAAATGGGGAGCAACAAAAGCAAAGTAAATACTATAGCCTCAACAAAACGAACACCAAGACCTGCCCAACGCATCCCCTTATTTTCCGGTTCAAATCTATCTTTAACAATCGCAGCTGCAATAACCTTGAAAATAATCGTCAGCATAAAGAGGATAGATGAGAACAAAAACAAGGCAATAAACCCCTGTAATATACCTTTTGCAAAAAGCTTGATAAAATCGGCAAACAAAGGATTTGAGTCGCCAATACTCTCTGCTAAAATAGTATTATATGCACTGTCTGCAATTCCCGATGCAAAAAACTTAGCAAGAATTGCACTTATTATTCCGGAAACAACTGTCGCACCAACCGAAATCAAAGAACGGTATAATCCTTTCTTATAGCCTCTTATACAGTAAATTGTACCATATATTGAAAGAAGAAATATAAAAGGAATCCACAGCACAAAAATTATCAAATTAGGGTTCATAAAAACACCTCGAAAAATATTAAATTTTTATTAATAACATTATAATATTGTTTTTGTTTTTTGTCAACATATATAAACTTTTGTAAAAAAATAACAGACACTCAAAACTGTATAGAGTGCCTGTATTTTTTAAAGCATATCAGCAAGTTCAAGTATAAGCTTTTCCGTTTTTTCCCAACCGAGACATGGGTCTGTAATAGACTTACCGTAAACGTGTTCTCCCACGCATTGCGCGCCGTCTTCAATATAGCTTTCAATCATCAGTCCCTTTACAAGACTCTTTATGTCAGCGTTCTGCTTACGGTTTTCAACAACTTCTTTTGATATTCTTATCTGCTCAAGGTATTTTTTAGAGGAGTTTGCGTGGTTTGTATCAATAATAGCGGCAGGGTTTGTATGTCCCGATTTTCCGTACATTTCGCATACTTCAAGCAAGTTTTCATAGTGATAATTTGATATATTTTTACCTGCAAAATCAGTATAACCGCGCAATATAGCATGAGTTAACGGATTGCCGTCGCTCTTAACTTCCCAACCTCTGTAAATAAACGTATGGCTGCTCTGTGCCGCTTTTATTGAGTTCATCATTATTGAAAGGTCTCCGCTTGTGGGGTTCTTCATACCTGTCGGAATATCAAGTCCGCTTGCCGTTAATCTGTGTTGCTGATCCTCGGTAGATCTTGCACCTACGGCAACGTAGGAAAGCAAGTCGGAAAGATAACGGTGGTTCTCAGGATAAAGCATTTCATCAGCACAAGTAAATCCATAGTCTTTCAGAGCATTCAAATGCATCTCTCTTATTGCAACGATTCCCTTAAGCATATCAGGCTTTTCATCAGGATTCGGCTGGTGAAGCATCCCTTTATATCCCGCACCTGTGGTTCTTGGTTTGTTTGTGTAAATACGAGGAATAATAATAATCTTATCTTTAACCTCATCTTCTACCTTGCGGAGACGCGAAATGTAATCAAAAACAGCTTCGCGGTTATCTGCCGAGCAAGGTCCTATTATAAGCAAAAATTTGTTAGATTTTCCTTCAAATACCGCCTTTATTTCATTATCTCTTTTATTTTTTATTTGTTCCATTTCTGCTGAAACCGGGTATTCTTCTTTTACAACCTGCGGTATTGGAAGCTTTCTGTAAAAATGCATATTCATTTATTCATTTGCCCTCTTTCTTGTTGAACTCGCCTCTGCGCTCAGTCGAAATACGCATCATACTGCGCATTTCTTCTCTGTCATTATTTTTTATACAGTCGTATAACTTATCAAAAGTCTTTCTGTATTTTTCCATTTCTGTAAGTAATGCTTCTCTGTTCAAAAGAAAAAGCTCACTCCACATTTCATCGTTTATCTTAGCAATTCTCGTTAAATCTCTAAACGAGTCTCCCGTGTAAAGAACAAGCCCGGGGTTATCGTTTGCACACATAAGAGATACTGCTATACAGTGGGTTAACTGAGACAAAAATGCAATCATCTCATCATGTTTTTCGGGGTTCAATACCGACACACGTGCAAATCCTAAAATTTCTCCAAGCTCTTTGCAAAGCTCTATTGCACTAAATGTATTTTTTTCTGTAGGAACAACAATATAGTTCGCTTCCTTGAAAATACTGTCATCGCTGTTTTGTACTCCGCTTACCTCGCGGCCTGCCATTGGGTGAGCCGCTATAAATTCAACGCCCTCTTTCAGCATCGACTGAATCTCGTATACAAGACAGCTTTTTACACCGGTTACGTCTGTTATCACTGTTCCGACTTTTATTAAATCGCCGTATTCTTTTATCCATTCAACAAAAGTATGAGGGTAGAGAGCAAAGATAATTATATTTGCTTCTTCAATTAATTCTTTATCAACGGATATACTCCCTCTGTCAATAATACCCTTTTGATATGCAAACTCTATATCTTCTTCACTCTTTGTTATCGCACTTACATAATATCCTTTTTTCTTCAAAGCCATTGCATAACAACCGCCGAGAAGTCCAAGTCCCACAATCAAAAATTTCTTCGACTTATCTATCTTCATTAATTTGCTCATTGTCTTTTCACCTTTACGCCTAAACCTTCTATTCTTTCAAAATAATCGGGATAGCTTTTCGCTATACTTTCAGCACCCTCAAGTGTACCGCCCGTAACCGAGCAAAGCAGCGATAAAGCCATTACTATTCTATGGTCGTTGTGTCCATTAAGAGCTTCCGTAGGCTCTTTTAAAACACCATTATGAACAGTTACAGAATCTTCAAAAACAGATACTTCTATACCGAACTTTGCCAATTCTTCCGCCATTGCAGACGCTCTGTCGCTTTCTTTTATCTTTAGTCTTGCAGTACCTGTAAATTCGGCACCACCCGTATATGCCGCCATAGCAAACATTACAGGAGCAAGGTCGGGACAATCGGACAAATCAAACTGCTTTCCCCTTTTTTTCAAAGAGTTAAACATAGTTTTGTAAACTCCGTCTCCTTGAAGTGTATCGGGATTTATTCCCTTAACATCTACGTTTCCGCCTATAACGTTAAACGCTTCAAGAAATGCCGCATTTGAACAATCGCCCTCAACAGTATAATTCTGTGTCTTATATTTCTGTCCACCGTTTATATAAAACACGTTATCTTTTCTTGATATTTCAACACCGAAAGAACGCATCGCACTAAGTGTCAAATCAATATACGAGGCACTTTCAAATTTGCCTGTAACAGCCAAAGTACTGTCTTCTTCAAGAAGCGGTAACACAAACAAAAGTCCTGTTATAAACTGGCTTGATATATCTCCGGGGACGTTATATTTCCCTGCTTTGAGCTTTCCGCATACAGTTACGCTATTACTATTCTTCTCAAAAAATATACCTTGCTCTCGGCATATATCTTCATAAACATCTAATGGTCTTTCAAAAAGTCTCTCGCTTCCGCTAAACGAAATTTTCTTACCGAAAAGCATCGCTAACGGTATCAAAAATCTTAAAGTGCTACCGCTTTCATTGCAGAACACTTCAACGTTTTCCAATACGTTTTCAGAGTTAAGCCCTCCGATTTTTACCGTATCACCGTCTTTTTCTACATATGCTCCCATATTATTCAAGCAATCAATAGTTGCTTGAATATCCTTTGAATAAGCTAAATTATGTATCTCCGAGCCCTGGCCCAATGCACCGCATATCAATGCTCTGTGGGCAACACTTTTCGACGGGGGGGCTTCAACAACTCCCTTTGCCTTTGATTTTTCAATTTTTACAGTCATTTTTTTACCGTATTTCTCGTTTAAATATGCCATAGCTTCTATATATCCGTCAAATCCATGACCAGATATAGTCTTTTCGCAGTATTGTCTCACATAGCTTATTTGTCTGAAATCTTCCCTCTTTGATACGTCGGATATATGCACTTCAACTGTCGGAATACTAACAGCCTTTAGTGCGTCAAGCAATGCAACACTTGTATGTGTATAAGCCGCCGGATTCATAACAATACCGTCAAATACACCGTATGCCTGTTGTATCTTATCTACCATACTGCCTTCGTGGTTAGACTGAAACAGCTCAACCGCTATATTATTTTCTTTGGCATAGTTACTTATCATTTCACATAAAGCCCCATAATTTTGGCTTCCGTAAAGGTTAGGTTCTCTTATACCGAGCATATTTATATTAGGTCCGTTAATTACAAGTATCTTCATCGCAAAAAATCCTTCTTAATCATTTGCATATTTTTCTCCGCGTCATTACATACACGTATATGTCTGTTACATCTTGAAGTGTAAAGAGGATACCTTTCTCTATATCTCTTTTCAAGGTCTGCTCTGTTGCTCGACAACGGTCTGTCAGATGTAGCAACAATATTTTCAATATTACGGTCAATAAAGTATATTCTGCCATTTTCACCTAACATTTCAATGTTTAATGGATTCAATATAGCTCCGCCTCCTGTGGCAATTACTGCACTTTGTACTGACGAAAGTTCTATTATCACATCAGTTTCAAGTTTTCTGAAAGCTGCTTCGCCCTCTTCGGCAAATATCTGAGGTATAGGTTTATTAACCTTTTTGACTATCTCTTCATCAGTATCAATAAACACTCTTCCAAGTTCCTTGGCAAGTAACTTACCTATAGTCGATTTTCCGCTTCCGGGCATACCTGTCAAAACTATATTCTCTTTAAGTCTTACGAGTTCTCCGTAAACTCTGTCTATTTCCGATACAGGAACCTTGGTGTCAATAAATTTTTCTGCCGCAACTGCTGCCTGAGCCACAAGCATATACAAACCGCCTACGGCATTTATTCCTTTTTTTCTTGCGTCATATACAAGCTTGGAGCGAAGCGGGTTATAAACTGCATCAACTACTGCAATAACCCTCGGGTAATCCTCTAAATCTATGGGAGAAAAACCTATTTTTGGATACATTCCAACAGGAGTAGTATTGATTATAATTTCCGTATCTCCGTGCTTTTCCTTTGCTTCGCTATAAGTAATACAGTCTTCTTTACCGTCTCTTGAAACACGGTAGGCCGAAGAACATTCCATACTTTTTGATACTGCAAGGGCGGTCTTTGACGTTCCGCCGCTTCCGAGTATCAAAACCTTTTTACCCTTTAATTCAATTCCGTTACGATTTATAAGAGCCGATAATCCCGAAAAATCGGTATTATATCCCTTTAAGTAGCCGTCTTCGTTTACTATCGTATTTACAGCACCTATCATTTTCGCAGTATCGCTAATCCAATCAAGATAAGGTATTACACTTTCTTTATAAGGAATAGTAACGTTTATCGCCTTAAAATCCTTCTTGTGCATAAAAACGTCAAGCTCGTCTTTCGGCACCTCACACAATTCGTAACTGTAATCAAAAAGTCTGTTATGAATATCCTTTGAAAAACTGTGCCCCAGTTTTTCAGCTATACACCCGTATATCATTTTTTATTTCGCCAACCAATCCGTTCCGTATCTTGTTGTGAGCATATCCGCAACTGTCAATGCGGTAATACAGTCAACAACTATTCTTGCTCTGTGTACTATACAAGGGTCGTGTCTTCCTTTTGAAAGAAGAACGGTGTCTTGCATTTCTTTAATATCTACCGTATCTTGTTCCATACTCAAGGTAGGGGTAGGTCTTACGGCACATCTGAATATTACAGTCATACCGTTTGTTATTCCGCCGTTTATTCCACCTGCATTATTCGTCTTTGTATATATTTTGCTGTCTCTTGTATAAAAACTGTCGTTTGCTTCTTTTCCCGTCATATCGGCTATACCAAAACCTGCACCGAATTCAACACCCTTTATTCCGGGAATAGCAAACACGCCGTGTGAAATCATACCCTCAAGTGTATCAAACATAGGTTCTCCTACACCTGCATCAAGTCCTGTTATAACAGTTTCAAGTATACCGCCTACGCTGTTCCCGTTTTTCTTCGCTTCTGTTATTGCATCGGTCATTCTTTCTGCAACAGAATCATCAAGTACAGCAAAGCCCTTTTCATACAAGCTGTCTATCTCAAAATTGATATTATCGGAAAAATCAACGTCAGATATTCCCGCACACTTCTTTATATGCGTACCTATCTTTATCCCTTTTTTGTTTAGGGCAGACATAACTATCGCCCCTGCTGCCACTATCGCCGCAGTAATTCTGCCGCTAAAATGGCCGCCGCCTCTGTAATCCTCAAAACCGTGATACTTGCAATTTGCTGTATAATCGGCGTGAGACGGTCTTGCCAACCAACGTGTCGCAGAATAATCCTTTGAACGAGTATCGTTATTGGGAATCAATATGCAAATCGGCGTTCCTGTTGTCTTTCCCTCAAAAACACCGCTTTCTATCACAAATTCGTCAGCCTCTTGTCTTGCGGTAGATATTGAACCCGAGGGTCTACGCAGTGTCAAGAGCTTACTTATATAGTCCTTGTCAACTTCAATTCCGGGAGCTATTCCGTCAATAACAGCTCCAATTGCACTGCCGTGACTTTCACCAAACACTGTTATGGTTAAATTATTTCCAAAGGTATTTTTCATATTCTATCCAAGCACCTTCTTTACTAACTCTTCATATTCAACAAACGCCATCTTTCTAAGCTCTGATTTGCCTATCTCGGAAACGTATACAATTGTTATAATGTCCCCCGACGTCTTCTTGTCATGTCTGCAAGCATCTATAAGCTGTTCTGCTGTATATTCAGTATCTGTCGGAAGATCAAGCTTTTTTAGTATAGGCAAAAGTCTCTCTCTTACGTCGGGAGCACACATAGGTACCATACCTATACTTACGCACTCACCGTGATAGTAGGTCTCAAGCTCGTTTACGCTTTCAATGGCGTGAGCCAAAGTATGACCAAAGTTTAACGTCTTACGTAATCCCGATTCCTTCTCGTCCTCTTCAACTACGTATTTCTTAATGCGAAGTGAACGTTCAATTATATTATCTATATCGGATTCTATATCGCCATTTTCAAATATATCAAACAATACGGGATCTGCAATCATCGACATCTTCAACGCCTCTGCAAGTCCGTTTGATATTTGTCTCTTCGGCAACGTCTTCAACGTATCGGGGTCAATAAGTACTCCCATCGGTGGATAAAATGCACCTACAATATTCTTAAGTCCCATAAAATCTATAGCAGTCTTGCCGCCAATAGAGGAATCAACCTGAGACAAAACCGTCGTAGGTATATTATAAAAATCAATACCTCGCATAAATGCAGATGCAACAAAGCCCGATAAATCACCCACAACTCCGCCGCCTACTGCAACAACACAGTCGGTTCTTGTAAAATTGTTATTTACCAAACACTCCAGCAAATATTTGAAAGTATCTATATTCTTGGATTTTTCCCCCATTTCTATGGTAACAATTACAGCACTCTTACAGCACTCTGCAACTGTTTCGGCATATTCTGCAGGTACTCCCGAATCGGTTACAACCAAAACCTTTCGATTCAAGTTAAAGTATTCCCCCGCTTTTTTTAATCCGCCTCTTCCAAGATATATGTTATATGAGCCATTTTGAGTTTTAATTGGAATAATCATTTTTTCGCCCCATTAAATATGAATTTCTTTTTCAAATCTTCCTATAACCTTTAAATTCGAGCAACACTTCTCCAATTCTTCAAGCATAGCCTTGCCCTGCCAACTGTCTATATTACCCTCACCCTCTACATAGAAGAAATAGTCCCATACCAATTCTTTGGTAGGTCTGCTCTTTAAAGCTCTCAGGTTAAATCCATGCTGACCGATCACCGAAACTGCTCGTCCCAACGAACCTGCGGCATTCTTTACCGTAAATAACATAATAAACCTATCATCTGTTGAAGAAGGCAATCTGTTTGAACGTGAAAACACAGCAAATCTCGTTGTATTTGTATTACTTTCGTTAATGTGAGAAGCAAGAACTTTTAAACCAAATTTTTCAGCCGCTTCAATACTTCCTATTGCCGCAATGTCATTTCTTCCCGATTCTGCAACCATTTTTGCGGCAACTGCCGTATTAACCGCCTCTTCGGTTTCAAAACCATATTTTTCAATATATGATGCGCTTTGTCCCAACGCCTGAGGATGACTGATTACTTTTTTTATATCATCAATAGTCGTCCCTTTATTTGCCAAAAGGTTCTGTACAACGTCCGCTTCGTATACACCGTTTATATAAAGACTGCCGAAAAACGCCAAATCAAGCACGTTTCCAACGTCACCGTTGTGGCTGTTTTCAATAGGCAACAAAACACAATCACATTCACCGTTCTCTACAGCTTTATATGCAGCTTTAAAATCACCGTAAGGAACACAAAGTGCATCGGGAAATATTTTTTGTGCCGCAATATTTGAAAATGCCCCCTCAACTCCACTGTATGCAACCTTCATTCCCTCGAGAAGCTTGTGCTGCATATCCTTTGAAAGCTTTATGCTGTTCTTCAAAAAGTTTACGTAATATGACCTATATTCTTCGTTTTCAATATAATCTGAATTACGCTTAATCATTTCTTCCTCTCGGCCAAAATCGTCAATCGGAATGCCATTTTCTTTTTTATATTCGAAAACCATCTTAACAGCATCCATTCTCTTTTCAAAAAGACGTGCCATCTCCCTGTCAGCGCCGTTGATTATTTCTCTCGCTTTTTGAAGCTTACTCATTACCCTTTGCCCCTTTTACCTAAAAATATATTTTAAAATAAATATAAAAATAATTATACCCCCCATAAAACAAGATGTCAATATTTTTTTGAATAAATAATGTTTAATAAGAATTGTGAATTTTTTGTTAATATCACACCTTTTTTACCATATTCACCCAAAAATATGGTAAACTAAATATGTTTTTTGATTATTTCAAAATTTATAAAGAAATTAATAAAATTACAATAAAAAAGGAGTAAAAAAATGGGCAACTACCTACTTCAATCAACAAGTACTGAAGAACCCTCTATTTTGCTTGTTTGTGCACTTGGAATTGGTGTAGTTTTTGTCGGTCTTGCTTTGCTCGTCGGAATCGTTAATATTATGAACGCGTTTTTCCGCAACTACAAAGAAGCACCGCAAACACAAACTCCCGCCGTTACAAACAACGTACAGACTTTAGAGACAAAAGCGGCTCCCATTGAAAACAAACAAGAATTGCTTGCGGCGATATGTGCAGCAATCGCAGAAGAAAACGGAACGGACATCTCGGCAATTCGAGTAGTTTCGTTCAAAAAACTTTAATTAACTGTAAAGAGGTAAAGAAAAATGAAAGCTTACAAAGTTAACGTAAATGGAAACGTATACGAAATCACACTTGAAATTATTGACAAAGAAGAATTAAAGAACGCTCCCGCAACGCATGCGGCTTCCGCTCCCGCTTCTTCCGGTTCTGTTACAATTAACTCCCCTATGCCCGGTACTATACTTAAAGTTAACGTTGCTAACGGTCAGTCTGTCAAAAAAGGCGACGTTCTTATGATTCTTGAAGCTATGAAGATGGAAAACGAAATTATGGCCCCCTCCGATGGTACGGTTGCTTCCGTAAACGTTCAGGTAGGCACTTCCGTTGACTCGGGTGCTGTTCTCTGCACTCTCGCATAATTGTTTTCGGAGGACATTTGATGGACGCTTTAATTAACTTTTTAAACGATACGGGTTTTGCCCTGTTCTTTGAACAAGGCGGATGGAAAAACCTCATTATGATTGGTATTGCCTGTCTTTTGTGTTACCTTGCTATAGGAAAGAAGTTTGAACCATTACTCCTTCTTCCCATCGCGGTCGGTATGCTTCTCACAAACCTCCCGGGTGCAGGTATTTTCCACGAACAAATATTTGCAAACGGTACCGTTAACTGGGGCACATTTGCAGACGTAAAGAGTATTGGTCTTATCGACGTGCTCTACCTTGGAGTTAAGCTGGGGATTTATCCCTGTCTTATCTTTATCGGTGTCGGTGCTATGACAGACTTTGGTCCGTTGATTGCTAACCCAAAAAGTCTTCTTCTCGGTGCGGCTGCTCAGATAGGTATTTTTGCTACCTATGCCGTTGCCATTCTTCTCGGTTTTACAGGCCCTGAAGCAAGTTCTATCGGTATTATAGGCGGCGCGGACGGCCCTACTGCAATCTTCGTTACGTCAAAACTTGCATCTCATCTGCTCGGACCTATAGCCGTTGCAGCTTATTCGTATATGGCATTGGTTCCCGTTATTCAGCCCCCTATCATGAAGGCTCTTACAACAAAAGAAGAACGCGCTATAGTTATGGACACTTTGAAGCCCGTTTCTAAATTGCAGAAGATTATATTTCCCATTGTTTCTACAATATTCGTTGCATTAATAGTTCCAAGTGCCGCTCCTTTGATTGGTGCACTTATGTTCGGTAACCTCCTCAAAGAATGCGGTGTGTGCGAACGTCTCTCAAAAACAGTACAAAACGAGCTTATGAATATCGTTACGGTATTCCTCGGAATTTCCGTCGGTGCTACCGCAACCGGTTCTACCTTCCTTAAGCTTCAAACTATCAAAATTATCATTATGGGTGTTGTAGCGTTTGGTGTTGCTACTGCCTTCGGTGTTATTATCGCTAAATTCATGAACCTTTTCCTTCCCGAAGGAAAGAAAATCAATCCCCTTATGGGTTCTGCAGGCGTTTCTGCAGTTCCTATGGCGGCCCGCGTTTCTCAGAAGGTCGGTCAGGAAGAAAATCCCTCCAACTTCCTTCTTATGCACGCTATGGGGCCAAACGTTGCCGGAGTTATAGGCTCTGCTATTGCGGCAGGCGTATTAATAGCTATTTTCGGCGGTTAATTATGAGGTAAGTATTTATGGCTAAAAAAGTTTTTATTACAGATACAATTCTCCGTGACGCTCACCAATCTCAAGCGGCTACAAGAATGAGAATCGAAGATATGATTCCGGCGTGTAAAGAACTCAATGAAGCAGGCTTCTGGTCTCTCGAATGTTGGGGCGGAGCTACCTTTGACTCTTGTATGAGATTTCTCGGTGAAGACCCTTGGGAAAGACTCAGAACTCTCAAAAAAAATCTTCCCGACACAAAGCTTCAAATGCTTCTTCGCGGACAGAATCTTCTCGGTTATAAGCACTATGCCGATGACGTTGTTGATATGTTTATCAAAAAATCTATCGAAAACGGCATCGATGTAATCAGAATATTCGACGCACTTAACGATACAAGAAATATGGAAGCCGCTATGCGAGCCACAAAAAAATATAAGGGAATCGCAGAAGCCGCTATAAGCTATACCGTAAGCCCTGTTCACAACGAGGAATATTTCGTTGACCTTGCTGTTAAATTGCAGGATATGGGTGCTGATACAATCTGTATCAAGGATATGGCAAACTTGCTCCTTCCCTTCGATGCATACTCTCTTGTAAAAGCTATGAAGAAAAAGGTTAACGTTCCGATACATCTTCATACTCATAACACAACCGGTACGGGCGAAATGACATACCTTATGGCAATTCAGGCGGGTGTTGATATTATCGATACAGCACTTTCTCCTCTTGCCAACGGTACATCTCAGCCCTCTACCGAAGCACTCGTTGCTACACTTAAGGGTACGGAATACGATACAGGCATTGACCTCGGTCTCTTGACAAAACCTGCGGCACACTTCCGTAACATTGCCGCTAAGCTCAAAGAAGACGGATTCCTTGACCCAAAAGTTCTCAACGTTGACCCCAACACTCTGCTCTATCAAGTTCCCGGCGGTATGCTTTCCAACCTTATTTCTCAGCTTAAACAAGCTAAAGCAGAAGATAAATACTATGCAGTTCTTGAAGAAGTACCGAGAGTCAGAAAAGACTTCGGTTATCCTCCCCTCGTAACTCCTACAAGCCAGATCGTAGGCAGCCAAGCAGTTCTTAACGTTCTCACCGGCGAACGCTACAAGATGGCTACAAAAGAATCCAAAGGCCTTCTTCACGGCGAATACGGTCAGCTCCCCGGTGAAGTTAACGAAGAGGTTCGCAAAAAGGTTCTCGGCGACGATACGGAAATAATCACTTGCAGACCTGCAGACCTTATCGCTCCCGAATTTGAAAAGTACCGCGAGGAAGCAAAAGACCTCGCTAAATGCGACGAAGACGTTCTTTCATTCGCCCTCTTTCCTCAGGTTGCTCCCAAGTTCCTTGCTGAACGCAACGCAGGCGGTAAGAAAGACGACGAAAATACTGTTCGCGAACTTTTTGTACAAGATTTGACATAAGTTTGTTAATAAACAAACTCATAAAAAAGGCTGTGTAAAAACACAGCTTTTTTTCTATATTATTTCTCCCGACGAAAGTAACCTTTCTGTTCCGTCGTCAAGTTTTATCTTTAAAAAACAATCGTCATTTACACCGATTATTTTACCTGTAATTTTCCTGTTATTATCTGCATAATCGGTTACAGTTACGTTTTCGCCTATCCACACCATATTCTTTTCGTATTCTGCTACAATATCGTTAGGTTTCTTTTTCACAAGCTCTCCAAGCCTAATTGTAATATCAGAAGCAAGTACTAATTTGTCGCCGCTAAAATTCGCGTAACCCGCCTTATGTTTTATCTCCGCGGGAAAGTCATTCTCGGGCTCGGTAAGATTGATTCCTATACCCACCACTATACTTTTTATGCCCTCTTCTGCTGTTCGACATTCGGTAAGAATACCGCATATCTTCTTTTCATTGAGCAATATGTCGTTTACCCACTTTATCTTAACGCTCGATACACCTACATTTTCCAATGCTCCCTTTACAGCCAACGCCGCTGCGGGGGTACATAAATTTATAGGAATATCAATCTCTGACAACCTCAAAACAACAGACATATATAAACCGCCGTTATACGAAAAATACTGTCTGCCCATTCTCCCCTTTCCACCGGTCTGACTATCGGCTATTACTGTCAAAAGGTGCTGTGCATTTGTATTTTCAAGGGCTATTCTGTTCGTCGAATCAACACAATAATAGTGATGTATTCTTATTCCGTTAATTATATTTTCGGTCATTAATATAATCACCTCTTTTGCAATATTATAACATAATTAATGAAATATTGCTATGCAATATGAAACAATTCTACGAATTATAAAATATTTTGCCTCGGCGGCAAAATGTGAAATAAAATTCGCCTCCTAACATTTGCGAAGCAAATATTTCATACGCGTAAGCGTATTTCACAGCGAAGCTATTTCACTCGCCGTAAGGCGAATTTCATTGAAAAAGACCAAGTCAATTGACTTGGTCTTTTTCTGGTGCCGGAAGCGGGGGTCGAACCCGCACGGTATCGCTACCACTGGATTTTGAGTCCAGCACGTCTGCCAATTCCATCATTCCGGCGATTATTTTCAACATTTTGTATTATAACAAATATATTCGTAATTGTCAAGAGTTTACGTATATTTTATATTTAAAAAACTCCCGAAGACGCTTGTCCTCGGGAGTTTCTATGTATTCACTTAATGGTTTATAGGCCAAACAAGCTTTGCCGGGTCAAGAAGCTCGTCTATCTCTTTCTCTGTAAACGTGCCTTCTTCTAAAAGATACTCTTTTGCCGTTTTACCGGAGGATATTATTTTCTTTGCTATATCCGCCGACTTAACGTATCCGATTACAGGACAAAGTGCTGTAACAAGTCCCGCACTTCTCTCAACGTATGATTTGCAAGTATCTGCATTTGCAACTATACCGTCAATGCAGTTATCTGCCAAAGTCATTGCCGCATTACCCAACGTCTCTATTGACTCAAATAAGTTATAGAAAAGTACAGGTTCAAATGCATTAAGTTCGAGTTGTCCTGCTTCTGCCGCCATTGTTATCGTCATATCGTTACCGATAATATTAAATGCAACCTGAGACACAACCTCGGGAATTACCGGGTTTATCTTTCCGGGCATTATCGAAGAGCCGTTCTGTCTCGGAGGAAGTACTATCTCTCCAAGTCCAGTCTTGGGACCGCTTGACATAAGTCTTAAGTCATTCGACATCTTTGACATATTTACCGCACACGCTTTTATTGCTCCCGAAACATATACAAAGGTATCAAGATTCTGTGTGCCGTCATACAAATCATTTGACCTTACCAAGTCGTATCCTGTAACGTCACACATACACTTCATAATATTATCGTAATATCCCTGTGTAGCGTTTATACATGAACCAACTGCTGTAGCCGCCATATTTATCGTCTTAAGTCCGTCTGCCGTCTTTCTTATTCTTTCTATATCTCTTGAAATCGCACTCGCAAACGCCTTAAAAGAACCGCCAAGGCTTACGGGAACTGCGTCCTGAAGCTGTGTTCTTCCCATCTTTATAATGCCTTCATACTCTGCTGCCTTCTTGTTAAGAGAATAAAGAAGATGCTCTAATTTTGGCAAAAGCTTGTCAATAAGCTTCAATGCTGTCAGCTTTCCTGCTGTGGGATATACGTCATTTGTAGACTGACAAAGGTTTACGTGGTCATTCGGGTGTACCATCTTGTAATCGCCCTTAGCCTGTCCAAGTATTTCAAGTGCCTTGTTCGCAACAACTTCATTGGCATTCATATTCGCAGAAGTACCTGCACCGCCCTGAATAGGATCACAGATAAACTGGTCATGCAAATTGCCCGCAATAATAAAATCACATGCTTCAACTATTGCTTTATATACATCTTCGGAAAGTCCGCCGTCGTTGTAATTCGCAATTGCCGCCGCCTTCTTAACCTCTGCAAGAGAGTTAATCATTTCCGCAGACATATTTCGTCCTGTAATCGGGAAATTGAGCTTTGCTCTATATGACTGTACACCGTAGTATGCATCCACGGGTATTTCAAGGGTTCCTACCGAGTCTTTCTCAATTCTGGTATTCATAGTTCGATTCCTCCATGCCATTACATATATCACAAATCATATACCATTGTATAGATTAACATAATAATATATTTTTAGCAATCCCCCCACAACAATTCTTTATTTTTAAATCTTTTTACAAGCCACGACTTTAAATTATTATGTATTACATCGATATACTTGTTATTGTTAAGTTTCTCTTGCATTTTATCTTTAATATGACAAAAATCGCCCGGAACAAAAGTTTGTTCCGAGCGATAAATTACTATTATTTTTTATTCGGGAATAATAAGTCCGTAGCCTCCGTTTTTCCTCTTATATACAACGTTTACGTCGTCTGTATCCATATTAGTAAAAACAAAAAACTCATGTTCAAGCAAATTCATTTGAAGTATTGCTTCTTCAACCGACATAGGCTTAAACGAAATAGTCTTCGTTCTTATCTCAAACTCCTCCTCTTCCTCTCTGTCATAATCATCGCCTAAAAAAGCGTCAATGTCATAACCGCTTCCCTTAAACTTCTTTTCAAGTCTTGTCTTGTTTTTGCGTATCTGTCTTTCAATGGTATCAATCGCCTTATCAAGAGCGTTACGGAATGTCATATCTGCCTCTTCACTTCTGAAAAGTGTTCCGTTTGCAGTAATCATCAGTTCAAGACATTCAAGATTCTTCTTTCTCGAAATCGTGATTACTGCCTCCGCTTCATCTTTGAAAAACTTATCAAATTTTAAAAGCTTCGACTCGAACAATTCTTTCAAATCACGAGGCACATCCATTTGTCTTCCTACTGTTGTAATCTTCATTTCCATACCACCTTTTTGTATATTAACCCCGCACAAAGCGGAATGTTTTCAAAATAGTTGTTATGTGTAAAAAATCAAACGAATATCTTTTTCACTTATATTATAACATGTTATTAATAAAAAATATATAATTTCGTGAAAAATTCTTTATTTTTTTACAAAAAAAAGGAAGTGTTTTAATTTAAAACATTTCCTTTTTTCAAATTCAATTAACAGAACTCAGTCTTTGGGTGTCAAATACCCCTTCTTTGCAAGAAGCTCGGCGATAAGTACTGCACCGCCTGCTGCGCCTCTCAACGTATTGTGAGAAAGACCGACAAACTTATAATCGTAAAGGTGGTCTTCACGTAGTCTTCCTACTGTAATTCCCATTCCCTTTTCAACATCTCTGTCTATACCCGTTTGAGGACGGTTATCTTCTTCAAAATATGTGATAAACTGCTTGGGAGCTGAAGGCAATTCAAGTTCTTGAGGAGCACCCTTGTATTCCTTCCAAGCCTTCAAAATTTCTTCCTTGCTGGGCTTGTTCTTAAAGGATACAAATACCGCCGCCAAATGTCCGTCTGTTACGGGAACTCTTATACACTGTGTAGTAATGTGAGGAGCGTTTGCCTTAACAATCTCGCCGTTTTCAACCTTACCCCAAATACGAAGAGGTTCCTGTTCGCTCTTCTCTTCTTCGCCGCCAATATAGGGGATAACATTGTCAATCATTTCAGGCCATTCTTTGAATGTCTTTCCTGCACCCGAAATTGCCTGATATGTAGTTACAACCACGTCTGTAGGCTCATACTTAAGCAATGCCGAAAGCATAGGTACGTAACTCTGAATTGAGCAGTTGGGTTTAACTGCAATAAAGCCTTTCTTTGTACCAAGTCTCTTCTTCTGAGCTTCGATAACTTCAAGGTGTGCATCGTTGATTTCCGGCACTACCATAGGAACGTCAGGAGTCCAACGGTGAGCAGAGTTGTTTGATACAACGGGAATTTCAGCCTTTGCATAAGCTTCCTCCAACGCTCTTATCTCGTCCTTCTTCATATCAACCGCGCAGAAAACAAAGTCTACCTTTTCAGTACTTGCCTTTATATCAGATGCATTTGTAACAACAATTTTCTTTACCGCTTCAGGCATGGGAGTCTTGAGCTTCCATCTGTCTCCTACTGCTTCTTCATAAGTCTTTCCTGCAGAACGTGCACTTGCCGCAATAGCTACAACCTCAAAATATGGGTGGTTGTCGAGGAGTGTCAAAAAACGCTGACCAACCATACCGGTTCCGCCTACAACGCCTACTCTTAATTTTCTTTCCATAACATCTTCTCCATTTCTATAATGAATTTTATTTTCTCACAATAAGCTATACAGATAACAAAAACCCCGAAGCATTATTTTCGCTTCGGGGTGAGGATAACTTTTTTATCCGCACGGTTCCACCCAAATGTTTCACTCGTGTACAATCTGTATAAAAATTTGACTCACAGGTGGTACTCTGTATCTTTTCCGTTCGGTTTTCTCAGCATATAAACCGTTCTCTGTTACGGCAATTAATACAAAACATGTCCCGTAAATTTACACTATAATACCATACAAAATTAAGTCTGTCAAGAAAAATTACGTTTTTTTTAATATTGTTAATAAATTTATTTATTAAGAACAAAAGTTTCGGGCAGTAGTTCACTCAATTTGTACACCTTAGTCTCATTCTCGTTCTTTGCAATTACTATTCTGAATTCGCTGTCCGCAAATTCTGCAAGAGTCTGCCTGCACATACCGCATGGATAGCAATAGTCGTCTCCGCCGGTTATAACTATAGCTTTGAAATCCATATTACCGTCAGCAATAGCATTCCCTATCGCAACTCGCTCGGCACATATGGTTACGGGATATGATGAATTTTCAATATTACAGCCCTTATATACTCTGCCGTCTGAGCATAGCAATGCCGCACCAACTTTAAAATTTGAATAAGGAGCATATGCGTTTTTCTGTGCCTCAAAAGCTTCCTTTATCGGATATTTCATCTTAGTTCACCAATATAAATAATCTTGTTTAAATCGTTATTTTTTAAGGCATTTACCACGTGCCCTGCAAGTCTTACAGTGCTCCTCTGAGCATACGAATAGTCAAAAATTTTTTCCGAAGTTTCAATTATAATCCTTCGCTGTTCGTTTTCAGGAAGTTTCTTTAATATTTTTGATATTTTCAAAGCGTCTTCCTTTAAAACCTCAATACCGTCTCGCCCCGCCATTTCGGCAAATATACGGTTCATTAGCACTATTGAATATATGTTATTTTCTATATCATTATATGCAATACCATTCTTTTCGCAATAACCGTAAATTAAATTTTGTATCAATTCTTCACCGAATCCGTTAACAAAACCGTTCTCAAAAATTATATTCTCAAGATATTTCTTTAAGTGCAAAATTCCTCTGTACCCACCGCAGCCGTTCACTGAATTATATAAAAAATACCGGCTCGTTCCGTGTGCAAAATATTTGCTGTCATATCTATTTAAATACGAAAGTATTTCACTGTCAAGGATTTTATTGTAGCGTGTATGCGGATAATTTATTCTGTTTCTCTTCGCCTTTACCAACAGACTTACACATTCAAACACGCACTGTTTTATAACCTTTTGTCCCTTTCGGTAAACTGTCTTTACATCATTTTCTATTATATAATCCAGCGCGTCTTCGTGTGATTCAAACATAAAAAGCGCCATATCAAGACAATACAAAAGCGACACGAATATATCGTTTGCGGTTTCTTTCATAACGGACGTACTTTCATAACCCGTATATTCCGCAATAAGTTCCGACAATATCTCGCCTATCTTCTTCTTAATTTCGACAAACCTTTTCTCTGTCAAAAATGACTGTCTCTTTCCCTCGCTTGAAAGCGTACGAAAATAATCGGAAAAGTTTATATATTCATAATTAAGCGAATTTCCGTAATAATTCTTAAGTTCTTTCATCCGTATAACTTTCTGTTTCGTAAACATCACCAACCGAAGCACTGAAATGCCCCAGTTCCATTTCAACGTACTTTACCAAAAGGTCTATATCCCTTTCTCTCATCAAATCAACAGAACCCATAGCCTTATTTTCATAATAATCCCTGAGCAGTCTTACAAGGTCATTGTCGGATATTCTGTCGCATACCGCCGTCTTAACCTGAAAAAAAATATATACTAATTCTTCGAGAAGTGCTGCATAGTTTTCCTGGTCAACAAATATCGAACGCGAAAATTCGTCGGCAAGTACAGGCAATATCCCTGCACCTATCTCCACTCTGTCGCTTTCTCTTAATGCACCCTTTACCGCATCTGCAAGTCTGTTTACCTGCTTTACGGTCAATACCACTCCGTATTCATTGGTTCTGCTGTTAAGTTCAGCCAAAGACTCTTTAAGTGCATTTGTATCCGACAACTGTATTTGGTTTATATTAATCAGAGAATTGTTTTTTACGTTTCTTTTAAAATACATTTTTACTTCTTCTTTTTCCTTGCAACTGCTAAAATAGTATATACTCCGCCGCATCTTCACTAAAACTGTTTCCGACAGCAAGTATTTTTAATGACTCCTTTTGCAAAACACCTGTAACATCTGTAAACGCATTTACGTGAATACAGCACAGCGTCATTACAACTGCCATGAAAAAACTATAATTCTTAATTGTTTTATCATAATGTATACTCAAATACTTCTTTTACTTTATTATACCCCCTATATTTTATTTTGTCAATGAATCCATTTCAAAAACGCAATGAACTCCGCATTGAATACATTTGAATAATCTTCTAACATATCAACTGTATTTTTTGTGTTATAGTCTTTTGCCTCAAAGGTGCAATAAAAACTTTAACACAGAAACACGCATGGAAATTTATTTTCAAAAAGCATTGACATATCCACTCAAAAATGATAGAATACAAAAGCACGATATATGCGGGTATGGCGGAATTGGCAGACGCGTTAGATTCAGGTTCTAATGGTCGCAAGGCTGTGCAGGTTCAAGTCCTGTTACCCGCACCAGCCGACAGTGTCGGCACCCAAAACTCGGGTGTCGTCACTGCTGATTTTTTATGTATCACACGATGGTAAGGTCTGTTATGAACACTCGTACCAAACAGTAGAAATCCGAATCTCATTGCACGATGGTGGGGTTCGGATTTTTCTTTATTCAATTGAACCACGCAACCCTTGAAAATATTACGTTTTCGAGATTCCTCTCTTTAAAATTTTTTTACGTTGAAATCTTGAAAAACATAAATGTGTAGATAAAAATATGTGTGTTGCTGTCTTTTTTTCAATACTTTTTAATTAAATCAGTTATGCCTCTCCGTACAAAAAATCAAGGGATGGCCTTTATTATTTGTGTCTTTTCGTTTAAAAACACTTTAATCTGCCTGACCGTAAAAAATTACCATTATCCTTCTGAATATACATTCATTAAAATCACCAAGGATGTTTAGAATTTACAAAATATTCATAAAAACCCATTTGATATCTGCTATACTACATATTAGAAAATTCAATCAAAGGAGTTGTTTTACTATGGCATTAACATACATAACAAATGGTAAAATAGTTCTTCCCGATTCGGTCGTTGAAGGTAAGTTTCTTGCTTTTGACAGTGAAAACGGAAAGATAATTGATATAATGGACAAGTTGCCCGCAGATGCGACTGTTATTGATGCAGAAGGCAACTACGTAGCTCCGGGACTTGTTGATATTCACATTCACGGATATCTTAACGAAGATACCTCCGACGCAAAGCCTGATGGAATTAAAAAAATGGCTTACGGCATAGCACAAAACGGTGTGACCGCATTCCTTCCCACCACGATGACCGTTTCTCAAGATGAGATCGATGCCGCACTCAACACAGTAAGATCACTTAAAGATGAATCCAAGACATGGGACGGTGCTGAAATACTCGGCGTTCACGCAGAAGGACCATTCATTAATCCATCAAAGAAGGGTGCACAAAAGGAAGAAAACATTCAGAAACCCAATGCTAAATTCTTGCTTGACAATCAGGATATAATCCGTATCTTAACAATAGCTCCCGAAATGGACGGTGGACACGAGACAATTAAGGAGATAGCTGAAAAGACCGATATTCTCATTTCCATGGGGCATACCGGTGCTAACTACGAAGAAGCTATTTCTGCAGTTAAAGACGGCGTGGGACACACTACCCACCTTTTCAACGCTATGACACCTCTTGCACACCGCGATCCCGGTGTTGTGGGAGCAGCACTTGCTACTGATGTTTCCGTTGAGCTTATCTGCGACACATTCCACATTCATCCCGGCGTATTCTCTGTAATTGCAAAGCAAAAGATGGATAAGCTCTGTCTTATTACCGACTGCACCAGAGCAGGCGGTATGCCCGACGGTGAGTATGACCTCGGCGGTCAGCCCATATTCCTTAAGGGAATTGAGTGCCGCCTGTCCGATGGTACTATTGCAGGCTCGGTGCTCAAGCTCAACATTGCGGTTCGCAACGTACTTGAAAACACCACCCTCAGCGTTCCCGAGGTGGTTGCGGCAGCAAGCTTCAATCCGGCACGTGCTATTAAGGCAGAAGGCAAGGGTGCGTTGCTCAGCGGATATGATGCAGACATTATCATCGCTGATGATAAATTTAATATAAAAAGAACTATAAAGAGAGGTAACACGATTTATGAAGCTTAAGACAACAGCCCCACTTGACCTTGGCTATATGCCTATGGCACTTGTGCTTAAGGATTTTGACGAGAGAGCAAAGAGCGAGGGCGGACAGAATATTGTAATCGGTATTGAGAGAAACAAAGGCTATATTTCTACATACGAAATGACCGTATTTACAGACGGTACGGGTCACGACGAGGAGAATTTTGACATAGTTGAGCGTGTCGTAAAATCACTCCTTTGGGTACGCGGAGGTTACAAGGTTATAATCGCAGGTTCAGATGTTATCGGAAGCAAGATAAAAGCTGCATACGATTTCGGAGGACTCCGTGATTTTGACCGTGGATTTATGTCAAGAGTTTATGAACGTCCCTTTGAGGTCGATGTAGTTTCCCTTGAAAACGCCCCCAAAGAAAACGAGTCTGCAGAGCCCGTCGGTCGTCATCTTTCAGGCTGCCGTATCGGCTTCGACGCAGGCGGAAGCGACCGTAAAGTAAGTGCAGTTATCGACGGTGAACCTGTTTACTCAGAAGAGGTCGTTTGGTTCCCAAAGACTAATTCCGATCCTAAATATCATTACGAGGGAATACTCAACGCAATGAAGACCGCAGCATCTCATATGCCTCGTGTTGATGGCATTGGCGTTTCCTCGGCAGGCGTTTACATCGACAACAAAATCATGATTGCCTCCCTCTTCCTAAAGGTTTCCGAAGAGGATTTCGAGAAACATGTTAAGAATATGTACCTCGATGTTGCTTCAGAACTCGGCCGCGAGCTTGGCTGTGATATTCCGGTTGAGGTTGCAAACGACGGTGACGTTACCGCTCTTGCAGGTGCTATGTCCCTCGAAGACAACGGCATCCTCGGTATAGCTATGGGTACAAGCGAAGCAGGCGGATATGTTGATATATCAGGTAACATTACCGGTTGGCTCAACGAGCTTGCATTCGTTCCCGTGGACTTCAATAAGGACGCTATGGTAGACGAGTGGTCGGGCGACTATGGTTGCGGTGTTAAGTACTTCTCACAGGACAGCGTTATTAAGCTTGCTCCTGCGGCAGGTATTGAACTCGACCCCGCTCTCAGTCCTGCAGAAAAACTTAAGGTCGTTCAAAATCTTATGCTCGAAGGGCACGAAGGTGCACGCAAAATATACGAGACAATCGGAGTTTATTTTGGCTATGCAGTTGCATACTACGCACTGTTTTATGATATTAAACACGTTCTCCTTCTCGGAAGAGTTTCCTCAGGTGAGGGTGGAAATATTGTTCTTGATTTTGCAAAGCAAGCACTTGCTAACGAGTTTCCTGAACTTGCAAAGAAGATCAACATTACCCTTCCCGATGAGAAGAGCCGCCGTGTAGGTCAGTCGGTTGCAGCCGCAAGTCTTCCCAAGATAAATGACTGATAGCGGACAGTGAAAACTATCCATCAGTGTGACGTATTGATAACAATGAAAGAAGGTCTATCCAATTTCGGTATAGACCTTCTTTTATTTTTTCCCAATTATTCCGTCTGAAAAAACAGATGCCTTTATTAAATCTTCGGGAGAAATATCAAGAGCATCTGCAATGTTATAAAATACATCCAACGAAAAACCGTATGCCATATTGGGTGCCTCAATGTTACTTAACAGAGAGCGACTGATATTTGCTTTTTCTGCCAACTTTTCTTGCGACAATCCGCGTATTCTCCGAAGTGTAGAAATAGCAATACCAATTTGAATAAATCTGTCTCTGTTTTTGTAATCTACTTCCTTTCCCATAACCAAAACCTCACTTATAAACAATTTACATGTTATAGTAATAATTATACTTTTTATTCAAATTTCTTTCAGTATTTTAGTATATGCACTTGACTGTATGAGTAAGCAATGGTATAATATATTTGCTATTTGCTTTTTATTGTGTGCGGCTTTTTAAATGAATGTTAATCACTTTTTTTAATATTTTTGCAAATAAACTTATATTTTATTATGATCGCATCTGTCCGGTAATAAAGTTTGGGTTGAGAGAAGGATATTTATACTACAATATTAATAAGTTGCACAAAAAAACATAAAAAAACATTATTATTTTTTAAGTTTAGCTCCTTGACACGTCCTTAATAACAGTGTATAATAAACCCAAATCATTAATGTGCTTTCCATAAAATAGTGTATGTAGAATTGTTGTCGCCGTAGACAACCGGGTCAGTAAGTATTCTTTGTTCACTAAATTTAAAATTCATATTATGATCCCAAAATTAAATTTGCGCCTGAGCCTTAGTGCCTGTGCCATTTAATCGTTATATACGATTGTGGCACAGGCTTTTTTATTTACCTCTTGCCGCAAACGATAAAAAAGAGGTGATATTATTTGCAAGATACATTAGAACGAAAACCACAACTCGATGAAATAAAAAATGAAAAGCGTCGTTTCCTTTGCCCTTCCTGCAACAAGCATACAGTTTTGTGGCTGCTTCCTACCACAGAAATTAAAGATTTGCCAATCAAATGTAAAAGATGTGGGAAAGAAAGCATTGTAAACATTAAGCCTATGGCTGAATCATAGTAACATAAAAAAACACACAATTTTATTTACATATAAAGTGTTGTATAAAACGAACGTTTTTATCGCAAATCCCCAAATAATCTCCTCTCCACAAAAGGTTGTGTGGATATTTATGCGCAAACGTTGTACGTTTGCTTTATTTTGAGTAAAAGTGTAGTAAACACTTCACTTGCTTATAAGGAAGGAGAAAAATTATGAAACAGGATGAAATCCGTTCTAAGTTAATTAACGGTACTATTCATGTCATTGCAAGAGACGGACTCGGAAAAGCAACCACAAAACAAATCAGTTTAGAAACTGCCACAAACGAAGCCTATATCTATCGTTGTTTTGCAGACAAAGAAGACTTGCTTGCAAAAACCTTTTCAAAATTAGATGAAGAGCTGGTTACAAAAGCTATCCAACACATTTCCGTTATGTATATGAAAGAACTGAAGTTCGAAATGCGGTGTTGGATATTCTATACTGCAATTTGGCGATTTTTGCTTAGCAACAAAGACAAATGCCTTTCTTTCATAAGATACTATTATTCACCGTATTTTGCAAAATATTCGGCAGAGGAACATAAAAAAAGATTTGCTCCGCTTGTAGAAAAGTTTAGTGATGCCTTTCGCAACGAAGCAAACGTGTGGATGCTTTTAAATCACATCCTAAACGTCTTGCTTGACTTTGCAGTAAAAGTCTATGACGGTGCTATCCCCGATAATGACGATACTACTGAACACGTATTTCGTTTGGTTTACGCTTCGGTTGGACAGTATTTTAAAACAAAGGAGTGTTAAGTGCAGTGAAAAAAGTATTTAACATAATCAAGACCACAATTGTTTGGTTAATTGTACTACTCGCAGTATCAATGATGATTTTCACGGTCATTTCCGTAACGACGTTTAACAGAAACGACCGCGACCTTTTGGGCTATAAGATGTACATAGTAAACTCAGATTCAATGGCGGCTACAGATTTTAACGCCGGTTCATTGATTCTCGTAAAAGAGGTTGACCCTTCCACTCTCAAAGAGGGCGATATAATTACGTTTATGTCGCAAAACGCACAAAGCTTCGGAGAAACTGTTACTCATAAAATAAGAAAGCTTACCACCGATTCGGAAGGTAACCCCGGCTTTATCACTTACGGTACAACAACTGATACCGATGATGAAACTATCGTTACATATCCTTACGTGCTCGGTAAATATGAAAACCATATCCCCACACTTGGTACTTTCTTTAATTTCTTGAAGACTACTCCGGGTTATTTTGTGTGTATCTTCACTCCTTTTATGCTGATTATACTTTATGAAGGCATAAAATTCTTTAATCTGTTCCGCAGATACAGACAAGAACAACTGGAAGAAATGAACAAAGAGAAAGAAAAAATAGAAGCCGAAAAGGCTGAAAATGCAAAGATGCTCGAAGAACTGCGCGCATTGAAAGCCCAGCTTGAAGGACAAAATACAGCTTCTTCTGCACATACAGAAAAAGAAGAAGTTGCAAAAACAACATCGGATGAAGCTGTTCAAGCAATCGAAACAAGCTCACAAGAAAAAAACTAACCATCATTTAGCGCAAAAAAAAGGAGAAAACAATGTCCCCCGCAAATCCCTCAGATTCATTAATTTATTTTCTTTTCGGAATAATAGTCGTATTATTTTTATTGTTTTTATTAATCGGATTGGTCGTATTTTTCAAAAATTTTTCTTTAGAATTACAATATATAAACACTGAAATCCGACGCTCTTGGGGCTCTGAAAAAAAATATTGGATAAAACAAAGACGAAGATTGTTATTATCCATACTTCCATTTGTAAAATATTGAAGTTTTATATTGTAAAATACTACTCTTCCCTATCCCTCACACCGAGGGATAGGCGATAATCAAAAGGCATAAGAGATTCGCTTGTGTCTTTTGATTGTCGAAAGACAAATTTGGCAAACGTTAAATAATCCTCAATACGCGTTGAGTCAACGGTCAGCGTATGAGCGGTTCCACAATTCCCAACGTTGACAAACACAAAAAGGAGGTCATTAAAATGACAAAGAAAAAATCTACCAAGCGTGCTTTGCTGTTGAGTGCCTTGTCCTTGCTGATGTGCGTATCAATGCTTATTGGTAGTACATACGCTTGGTTTACAGACAGCGTTACGTCCGGCAGCAACGTTATTAAATCCGGAAACTTAGATCTTGTTGTTGAGTACACGCTCGACGGAAAAACTTGGAACAACCTTGACGGTGCAGACGATCTGTTCAAAAAAGGTCTTTGGGAACCCGGACACACCGAGGTCGTTGCTCTTCGTGTCAAGAACAATGGTTCATTGGCTCTGAAATATGTTGCTAATATGAACATTCTGAAAGAAGTTGTTGGTGAGACTAAGGACGGTGCGAAAATTGTTCTTTCCGATATTCTTACCGTAAGCACTCTCGTTCAGCAGGCTAATGACGATTGGGGCATAGGCGATATTACACTCGCTCTTGCTTTTGGAGGCGAGAATAAGGTTGGTTACGAGTATACATCTTCATTCAAATCCGGCAATGTTCTTCGCGAAGATGTTGAACTTGCTCCCGGTATAGAACACTATTTAATCGTTAAAGTTGATATGGATGAAACTGTTGGAAATGAAGCTAACCATAACGGCGTGAATATTCCTTCCATCGAATTTGGTATTAATGTACTTGCAACTCAGTTTACCTATGAAAGCGATAGTTTTGGTAATAATTACGACAAGGACGCTACATACCCCGAATTACCTGATACCTGGGACGGTACTACAGTCACCTCTTGGTATAACGACACCGATACTGAGTTTGTGATTACCACTGCAGAGCAGCTAGCAGGTCTTGCAGAATTAGTTGATGGCGGTAATACCTTCGCTGGCAAGACCATCAAGTTAGGTGTGGATATAGATCTGTACCATCTGGCAGATGGCGCAACCGATCCTACCTGCTTTGATCCTATTGGTTCCTATAGAAACGACAAGATTTTTGAGGGAGTCTTCGACGGACAGAATCACACTATCGCCAATATGAGCCAAAACACTTGGGCACTCGACAACGGCTATTACTACGGTGATTTAGGTCTGGGTTTGTTTGGTGCTGTTGAAAATGCGACTATTAAGAATCTTGTTATGGACAATGCTAGTATTTCCGGCGAGTCTGCTCTTTGCGGGACGATTGCTGCTGTTGCAGGTGATAATGTAACTTTTGAAAATATCAAGGTCACTAACTCCGAAGTTGCAGACTACCAATACTATGCCGGCGGAATTGTCGGCTGGGCAGGTGGTGATGAGCAGTTTATTAACTGCGTTATAGAGGCTTCCACCACGATTGGTGCTCAGTGGGGCGAATTTAACAATGCAAATGGCGGTGTTATCGGTGGTGTTAGCACCAGTGCTAATATTCTGATAAAGGACAGTACAGTTGCTTGCAGAATTGATGCTTTCAACGACGTTACTTCTGCTTATGAATGGTATTCCTACCGTAGAAGCGGTATGTTGATCGGCGATTCCGGTCAGGTAGATGATCCTGACGGTAATAATGTTGGTAATGCGATTGCTCCCAATCTTACATGTGAGAATGTGACCGTTATATACGGTAATTGGGCAAATTACCATTATTGTCAGTTTAAGGCTGAAAGTTATCCTTGGGTACGTGTTGAGGCAGGCACCAGCACCGGTGCATACTCAAACCCAAGATACGGCCATCCCGCCGATGCTAACGGCAATGAAGTTGTGGACGAGAACCATACGCATAACGATGGCGAGAAGCATAATGAACTGATTATTTTCGATCAGCTTTATGGTGGAGAAACCGGTGATCGTTACTGCACCTACGGAACTGCAACCCATGTAGGCGTAAACGTTATCTATAACAACAAATAATTTTAGAGTTTTGTCTTGTTCATATTAAGTCCGTCCTATCCCTCACACCAAGGGATAGGCGGTAATCAAAGGACACAAGAGATTCGCTTGTGTCTTTCGATTACCGCAAGGTATCAAAGGAGAATTAAATAATATGATAAAAACCTTAAAAAAAATTTGGAACATAGTTTCAAATTTGCTCGTTTTACTTATAGTACTCAGCGCAATATTTTTAATGGGTTCTCGGCTTATAGGTTATCAATGTTATACTGTTATATCGGGAAGTATGCAGCCGAAATACATGGTCGGAGACCTTCTCTACGTCAAAGATGTTGACGTAAATACAATTAAAGTCGGCGACGATATTACTTTTATATTAAATGAAGATTTAGTCGTGGCTACCCACCAAGTAACAAGAATTGATGCTGAAAAAAAACATTTCTATACAAAAGGGCTTGCAAATGAAATTGAAGACAGCGAACCCGTACATTTCAACAACGTTATCGGTGTGCCGCAGTTCTCTATTCCAAAACTTGGTTATGTTTCTGACTTTGTGCAGAACCCTCCCGGTTCATACATAACAATCGGTGCAGGTATTCTCTTGATACTTCTCGTTTTTGTTCCCGATATGGTCGGAAAGAAGAAAAAAGATGAAGAAATTCACCCTGATGTTTCTACAGCTCAAACTAAAATCAATACGGCTAATGAGGAAAACGAACGTCTGAAAGCCGAGCTTGAAAAGCTACGTTCTGAAATGTCTGAAACAATTAAAAATAAAAAAATATGAATTAACTTTGATTTCCTATTCGTGCACGTTCTGTGGAATTCCAATATGCACGAATTTGAAATATATATTTTTCGAGAAAGGAGGAAATTTAGTATGAAAATGACTAAAAAGAAGGTTTTTGTGATTGCTCTTGCACTCTGCTTGGCAGCCATTCTTTCCATGGGTTCATTGGCTTGGTTTAGTGCACAGGACAGTGTAACCAACAATTTCTATATTGCTGATTCTACTGACAATAATCCTGATGACATATTTTCCGTAGATGTCTACGAAAAATACGATTCCGACGATGATGGTACTCCTGAAGAATATCAGAAAGGAATTTCTTATAATGATATACTTCCCGGCGATAAACTTGCTAAAGATGCAATTGTAAAGAATACCGGGCATTACGATCAGTATATCAGAGTGATAATTACCATTAGCGATAAAGCTGTATGGAAGAGTATTGTTGAATCTACCGGTGCCGATTTCGATACATACGATATTCGTAAGCACTTTGTTGGTTTTGATTCTGCTAAGTGGGACCTTGTAAACTCCACTATGGATAATTCCGGTGAAAGTATTCAGTATGTCCTCTACCTCAAGGATATTTTAAAATCCGGCGATTCCTTTAGTGTATTCACAGGTGTTGAAATTCCCGAGGCAATGACACAGGAGCAAGCTTCTCATTTTGATGATGACGGCATTTGGGGCTTTACTATTGACGTGAAGGCTCAAGCTGTTCAGACAGACAATGTAGGAGCAAATGCCTTTGAGGCATTCAATACCGTAGGTATGGCTTATTAAATTAAACTAAATCTGTAATCGTTTGTCGGCGTAAAACGTATTGCAGAAAACATTTCCGCCGACAAAATCTAATAGGAGGTCATTAAACAATGACAAAGAAAAAGTCAACCAAGCGTGCTTTGCTTATGAGTGCACTGGCACTCCTTATGTGTGTATCTATGCTGATTGGCAGCACATACGCTTGGTTTACAGACAGCGTTACCTCCGGAAGTAACGTTATTAAATCCGGAAACCTTGATCTTGTTGTTGAATATACACTCGACGGCAAAACTTGGACCCCACTTGACGGTGCAGATAAGCTGTTCCAGAAAGGTCTTTGGGAACCCGGACATACCGAAGTTGTTGTTCTTCGTGTAAAGAACAACGGTTCATTGGCACTTAAATATGTTGCCAATATGAACATTATTGACGAAACTATCGGTAAGACCAATGACGGCAATAACATTGTTCTTTCAGATATTTTGACCGTAAGTACCCTTACCTTTGAAGATGCAGGTGTCGATCCCGTCTTTGGCTTGAATATTGCCGAGAAATCAATTGAAGAAGCATTTGCTTCTGAAAATGGCATCGCATATTCCTCTCCCGTTGCTTTCAAGCAAGGTAATGTGCTTTCCGTTGGCAAACATTTGCTTGCCGGCGTAACGCAGTATGTAGCAATCAAGGTTGATATGCCCGAAACTGTTGGTAATGAAGCAAACCATAATGGTGTGAATATCCCCGAAATTAACTTCGGAATTAATATTCTTGCAACACAGTATACCAACGAAAGTGACAGTTTTGGCAATCAGTATGATAAGTACGCTTCAGTTACTTCATTGGATGAAATGAAGGAAGCTCTTGCAGATGGCATTACTGAATTTAATTTTATGGATAACAGCATCAACTTAAATTACGGCCTTACAAAAGCGATGGTTCCCGCAGGCACTACCATTACTATCAGCAACGCCAATGTCAATGGTAGAAGCTACGGTAATGGCGTAGACGGTACTGTAATTTTTGAGAACTGTACTTTCACCAACACCGGTGCTTATTCCATTCATTTTGACAACGGAGCCGGCGATGTGATCTTCAAGAACTGCACATTATACGGCTGGAACTCCTTTGGATCCACTCTGAACAGCGTTAGCTTTTACGATTCCGCTTTGTACGGCAACGGCACATATGCTCTAATCCGTTCCTATGTAGATTTGTATCTTGAAAATTGTACATACGACACATCAAATGCAAATCACACGGATGTATACTCGGAGGGCGTTGAGGCGGTAAACGGTGCACAGCTCGAAATGGTAAACTGCTCAAAGATTTTATCTTCTGCCGAGGCTTTCATCGGTGCAACTGAGGGTGGCAACATCTCCATTACTGAGGATATCGTTTACAACAATACCGCTCCTGAAAAGCAGATGATCATGGAGTCCAATGCTGCCATCAATTTTGACGGTAATGGCAAAACCATTACTAACAAAGGAGCCGATCCTTCCATTGGAAACCACGGTTATGTTGCATTTGTTCCTCCTGCAGGGGAGGATGTAACCGTAAGTGACGTCACCATTACAGGTGAAGGCTTCGTTGAGATGGGACACTATAATATTGGAGGCGGTAACTACGTTGCTAATAACCTCGTTGTAAAGGATCTTGTTTCAACGCTTGCAAACGGTGATAAGGGCAAAACTCTTGCTTGCGGATTTGCTCATTACGGCAACGCAACCTTGAATAATTGTGTTATGACAGGCACTACCGCTATGATCGATGGTGCTATGGCAGTTGATGCAGGCTTTGTAAACGGTACCACTACCACCGTTAACGGTGGTGAATACGGCAGCGTTTACTGCTGGAGCCACTCTATTGTTACCATTGAAGGTGCAAAGATTGATACAATCTATGTTGCTCCCATCAATGGCAATATAACTATCAAAGCAGGAACTCATATCCGAACTATTAACGTTGACTATGGTACTTCGTCTGCCAATGCGACGAGACTTGCAAAACTCGTTATTGAGGACGGTGCAACCGTTGATGCAATTGTTTACAATGGCACTACCTACACTGTAGCAGAGTGGAATGCATATCTCGCTACACTTTAATAAATAATAAACGAAATATAGTCTCGTTTACATAAAGCCCGACCTAACTTCCCTTGAGGAAGTTAGGCGGCAATCAAAGGGCAAAAATGCTCCGCATTTTAAAGTAATAAATAAGAAGTAAAAGTGAAGAAGTAAGGTGTGTCGGCAAAGCCGACATAATTAATCGTGCCGAAGGCACACCAAACTTATTACCTATTCACTATTCCTTATTACTTCAAAACTGCTCCGCAGTTTTTGTCTTTTGATTGCTGAAAGGCAAATATTGTATAAGGAGGACATTATGTTGGGCAAAATAAAATTAAGAATATTTGTTGTCGCAATTGTAGCATCGCTGATGTCTTTTATAAGCATGTCTACACTTGCATACTACTCAACCGTAGGTAAAGCTACCAACGTGGTAACCTCCGGTAATATTAAACTTATGATTCACGAAATGACCGACCAAGGTACAGAATTCCCAAAAGAAGGCGTTTACATCGTTCCCGGCGACATCGTATCCAAAAAGGTCAGCATTGAAAATATTTGCGAACACCCTTTCTATCTGCGTGTAAAAATGGTTTACGGTATAGATTCACATGAGCTTTCCGCAGAAGACTGCTTTAAGCTCAATATCAATCTTGATAATTGGGAGCTATACGACGGTTGGTATTACTATAAGGGAATCTTACAGCCCGGTCAAACTACACCTAACGTATTCTCTCACGTCGAAATCGTCGGCTCAAAGGTTGACAACTCATATATCGGCAAAACTCTTAATCTAACGGTTAAAGCCCAAGCGGTTCAAAGTGAAAACAATCCCTTAAAACACGGCAACACCTACACCGCTTCCGGTTGGCCTAAAGAATAAGGAGGTATTGCTGAAATGAAAAGATTACTTACGTTATTTATTCTTTTGGTAGTCCTACTTTCGTCTGCACTCCCCTCTCATGCCGCAGACGGCAAGGTAACCTATAGCGGAGATGCAGGCAACTTTGTATTTGAACCCGGCAGTAACCACTCACTTACAGACCTTTTTCCAAATTTCAAGGGGGTTATGCCAGGTGATTCATTGACACAGACAATCACCGTAAACAACAAAGCCTCCAACAAAGTTAAAGTTAAAATCTATATACGCTCTCTCGGTGCTCACGAGGATTCAGTTGAATTTCTTTCACAACTTCAACTTAAAATTCAAAAAAGCACCACTAACACAATGCCCTATATGTTTGATGCCGCCGCAGACCAAACTGCTCAGCTCTCAGATTGGGTATGCCTCGGTACGCTCTACTCGGGCGGAAAAGTCAACCTTGACGTTACTTTAAAAGTTCCTACTACGCTTGACAATACGTTCCAAAACAAAATCGGTTATCTTGACTGGGAATTCAAAATCGAAGAGTTCCCCATAGAAAACACTGACCCTAAGCCGCCTCAAACCGGTTATGACCTCACAAACTTCGTTTGGGTCGGACTCCTATTCGCTTCCCTATTTATGATAATTATTCTTTTGGTATGGCGTAAAAAAGATAAACCCACAAAGAAACAACGCTAAAAATCGCTGAACAAAGGAGGATTAAGGCGTGAAATCTAATATTAAAAAAGCTCCATATAAAAAAATAGCCTTGATTCTCAGTCTTGTTGCTATCATTGTTTGGGCTATACTTGGTACCGGTGCTTCTCTGGCTTGGTTTACCGACACTTCTCCAGAAATAAACAACATCTTCCATTTTGCCGAATTCGACCTCGACGTCTTTTATCAGACACCCGACGGCTCTTGGAAAGAAATTGACGGTCAAACGGACATCTTTGACAAAAATGCTTTGTACGAGCCCGGATATATTCAGATAGTTAATCTCAGAATAGATAATAACGGCACGGTTGAATTTAAATACAATACCGCCGTAAACGTTAACGGCTTTACCCTCGCTTCTAACGTGTTCGGGCAACGATTCAACCTACAGGATTATTTGAAATTCGGGCTCGTTACATACAAAAATAAAGATGACATGCAAAATAATTATCCCGACCGCGATGCCGCAAAGAAAATTGCAAACCAAAAACTTAATAACTACTTTAAATCTGAAAATAATATTTTGAACGCAGGTGAATCGGCTTATTTTTCCCTTATCGTACGTATGCCGGAAGAGGTTGGAAACGTCGCTAATTACAGAGGAAACACACCGCCCTCAGTCGAGCTCGGTATAATTGTTTCGGCTGAACAGATAAAAAATAACCCTTAATGCTTTTTGTCATCTGAGTCTATGAAAGGAGGTATATTGTATGATAAAGCAGTTAAATAATCATTTTCATATTTCTGCACACAGTAAAATAAGCGAAAAAGCTATTCTATTACGTCTTGCTACAACTATCACAGTTATTGTATTTTGCTTAATTGCAATGGGCACTACCGCTTTTGCCTATTTCTCTCACGATATTACCTCCTCCAAAAATACTATAAAATCTGCTAATTTTGAAGCCAACGTATCAGTTCAAATTACAAATGATAATGGCGAACATATTACGGTAAATACAGACAACCGCAGTGCACCCTATGCTGTTATAGATGCTAACACCACCTATTTCGTTACCCTCAAGCATTCTGAACGCAGCACTGCAAAAACCGGATTCATTATCATCACCGCAGACAGATGCGAAAGCAGATACCATACTCAACAGCTCGGCAGAGACGGCAACGGTAATACTGAAACGTTAACGTTCACCATTACATCCGATAATGATACAAGAATTACTTTCCTTTCTCATTGGGGAACCTCTTCCTACTACGGATATAAAAACAATAATAACCCTTTGTATATAACTAAGGACAACAATGATATTACATTGTCTGTAACACCACCGTTAATGCTTTCAAAACCACCTCAAACTTTACCTTCTACAACGGAAAAGACGTCTTCTGAGAACGAGCCTCAAAACAATATCCCCTCAACTTCCCCTAAAGAGGAAACCAAGAAACCGGCAGAAATCACTGTTCCCGAATCAACGAAAATTCCTGATTCTACTACAGAACCAATCACATCGGAAACCACTTCTACGGAGACATCAATTAAAACACCGGAAACAACGGTTCAGATTACGACTGTTCCCGAAACAACCGCTCTATTGACTACCGCACCGGAAACTGCACTATCTGAATCTCCAGCCGAAATTCAAGAAGAAACCACTCTCCCTGACAGTCCTGAAACTTCAGGCTCTCCCATAAACGAGGCAAATGAATAAAATGACAGATAAGTTAAATATATTTGAACGTTGTGTTATGTGCGGAGAAATGACAGACGTCCCCATATCAACACCTATCGAATTGCGCAGTAACTATGAAGTCGGCTGCGGCCAATTATGCATCGCTTGTCAAAAAAAGCTACGTTCCTCAATGCAAAAAGAAAACAAGCTTTCAAACGAACAAATTGTCAGGACAGTGAACGTCGTGATTAGAAAAAACAAATTAAACCCAAAAAACGAGTGCACATAGGCAAATTGCCCATATGCACTCTTTTCTCTTATCTACGAAAAATTTTACTCAAACAAATTATCAACGAACGGAAGCTTTACCGCCTTCTTATTATATGATGCCAGAGCAAATAATACAAATACTACAACCTTCAAAACATAAAGAACAGAATCAAAGAAATTAAAAATTCTATGTATTATGTCGATGTTAAAGTAAATCGTAAATATTGAAATAAAACTTTCAATTACAGCGATAACATTGGGAATAAAGTTTATTGCAATTGAAGCAATCGAAAATGCCAACATCAATACAATTGTCTTAACAGCCACACTCTTCAAAAATTTATCTTCTTCCGCAAGAAGTATGTAACCTGCCATTACAATTGCTACTACATATCCGCCTAACCAGCCGCCAAGAACCATAAGCACAGCCATAAGCGCTACAGGCAATCCAAGTTTTGTCTTTTCCATAACAAATAATCTCCTACTTTTTATAAAAAATGAATAATTTAAAATTTGCTAAGTATATTTGACGTAACAATGTCACACCAGAAATGCAGGTGATCCAATGCGACTCCGTCCTTCTCAGGTGAATACGGAAGTCTCTTAACTTCAAGCTCGGGAATTGATTCTGTCTTACCGGAAATATAGTCAAGCAATACAAGTCTTACAGTCTTAGCTCGCTGAATAAGTCCGCCAAAACGAATATCCTGTACTTCAAAACCGCATGGTCTGTTATATTTATCCCACTGTGCTTTGTTGTCTGCATAATATTTCTCGTATCTCTTAACAAGCTCGGGAATCTTCTTCTCTGCATATTCTTTAAGCGCATCCATATCCTTTGCATCATAAGCTTTTTTAAGATTTACACCGAGAGAAGCCTTTATTTCAAGCGCTGAGCAAAGCGATGAAAGTGTTTTGAAAAATTCTTCGTATCCCTTGTTTCTCTTTCCGAGTTTCTTCATATATTTTGCCTGCTCTGCAAAATGCTTTTCTATACCCTCCGGAATATGACAGTCGTATTTACCATTGAGAATATCCTGATAAAGCATATACTTGTAGGGGTTCGCTATGTCTTTCGCATAGTTATCTCTTGTAGGAACATTGTTAACCTGTTCCATTTCAAGAAAATCTTTATAAGATGCACCTGTGCAAGTCTTCATTCTTCTTTCAGCATATTCGTCGGTTGTGTTTCCGCTCCAACAAGCCTCAGCATATATCTGTAGTGTAGGCAACGTTGCAAAATGAGGACAAGCTGAGCCGTCGTCGCCCCACATCGTTATCCATGCATCCTTGCAACCCTTGTTTATACAACACTCGGTCGCTGCCCTTGCAGATTCAACGGAGAAAGCGTTAAGCGGTACAACACCGTACCAGCACACAGCACCGCCTGCAAAGCCTATCTCGTTCTTCTTGAAGCATGCATGCAAGTCGAGCATATGGTTATATCTGTTTCTGTCTATTGAATAATAATCCCAATAAAGAAGCTTCAAGCCTTCGGGCACAAGTCCAACTATATCTTCAGGTATGCTTTCTAAATCCTTTCTGTAGTATCCGCCGACAGAGTTAGGAGAAGGTACCATTCTAAAGAACATATCGCTCCATATCATAGGTTCAAGCCCTCTGTCTTTGCACTTCTGCATAACGACTTCAAGGTGCTTTTTCATTATCTCCGAACGAGGAGTATATCCGTTCCTCTGCATATATACACCGCAACCGAGCAAGAATGCTTCGTCCATACCTAAGTTTATCTTTCTTGAACGGAAGTTATTAGAACAAGTATCAAGCATATCGTCAATAAGCTTGTATACCTTTTCGTCGCCTGTTAAAAGAATACCGTCAACGTCACGGAGTTCCACCATTGTTCCATTGAGGAATAACGTTCTAAGATGTGCCAATGTCTGTATACAAGGAACGAGCTCAATTCCCAAGAGGTTTGCGTAGTCGTCAATCTCCTTTATCTCTTCCTTTGTATATCTGCCTCTCATATAGCCAAAATAAGGCTGTGCTTCAATCTCATATGTATCTTCCGTATAAAGCATCATAGCGTTCAAGCCCATTAACGCGTTTATGCGTATCCACTCTTTTAAAGATTTTACGGTAAGCATTGCGTTTCTTGAACAGTCGGGCATAGTTCCAACATAGTTAAATTTGGGCATCTCTTCAATCTCAAGAGTCTTCTTATTCAAGTTTTCAACAAGTAGACCTACTGCTCTCATAAGTGATATTCTTGTCGAAAATTCAATAGTATATCCCTTTGCATCTTTGCTGATTTTGAGCCCTTCAGGTCTTCTTTTCAGCATAACCGGTGTGCCGGAAGCATCATCAACTGTGTTAAGCTTCGGAAGCACTTCGTTTATAGCCTTCATTTCGGACGATGTTTTGTCTGTCAAAAAATAAAGCTTATTCATCATTTCTTTACCTTTCTGTTTCCCCTTAAAGTTAACAAAATTATATCAGTATAAAAAGAAAAAGTCAATCAAATTATTGCTTTTTTACACACAAAAGCAATATAGGTCGCAAATCAAACATATAAAAAGCAATAAATGTTTTTTAACGCAGAACACCTTCTCCAATCCGAGAAGGTGTTCTGTTATTCTTGCTATTTTTCTCATTGGTTAATTAATACACATATTCACTCAAATGATATTTTTTACAAGTAGTTTGAAATATATTCATCAGCTGTTATTGCACAATATCCAACGCTCGCATAACTGTCCTTGACAAATAAAGATGACTTATGTACCCCCTCAAATGTCATTCCGCATTTTTCCATAACGTGTCGGCTTACTTCATTTCCGACTATATAACGTGCTTCTATTCTGTGCAGATTAAGCGTATGGAAACCAAAATCAATAATTTTCTTTACTGCTTCGGTTGCATACCCTCGATGCCAAAATTCAGGATTTAAAACATATCCTATTTCTGCCGAATTATTTTCAAAATCAAGCTTTGCAAATCCGCAAGTTCCTATCATCTTACCCGTTTCTCTGTGTATAACAGCCCAGTCGTAAAATTCTCCCGCTTTGTACTGACTTTGAATATAACTCAAATAATCCCTCGTATATCTTGCCTCCGGGTGTGAATTCCACAGTAAATACTGCGTTACGCTGTCAAGACGAGAATATTCATACATATCAGCATAATCTGATATTTTTAACTTTCTCAACACAAGTCTGTCTGTATCTATTGTAGGTATTCTTTTGAACATCTTCAAAACACTGTCTTTTTGCATCACATACCCTCCGCAAAATTAATATTACTATTATAATTCATTTACCGATATATTTCAAGTTATTTACAATAATTTACTATTATGACATTGATATTTAAAAGAGTTTGTGTTATAATCAGTAGAAATATGATTAACGGAGTGATAATATGTTAAAAGGAAAATTTGCATTTTTAGGCACCGGCAATATGGCAGGCGCAATTATTAGAAGTATGCAGAACAACTATTCTGCCGATAATATCGTCCTTTTTGATAAAGATGCAACAAAATACGAACCCTATAAAAACGAACCCTTTATTCTCGCAAACAGCGCACCTGAAGCTGTAGAACTTGCAGATTACATCTTTCTTTCCGTAAAACCCCAGAACTTCACAGATTTGCTTACCGAAATTAAAGATTCAAAATTATCGCTTGCAGGTAAAACCTTTATTTCAATTGCCGCAGGTATTACAACGGATTTTGTATGTGATAAGCTTGGTTTTAATGCGGCGGTTATACGCACTATGCCAAACACTCCCCTTCTTGTCGGAAAGGGTGTTACCGCTCTTTCCAAAAATGATGCGGTAAATGATAAAGTATTTAAAAATATTTGCGCTGTATTTGCCGCTTCAGGCACTGCTTTTACTCTTCCCGAAGAAAAAATGAACGACATAATTGCAGTAACTTCAAGCTCCCCCGCATACGTATTTCTCTTCATCAAGAGTATATACGATACTGCTACCGAAATGGGCTTCGATAACAAAGACATGCTTGAAATCATCTGCAAAACAATAATCGGTTCAACCGAGCTTTTACTTAAAACAGGCAAAACGCCCGACGAGCTTATTTCAATGGTTAAATCCCCTAAGGGTACTACCGAACAGGCTTTGAACGTATTTGAAGCAAACAACTTCTCGGATATTGTGAAAGAAGCTATGATAAAATGCTCTGAAAGAGCCGAAGAACTGTCTAAGGGTATGTAATTTTATTTAAACCGCCGTCATATATTTTAACGGTGGTGGTATTTCTTGCGTAAACAAAATTTAACTGCATATTTTATACTTTATATTTCTGTTTCGGCATTGTTTTTTATCTTTGGATTAATTATTTGTTATATCTTATCCCCCGACTCACATTTGTATTCGTTACTTGAAAACAACGTTGTTTCTTCGGTTTTGACTGCAAGGAGTTTTGATGTTCTTTCCGTTTCTTCCTCGTTTTTGGGAGAATTAAAATATTTATTTTTTATTCTTGTAACAACCTTTTGCACAAAAAGAAACACTTTATTTTGCCTCGCTTCCGCATATAAGGGTTTCTCGGTCGGGTTGTGTTCGGCTACATTAATACGAGCTGTTAAACTCGGGAACATTGTTGCTCATTTTAAAATTTTCGGATGTGTTGGTTTTGTTGTTCTTTCTGTCGCAAATATTTGCCTTTTGTGTTATACTTGCACATTGGCAATGCTCTACTCTAAAAGCATAATGTACCCGCCGAAAATTAAATCTTTGATTAAAAGAAATGATTTGCTTTATTTTTTGCTTAACTTTTTAGCTCTGTGCGGAGCAAGTTTTCTTATTATTCTATTAAAACACGGAAATCTTTTTTTGCTGATTTCCTCGAAAGGACTGTAAAAATTGTCAGAAAAAAGAAAAAAAAGGTTCAGCCTATTCAGATACTCACTTGACGGAAAAGGCGTTCCCAAGGATGTTAATGAACCGAGAAACTTCAAATTCTTCTTTAAACTCCTTTGGAGAAATATGAATAGACTTTTGTCGGTCAATATGTTGCTCGTTTTTTCAAATTTCCCCATCCTTTTTGCACTCTTTGCGGCAAGCGGAAATTTAAATACAACATCATATTCGCCCGTCTCTTCCTTGTTCGGCCCCCTTTACGGAGCTACAAAAATATCGGGTGTAACCTCGCCTTTAACAAGTGCTCTGCACGGCGTCCTCGGTATTCAAGTTGAAATATCCGTTCCCACTGTTGCGACTTATATCTTTTACGGAATAGGTCTCCTTACACTGTTTACGTTCGGTCTGTCAATGATAGGCTCAACTTACATTGTCAGAAACATCGTAAAGGGCGCCCCAATATTTTTTATGCAAGACTATTTCTACGCTATAAAAAGAAATTGGAAACAAGCTCTTATTTTCGGTATAATTGACGTAGCACTTCTCTTCTTGATATTCTATGATGTCATATTCTTTGCTGCAAACGCTTCGACTTATCTTATGTCGCTTATGTTCTATCTGACTGTTGCCATCGGAATAATCTATTTTGTAATGAGATATTACATCTATACAATTATGCTTACGTTCAAGCTGAGTCTATACAAAATTTTGAAAAACGCATTCTTGTTCTCTTTAATTGGATTTAAACGAAATTTTGTCGGAACCCTCGGCATAGCAATCCTTATATTTTTCAGTTATGGACTTCTTATGACATTCCCTCCGCTTGGTGCTCTTCTTCCCTTTATTATTACAATAGCAATTGGTCAATTTATCGCTATTTATACCTCGTGGCCGAAAATCTACAGCATTATGATTGAACCTTACGAAGAAGAGGACAGCACCCCCGAAGAAGAACCAATCTTCAAAGACAGAGGCTAATTTATTGAGGCACACTCACAAAATGGAGTGTGCCTCAATTGTATTATTCCTTTTTTTCAGCGTTTTCCTTTCTGTACTTACTGGGAGACATACCATACATGCTTTTGAACGCGCGGTTAAACGTTCTGGTCGTATTAAATCCGCAGCGTTGCGCGATTTCAGTCATTCCTCCCTCTTTCTTTTCAAGCAAGTAAACTGCATCTGTTATTCTGAGAGAATTTATATATTCGTTGAAACTTATACCAAGCTTATTGTTAAACAAATGTGATATATAGAACTTACTTACGTGCAATGCTTCTGCAGCATCTTCAAGGTAAATATTGTCCAAATAATTTTCGTTGCAGAACAGAAGCACCGACTTCAAAACCGACATATCAGTCCTCTTTGCTTTCATTAAGGGATACACAGAAAATAATTCTCCAAAAAATGCAGTCAAAAGTCCTCTGTATATCGGCTCTTTGTACTTATTATCTTTCTGATACATCTCAGGAATTTTTCTCGCCAAATCAAGTAAAAATTCATTTTTGTTATGGGTAGAATAAACCTTTTTAACAGGAAGCATATTATAAAACAAATCTTTGTAATCGGGCAAAAACTCAGGTTGGAAAATGGCAATAAAAAACTCCTCGTTTTTCCCGTCTTTATACTCGTGTATCTGATTTGGAAAAACAGTCAATATGTCGCCCGAATGCAACTCCAACGCTTCTCCCTCAACAATTGCTGTACATTCTCCCTTAAGCATATATACAACTTCCACTTGATGATGAAAATGCATCATAAATTCTAATGAATTTCTCAATCTGCATTGAGTTTGTCTACTGTCAAACAAATATACCGCTTTCATAACCCACTCCAATTCGCAATATTTGACTCGTTTTTTTAACTCTTTTTCGCAATTATATCATATTTTGTCTTGTGTTTCAATAGATAAAACAAAAATGCCAAGCAAATAAAGCTATTTGCTCGACATTTTTTGTTTATTTGACACTATTTGTAGGGATAAGAATAACCCTTGGCAGTCCCTCGGACAACTGTCGGTTGTTTGCCTTCTCTAAAGATGCGCGCGAAAGTCCATATCTTTTAGCAACACTCCAGAGGTCTTCATTTTTTTCGGGATAGTACAGTCTCACGAATCCCTCTTTGTTTTCTGTATTTTTAACACTCTTATCAATAGCAACAGTTGCAACTGAATTTGCTCTTACCTTTTCAAAAATTGCGTAATCTATTCCTATTTCTGCGTTTACATTAAGTTTGTTTCCGTCAATATTTACTCTTGAGTCAAGCACGGTACATTCAACATTACATCTGTTAAAACCATCACACTCAATAGGCACTTCAAATTTTATTGGGAATGTCTGCTCTGACGTGATGCAATTTCCCCTCTTGTCTGCTAACACGGATTTAACTGCGCAATCTCCGGCAAAAACTGCCTTTCCGTTTGACACTTCTTTTAACTTCATTTGAGAATCAGCTTGACTCATTATTACCTTGTCAAGTTCGATCCCCTCTGTATTGGCTATTTCTCCGCTTCCGCTTGCAGAAAAATTTGAATAACCACACTTTGCAAGACGCTCGGTCGTAACCTCTTTATAGGTGTTTTCATATTTGTACGCCGTGGAAAATACGTCATCTGTAAATTCGGTATCCGAATTTGAAACTGCGGTAATATTTGCTCTGCAAACAAAATCTATTTGTAATAATCTGTTTTCTCCGTAACTGTCATTGGCAATTCCAACCTCTATTGCTCCAAGCTCGAGCCTTCCGAAGCATCTGCTGTCGTTTTGAGGTAGTTTTACTTCGAAGGTATGTTCAATTGGGATATTCTTTTCTATCCCCTCATATTCCCCCTCTTCGCCCTCTTCAGCGCATCTTAAGAGGCATTTTACCCTTGCATTACCCTTTATACTTACTTTACCGTCGCTGTATTTGCAGTCTGTCATAAATAAATCGGCGTCACTGTAAATAAGTTCGGATATGGGCATTTTCCCTTTATATTCAATATCTTCACTGACTCTTATATCCGATTCGGTAAACTGCAAATAGTTTACACACCCAATTCTGTCAGTCTTCCTCTCCAAAGTGAATTCGTCTTCAACACCGCTTCCGCCTATTAATCTGGGGGATACGCACAGCTTGTTAAATATCGAAATATCTGTAATCACTTTGCCTTTCAAAAGAAGTTTTCTCGGACTTACAGCCCTTACAGAACGGTTTTCAACCCTTGTTACCGCCTCAATAACGCTGTCGTCATATATTTCCTCGTTGGCTAAATAGTTCGTATAGGGATAGCTTTGCGTAACACATTTAACCTGACCTGTATCACCTATATACAACACGTTAATTACTACGTCTCCACTGTATTCTGCCTTGCCCTCCTGAATAAATCCATCATTTTCTTCAACCTTTGCGTTAACAAGAAGTATCTTTCTTATGTCGGGCAAATAATCCGGTAAAATATACTCTTCGCTTACTTCATATTCGGGACACGCCTTTACTCCCTCACTCCAAACACAAAACTCATCTTTAAATGACGGCAATATCTTGTTATTACTCATATTTTCAATATTCATAGAACAACCTCTCTCATTCTGCTTTTTTGCTAAATAATATGTATGTCTTTTTATTTCTATGCCTAAAACATTGTAAAACCGGGGCGTGATAATAATTCGTTTATCTTTTCTAAAGCCCCCTTTTCAATACGACTGACGTACGAGCGCGAAATTCCTAATTTCTTTGCTATTTCTCTCTGGGTTATCGCCCGCTCCTTACCTATCCCGTATCTCATTACGATAATTTCTTTTTCTCTGTCGCTTAACTCGTTGTTTATTATTTTCAACGCCTTTGCACTTTTCATCTTTATGTCAAGGTCGTCGGCTATCGTATCCTCGCTTGCAATAATATCTATATAAGTCAAAGGATTTCCGTCTTTGTCAATATCTATCGTTTCATTTATAGATACCTCATTAGCAGTCTTTTTCTGCGCTCTGAAATACATCAAAATCTCATTCTGTAAACATTTACCCGCATAAGTCGCAAACTTAGTACCGTTTTCTATATCGTACGAATCAATAGCCTTAATAAGCCCTATCGTTCCGACAGATATTAAATCCTCTTGATTTTTGTTTGAAGTATAGTATTTCTTAACAATATGGGCTACAAGACGAAGATTATGCTCAATAAGCTTCTCTCGCGCCAAAGCATCGCCCTGTCTCGCCTTTTTGAAATATTCAGCTTCCTCCTCTGGCGGAAGAGGTGGCGGAAAATTTTGCCCCCCCGACACTCGCAAGAAAAGATATATAATATTTAACATTGATTGAAAAAGCATAAAAACACCCCTGTACATTATTACGTACAAGGGCGTTCTTTTATTACTGTATTGCTATTATCTTTTCTTTAATTTTTTCGGGAGTAAATTCAAAATCACTGAATAAGTCATTTATATTTCCCGAGAAAGATTTTTGGGAGTCTATGGCATGTATATTTACTTTTTTACCGTTTTCACCAAAGTATGCAGCAATTTTTTCACCGATTCCGCCTTTTTCTATTCCCTCTTCGACTACAAGTATTCTTTCAATATTTTCGCACTCGGCTAATAGTTCTTCAAATGGTTGGGGCATTATCTTGTGCATTTTTATTATCTTGATACTATACTCAGTATCAAGCTGATTTGCCGCCTTATATACATTACCTGTTATTCTTCCGTAAGTTATAACAGCTATCTTCTTTTCTCCCTTTCCTACTTCGGCAACAGATATTGAATCGCATTTTCTTACAAACGTATTGTCATACAAAAATTCCGTTCCCTTGGGATACCTTACAGCCGAAGGTTTGTTGCTGTTCACAGCCGAAGTTACAGCTTCTTTTAAATCAGCGTAATTTTCCGGAGAATACAGTTCAAAATTCGGTATGCCGAGCATAAATGCACTGTCGTATATGCCTTGATGTGTCATTCCGTCGCCCGCCACAAGTCCTGCTCTGTCTATACCTATAACAACAGGAAGCTTTTGTATGGCAACATCGTGTATAAGCTGGTCATAACATCTTTGCAAAAAACTTGAATATACGGCAAATACGGGTATCTTTCCTGTCGCTGCTAAGCCGGCACTGAAGGTAACTGCATGTTCTTCGGCTATACCTACGTCAAAGAATCTATTATTATACTTTTCTGCAAATTTGCTCAGCCCCGTTCCTTGTGTCATGGCGGCAGTTATTGCAACTATGTCTTCATTTTTGTCAGCAAGTTCGGTCAATATATCACCGAAAGCTGCAGAAAAATCGTATTTAGGGTCTGGAGTCTTACCGCTTTCCTTATCAAAATTACCGACAGAATGGAACACGTCCGGTCTTTCTTCGGCAAATTTATATCCCTTACCTTTCTTTGTTACAACGTGAACCAAGCAAGGTCTTTTCTTGCGTTTTGCCTGTTCAAAAACAAGCTCTAACAACTCTTGGTCGTGTCCGTCAATCGGCCCAAAGTATTTAAGTCCCAAACATTCAAAATAATTCTTGGTCATAAGTACTTTTTTTACTATATTCTTTATTACTCTGCCTATGGACAAAAGGAGCGTGCCAAAGCCATTGGTCTTTAAACAAAAAGCGTATACTTTATTTTTAAATTTAATATAACTGCGCGAGTTACTGAACTCCGAAAGATAGCTCGACATAGCTCCAACGTTTTTGGAAATTGACATTTCGTTGTCGTTTAGTACGATAATAACGTTTGACATATCACCCGAACAGTTGTTCAGTGCCTCATATATCATACCGTTCGTAAATGAACCGTCTCCTACAACAGCTATCGAATAAGCATTATTCCCCGCCAGCTTGTTTCCGCTTGCAATGCCTAAAGCGGCAGAAACAGAAGTTCCACTGTGTCCTGCGCCAAACGAATCGTATTCGCTTTCAAATCTATTAGTAAACCCCGACAGACCGCCGTGCTTTCTTAAAGAATCAAAACTGTCTTTTCTGCCTGTCAGCAGTTTATGTACGTAACATTGATGTCCAACGTCAAAAATTATACTGTCCCGAGGCGAATCAAAAACCCTGTGCAGCGCAAGTGTCAACTCAACAACTCCAAGGTTGGAGGCTACGTGCCCGCCGTTTACGGAAAGAGTATCAATTATTTTTTCTCTTATTTCTTCTGCAAGAACGGCAGTCTCTGATATACTTAATTGTTTCAAACTTTTCGGTCCGTCTATCTTTTCCAAATATGCCATATCCCCCACTCCTTTCAAAGCTGTATATCATTTTTATTTTACACGCTTTGTACTTTTTTGTCAATAACACACTTTTTTGCTGATTATTATTTATTTTTACATAAGTTTATGCTATAATAGTTTAAATTTGTAATTCAAAGGAGATACGTTCTATGAATATTGCGGTCGTTGATATTGGTTCAAATACTGTAAAAATGAAGATTTACAGTGTCAATAATGGAATTTTAGACGAAGCTTTTTCGGAAGTCAACAATGCAAAACTTATTTCATACATATCTTTCGGTGTTCTTTCGGCAGACGGGATTTTTCTCCTTTGTAACATAATCAATCATTTTAAAGCCAAAGCAAAAGAAAATAATGCAGATATATTCACCTGCTTTGCAACGGCGTCTTTGAGAAAAACAAAAAACATTGATGATATAACAAAAACAGTACTTGATTTCTGCGGAGAAAAAATTGATTTGGTGTCGGGCGATGACGAAGCATTCTACAGTTTTTCGGGTGTAAAAAATACTATGCCGAATTTCCCCGATAATGCCATTCTAATCGATATGGGCGGCGGTAGCACGGAGGTTGTTCATTGTCTTTTGGGGCAGAAAAAAGAATCTGAAAGTATGAACTTCGGCTCTCTTTCCCTCTATCTTGATTATAACGGAAATGATTTTGAGGCTATGAAAGAATTTGCTGTACAGTCCTTTGAAAAAACAAAGCTATTTCCGTTAAACGTTACGGAAGCCATACTTGTTGGCGGAACAGCACTTGCCCTAAATAAGCTATACACACATTTCTATGCAGATTCTCCCGAGTTGTCAATGACATATAATAATTTAAAAAATATGTATGAAAAATTGAGGAGTTATGATGAAAACGTTATAACCCTGCTTAACACGCTTGTTCCCCACCGTGTTACAACGGTAATCCCCGGACTTGCGGCATATCTCGGTCTTTTTGAAATAGCGCATGTCAAAAATATAACCGTCAGCACTTGCGGTATACGCGAGGGCTACGTCTATGAAAAAATACTAAAATCTTTGGAGTCTTGATTATGAAAGAACGAGACAAATTTGAACACAGCAACATATTTGAAGGTATTGTTTCTTTCAGAGCCGTTCTGTCAGCTATTCTCGAAAACAAAAGCAATAGAAAAATACTAAAAGTATATTACGATGCTGAAAAAGCAAAAAGAAAACCCAAAGAGTTTTCTTTTCTTAAAGCTAGATCATACGAACAAGGTTATACGCTTGAACTCGTTGAAAAGCAAGTTATTGATGATTTGACTTTGGGTAACAGCCATGGTGGGTTAGCCTTTGTATGCTCCGACAGAAATTTTTCTACTCTTGACACAAACACCATTGAAGAAAATGGATTTTACGTTATGCTTGACGGAATCGAGGACCCGTATAATTTCGGGTACTCTTTGAGAAGTCTTTATGCTTCGGGTATTTCCGGTATTATTCTTCCTGAGAGAAACTGGTTATCTGCCGCAGGTGTTGTTTGCCGTGCTTCTGCGGGTGCTTCCGAACAGCTTGATATTTTTATCACGCCTGATGATTCCTTTGTACCTACGTTTAAAAATAAAGGCTACAAAATCATCTGCGCTGACCTTGATAACAGCATCTCTATGTATGACGCTGACCTGAAAAAACCATTGTTACTTGTTGTCGGCGGAGAAAAAAGGGGTATTTCAAGCACCATCTTACAACAAGCCGATTGTATCGTACGAATCGAATACGGCAAAGATTTTCCCGCCGCCCTCTCTGCCGCTTCGGCATCAACCGTTCTCAGCTTTGAAGTGTATAGACAGAATAGGTAAAGATATAAAAATTTAATATATATCTCTCCCTCCGTCATTTTGCTGATGCAAAATGACACCTCCCTCGTCAGATGGAGGTCAAAGTTAGAACTCTTACACTACGCTATCTTTGCTTACCGTATAATGCCCCCTACCATTACTGTAATTATCACAAAAAAAGATTGTACAACAAAATATCTGTACAATCTTTTTTTAATTACATTTAATTTATCTTATCTTCGGAACAAAGCCGACTTTCTTGTATACCTTTGAAAGCGTCTTGATTGCCATATATGCCGCCTTGTCGGCTCCCTCTTTCATTATTGATTCAAGATATGCCTTGTCTGCCATAAGCTCGTTAAATCTGTTTCTTACAGGTTCAAGTCCGTCTGCAACGGTTTCACCTACAGCCAACTTAAAGTCTCCGTAACCCTTACCTGCAAATTCTTTTTCTATTTCTTCCATAGTCTTACCGGTAAAGCAGGAATAAATAGTCATAAGGTTATTTATACCATCTTTTCCCTCGGCAAATCTTACCTCTGTTTCGGAGTCCGTTACGGCTCTCTTAAACTTTCTCAATATAACATCCTTGGTGTCAAGTATGCCTACGGATGCGTTTTCGTTTTCGTCGGACTTGCTCATCTTCCTCTTCGGGTCTTGGAGAGACATTATCTTAGTGCCGTTCTTCTCCATATAGCCCTCGGGAATAGTAAATACGTCTCCGTATATCTGATTATATCTCATTGCAATGTCACGTGCAAGCTCAATATGCTGCTTCTGGTCAACACCAACCGGAACTATAGCAGTCTGATAAAGCAATATATCCGATGCCATAAGTACGGGATAATCGAAAAGACCTGCGTTAACGTTACTTGCATTCTTCTGGCTCTTATCTTTAAACTGTGTCATTCTTGAAAGTTCGCCGTACATAGTATAGCAGTTCAATATCCAAGAAAGCTCTGCGTGTGCGGGAACGTGGCTCTGTACAAACATCGTGTTCTTCTGCGGGTCAAGTCCGCAAGCGATATATAACGCCAATATCTCATAAGTTCTTCTTCTCAAATCGGCGGGAACCTGTCTTACCGTTATTGCGTGCATATCAACAACACAGTATATGGAATCAAACTCGTCTGCCTCAAACTTCTTCCAGTTCTTTATAGCACCAAGATAGTTTCCTATAGTCAATACTCCACTGGGCTGTACTCCCGAAAAAACTCTTTTAGGCTGTGTGTTTTCCATTTCTATATCTTTATCCTTTACATATATTACAATTATTACCCAATTATTTTAACACATTAAAACATAGTTTTCAAGTAGTTAAGTAAAAAATACTTGAATATTAATTCTTTATGTGGTACAATACTTCAAATAATATCCTATTGCGAGGTACAACTCAATGTCAGAATACCAAAATTTCGACGACTATAATGACCCTGATGAACAGAATGAATATGATGCTCTGAACGGCAAAAAAATTACCGTTGGTAAAATCATCAAAAAAACTCTGCTATACACTTTGCGTTTAGCCTCATTCTTCGTTATTGCCATTTTGCTATGGCGTATATTCTCGGGCGAAGCACCAAAAAATATGCAAGAGCTTCTTTTGACAGACTCTACCGTTCAAAGTCTTAATAATAGTTCTGCTTCCTTTGATGTATACTATTACCAACACAAAGACAATATTACAAAAGACGGCAAATTCGCCGCTAGTCATATATACTATATTCCTTCCGAAAATCAAGTTCAAATTACCGTACGTTACAACAACAGTACGATAAATAAGCTTATGGAAGATTATTCGCTCTCCGACGAACCCGATTTTGAGCCTTTTGTCTTTAGGCTTACCGACGGACTTGGAAATACCTATACCGAATACAAGTATATTTCCGGCACAAAAAATATGTACAACTATAGACGTCTTATTTTTGACGGAGTTGATTTGAATTCGCTTATCGTTGAAGAACCGGCATTTAATGCAACAGAAGATGAGGTTAATAAATTTAAAGAAATCACCAAAGATAAGTACCTTGTTTTAAATATCTACTACAAAAACGACGTGCTTCTTTCCGAACCCTACGGTAAGCTTCCCGTATTTGATTATTCGTACTACAGAGAAAAACTTGATATAACCAAATATAAGAAAAAGAATCAAAAAGCAACCGCAGGACTCACTAACCGTGCAGAATACACGGTAAAAGAAGAACCTGCAGAAACCACCGAAAACTAACCACCTAAAAGGAGATATATACACAATGGTCCTTAAACCTAAAGAATCTATAGTAAGCTACAGATGCCCTAAATGCGGTACTACCGTAATGAGTATGGTAGGAACGTTTGCACTCAGTGGCGACCTTATAAAATTAAAATGCAGTTGCGGCGAAAGCGAGCTTTCATTGGCTTACACAAAAGATAATAAAATAAGACTTACCGTTCCCTGCCTTGCGTGCGAGAATCCACACGTATTTAATATTAATTCTGCTACGTTTTTTGAAAAAGATTTGCTTGAACTTTCTTGCAAGGTTCTCGGAATTAATATTTGTTTCATAGGAAACAAAGACAGAGTGTTTGAAGCTATTGAAAAAGCAGACAAAGAATTGGCAGAGCTTATGGGTGAATATTCGCTTGAAGATATTGGAAAAATGGGCGGAAGTCCCGAGGGCAGTATATCAGACGCTCAGGTTTCTGACCTTGTCCGCTTTATGCTCTGCGAAATGAAAGACGAGAATTCCATAAAGTGCAAGTGCGAAGATAATGACGGAGAATATGATTTTGAGCTAAAAGGCAATAACGTCGAAATTTTTTGCACAAAATGCGGTGCATCAAAAACACTTGAGCTTAACTCAGTTCAAAAAGCCGCAGATTTTCTTTATATCGATAATTTAATTTTGGAATAACATTAAAAAGTGTTGAACTATATTAACATAGTCAACACTTTTTTGGTTGTACACTTGTCTATACTATATTATATATTATATTGCACTAATATATTGCATTTTTTGTTAAATTGTGCTATAATAGTTATAATTGTGTAAAGTATGCAGTTTTTTCGAAACTATCTGTAGGAAAGGAGAGGACAACATTTGGTTAAAATAGCTGACGTAATTAAAAATTCACATTCATCAAAATGCGGAATTCTCTCAAATGATATACTTATATCAATCAACGGCAATGAAATAAACGACGTTCTCGACTACAGATTTTATCTTACCGAAAGAAAACTTACCCTTTTACTTTCAAGAGATGGAATTGAATATTCTGCCAATATAAAAAAAGGCGAATATGACGATATAGGTCTTGAATTTGAAACTTACCTTATGGACAGCAAAAAATCTTGCAAAAACAAGTGCGTTTTTTGCTTTATTGACCAATTGCCTAAAGGAATGCGTGATACGCTTTATTTTAAAGACGACGATGCAAGACTTTCTTTTCTTATGGGGAACTATATTACCCTTACGGGTTTAAAGGATTCAGACGTTGAAAGAATTATAAAAATGCACATGAGTCCTGTAAACATTTCCGTTCACACAACTAATCCCGAACTTCGTTGCAAAATGATGAACAACCGTTTTGCAGGAAAGTCGCTTGAATTTTTAAAAAAATTCGCTGAAAACAACATAACTATGAATTGTCAGATAGTTCTGTGCAAAGGTTTAAACGACGGCGACGAGCTTATCAATACTATGCACGATTTGGCAACACTTTACCCTGCTGTTAACAGTGTTTCAATCGTTCCCGCAGGACTTACCAAACACAGAGAGGGGCTTTATCCTCTTGAACCTTTTACACCTAAAGAAACACAAAAAATTATCCAAAGAGTTCAAAACTTTGCTCTGCTCTGCAAAAAAGAATACGGCAGCTCGATTTTCTTCTGCGGTGATGAAATGTATCTGAAAGCGGGACTCGACATACCGCCTCCCGAATATTACGAGGACTTTTCACAGATTGAAAACGGCGTCGGAATGATAGCCTCTATGCTCGAAGAATTTAACTTTGCTTTTGAAGAATTAGACGAAGTCCCTCTTCTTCCCCGCCGTGTTTCGATAGCGACGGGAAATGCAGCATTTCCTTTCATTTCCTCGCTTGCTCGTAAACTCGAAGACAAATTTGACGGTTTGACTGTCAACGTTTACAATATAAATAACAACTTTTTTGGCGAAAATATTACGGTAGCCGGTCTTATAACCGGAATTGACCTCTCTGAACAGCTTAAGACTAAAGATTTAGGCTCAACGCTTTTTATTCCGCGTGTTATGCTTGAAAGTGAATGCAAGATGTTCCTTGACAGTATGGAACTAACCGAAGTTTTAGAAAAGCTTAACACCGAAATATCCGTTGTTCCCAATGACGGAGAAATTTTCCTCCGAATGATATTGGGACTTGACACATAAACAACACTAACTTTAATCAGGACGGTAAAGTATTATGGAAAACAACACAAAAAAAGAACTGAAAATCGTACTAAGCCCCGAATTGCACGACGAATTACGATTCACTTTTAGACCTGAATTATTAGAAAATATTATTTATTTGCCCGAAGCACTGGGAAATAATAAGTGGCAGTGCTGCTGCGGCTCTACAAGTGAACTCGATGTATGCCCTATCTGCGGAATGGACAAAAATACCGTTTTCTCAAAAGTTAACGCTGCCTATCTTGCAAGACACAGAAAAGCTCGTATCGCAAGAAAGAAAAAAGCTGTTCAGGACCAGCAGGCTATGATGGCGGCACAATTGCTGAAAAAGAACAAAAAACAAAAACACCCCGATGAAAAAACCAAGAAGTTTGGTATTTTAGTCGGAGTTATCATTCTTTGTGCGTCTGTTATCGCATCTATAGCAATAATCTTCAGTGGTAACGATGAACCTAAGAAGCCTATTGATACTACAATAAACACCGTTCAGCAAACCTCCCCTGCTGACACAACTATTCCCGAAGAAAGCGAAACGCTTTCACCCGAAACAGAAGAAACAACAGACATTCCAGAGACAGAACCTGCAACTCCCCCCGAAACCACAGCTCCCATAGTCCCTGTTGAAGTTCCGATCACCAACAGCACCGACGTTATTTCCACAGTTGCAGACGGCAAATGGCCCTCGGGCGCATCAGGAAACGTTTCTGTCGGCGGTCTTGTATATACAAGCGGGGAATATGATTATATTGCATCCAACGGCATTACCGTTCTCGATAAATCGGGCAATACTGTAAGTACACTTGCCGCAAACAAAGTGCTCGGTATTACAGGAAGCGGCACATATATCTTCTACATTGACGAACAGTACTCTGTTCACAGAATAGATATTACAACAAGAGAAGATATAACCTTCCCCTTTAAAGCAAGAATGATTTGTGTCTTCTATGACGAGCTTTATTACGTTCCCAACGAAGGTCCCGGCTTCTATGCTTCCAATTTCTACGGCGACAAAACAAAGATTATTACTACAACGCTTAATATCTATGCTTTGAATAATACGGCAGATAAGCTTTACTTCTCTACAGACGAAAGCCTTGCAGTTATTACCTCGCAAGACGGAAGTGTTACAACTTTCTGTTCCGACGGCGCAAAAACTCAAAGCATTATCGAAATTACAGAATGTATCTTCTACACAGACTCAAAGGGCGTACTCAAATTCTACAACCCCAAGCTTGGACCTAACCCCGGATTTGAATATCCGAGATACGGTATGAATATTACATACGTTTCAGCTTACGAAAACAGAGTATACGTAAGAGCTGTTAACCCCGCAAACGGTGCTGTTATTTGGCTATATACCCGTTGGATTCCCGGAACACAGCTCTTTGCTCCCGCAAACTTCAAATCTACGGGAATTACTACAAACTCTCTCTACATAACAGAAAGTGCTGTTTATGACGGCAATTTCAACAGATTTGCCGTTAACTGAGCTTTAACACCATTACTTTAACTACAAGGAGAAAAAAATGTCAAAACCTGTTGTTGCCATAGTCGGCAGACCAAATGTTGGAAAAAGCACTCTTTTCAACAAATTGGCAGGCGAACGAATATCTATAGTCGAAGACACCCCCGGGGTTACGCGCGATAGAATTTATCACGAAATAGAGTGGACAGGCAGAACCTTGATGCTCATTGACACCGGCGGTATCGAGCCTAAAACCGACGACCTCATCTTAAAATATATGCGGCTTCAAGCCGAAATAGCTATTGAAACCGCAGATGTTATAATATTTATGACAGATGTCAGAACAGGTCTTACCGCCGATGACAGAGATATTGCAAGAATGCTTTTAAAAAGCAACAAACCCGTCGTTCTCTGTGTTAACAAGGTTGATAAAATAGGCGACCTCCCATATGAATTTTATGAATTCTATGAGCTTGGATTCATCGGCGACCCTATCCCTGTTTCTTCTATCCACGGTACAGGCTCGGGCGACCTTCTCGACAAGGTGCTTGAATACCTTCCTCCCGAAAACGAAGAAGAAAACGAAGATGACGACGCAATTAGTGTTGCTGTCATAGGGAAACCAAACGCGGGAAAAAGTTCTATTATAAACAAAATACTCGGCGAAGACAGACTTATCGTTTCCAATGTTCCCGGTACTACGAGAGACGCAATCAACACTCGTGTTGAAAACGCACACGGTAAATATATATTTGTTGATACGGCAGGGATCAGAAGAAAAGCAAGAGTCGACGACAAAATCGAAAAATACTCCGTTTTACGTTCAAAAATGGCTGTCGAAAATGCAAACGTTTGCGTTCTTATGATAGATGCATCGGAAGGTATAACCGAACAGGACGAGCACATAGCAGGGCTTGCGCACGAAGCCGGTAAACCTACCATTATCGTAGTAAACAAATGGGACCTTATTGAAAAGGACAACAAGACTGTTACAGAATTTACACAAAAAATTCAGACTGCTCTTGCTTATATGCCCTACGCCCCCATTCTGTTTATATCTGCCAAAACAGGTCAGCGTATCGACAAGCTCTTTGAATTTATAAACTATGTTTACGAGCAGTCGGTATTACGCATTTCGACCGGTATGCTTAACGACGTACTCAACGACGCTGTTACAAAAGTACAGCCGCCGTCAGACAAGGGGCGCCGTTTGAAAATTTACTATATGACTCAGGTTGGAATAGCTCCGCCTACTTTCGTTATCTTCTGTAACGATGCAGAGCTCTTCCACTTCTCTTACCAGAGATATATCGAAAATAGAATCAGAGAAGTTTTTGGTTTTAAAGGTACTCCCATTAAAATCATAATACGCCAGAAAGGAGATAACAACGACTGATTATGAACGCTTTTATGGAATTGTTATCAGGTGGTATTGTTTATAAGCTTTTTGGGTGGCTGACTTACACTGACGGAAAGCCCGAAGTGCATATTCCGTGGCAATACTCACTTCCTGCATTTATATTACTTCTTCTCATAGGATATTTGTTCGGCAGTTTTAATTTTGCTACCTTTATTTCAAAGAAAAAATATAACGATGATATTCGCGAACACGGAAGCGGCAATGCGGGTATGACGAATATGATGAGAACATACGGCACGAAAGCTGCTGTCTTCACCCTTTTCGGCGATATTTTAAAAGCTGTCCTTGCTTGTCTTTTAGGTTATATCGTTATAGGAAAAGGCGGGGCTTACGTTGCAGGACTTGGCACAATTATCGGGCATACTTGGCCTCTTTATTATAACTTTAAAGGCGGAAAAGGTGTTGCAACCGCTCTTGCAATGATTCTTTGCACCAATCCTTTGGTTGCTTTAATTCTCCTCGCACTCTTCGTTGCAATAGTTGCCGCAACAAAGTTTATTTCACTTGGCTCTATTATGTGTTCTCTTATCTATCCGATTATACTCGCTAAATTCGGTACGCTTAATATTGTTGAACTTATCTGTTGTTTTTCATTGGTTATCTTACTTGTATTTAACCACCGTTCAAACATCAAAAGACTGCTCAACAATGAAGAAAACAAATTTTCATTTAAAAAGAGCAAATAATAAAATTGTGATGTATGTGGCTTCACCCACATACATCTGTTTTTTATACCAAATAACCGCTATATTACATATTTTTTATCCGTAATCGCTTAATTTTTAACCACTTTTGCTCGTATGCTTTTTCGTTTGCTCATTTATCTTGACAAAATTGGCAAAAAGAGGTATTCTATATATAATAGTACTCTCTTATATTTGAGGTTTTTAATGAATAAGTTTATAAATCCCGGACGCGTTATCGCTTTTGGTTTTTTATCTATAATTTTAATAGGCTCTCTGCTTTTGTGGCTTCCTATTTCGCAAAAAAGTCCCAGAAGTATTTGCTTTGTCGATGCCCTTTTTACCTCTACAAGTGCTGTATGCGTTACCGGACTATCCACATTTGACGCAGGAAGCATCCTCTCCCCTTTCGGTCAAACCGTTCTTATTCTTTTGATTCAGCTTGGCGGTTTGGGTTTTGTAAGTATAAGTATCGGTATCGTTATGATGACAGGTCATAAGGTCTTCTTAAAACAACAAACGCTCGTAAAAGAAGCGTTGAACTACGGTTCGCTCGGCGGTATATTCACACTTTTGAAATCGGTGCTTTTTACAACACTTATCATTGAAGGCACGGGTGCCTTGTTGGTATTTCCTGTTTTTTTAAAGGACTATAGACCGTTAAAAGCCCTTGGACTTAGTTTTTTTCACGCTATATCATCTTTTAACAATGCAGGTTTTGACATCTTAGGAAAAGGAAACAGTTTGATTTCTTACAAAAACAACGTTCCCTTTTTGTTGATTACCTCGCTCCTTATTATTTTGGGCGGTATAGGTTTTTTGGTCATTAAAGAGGTTACTTTTAAACACAAATTTAAGAAATTCTCACTTCACACTAAAGTGGTTCTTACAGTAACGTTTTTGCTGTTGCTTGGCGGAACGTTAATCCTTAGATTTACCGAGGGATATGATTGGGTAAACGCGTTCTTTATGAGTACTTCTACCAGAACCGCCGGTTTCACTACGGTTGCACTTGGTAATATTTCAAATATAGGTTTAATATTTTATTCAATTCTAATGTTTATCGGTGCGTCCCCAACCTCGACGGGCGGCGGTATTAAAACTACAACTTTTTTGGTGATATTTATGGCACTTTACTCATATATTTCCGAGAATAGAACTTCCATTTTCAAAAGAACTTTGCCTAAGCCCCTATTGCATAAAGCTTTCGTTATTTTTTCAATAGGAATTGGTACTGTGCTATCTTCGCTGACTCTGCTTTGTATAACTAATCCCACTCTCCCGCTTAAAGACCTTATTTTCGAAGCTGTATCTGCATTTGCAACTGTCGGTCTGTCAACAGGTATCACTCCAATTCTTTCAGTTGCCGGTAAATTGGTTGTTATAATTACTATGTTTATAGGCAGAGTCGGTCCTTTAACAATTGTTTCCCTTTGGATTTTGAAAAAATCTTCCGGCGTCTCATACGCCGAAGAAAGTTTGACACTGGGTTAAAAAGGAAAGGTATATATAATATGAGAAAAAGAGTAAAAAGAAAACCCGAAGAAATTTACGGTATAGTAGGGCTTGGCAGATTTGGTTTTAATCTCGCTAAAAACCTTTCAGAAATGGGTAAAGAAATACTTGTTATTGATAACGATCAGAAAAAGATTAGAGAAATTACCGAATATACCGATAATGCTTTTTTGGTTGAGGAATTAAACAAGGAAACGCTTATTGAAACAGGTATACAAAATTGCGATACTGTTATCGTAGGTATAGGAGAAACAATAGACACGGGTATTCTTGCAACACTGAATATTATTCAACTCGGCGTAAAAAAGGTTATAGCCAAAGCAATCACTCCCGAACAAGGCACTGTTCTTGAAAAAATCGGTGCTGAAGTCGTTTATCCCGAAAAAGAAATGGCTGTCAGACTCGCAAAAAGGCTTGTATCACCAAAAACTATGGAATATATATCCCTCAGCGAAGAAATAGATATAACAGAAATTCTGCTTTCTGAAAAGGTAAACAACATCACTGTTGCCGGACTTAATATCAGAAAAGAATTTGGACTTAATATTATCGCCGTTAAACATAACGACTCTATTATTACAGAGATAACTCCCGACACGGTTTTATATACTAACGACAACATCGTGGTTATCGGGAAAAGAGTTAACATTGATAAATTTGAATTATTTTTAAGCTAACTGTTTTTGAGAAAGGATGTAAATTTTATGACTTTAAATATCAAAAATAAAACTTTTTCAATGGCTTTAGTGTTGGTGTTTGCAATTACCGTTTTATCGGTAGGCTGTATTTGTTTTGCCTCTGCTGCAGCAACCGACGACGCTACTATAACAGACCTTACTTTAAATCCTAATTATAACAACCTCAAAGATAATATACCAAGCAGTTATTCTTCGCTGAATAAGGTTTCAATTTCAAGCAAAGAGCCTATCGATTCGATATATATTATTTTCTGGGATAAGGCTCCGAGCTTTACCGTTTCTTGCGGCGATAAAAGTTTTGAGATAGAAAACACTTTTCTTCATTCACTCGTAAAGATTCCCGAAGAAGTTACCGATTGCAAAGACGTAACCGTTACTTTTAAAGAAAAAGCTAACGTATCCGACGTCAGTGCTTTCAAGGAAGGTCAATTGCCTGATTGGGTTCAAGCTTGGGAAGCACCTCACGAAAAAACTGACCTTTTGTTGAACGTTACACACTACAGCAATGAACACACGCTTTTTGCGGGTATACTTCCCTATCATATCGCTAACAAATATCGGACTCAAGTAATCTTCTTTACAGAAAACACGAGCTCCTCAAAGAAACACGAAATGTTAGACGGTCTTTGGGCTGTCGGCATGAAAAATTATCCCATTTTAAGCAATTTTTCCGAATCCAACACAAAAACCTCTGCTGATGCACTTAAAGCTCTTGAAAAAGAAAAGGTTACAGAGGATATGATTTTATCATTCCAGACGGAAAATATAAGAAGATTTAAACCGCAGGTGGTCGTTTCTCACGACCTAAAAGGCGAGAATAGTAACGGTCAGTACATACTTAACGCAGAAACCTTGGTTAAGGCAATTGAATTTGCAAACAATGCTTCAATATATCCCGAATCTGCCACAAAATACGGGGTATGGAACACTCCCAAGCTTTATTTACACTTATATACTGAAAATCAAATTACATTGAACTGGGATGAAGCATTAAACTTCTTTAACGGCAAAACCGCTTTCCAAGTTTCTCAAGAGGGATATAAAGCAAACAAATCACAGCAAAATACTTGGTTTACAAAATGGCTTAACGGAAACGATAACAAAAATAATTTAGCTGCAAAAATTGAAACCTACTCCCCTTGTTTATTCGGTCTTTATCGTACTACGGTTGGTGAAGATATTCAAAAGAACAGTTTTTTTGAAAACATTATAAGCTACGATGAACAGCTCAGATTAGAACAGGAGCGTCTTGAACAAGAAAGATTGGAACAAGAACGCCTTGAAAAAGAAGAACAAAAACGCCAAGAAGAAGAAAGCAAACGTCTTGAAAGCTTGAGACTCGAATCAATTGAAGAGGACTCAAGAGCTGCTGCTTACGAACAAAAAGAACTTGAAAAACAAAAGTTTCAAGCTTGGGAAAATGAAAAGAGCAATAAAAACAAAGGTGTTATTGCTATAATCGTCTTAATTTGTTCAATTGTAGTATTAACTGTAATTCTTTTTAAAAAGCACAGATAACATATAAAAAGAACCGAGAAAACTCGGTTCTTTTTATATCATAAAATTAAAACTCAATCTTAGAACGGATATACTCTTCAAGACTGTCAATAGAAATACGAATCTGTTCCATTGTATCACGGTCTCTTACTGTTACGCAACCGTCTTCTTTTGAATCAAAGTCATATGTGATACAGAGAGGAGTTCCGATTTCGTCCTGACGGCGATATCTCTTGCCGATTGAACCTGTTTCGTCAAAGTCAACCATAAACGTCTTAGCCAACTTTTCGTAAACCTCTCCCGCTTCCTCGGAAAGCTTCTTTGAAAGAGGAAGGACAGCGCACTTGAAAGGAGCAAGCGCGGGGTGAAGTCTGAGCACGTTTCTTACGTCGCCTTCAGCTATTTCTTCTTCATCGTATGCATCGATAAGGAAAGCCAATACAACACGGTCTGCCCCCAAAGAAGGCTCGATACAATAAGGAATATATCTTTCGTTTGTTTCAGGGTCAAAGTAGCTGAGGTCTTTTCCGGAATGCTCTGAATGAGCCTTGAGGTCAAAGTCTGTACGGTCCGCTATGCCCCAAAGTTCGCCCCAACCAAATGGGAACAAAAATTCAAAGTCTGTCGTTGCATTTGAATAGTGAGAAAGTTCTTCGGGTTCATGGTCACGAAGCTTGAGGTTTTCTTTCTTCATACCAAGAGAATAAAGGAATTCTGCACAGAAGTTCTTCCAATATGCAAACCATTCAAGGTCAGTGCCGGGTTTGCAGAAGAATTCAAGCTCCATCTGTTCAAATTCACGTGTACGGAAAGTAAAGTTTCCGGGAGTAATTTCATTTCTAAATGATTTACCTATCTGTGCAATTCCAAAAGGAATCTTCTTTCTTGTTGTTCTCTGTACGTTTGCAAAGTTTACAAATATCCCCTGAGCTGTTTCGGGACGCATATAAATCTGTGACTGTGAGTCTTCTGTTACCCCCTGAAACGTCTTAAACATCATATTAAACTTACGAATAGGTGTAAAGTCGCTCTTTCCGCAACCTGTACATGCTACGCCGTTTTCTGCTATGAAGTCAGACATTTCTTCATTGGTCATTCCTTCAACCTTAACGTCCTTGCCGTTTTCTTTTGCCCACTCTTCAATAAGCTTGTCTGCTCTATGTCTCATCTTACAAGACTTGCAGTCGATAAGCGGATCGTTGAAGTTTACAACGTGCCCCGATGCAACCCAAACTTCAGGGTTCATTAAAATCGCGCTGTCAAGACCTACGTTAAGCTTAGATTCCTGAACGAACTTCTTCCACCATGCTTTTTTTACATTGTTCTTTACTTCAACCCCGAGAGGTCCGTAATCCCAAGAGTTTGCAAGTCCTCCGTATATTTCAGAACCGCTAAATACGAATCCGCGATTCTTACATAAGGCAACAATTTTCTCCATCGTCTTTTCTGTGTTATTCATGATGATACTCCTATATATTGATATTATTTATATTCTTCGTACGCGCCTACAGCTTCCCCAATACTTGGTATAAACACCTCTTCGCCATACATATCTGTAGTGTATCCGGGATATGTAACTGTTTTTGTATTATAATTCGGGAACGAGAAAAACAGATCCATGTGCTCTTTAAAATCTTCCACCGTAAATTCCGTCTCAAAATATCCTACAGTATCAGAAAACAATGAAACTGCTGTTCCTATGTAAGCAGGAGACGTAAGTTTGTAAATCAATGACTTCGAAAAATCAACTATAAGTCTTTCACGTGTTAAATTCGAATCATCGGGAAAAGCAGTAAATCTCAACATTGACACAACCTGTTTCGGTGTCAACTCCTGATAACCCGCTTTCAAGTTAATTTCATACTTTTCGCTTTCTTTTACTTGAACCATATCACAAGGAACATCGTATGAAACATTACCTACTTTTTTTAGAGCTTTTACACCGTCTTCAACGCTTATAACCATTAGATGCTCAACCTTAATACCGGTTAATGCAAACACGCAATTCACCATATAAGACGCACCCTTTTCACTATAGAGCTTGGCTACCGTCTTGTTGGTCGATTGGTTTACAACAGTGTTTGCGGGGATAGATGAAAACATAAACGTCTTACTCGCTCTGTCAATTTTCATCAGAAGTAAAGCGTCTGCCAAAACTTCTTTTTTCTTAACGTATAAACCGTTTTCGTCATATCCGGATTCCTTGTAATTAAACAAGCCGGGTTGGTAGTCCGTACTTACAAACAAAAACGTTGTAGATGACACGTCCCCTTCGGGAAGCTTGATTTCAGGCTCCTTTTTGGTTTCTGCATTATTGTCAGTTTTTTTGTCATTATTGTCAGCGCCTGAAGGCTTATCATCTTCCGGAGAAGTAAACGCCGAAAGCGGCTTTTGTTTTGTTTCCTCCTCTGCAAGCGTGCTGTTTTCAAGTGTAGGAGTCGAAAAACTAAAAGTAAGAGATTTATTTAACATAGTGAACGTAAGAGCTCCCAAAATGCTCAAAGCCAACACAAACGAAATAAAAAATGCCCTGAGTGAACGCATATTTCTCTCCTCCTATTTTTTTACTATCCCATCAAACAAAAAATATATATTTTTCGTTATATCCCAAGTATTATAACAAATAAATGTTAATAATTCAACTTTTTGGCACCCGCAACAGGAATCGAACCTGTAACTAACCCTTAGGAGGGGTTTGTTATATCCATTTAACTATGCAGGCATAATAAATTGACCTTATCATTATAACATAAGTGCAGGTAAAATTCAAGTTGTTTTTTTATTTTGTTATTATAATTAATTTATTAAATGTACTGATAATTTGATTTGTTGTGCGAATGCAATTTTTTCCTTGTTAATAGTTCCTGTTTTGCTGCTTTTTTCTGTTTACGCAGATAAATACACGCAGAGTTCTACATACGTATGTCTGCAAAAATTAAATCCCCGCATAATGCGGGGATACTTTATTTATCTAATTCCGTAATTTTCTATTACGTAGTCCATATCCTTGTCGCCACGACCTGAAAGGTTAATGAGAATTGATCCCTTCTCCATCTTCTTTGCAAGTTTCATACCGTATGCAACAGCGTGTGCACTCTCAATTGCGGGAATAATACCCTCAAGTCTTGAAAGTGTAAAGAATGCATCTATTGTCTCTTCGTCATCAACAACGTCATATATTACTCTGCCGAGGTCATGCAAAAATGCGTGTTCGGGTCCGGAAGACGGATAATCAAGTCCACTTGCAACTGAATATACAGGAGCGGGTTCACCGTTTTCATCTTTAAGCATTATGCTGTTAAATCCGTGCATAATTCCCTCTGTTCCGTATTTCAAGCTTGCCGCGTGGTCCCCAAGCTTGGGACCTCTTCCAAGGGGTTCTACACCGTATATATCAACGGGATCGTTCAAGAAGCCTGCGAAAAGACCTGCCGCATTACTTCCACCGCCAACACAAGCAACAATTGAACTGGGCAAATGACCTGTCATCTCAACAAATTGGTCTCTTGCTTCAATGCCTACAACACTCTGGAAGTCGCGAACCATCATCGGAAAAGGATGGGGACCCAAAACCGAGCCAATGCAATAAATGGAGTCCTTATACTCCTTGCTGTATGCATCAAAAGCAGCATCAACTGCTTCTTTTAATGTCTGTAATCCGTGAGTTACCTCGACAACGTTTGCACCGAGTATCTTCATTCTTGCTACATTAGGTGCCTGTTTTTTAATATCAACAGTACCCATATAAATATCACATTCAAGTCCAAAATATGCAGCTGCAGTCGCAAGGGCAACACCGTGCTGTCCGGCCCCCGTCTCTGCAATTACTTTTTTCTTGCCCATATATTTGGCAAGTAATGCTTCACCCATACAATGATTGAGTTTATGAGCACCGGAATGGTTCAAGTCCTCACGCTTTGCATAAAGCTGAACCTTGCCGCCAAGTGCATCGGAAAGTCTTTCAAGATGGGTTACAGGAGTAGGTCTTCCCTGAAATTCCTTTCTGATTCTTCTGAGCTCTGCAATAAACTTTCTCGACTGACAAATGCTGTAATATGCCTCCGTTATTTCAGCCATTGCCGCCTTTAATTTGTCATCAATATATACTCCGCCGTATTTTCCAAAATAACCGTTCTCATCGGGATAGTTGTTAAAATAAGTATCAAAATCAACACCGTTAAATACCATAATTCTTTCCTCCAAAATTTATATAAGTTGTTTTTATTTATTAATTGTTACGCGGCTTACTTTATGACTCGCCATCGTCTTGTCAAAAGTTTCACTGTAGTTTTTCCTCCGTCTTTGTTAAAAACAAAAATCCCCGACAGAAATTCTTCTTTTCTGTCAAGGACGAATAAACTTTTTATCCGCGTTGCCACCTTGTTTCACGGTACAATCACCGCACACCTTTGCAAGATACAAACATATCTTAGACTTCTTACGGGAGTCTTCAATCCGTTGCAGAATACTCGGCAATTCACCTAATCACCTTTGACTGCACCCTCCTCGGTCCATTTAATGCTCTGTTTTTCATCGGGCTCTCAGCCTTCCCCGACTCTCTGTGGAAGCATAAACATTTTTATCTCCGAATCAACGGTTTATTTACAACTATGTATGGATTATAGCACTCTTTTCATCTCTTGTCAATAGGATTTCACCAAAAAAAGAACTGCCGCATATTTGCAACAGTTCTAATCTTTGTATTCAACGTGTATATCGGTTGGCAAGTCGCATCGCTTTAATTAGCGGAACAATAAGCATACCGCATATTAAATTGCTTACTCCGTGTATAGCGTCAAACGGTATTCCCGCTACTATCCAAGCTACAGTTTGCTTAAAAGTAAATCCAAACATTATCGCCTGTGCAGGTGCATACAGAGTTCCGTATAAAAAACCGTGAAGTCCGCATACAATCATATATACAAACGGTGCTACCTTGGGCGACATTCTCTTCGGCAAAAGCATTACTGCTCCCCAAAGAATAGTCCATATGTATAAATACGGCAACCACCATATATTAAATCCGTAAAACAATCCAAATACAAACACGAATATGTAAATAGGATACAATGCCTTAACCCTATATACAACGGTAATAGCTACTATAAATACACCGATTAAGTGTATATTAGGAAATACTTCCATAGCAAGTTTTGATGCAAACATCAAACCGCCGAGCATACCGAATATAGCTATCTCTTTAATGTTTAGTTTCATTATTTGGAAACCTTAAAGGAATACGTCTTTCCACTCTCAATTTTAGTCATATCAACACCGGACATAGCGTACTCTCCGTCAACGTAAAATCCCCAATACGTCTTGTCCTTGTCATAATCGGCTACTATTCCGTTAACCTCTTTTACGTACAAGCCGTAAGGCCCTGCTTCTCCCTTGATAAGTCCAAGCTCAAGCAATGCTTCGCCCACAATTTCCTTGTCGGTTTGAATAACAAACTGTGTTACTTTACCCTCGATATTAACAACGTTGAAATCAAACTTGTTTTTGCCTTCGCCGAGAACTTTCGCTCCCACTTCTTCGTTTGATTCCGAAGGTTCGTTTTCCCCATCGGGTGATTCCCCGCCCTCGTTGCTTTCAATCATTGGGTTTTCTTTGTTTTCAGCTTTCGTTTCTTCGTTTCCGCCCACTTCATTGCTGCAACCGATTGTCATAAGTGCCGTAGCCGCTATAAGCACTGCACAAAGGATTACAGACAACACTTTTTTTACCTGTTTTGTTGTCATTGTGTTTTCTCCTTTTAAATATTAATTTGTCTTTTACATTTCATTTTCTCCGGCCCTCGCGGAGTTTTTTCTGAAATGATTTATGCCTATTTCGGATATACCGACTTCTATGCATATTTTTCTGTCTTCTCAAGCATATAGCCCAATGACACTTTCTCCGAAAAGCGGCTTCGGATAAGAAAAATATTTCTTTTTGCATAATACGGCGACGGGCTCGTGTAGGACTTTCACCTACTTCCCCGAATAAGCACACAGTTATAATACACCTATAGAAAACTTTTGTCAATACAAAAAAGCACAAAAAGGGATTTGCCGATTGTTCGGCAAATCCCTACCTCAACTCTTCACTATTCAATATTCACTATCCATTATTCATTTTTACATAAATAGCCCTCTCAGTCGCTTCGCGACAGCTCTCCCGAAGGGAGAGCCTTTTATATGTTAAATCTTTTTCAGTTTTGCGTAAGTTGCCATAAGCTTCTTCGTACCGGCATTGTCAAACGCTATTTCATATAATATATCTGCCCCCATCGGCTTCGCAGAAAGCACAGTTCCTTCGCCAAAAGTAATATGTCTTACCCTATCACCTGTCGAAAAACTGCTTGCGGTCTGTGCAGCCGCTTTGCGAATTTCCTTAGGCTTGTTCGTAAGCTCCCTTGAAATCTCGATAGATCTTCTCGGTTTAAAACTGTTCCTTTGTTCGTTTACAGCCTTTTCCGCGTCGGAAAGCTCTCTATTTATATATTCGTTAGGGATTTCATCAACAAAACGCGACATCCTGTTATATTGAGTTTGGCCGAACACCATTCTCTCTCTTACGTGTGTACATATAAGCGATTCTCTCGCTCTCGTTATTGCAACGTAACAAAGTCTTCTCTCTTCCTCAACCTCTTCATCAAGTACGTTCTGTCCACCGGGAAATATTCCCTCTTCAAGTCCCGGAATAAATACTACGGGAAATTCAAGTCCCTTCGCACTATGTACCGTCATAATCGTTACGGCTTCTGCGTCCTTGTCGTAGTTGTCTATATCTGCCACCAACGATACTTCTTCAAGATACGATGCAAGTGTCCCCTCGGGGTTATTTCCCATATATTCTTCTGCGTTTGAAATCATCTGAAGTACGTTTTCAAGCCTGTCCTTCTCTTCTTCGCCCGCAGATATAAGCATATTTTCATAGCCCGAAAGTCTTATCGTCTTTTCAACCAATTCGTTCAAGGGCACTCTTTCCGCCAATTCTCTTAAATGCTCTATAAGCAAAACAAAATCGGTAAGCTTTGTACTTGCCTGCGACAAAGCCTTGTATTTCATACAGTTTTTCATAACCGTGAACATACTGCAGCCTTCTGCTGCCGCTATCTTTTCAACGGCGTTCATTGTCGTATCGCCAAGCTTACGTTTAGGTTCGTTTACTATTCTTCTGAGTCTCAAATTATCGTCGGGATTATTTATAAGACAAAGATACGAAAGAATATCTTTTACCTCTTTACGCTCGTAAAATCTCTGCCCGCAAAGCATACGGAAAGGTATTCCGCTTTTTACGAATACGTTTTCTATAGTACTCGACTGAACGTTCATTCTGCAGAGTATAGCAAAATCGGAATACTTTCTCTTTTCTTTTATAACCAATTCAACTATCTTATTGATTATGTATTTTGCTTCGTCAACCTGATTGTCGCAACGACGTAGGGTTATCTGCTCTCCGCCCTGCTTTTCGGTCCATAATTCCTTGCCTTTTCTGCCTATATTATTTCTTATAACAGAATTCGCCGCATCAAGTATATATTTCGTCGACCTATAGTTTTGTTCAAGTTTTATAACAGATACGTTTTCAAACGTCTTGTCAAAATTCAATATATTCTCTATCGTCGCGCCTCTGAATTTATAAATACTCTGGTCGTCGTCGCCGACTGCCATAATATTATTGTATCCGCCCGCAAGCAATGAAGCCAATACAAACTGGGCGTGGTTGGTATCCTGATACTCATCTATGCAAACGTATTTGAATTTTCTTTGATAGTACTTTCTCACCTCTTCGTCCGTCTCCAAAAGCTCAACGGTCTTCATAATTATATCGTCAAAATCAACTGCGTTCGCATCTGTCAACTTCTGCTGATATAATCTGTAGATATTTGCTATCTTCACAAGCCTAAAGTTTGCCGTTCCGTTCTCATCTACCGAGTCTTTTGCATAGAGTTCGGGAGTAATAAGCTTGTCCTTAGCTCTGCTTATCTCATTTCTTACAAGCTTCGGATTCAAGTACTTTTCGTCAATATTTAATTCCTTCATACATGAAGAAAGAAGCTTCTTCGTATCATCGGCATCATATATCGTAAGATTGCTCTTGCCAAGCCCTATTCTGTCACCAAATTTTCTAAGCATTCTGAGACAAACAGTGTGGAAGGTTCCCGTCCATATATCGTTAACTTCTTCTTTCAAGTCTCGCTCTAATCTCTCGGCTATCTCCTTTGCCGCCTTATTGGTAAAAGTAATCGCAAGAACTCCCCAAGGCGCACACGGCTCAACGGCATATTCACGTAAAAGTCCTTCTATCTCTTCTTTATCTGCATTCTTCGCATTTTCCAAACGCTCAACGTCGGCAATCTCCAAATCAAGCGGCGTAATTTCCGAATAATACGAATTGCCAAATTTGATGATATATGCAATTCTATTTACGAGAACGGTAGTCTTTCCGCTTCCGGCTCCCGCCAAAATCAAAAGCGGGTTATTTACCGTAAATACAGCCTTTGTTTGCATATCATTCAAATGTCCGTAAAGAATATCAAAAAGTTCCCTCTTCGCCTTAATAAATCTTTCTTCCAAAGCCGTCAGTTTTTTCTCCATCTTGTCCCCCTTGAGTCCCTGTGAAAAAGTTTTGTACGTCTATATTTTTTCTGTCATATAATACATTATAGTACCTATATATTATAACATATTCCTTTCAAAATTGGAATAAAAACTTTCAAATATTTTTTTAAATTATTTACTCAAAAAAGAACTCTTTATTTTCTTAAGCATATTATAATACCAAGGTATTCTTACCTGACTTTTGATTTATTATTTTTTAACATATATGGAGGAATTATTATTATGGCTGATAACAAATCAAGCTGTCTTGGTTCTTTCGGTAACAAGGAAAACGTATGCATTGATACAAACCGTATCCTTGACTCCTGCAGAGACAAAGACTGCTTTGAAGACGTAAAAGTCTTTCTCAACGCCTACGGCAGAGAAATTATTGAAAACGCCACGAGCGTCAGAGCTAAATGCACAAAAATTCTTGCAGCAAATATCAACGTCGAGCCCGTTCAGTTCAACAGAGGCTTCTATCAAATATATATCAAATACTATGTAAAAGTGGTATGCGAAGCTTGTATCGGCATGGGCAGAAGCCGTGAATTTGAAGGTCTTGCCGTTTGTGAAAAGAACGTTATACTTTACGGCAGCGAAGGCAACGTAAGTATATTCAAAAGCGAAATGGGCCTTGCAAACACCATTTCCTGCGGTTGCAACACCACTATGAGCACTAACCTGCCCACAGTTTCAGTAGAGGTTATTGACCCTGTTGTTTTAAATGCTAAAATCGCAGAGCCTGAAAAATGCTGCTGTTGCTGTTGTTGTACTCCCGACGAAATACCCGAACCTTTGACAGAATTATTCGGCGGAAGTTTTGAAGATACAGACGGCAATAAAAACCTTTACGTTTCACTCGGCTTCTTCTCGGTTATAAGAATCGAGCGTCCCGGACAGTATATCGTTTCCGCAACAGAGTTCAGCGTTCCCGACAAAGAATGTGTTATGACTCAACCCGACGATCCCTGTCAAGCTTTTGCAAAAATGGCGTTTCCCGTTAATGAGTTCAATCCACCCTCATTAAGCTGCAGTAAGCGTTGTCAATAACATAAACAAAACAGATGTGCGTGGGATTCTCCCATACACATCTGTTTTATATTATACGTTTCCAACGGCGGAAAGTCTTTTCTTTCTGCTCTCTTCTTTTTCGGCAACCTTTTTTTCGTAAAATTCCTTACGCTCTTTGTCCATAACGTAAACGGTTCTGTTGGCTCGGTACGTTCTGTCTTCATTTCTTCTGAAACGCACCTTTACAAAATACTCCTGACCGCATTCACATTTTTTTGCAGAAATGTATCTGTCGGGCTTCTGCGCAAGCCATTCTGTTAACTCCAAAGAAGCGTTGCAATTATTACACGTAAAAACTGTTATTGCCTTATCTTTTTTCGCGTCCCTACAATATTTATATTTATTCGGGGAATTAAAGGAATCCGGCACAAGATTTCTCTTGCACTGCGTATAATTTTCAAGCCCATGTCTCATATCCAAATGTCTGCACACAGCCGCCGTGCTTAAGGCATCATTTAATGCATCGTGCGCTTCAAAAGGCGGTTCCCCCACAAGTTCCATAGCAGTCGATAAAGCACACTGCTTTCCCATTTTAGTTATCTGCGCGTCAAATACCGGTTGAATATTGTATGTGTCCGGAATCCAAGATTTATCAACGTTATATATAACAAGATTATCTTCAAGCATGGGAATATCGTCCCACCCCCACGTCAATATACAAAAATCATCTCCGCACCATTTTTGAAACTTCTCAAACGCTTTTTCAAAAGCTATGCCGTTTTTTAAATCCTGATTGCTTATCATGGTAAGCTCGGCAACCTTTGAGTGCATCTTCGTATAATATTTAGGACGAATCAACACGTTAAACGTATCTAAAGTCCTGAAATTTTCATCAAGCTTTACTGCGCCAATCTGTATTATCTCACCTTTTAAATGTATGGGCTCTTTTATGGCAACCGAAAAATGTCTCGGCTGATTCCACTCCATATCAAGAACTATGTATCTCATTTTTTTACTTCGTTACTCTTTTCCTCAAAAAAGCCCCTATTTAGTGGGGCTTTTTATTAAACGTTAAATCTGAAAAGTACAACGTCTCCGTCCTTCATTACGTATTCTTTACCCTCGCTTCGTACTAAGCCCTTTTCTTTGGCAACCGTCATACTTCCGCATTCTATAAGTTCGTCGTAACCTATTACTTCTGCTCTGATAAAGCCTCTTTCAAAGTCGGTGTGTATCTTTCCTGCCGCCTGCGGTGCCTTTGAACCCTTTGTTATTGTCCACGCTCTTACCTCTTTCGGTCCTGCCGTCAAAAAGCTTATAAGACCGAGCAATGAGTACCCCGCTTTGATAAGCTTGTCAAGTCCGCTTTCTTCGAGTCCCATTTCTTTGAGGAATTCTTCCTTTTCTTCTCCCTCAAGCTCCGCTATCTCTGCTTCAAGCTTCGTGCAAATGGGAAGTACTGCCGCCCCCTCGGCATCTGCATACTCCTTTACCTTTGCAAAATGCCCGTTCTCGTTAATGTCGGACGTAATATCGTCCTCGCTTATGTTTGCAACGTATATAACAGGCTTCTTTGTAAGAAGAGGTATATCTTTAAGTATTTCAAGCTCGTCTTCGGTGTATTCAAGCTTTCTCGCAGGCTGACCTTCGCTGAATGCCGCAAGTATTCTTTCAAGGAAGGTTATCTCTTTTTCATATTTTTTGTCGCCCTTGAGCATCTTCTTCGCTCTGTCGAGTCGTCTTTCAACAGCTTCCATATCGGATAGGATAAGCTCGTATTCTATAGTCTCTATATCACGAAGCGGGTCAACGTTACCCTCTACGTGAATAATGTTCGTATCTTCAAATATTCTTACAACGTGACATATAGCGTCAACCTCTCTTATGTGCGACAAGAACTTATTTCCAAGACCTTCGCCCTTCGACGCCCCCTTTACAAGACCTGCAATATCAACAAATTCAACAACTGCAGGCGTATACTTCTCCGGGTTATACATCTCTGCAAGAACGTCAAGTCTGCTGTCAGGTACGGCAACAACGCCTACGTTAGGTTCTATAGTGCAAAATGGATAGTTTGCAGAATCTGCTCCGGCATTCGTAATAGCATTAAAAAGTGTACTTTTTCCTACGTTAGGAAGTCCTACTATACCAAGTTTCATTTTTCTTCTCCGTTTTATTATATAATACCTACCTATTATATATCTTTTTTCCTTTTATATCAAGTGTTTGTTAAAAAATTTGTTAAAAAACAAATTAACACATTCACATTTTTACATATTATATAAAAAACAACAGAAAGTCTATTGACATTTAGTTCAATTTATGGTAATATGAATTTAGTTAAAAAAATAACAATCTTAACAATCAATATAAAGGAGTAATGAAATGAGCACGACTATTCTTGTAATTGACGACGATATCAACATTTGCGAAATGCTTCGAGTGTATTACGAAAATGAAGGATATGAAGTAAAGACAGCTAACGACGGAGCTGAAGGTCTTAACGCTTTTAAGCTCTATGAACCCGACCTTGTACTCCTCGACATTATGCTCCCCAAAAAAGACGGTTGGCAGGTTTGCCGCGAAATTCGCGAAATTTCTTCTAAGCCCGTTATTATGATTACGGCTAAAGGCGACGTTTTCGACAAGGTACTCGGACTCGAACTCGGCGCTGACGACTTTGTTGTTAAACCCTTCGATATGAAAGAGCTTTCTGCTCGTGTTAAAGCTGTACTCAGAAGATATTCCGCAAAAGATACCAAAGAAGACGACGAAGTTATCAAGTTCGATAACATTGAAGTCAGCCTTCAGAAATATGAACTTAAAATTAAAGGAAAATCCGTTGATATTCCTCCTAAGGAGCTTGAACTCTTCTATTTCCTCGCTCAAAACTACAACAGAGTATTCACAAGAGATCAGCTTCTTGACAAAGTTTGGGGCTTTGACTATCTCGGCGACTCCAGAACAGTTGACGTTCACGTTAAACGTTTGCGCGAAAAGCTTGAAGGCGTTTCAGATAAATGGATACTTAAAACTGTATGGGGTGTCGGATACAAGTTTGAGATCCTTCAGTAATCATATTATACACACTACTTAAAGCTATCCGCCCCGCACTTTCGGGGGCGGATATTTTACAAGGGGTAATTTTAATGATTAAAAGTATTTTTACAAGGTACATAGTAGCATTTATGAGCATCATCATAGTCAGTTTTGCCATACTTGCTTTTATTGTCGGTTCGATGATAACCACCTACTCAAATGACGAGAAAAAGGCAATCACTACCGAATCGGCATTTACGGTCAAAGACTTTTTTGAAAAAGAGCTTTATCAATCGGGCACTTCCGATTTGCAGCATTTTATTTATTATAATTATGCTAATTTGAGACGCACCCTCACACTCTTTACAACTTACGAAAAAGACTTGGTTCTTTTCCTCACCAATCTTGAGGGAAAGGTTCTTATAACCGACAGACTTGCCGACTCTGAATACGTAAATGCGCAAATCCCAAAACAAATCGTTGACCAAGTTCTTGCCGAGGGTTCATTGACCGACATTTCAAATATGGGCGGACTTTTTGAAAAAAACCAAATATATCACGCAATTCCTATGTCAAATAACGCTGCATCACACTGCGGAATTATATTTGCTGTATCTACCGAAAAGTCGCTTACTTCTCTCTCGGAAATAATGATAAGAACGGTTATCACCGCAATGCTTTGGGTTATGCTTGCAGCACTTCTCACAGTTTATTTCATAAGCGAACGAATAACTGCTCCATTGAAAAAAATAAGCAAAGCGGCTAAAGAGTTTGCTAAAGGAAACTTTATGGTGCGAGTTCCCGTTAAGGGCTATGACGAAATTTCTCAATTGGCCGAATCCTTTAACAATATGGCTGAAGCTCTTGAAAACCACGAAAAAACGCGTAGTGCGTTTGTTGCTAACGTTTCTCACGACTTAAGAACGCCTATGACCTCTATATCAGGCTTTATCGACGGTATGCTTGACGGTGCTATTCCTCCCGAAAAATATAATCATTACTTAAATATTGTAGCTACCGAGGTAAAAAGGCTTTCCCGTCTTGTCTCTTCTCTTCTTGAAATTTCAAGATTTGAAGCAGGAGAAAAAAAACTTACAATAACAGAATTTGACATCTGCGAAATGGCGCGTCAAATAGTATTGTCTTTCGAAAAGAAAATTGACGAAAAACACCTTGACGTCGATTTTGAGTGTGATGAATTTAATCTTTGGGTTAAAGCGGATAAAGACTCCATTCACCAGATACTCTACAACATCTGCGACAACGGTGTAAAATTTTCAAAAGAAAACGGTAAATATAAAATTTCTATAAACAAAAAAGGAAAACAGGTCTTTATTTCCGTCTATAACCAAGGTCAAGGTATTCCCCCCGAAGACTTACCCTTTATCTTTGACAGATTCTATAAGAGCGATAAGAGCCGTGGTCTTGACAAAACCGGTGTTGGACTCGGACTCTATATCTCAAAAACCATTATAGAGGCTCACGGTCAGGAAATTTGGGCAAAGAGCGCTTACGGCGAATATTGTGAATTTGTTTTCACACTTGAAAAAGCATAAAAATATTGTTATTTACAAAGATATTAAAATATTTCAATAAAAAAGACATTGTTTATTAAAACTTTACTGTTATCATCATTTTAGAAATTTGTTTTATTGTTTTTGAATTAAAAGGAGGTATGAGAATTGGATAAACACACCCAAAAAACATTTTCCAATGAATTTTCTGAAAATGTTAACGGCACTCTTACAAGCGACTCTTTCCGCACATATCTAAAGCTTCGCGGAAAAAGAAGCCCTTTTAATGCAAAACACTTTACTCTATACCTCGTTGTAATCGTATTACTCTTAGTATCAGCTTTAGTTTTTGCATCTACCATTAAAACTGCATACTTTGATTCTTCTGACGAAGCAAAAGAGTCTTTTGAAAAAATAAATACTATAAAAACAAATTATCAAAAAAATGATGCTATCAAACTCGAACCGGTAAACAAAGAACTTTCGGGCCTTTTTAAAATCCCCGTCGGTATGAAAATCGTTGAACTCAATTTTGAAAATCCTATGACATCCGGTTTAAGAGTCAATGATATTATAATCTCGATTTCCGGAAAAGATATTAAAAATATTTCGGATTTTGAAGAAGCTATTAACGAGCTTGCAAAAGACAATTTTATAACCTATACGGTATACAGAAATGGCGCTTATCAAGACATTACTCCCTTTGATGAATAATACTTCTTATAAATAGTGTGTATGAGTTTTTCTTATACACACTATTTTTTAATCTAAAAAAGCTCTATTGACATAACAATACGGTAATGGTAAAATAGTACTATAAAAAAGCGAATTAAAATTAGGAGTGATACTGCTATGGCTGAAAAATACGTCGTTTCCCTTGAAAGCATAATAAAAGACTTCCAGCTTGAAGTTTTGAATTTACCCGATAACAAAAAGATTATGATTGAATCCTCGGATATTAGCCGTCCCGGTCTCCCCCTTTCAGGTTATTTCGGTTACTTCGATTCATCGCGTATTCAAATCGTCGGAAAAACAGAATACGGTTATCTCGAAGACTTTCCGAGAGAGGTACAGTTGCAAAGACTTGATACTTTCTTTGAGAAAAAACCTGCGGCTGTAGTCGTTACATCAAACCTTGAAATCTCTCCTCAGATGATTGAAATTGCAAAAAAATATGATGTTCCCCTGCTACGCACAGAATGGAGAACGTCCGAATTTACCGCTAATATCATTTCTTCTTTAAAAGTAAGTCTTGCACCACGCATAACACGCCACGGTGTATTGGTTGACATCTACGGCGAAGGTATGCTTATAATCGGTGAAAGCGGTGTAGGCAAAAGTGAAACTGCAATTGAATTGGTAAAAAGAGGTCACCGACTTGTCGCTGACGATGCGGTCGATATTAAAAAGGTATCTTCAAAAACTTTGGTCGGCTCTGCTCCCGAGCTTATTAAACACTACGTTGAATTGCGTGGTATAGGCGTTATCGACGTATGCAGAATATTCGGTATGGGTGCCATTAAAGATACCAAAAAAATTGATATGATAATCAATCTTGAACCTTGGGAAGACGGTAAAATGTATGACCGTCTCGGTGCTGATACGGAATACACCGATATTATGGGAATCAAGATTCCCACAACTACTATTCCCGTTAATCCGGGCCGTAACCTTGCTATTATTCTTGAAATTGCCGCGATGAACAACCATCAAAAGAAAATGGGTTTTAATACGGCGGAGGACTTGAATAACAGACTTATGAATATGATGCCTCAATAAACAAAAATACTCGGGTAAAACCCGAGTATTTTTTATTTAGTATAGTCGTAATAGCCTTTACCTGTCTTTTTGCCGTACCAACCCTTGTCGTAATAGCTCTTTACAAGATCATATCCAGTAGGCTTTTCTCCGGTATTTTCGTACATTCTCAGCAAAATGTTATATGCAAGGTCTATACCTGTCATATCTTCCAACTTAAACGGACCCTTTGGGTGTCCAAGACCTAATTCAGCAGCAATGTCAATTTCTTCAATAGTGCAATATCCGTTTTCTACAAGGAAACGGGCTTCGTTTTTGAGTGCGGTGAGCAGTCTGTTGGCTACAAAACCATCAATCTCTTTCTTCATCAAAATGGGGGTTTTCCCTGTAACCTTTGAGAACTCCATCATAGCTGACGCTGTTTCATCGGAACAATGTTCGCCTTGAACTACCTCTGTAAGTTTCATTACAAGAGCAGGGTTAAAGTAATGGAGGTTAACCAATCTCGAAGGATTTTTTACGTCGTCTTTAAACATTGACGAGTACATACGGCTGGAGTTTGTCGCAATAATCGTATCTTCACGTGTTATATCAGATAACTTCTTAAAAAGCTCTCTCTTGATATCTTCACGCTCAATTATAGCTTCAATTACAAGGTCTGCCTCATTTGCAGCCTCTTCCAACGTCGGAACTATATTGAAACGACTCTTAATACCTTCAACCTGTTCTTCGGTCATTCTTCCCTTTTCAATTCTGCCGGTCAAATACTCTTCTTCCCATTTTGCAACAGCGTCAAGTACGTCGGGGTTGGAATCAGTCAAGGTAACTTCATAAGGATAAATCGCAGTGTTGAGCGCAATTTGACGTCCCATAAGTCCGCCGCCAATCACGCAAACTTTCTTAATATTCATTTTTTTACTCCTTTTTCTATTATTCTTTTATAGTAAGATATTAAATTTTAACCAATGGTAAAAGGAATTGTTTCAATATCCCATGTACCTCTTGCTATAGAAGCCTGAAGCTTAAATGTATATGAACCCGCCGGAAGGTTATTGGCTCCAAGTATGGGGGTCATATCACGTATAGAAATTTTGTAGTCGCTGAAGAAATTATATTTCATTGCTTCTTTGACAACATTGCCGTTTGCATCAGTGATAGTTGCTCTTACAGCGTTAAGCGGGAACGTAGACTCAATAGTACCTGAAAGCAATTTTTTTATGGTTTTTTCTGTATTCTTACCTGTCATCATTATGTATGCATCGTAAATCTTGGGATTTTCTTCATGGAAGATGCAAAGCGTAAATGGAGTGAAAAATGAACTGTTAAGTTCTTCAAAGGAATATTTTCTGTCAATAAACCAAGTTGAATTTCTCTTGGAATCAGCCCAGGCATTTGTTTGTTCAATACAGTAAATATAGCTTTGGGCTGGAATTATCTTACCTATAGCGGATTTTTTCACTTCAACCTTACTAACCATACGGGTATGACCGTAGCCGTCAATTATCTTATAAAGAATATCGCCCTTCTCAAGCTTTGAGTATGCCTCGTAAATTTTTTCAGCACCGTTGTGTGCAGTAATAGTTTCAGATGTATAGCTGTATGGTACGTTGTTTCTGAAGGGAGGCATTTCAAGAGGCTCTGCAAGTTTAATTATGCCCTCACGCGCAGCACTTACTTTAAGATCGCCCGAATATGGGAAGTCAATAATTTGCTGATATGCAAGACCCATAGACGAAGAACAGTGGTTACCTACAAGTTCTTCGTGAAATTCGCTGTTGGGATAAAGCGTTCCGTCAATTACATAGTTTTCAAAAACAGAAAGACCGCACTTAGTGTCGGTGTATGGAATTCCATAGTATGTTCTACCCTTTAGGTAAGAAAGATTTACTTCATAAGGACCGTCACCTGTTTTCCAGCGCGATGTCCAAGTCTTTGAAGCAACCCATTTAATCTGAGACATAGCATACATGTAATCGTAAACAATATCACGAAGGTTTCCTTTAGGAGCTTCAAACTTTTTGTATGAATCATACTTAGAAAGATCGGGTTCATACTTTGCAGAGGCATCCGTCGTAGCTTCTGTTTTCGGAGCTTCTGTTCTAACAGAATCACCTAAAGGGTTGATGGTTGTTTCCGGTGTTGTTTCCGGTGCTTTTCCTGGTTCCTTATTACCGCAAGAAAACAATGCAACTAAAAGAAACAAACATAAAAGCAACAATAATGTTTTTTTCATTTTGAAATTTTCCTTTCGTTATTCTTTATAAAAATTTATTTATAATATTTATGCGTAATGTGAAATAACTATTGTCCCTTTCACACATTCATTCTACACTATTCTTACAAAAAAAGCAATAGATTTTTTTAACAATTCAGGTAAAACAAAACTTTTTTTGTTTTCTGCCTCTGTCCCATAGAAAAACATTAAAAATTCGCATTTTTTAGCACTTGACTTTTTACGTCTTTGTTATATAATATACTAAACACAGTATTTTTTCAATGCTTAATTTTGTACATCAATGTGTAATTTTAGCATTATTTTAATTTTGGTGGTATTTAGTAATGAATCTTGTAAGCAATATGTATTATTACATTCGAGCAAACGGAAAGAACAATATCCCCATTGAACGTTCCGTAATAGATTTCTATCACCTTATGATAGTTTTAAAAGGGGACTTTACCTTTATTATCAACGGTCAAGAAATTCAGGTTAGTGAAGGTGATGCTCTTTTGTTGCCACCGGGAACAGACAGAGAACGATTGTTCCACAAAGAATTTTCAGACCACGTTGTATTTAATTTTAGCTTAAAAAAAGAAAACAATTTGGCGTCGCATATTCTTTTTAAAAATGCCGTCAATCCTTATATCCGCAAATTGCTTGATTCTTATCCTTGCAAATTTTACAATGACTTTTCTCACAACTACAATTTTTATATTAATAAATCCTTGATAATAGATAATTCACGCGAACTTGCTAAAACAAAGGCTATTCTACACAACCACCTCAATACCATTCTTATCACCCTATTCGATTCTTTGAATCCGCAAACCCAAAACAAATACGTAAACAGTATTTTGAAATACATAAATGATAACATAACCAATCCCCTTTCGCTTACCGATGTATGCCAGTCGGTACATCTTTCAAAAGAATACGTTGCAAGAGTTTTCAAAAAAGAAATGGGTATTACGGTTACCGATTATATTATCCAACAAAAGCTTGACCTTGCAAAAAATATGCTTTTAAGTAATGAAATTTCACTCAGAAATATTTCGGAAAAAGTCGGATATCAGGATTATAACTATTTTTCAAGGCTGTTCAAAAAGCATTACGGCATTTCTCCATTGAAAATGAAAAAACAACTGCATAATAATAATAATAATAAGTAATTTATATTAAAATATTTCTATAAAACTTGATCGTTTCCTTTAGGCTTCTTCGTTTGGCAACGGAGTGGCTGTGAAATATTTAATGACAGCCCTGTGGTCTGTCAAAGACATATAAAAAAGGTGGATTATTCCGCCTTTTTGTTATTTAAAAGCTTTTTATATAATCTTTTACTATTGATTCAAGCTCGTCGAGGTTTGACGCTCGGTTCACTTTTTCTCTCGCTGCCGCCGCCCCCTTTTGACCTTGGATATACCAAGACAAATGCTTTCTCGCTTCCATAACTCCCGTATATTCGCCCTTGTAGTCTATCATAAGTCTTATATGCTCCATTGCTACGGACATTCGCTCTTCCATAGTCGGTGCATTATATGCTATTCCCTCTAAATATGCCGTTATCTCTTCAAATAAAAAGGGATTTCCCATTGCCCCTCTTGCTATCATCAGTCCGTCGCAGCCTGTATACTCAAGCATTCTCTTTGCATCGTCTGCCGTGTTTATTCCTCCGTTTGCAATAACCGGTATATTTACAGATTCTTTAACTGCTTTTATTATATCAATATTTACAGGGTCTCTGTACATTTGTGCTTTCGTTCTGCCGTGTACGCATATTGCCTTGGCACCATTCTCTTCCGCTATTTTTGCAACTTCAACTGCGTTTATATTACCGTCGTCCCAGCCTGAGCGAATCTTTACGGTTACGGGAATATCTACAGCACTTGATACAGCCTTAACTATTTCTCCCGCGAGTTTTGGGTTCTTCATCAATGCACTTCCGTCGCCGTTCCCTGCTATTTTCGGAACGGGACAACCCATATTTATATCTATTCCCGATGGGTAGCTTGTATTTTCACAAGCTTTATAATTATTTGTAGCCAACTTTTGCGCAGACTCTGCCATAATCTCAGGGTCGCTTCCGAATATCTGTATAAAAAACGGTGCTTCGTCCTCCGAAAACGCCGCAAGAACAGCCGTTTTCGTATCATTATAATGCAATCCCTTTGCAGATATCATTTCCGAAACGGTACATTCCGCACCGAATTTTCGGCATACGCTTCTGAACGCGCGGTCCGATACCCCCGCCAACGGCGCTAAAAACAATCCGTGTTTTAACTCTATATTACCTATTTTTAACATATATAACCGCACCCTTTCATTACCCCTTTTTTTCAAGGTGTATTATACCATATTATGAAAAAAATTTCAACAAAGATTTTTCAAAAATACTATTGACAAAACGGATTTGTTTTGATATAATATACGGCGTTGATGCGGAATTGTGTAACGGTAGCACGGCAGACTCTGACTCTGTTTGTCTGGGTTCGAATCCTAGTTCCGCAGCCAAAAAGAAGGATGTCACTTTGGTGGCATCTTTTCTTTTTTTTAATTCTTTTTAATATTAAAAACGACCTCATCCGACTCGGCAGTATATCAACAACCGCTATACTCTTACTTTGCTGCCGAGACGGATGAGGTCGTCTCTTTTTATTTTGTTCCTTTTTATGTCTTCAATTGATTTTTTTTACAGCTTATGGTATAATATAATAAATAAATACTATACGAGGACTTTTTTATGAAACTTAATTACAAACGTACGCTTCTTGTGGGTATGGCTTTCTTTCTTATACTTGCCTTTTGGCAAGCCTATGACGCCATTATCCCGCTTATACTTACAAACCACTTCGGTCTGTCCCAAGCTGCTTCGGGTGCTGTTATGTCTATCGACAACGTTTTGGCTGTCTTTATGCTCCCTATCTTTGGTGCTATTTCTGATAAAACCAACACCAAACACGGCAAAAGAACACCCTTTATCTTCTTTGGTACTATTGCTTCTATAATATTCTTCATAGCTCTTACCTTTATCGACAACTATCAGCTGGCAAAGGTTATTGCCGCAGGTATTCCCGATATTCAGCAAGGTGCTATGACCTCGGCCGAATACTCAGAATACGTTAGACAGCTTACACTTGAACTGACTATGCAAAATCCTCTACCTTTAATTGCATTTATCGCAACGGTTCTCGTTGTCCTTATCGCTATGGCTACGTTCCGTTCTCCCGCAGTTGCACTTATGCCTGACGTTACGGTTATGCCTCTCCGTTCAAAAGCTAACGCTATCATCAACCTCACGGGAACGGCGGGCGGTATTATCGTTCTTGTTCTCGGTATGGTCTTTGCTACGTCTAAAAATTACTATATGGAATACACCGGTTACGTTATCGCAGTATGTGCCGTAATGCTCGTTGGCTTCATCATCTTCTTGCTCTCCGTTAAAGAAAAGAAATGGGCTGAAGAAATGGAAGAACAGTCAAAACTCCTTGAAGCTGAAGAAAACACACAAGGCGATTCGTCACGTAAGCTCTCTAAAGCTGAGCTTAAATCCTTGCTTCTTATATTAGCTTCCGTTGCTCTTTGGTATATCGGTTACAACTCAATTACAAGCAAATATTCGGTATACGCAACCAATATTCTCGGGTTTGATTTTAACTTCACTCTTATTATAGCTCAAGCGGCGGCTATCGTTTCATATATTCCTCTCGGTATTCTTTCTTCTAAATTCGGCAGAAGAAAAACCATTCTCGCAGGTATTATTATCCTTGCGTCTGCTTTCTTTATCGGTAATTTCGTTACCCCCAACACTCCCGAGGTTATTATGTACCCTGTATTTAGCTTGGCGGGTATCGGTTGGGCTACAATTAACGTTAACTCCTTTCCTATGGTCGTTGAACTCGCAAAGGGCGGCGACGTAGGTAAATATACCGGCTACTACTACACCGCTTCTATGGCTGCACAAATCGTCGCTCCCATATTCTCGGGCTTCCTCTATGACCTTGTGGGTATGAGATATATGTTCTTCGCATTCGGTACGGCTTTCGTCGTTTTCTCATTCGTAACAATGCTCTTCGTTAAGCATGGAGACTCCAAACCCATTCCTAAAAAAAGCAAACTCGAAGCTTTAGACGTTGATTAAATTATGTTTTATTTTATTATTATTTTAGATGTTGCTATCTTTTTGATACTGTTATATTCTTTGGTTTTGGTTAAACCGAAAAAGCATAAGAATTATAACAAGACTCTACTTTGCAATTACGCCCACCGAGGTCTTCACGGCGGCATAATTCCCGAAAACTCTATGGGTGCATTTTCACGTGCTGTTGAAAACGGTTACGGAATTGAGCTTGACGTTCAACTCTCAAAAAATAAAAACGTTATGGTATTCCATGATTATACGCTTAACCGTATGACAGGTGTTGATAAAAAGCTATGTGAAGTTGACTCGGAAGAATTGCAAAAACTTACGCTTAACGGAACTAACGAAACTATCCCCACCTTTAAGCAAGTACTTGAATTGGTCAACGGCAAAGTTCCCTTGCTTGTTGAATTAAAGGGCGAAAATCTTGATACGGCTCTTTGCGAAAAGGTTGCCGATATTCTACGCGAATATAACGGCGATTACTGTATTGAATCATTTAATCCTTTGCTTATTAAATCTATAAAAAAGCATCTTCCAAACGCCTTTTGCGGTCAGCTCTATACTAACGTTTGCAGAGATAAGAAAAAATATTCGGTTTTGAATATCGTTTTGTCCTTTATGGCTTTTAATTTTATTGCAAAGCCGAACTTTATTGCTTTTA
>JAZNCH010000052.1:0-14296 GCA_045587445.1 Eubacteriales bacterium | reverse complement strand
AGCCTCTGTTCCGCCGGCACCGGGGTGGAATGATACAATTGCGTTATTCTTATCATATTCACCCGATAGCAGAGTTGCTATTCTTCTCGTTTCGATTTCTTCGGTTATTGAATTCTGTTCGCCCAAAACCTCTTCAAGAACACTCTCGTCATTCTCTTCAAGTCCCATTTCGGCAAGAACTACCGCATCTTCACATCTCTTTTTCAAGCTCGAGAACGCTTCAATCTTGTCCTTCATAGATTTTATCTGCTGTAAAATCTTACTTGATTCTTCCATATTCCAAAAGTTAGGTGCCAACGTCTTTTCTTCTAAGTTTGCAACGTTGACTTTTAATTCTTCTATCTTCATCGCATTGCCGAGCTCGTCTATATCTGCATCAAGCCTTATAAGCTCACGTCTTGCCTCTTCGAGTTGTATAATCAAAGGTCTGTCCTCCTAATTGTTTTCTTTATGACTATCCGTATTATTATACACAATTTCCGCCGTTTTGTAAACAACTTTTTCCAAATATTTTCCTATTTTACTATTTTACTTAAACTCACCTCAGAATGGTAGGTTTCGTATCATTGTATATTTCGGTTTCTATACCTAAATCAAAATTCTTTATAAGCATTTCTATTCTCGGGCATACGATATTTTCAGTAAAATAGTGTCCTGCAAGTACGAGGTTAATGCCCATTTCTTTCGCCTCTTGCTGACAGTTATAAGGCACTTCACCCGTTATAAGCGTGTCGCATCCGCACTTGTACGCTTCTTCTATATAGTCCTTACCGCTTCCGCCCACAACGGCAACTTTTCTCACCCATCTTCCACTGTTTACAATAGTAAGCGGTCTGTCTAAATTAAGCCATTCCTTTATACACGTAGCAAATCTTTCGGTAACACTCCATTTTTCGCCGGGAAAGAAGTCGCCCATTCTGCCTACGTCGGAGAAATCGGTTACGTTTTTTAATTTAAATAAGTCGGCTAATGCATCGTTTACTCCGCCGCTTACCTTGTCAAGTCTTGTGTGGAATGAAAATACGGCTATGTCGTTCTTTATCAATCTACAAAGTTTGCGGGATAAGTAATGGTCGGAGTCAATATTCTTTATACCGTGAAATATTATGGGGTGGTGGGATATGATGCAGTCGAAGCCGTTTTCTATAGCGTAATCAACGGCACTTTCTGTTACGTCAAGGCATATAAGGGCTTTTTTCGCTTCCCTTTCGCCATTCGGTACGACCATTCTACCGTCGTTGTCCCACTCGCACGACAGTTCTGCGGGAATTGCCTCTTCTAACATCTTGTATAATTCATTTATTGAAGCCATAATAATTCTCCTTTATTTCTGTCAGTTCTTTTAAACATAAAAGCTCTTCGGATACGTCAAGCTTTGCCTTTTGTTTTCCCTTTATCTTCACCGACGTTCTGTCTATAACCTTTTCTATAAGTTCTCCTAAAAGGTCTTCTGACTTTTCTATATTTATTCTGCCAAGCAAACATTCACATTCGCCGATTTCACGTGTCTTTCCGTCATATTCGGCACATATTATCTGATATAATTTGCCCTCTTTAACTATATGTTCGTCGGTTATAAGATAGCCGTTTTTGCATAAGTACTTTCGTAAAGAGTCTTCTTTCGTCATTGGCTGTAAGATGAATTTCACCTGTGTTTTATCAATAGTTCCCTCTTCAAGTATCTGTTCGATAAGCTCTCCGCCCATTCCTGCAATAGCAACACAGTCGGGCGAAAATTTTTCTATCCCTTTTAAACCGTCGGTAAGGAATGTATCTATCTTATCTTGGAGGTTATTCTTTTTTATGTTGTTTACCGCCTTTTGCAAAGGCATTTCGTTTATGTCTGCGGCTACTGCCCTTTTTATCTTGTTTTTAAGTGCAAGATATACCGGCAGCTTACCGTGGTCTGTCCCTATATCAGCCAATATAGCCCCATTAGGTACACATTCGGCTATACGGCTCATTCTTAAATCGAGTGTTATTTCTGCCATTTAATTCTCCGTAAAACAAAAAGGGCCTGAAAAATCTAAGCCCCTTTTTTTGAAATCAGTTCTTCGATGCGAAGTATGCATTGAGCTTTTCTACAAGCTCGTCTGCGTTTGTTCCGTGAACAGCACATGCCGCTTCAATGCTTTCGCCTCTTGATGCGGGGCAACCGAGACAATGCATTCCGATTGCAAGGAAAAATTCTGCTGTACCTCTATCGTAATCGAGTACATCACCGATGATTGATTCTTTTGTTACTTTCATTTTCATATACCTCCATGATAATTTTTATCATATATATTATACCCATTTTTTGCATAATTGTCAATGTTTTTATGAATTTTCGCCTTTTGCACAAATCAGAGAGGCAAATTGTTCGCATATACCAGAGAGGCAAAGTTCTTTGACTACTTTCTTTTCTTAAAAGCAGCCCCTTCCGTCGCTACGCGACACCTCCCCCAATGGGGAGGCTTATCTTGTTCGCATATACCAGAGAGGCAAAGTTCTTTGACTACTTTCTTTCAAGAAAGTAGGTTGACTTTTTGTTTTTAATGAATTATAATCAAATTAAAGGCAAAACTTTAATTTTAATGAAAGAGAGATTTATAAATATGGATTGTATTTTCTGTAAGATTGTTAAGGGCGAAATTCCTTCAAATAAGGCATACGAAGACGAAAATATATTAGCATTTCACGATATTGCTCCTCAAGCACCTGTTCACGTTATCGTTATCCCCAAAAAGCATATTCAGTCGGCTAACGAAATAACTGCCGAAAACAGCGACGTTATCGCAAAAATATTTGAAGTTATACCTAAAATTGCCGTTGATTGCGGGCTTACAAACGGTTACCGCATCATTACAAATATCGGCGAAGACGGCTGCCAGTCGGTTAAACATATCCACTTTCACATTCTCGGCGGCAAAAAATTGGCTGAATCTCTCGGCTGAAGGAATCTTTTCAGCAAGTTAAGGAAATTAAAAAGACGCTTACATCGTTGATATTTGGGCAAAAAGCAGGGTTCTTGGTGTTCTAAATTTTAGAACGCCAAGAACCCCTTTTTACCGCAAAAAAAGATTGAGGATTTTTTATGTGGATTTATTTTGCTGACTGTTTTTGCATTATGCCGAGAACTGTTATTATTACAGGTACGGCTATAACGGTCATAACCGTTTCAGGTCCGAGGTAGGTTACGTTATAAACAAACGAATAGAGCCACATACCTACCGTATGCACATATTCGTTCCAGTCGCCGTTCTTCGTTATCTCATACCATACAACCGCACCGTTTACAAAATGACTCGCAAATCTTACTATACACGCAAACAATACACCGCATACTGTCATCACGGTCATATTCGTCTTTTCATTTTTCAAAAATTTAAGTTTTCTAAATATTCCCGCCAAGCCTATTGCCGTATATGCAACAATATAGTCGAGCAATATTACTACGAGTATTCCCACAACCGTAGGTACGTACGCAAAGTTACCTGCACCCATCCACAGCTTGAATATCGAGAAAATAAATGCAGAGCCAAGTCCCCAGCCTAAACCGTGTCTTATTGAAATAATCATTAGCGGTACCATTGAAAAAAGAGTTACCGAACCGCCAAGCGGCGCTTCGTATATCTTTATAAATGACAATATAATCGATGCAGCTATAAATATAGCACTTTCTACCATTGTCCTCGTCTTGTTTTTCATCGTTCTTTACCTCTCATATTTTTTAGTATAGATATATGTAAAAACTTCATACCGCCAAAAACATATACGTATTTATAACGCTTTAAGAATTTTTGCTTACCTTTAAACAAACCACTCCGGAAATGGCTGTTACAATTTCTGGGAAAAATAAAATTCCCACCCGACTTGTCGGGTGGGATTAAAATAAGCTCTTCTTTTTTACCTATCTTCCTACGCCGGCATTATCCGTTTCAGGTTTTAAGGGTTCGGTTAAAACCGTCTCAGCTTTTTACAGCACCCCTGACAGTATTAAGTTTTATTTTTTTAGAATTATTTGTTGAGCATCTTTGCGATTTCGTCGCCAAGATTGTCTTCTCTCTTCTGGAGACCTTCGCCCTTTTCGTAACGGTAGAAGGAGTCAATCTTGATAGAACCGCCGAATGCCTTTGCACAAGACTCAACGTACTTAGCAACAGTCATGGAGTCGTCCTTAACGTATGCATTTTCTGTCAAGCAGTTTGCTTCATAGAACTTGCCGAGCTTACCTGTAGCAATCTTTTCGAGAATCTGGTCAGGTTTGCTTGCGTTCTTGGGATCGTTCTTGAGCTGAGCCTTGATAATGCTCATTTCTTCTTCAACTGCACTTGCGGGAACTGCTTCTCTGTCAACATACTGAATGTTGGGATATGCAGCAACCTGAAGAGCAATGTTCTTTGCCATTTCAGCAAAATCTTCGTTATTCTTTGCAGCGTCGTCTGCTACAAACTTAACGATAACACCTGTTGTACCCTTGCCGTGAATGTAAGAACTCATTGTTCCGTCAACTGTGAGGAAACGACGGATAGACATATTTTCACCAATCTGGAATATCTTGTCCTTGAGAGCTGCTTCAACTGTCATACCGTTCTCCATTACGAGAGCGTTGAGAGCTGTGAGGTCAGCGGGCTTGTTGTCAATAATGAGCTTGAGGATTTCCTTAACGAATGCCTGAAAGCTTGCGTTCTTTGCAACGAAGTCTGTTTCGCAGTTAACTTCAATCATTGCTGCCTTTTCACCTTCAACAAGGATATCTACAAGACCTTCTGCTGCAATTCTGTCTGCCTTCTTTGCTGCAACAGCAAGTCCCTTTTCTCTCAAAATCTTTATAGCTTCATCAAAATCACCGTTTGCTTCAACGAGTGCTTTCTTGCAGTCCATCATACCGCAACCGGTCTTTGCTCTGAGGTCGGATACTGCCTTTGCTGTAATTGTAGCCATTTTTCTATTCCTCCGATATTCTGTTTTTTAATTATTCAGCGATTTCTGCAGCTTCTGCTTCGGTAATCTCTTCAACTGCACTTTCAAACTGTTCGCCCTGCTTACCTTCGATTATAGCGTCTGCAATTACAGATGCGATAAGCTTAATAGCACGAATAGCGTCGTCGTTACCGGGGATAAAGTAATCTGCATCATCGGGGTCGCAGTTCGTGTCAACGATTGCAACTACGGGAATACCAAGCTTCTTTGCTTCGAGAACTGCATTTCTTTCTTTGCGAGGGTCAACGATAAATACCCACGAAGGAAGTCCGGCCATATCCTTGATACCGCCGAGGTTCTTTTCAAGATCAGCGATTTCCTTCATTCTCTTTGCAACTTCTTTCTTGGGAAGAAGATCAAACGTGCCGTCTTCCTGCATCTTGAGAAGGTTGTTGAGTCTGTTGATTGACTTGTTGATTGTCTTGTAGTTGGTAAGCATACCGCCGGGCCAACGTACGTTTACGTAGTACATACCGCATCTCTGTGCTTCTTCCTTGATTGCGGAAGCTGCCTGCTTCTTTGTACCAACAAAGAGCATTGTGCCGCCTTCTGCTGCAAGGTCACGTACAAACATATATGCTTCTTCAAACTTCTTTACAGTCTTCTGAAGGTCAATGATGTAGATGCCGTTTCTTTCTGTGAAGATGTACTCAGCCATCTTAGGATTCCATCTTCTTGTGTGATGTCCAAAATGGACGCCTGCTTCAAGCAGTTGTTTGATTGTAATTACTGACATTTTTAATGTCCTCCTTCGGTTATTTCCACCATACAGCCCTTTAGATATTGCACCGAAGCCAGCCGTATGTGTGAATTTTCATACTTGAGTATTATAACACCATATAATACACTTTGCAAGTTTTTTTGACAATTTTACAATTTGTTTACATTTCACCTCCTTGACAAAAAACAACATAAACTGTATAATGAGTTAGCAAAGGCTAACTGACGCATTTTTGATAATAGAAAGGTACAAACATGACTCTAAAAGAACTTGCAGTAGGAAAATCGGCAAAAATCACTTCAGTAGGCGGTGAAGGCTCTCTTCGCCAACACTTTCTCGATATGGGAGTTATTCCCAATACCGAGGTCAAGGTACTTCAATATGCACCTATGGGCGACCCTGTTGAACTTTTGATTCACGGTTATTCGCTTACACTGCGTCTTGAAGATGCGGCACATATCGAAATTGAACCTATTGATAATATAACGGAAAGTAAAATCCCCGACATTTCTCATAAAACAAAAAAACATCACCCGGGACTTGGCGAAGGCGGTATATTTCACGCAAAGAGAGACGAAAATCCTCTCCCTAAGGATACTGTCCTCACCTTCGCTTTGGCAGGTAACCAAAACTGCGGAAAAACCACCCTCTTCAATCAGCTTACCGGCTCAAATCAGCACGTCGGTAACTTCCCCGGTGTTACGGTCGACAGAAAATCGGGTAAAATCAGAAATTATCCCAACACGCTCGTTACAGACCTACCCGGTATCTATTCCCTTTCTCCCTATTCGGCAGAAGAGGTAGTTTCAAGAAATTTTATTTTAAACGAACACCCGCATTGTATTATAAATATTGTAGATGCTACCAACATCGAAAGAAACCTCTATCTCACAATGCAGCTTCTTGAGCTTGGTATCCCTACGGTTCTCGCTCTCAATATGATGGACGAACTTAAGGGCAACGGCGGTACTGTATATATTAATGAAATGGAAGAATTACTCGGTATCCCCGTCGTTCCCATTTCAGCCGCTAAAAACGAGGGCGTTAACGAGCTTATCAAGCATGCGGTACATATTGCGCAATATCAGGAAAAACCGCATAGATACGATTTTTGCAACAAGTCCGCAAAAGGCGGTGCTGTTCACAGATGTCTGCACAGTATTATGCACCTTATCGAAGACCACGCGGAAGAGGCTAAAATCCCGGTCCGTTTCGCCGCAAGCAAGCTTGTCGAGGGTGATACGCTCGTACTCGACGCACTCAAGCTTTCGGACAACGAAAAGCAAACGTTGGAGCATATCATTCTTCAAGCCGAAGACGAATCGGGTCTTGACCGTTCTGCCGCTATTGCAGATATGCGCTTCTCCTTTATCAAAAAGCTTTGCGATGAAACGGTTGTAAAACCAAAAGAAAGCAAAGAGCATCTACGAAGCCGAAAAATAGATAAATTCTTAACCGGTAAATACACCGCCATTCCCGCTTTCGTGGGGGTTATGGCACTTGTATTCTGGCTGACGTTCAACGTTATCGGTTCGTTCTTGCAAGGACTGCTTGAATCGGGTATTGAGTCGCTGACAAATATCGTTGACGGGCTTCTTGCAAGCTGTAATGTGAACGAAGCTTTGCACAGTCTCGTTATCGACGGTATATTCAACGGCGTCGGAAGTGTATTAAGCTTTATTCCCATTATCGTTATTCTCTTCCTATTCCTTTCGCTTCTTGAGGATAGCGGTTATATGGCAAGAGTCGCATTCGTTATGGATAAGCCCTTGCGTAAAATTGGTCTCTCGGGCAGAAGTATCGTGCCTATGCTTATAGGCTTCGGTTGTACCGTTCCCGGTGTTATGGCAAGCAGAACGCTCCCCTCCGAACGCGACAGAAAAATGACTATACTTCTCACACCCTTTATGAGCTGTACCGCAAAGCTTCCCATCTACGGTTTCTTTGCAAATGCTTTCTTCCCCAAATTTTCGGGACTTATAATGGTCGGGCTTTACTTCCTCGGCATCGCCGTCGGTATAATTGTTGCTCTTATCTCAAAAAACACGGCGTTTAAGGGAGAGGCCGTTCCATTTGTTATGGAGCTGCCAAACTACCGTATGCCCGGATTAAAAAACACGGCATTTCTGCTCTGGGATAAGGCAAAAGACTTTCTCGAAAGAGCCTTTACCGTTATCTTCGTTGCATCTATCGCCGTTTGGTTCTTGCAGACATTTGATTTCAGACTGAATATCGTTTCCGATTCGCAAAACAGCATACTTGCCGTTATCGCCGGATTTGTTGCCCCTGTATTCGCCTTGCTCGGCTTCGGTGATTGGCGTGTCGTAACCTCGCTCGTCGCAGGCTTTATGGCTAAAGAAAGCGTTGTTTCCACACTCTCCGTTCTCTTCGGTACTACGGCAACTATGAAAGATGTTCTTTCGCCATCGGCTGTTTTGGCTCTCCTCGTATTCTGTCTTCTCTATACCCCTTGCGTTGCGGCAATAGCTGCGGTTAAACGTGAGCTTGGCGGCAGGTGGGCGTTCCTTATGGTAATCGGTCAGTGTCTTATCGCTTGGGTATGCGCTCTGCTTATAAGAACAATTGCTCTCTTATTTGGTCTTGTTTAAACGTAAATTTTATAATTTTTTTGGAGAAAATAATGATAAAAGCAGTACTTATCGATATAGACGATACGTTGCTCAACTTTAGAAAAAGCGCGGAAACAGCTATTCGTCTTTGCTTTGAAAAATACGGCCTCGACTTTACGCCGAACGTTATTGAAACCTTTCACACCATAAACGACGAATTGTGGCGTAAAATTGAAAGAAAAGAATTGACAAAGCCGGAGTTGTATAATCTTCGTTGGGTAACCATATTCAGTGCGTTAGGTATTGACCGCAACGGTGTCGAAATGGAATCCCTCTTCAGAAGTACACTTTCGGGCATTGCCGAGCCTGTAGATAACGCATACGAGCTGCTTGAATATCTATATAAAAAATATCCCCTCTATGCCGCAAGTAATTCTTCTTACGAGCATCAGAGAAAACGTATGACTCAGTCGGATATGTTGAAATATTTTGAAAAAATGTTCGTTTCCGAAACCGTCGGTGCTCTTAAACCCGCAAAAGAGTTCTTTGATTTCTGTTTTAATGAAATAGGTAACCCGAGTCCAAGTGATGTTGTTATTATAGGCGATTCGCTTACGTCGGATATTATCGGCGGTAAAAATTATGGGCTTAAAACCATTTGGTATAATCCATTTGGCAAAGAATTGCCGCAAAACCTTTTGCCCACATATATTGTGAATGATTTGAGGGAGATTAAAGAAATATTGTGAAATAAAAAAAGGTGTCGAAAGACACCTTTTTTATATTATTTTTCGTGGGGCGTCGGGGATGTCGCCACCTACAGCCCCTTCCGTCACGGCAAAGCCGTGCCACCTCCCCCATTGGGGAGGCTTTGGGTGCGTACAGACCAAGAGAATCAAGGTTTCTTTGCCTACTTTCTTTCCTTAAAAGAAAGTAGGTTTTTTTCGTAGATGTAACCGAGCCCCTTTAGTAAAAGATTCTCGTCGTATACAGTCTTTCTTTTCAGATATTCACTTAAAACTTTCGCCATTCCGCCTGTCGTTACTATAGCTGCCGGTGTCTTGCCGAGTTCTTCGGTAAACTTATCTATAATACCGTCAACTGCTCCCACGAAGCCATATATCACGCCTGAACGCATACATTCTACCGTCGATGAGCCTATCGCTTTTTTAGGCGATACAACGTCAATCCTCGGCAAAAGCGAAGCTTCTTCAAAAAGTGCGTTTAATGAAAGATTTATACCCGGCATAAATGCACCGCCTATAAATCTTCCGTTTTCGTCTACTACCGTTAATGTTACCGCAGTTCCCATATCAACTATAACGCACGGCAATTCATATTCCGCCTTTGCCGCAACTGCCATAGCTACTAAATCTGCCGCTACACTTCCGGGGTCGTCAGTCGATATGTGTATTCCGCTCTTTATCCCAACACCTACAACTATCGTTTTCTTGCCTGTTACGGTCTCAATCGCATTTTCAAGTATCTTGGTCAACGGCGGTACTACAGAAGACAAAACCGCCCCCTCAAAAATACAACCGTTAAAGCCTGCCATGTCAAGCACACTCTTCATCTCGGCTGCATATCCAAACGAGGTCTGGTTTCGGTCTGTCTTTATATTCATTACCGGCTGAATTATTTTACTCTTTTCTATAACACCAAACGTAATATGCGTGTTGCCGACGTTTACAGCTAATATCATATGTCTTACTTACCTTTTTATAAGCTTTGCAGTAATCTCGGATACCCTCAAAATAACCGGTGCCAAAACCATATTAACTATAAGCTCGGGAATAAAGTTCGTCAAAATAACTCCCGATATTATAAACATTATTACCGTTTTTCCTGCTTCAGATGCAGCTCCGCCGATAAGGTCTCCAAAGAATATAAGCACGCCCGCCAAGTAAAGTCCGGTATTAACTATAGGACAAAGGGCTGATGCTGTAAATACGGCTACAGTCTTGTTCTTTTGGCTCAAAAGCTTATAAACCAAGCCCGATACAAAACCAGCTATGGTTGTCTTCAAAAGACAAAGAATAATGGTTACTACCGGTAAAAGCTGGAACATTGCCGCACTGAATGGATCGGGAGTAACGATTACCTGATATACAACGCACGCTCCCAAAACCAAACCGAGTATCGCTCCGTTAACCTGTCCGTACAATACTGCTCCCAATACTATGGGAACCAATGACAGAGTGATATACGCCGCACCTATCGGGGGGATTACCACAAATAACTGCAATACTGCAATTATTGCCGCAAACATTGCCGTCATCGCAAGCATTTGCGTCTTCTTTTTGTTTCTTTCCAATGACATAATAAATACCTCCTGCTACTGTCCCGACTTAATCTCGGGTATAGTGCATCTTTATTATATTTATTAACAAAAAAAATGTCAAGCGATATTCTCAAAAATATACATTAAACCTATTCTCTCCCTCCGTCTCGGCAATTTTTATTTACTTTTCTTTCGTTTATTTCTTCTTGCCGAGCCACCTCCCTCCTCAGATGGAGGTTAATCCAAGCAACTGCTTTTTTTATGTAAGTGTACAGAGGTGTTATTCCATTCCGCATACAAAAAAAGCCTTAAAAAAGGCTTTTTTGTTTTATCTTTCTTTAATTTTAATAATTATTGCAACTACTGCCAACACTATTATAAGTCCGCCAAGCCCTAAGAATATCCATTTAAAAGGCGTGTTTTCAAAGAAAACGTTTACTTTGTTGTCTTTATTGTCTTCTTTTTGTGTCTCCTCTATAATAGGCTCGTCCGTTTCGGGAGTTGTATTTTCTTCGGTCTCTTCGGGTGCCGTCGTCTCCGGTTCGCCCATCTCCGCAAAGCTATATCTTTGGAACGTATTTTCTATGGGGTCATACATATAAAGCTGTTTCTGTCCCGATGAACCGATAGCATATACTAAGCAGTGGTTAGGTGCTTCTGCTCTCATAGGAATAAGCGCATCTCTTTCAACTCCGTTAACTATATATTTTCCGATTTCATAGTCTTCGGGGCTTTCTGCCATATTTATATCAAGTATCAATAGTGAGTTTGTCGCCTGTCCTATGTATTCAAACGGCTTCGCTGTCATATTTGCCGCATCAACGTAATATAAGCCTTCGGCTACGTTTGCGTTGCCAAGCAAATATACCGCAGGATATGCTCTTTCATCATATTTAACCGCACTTACAGTTACGTTATTTAACGTAATCTGTGTAAGCTCGAATCCCGCAGGTATCTTGTCTGCACTTATCGTATTTGAAATCTCGGCGTTTATTCCCTCTCCCACCGTCAAAAATACGTCGGATGACAACGGGTTCTTCCCTCTTATCACCTTAACCGTATAAGTATTCTTCGCTCCGTTTTCGGCTGTAACCGTTACCGTAACCGTATTCTCGCCAACTGCCAAAGCTTCGGTCCCCGATACGTATACAGACGCTCCGTTGTGGTTCTTTATCGCCGATACCGCAACCGAGGATATCGCAAAATCAACGTTCGCCGTATATGAATTTACGCTCGGTGAAAATGCCGGTGTAAGATTACAGTTGCTTACAGTAAGTCCCTTTAACGTCGCATCCGACGATGCTTCGGGTACGGGGATTATTTTTACAGTTGAATCACCTATTGCATACGGTGCTATCTCGTCGCCGCCGCCGCTTGTAAATACACAGCCCGACGGGGTAAGCTTCGTCGTCCCCGTCTTCTTTGTCTTAAATGTCAATGTGCAACTGAGTTTTGCGGTAGAGCCAGAGCTTACGTAGTCAACAAGTCTTATCACCCCCGGATTGCTCACGTGGCTGAAGTTGCCCGACGAGCCTTTTGCTGATACAAACTGCAAATATGATGAATCATAGGATATATTCACTTCATATCCGCCTATGTCTTCGCCCTTTATGTCAACAACAATGCTAACATTGCTTCCAACCGTTACAGTCGGGTCGGTAAACCATATACTTGCCGATGCCGCATCGGCGTTTATTGCAAAAAACACAGAAAGCAAAGCTATCAAAAGCACAAATATTAATATGCGTTTTTGGTTCTTTTTCATAGTTCTTCCTCCGTTATTTTTAAGAAATTACATTCGTTCCGAGAATATGGTTTCTTATCTTCAAAAGGTCGCTTATGTTTATACTGCCGTTTCCGTCAATATCTCCGCTATACGCTTGTACCGCAGAAAATTCGTCAGAACCCAATATTCTGTTTCTTATCTTGAGTAAGTCGCTTATGTTTATCTTTCCGTCAGAGTTCAAATCACCCTTGACCGATGCTTTATAATCAGCGTATTTTACACCGTTCGTACTGCATACCGTAATCACGTCGTCGGTAGCTATAAGGTCGTTGTCGGTCTTCTGTATTCCTGCTGCATTCGTTACTGTAACAAGCCCCACAGATACAAATTCCGTTCTGAATGCACCAACAGTCTTACCGGGAGCAATACCGTATACAATATTATCTTTCGGTAAGTACTTGTCGGTAAACGTCAATTCTCCGAAGTTTTCGGGGTTGTCCTTTGCTACGGTAAGCTTATATATACGCACCGTTCCGTTGCCCGAGGTTACCTTTATTTCAAACACGTTTGTTCCCGTAATCAAAGGCATGTTGCCCGCACCCGTTATCGTTGCAGTGCTGTCCATAGGTACTGCGTTAATTGTTATCGAGCTTGTCGTCGGCGGTACAACGAGCATATATTCCAACACCTCGGTGTCAAATCCCGGTGTCAATTCAAATCCGCTTACAGAAAGCGATGACAATTTCATATTTGGCGAACCGTCAAGTGTCGGCTTAGCATACGGTGTCTCTGCCATATTCTTATATACGGGGATATAGAACGAAAGCGGTGTCGTTCTGAGTTCTTCGGTATATCCCTTTGCAAGCTTTGTCGCCTCAACTGCCGCACCGTATACAGACGTCATATATCTGTGTGTAAAGGGATTATCTCCCTGAACGTTATATCTCTTTAAATAAAGTGTATTCTGTCCTCTTGTCAAGTAGCCGTCGGCATAAAACTGTGCGCCGCCTCTTATAGCCTTTAGTCTTGTGTTCCAAGGTCTGCCGTACTCTTTCGCACCTGTTCCTCCGCCCTTTGCATACCACAGTCCTCTTTGTATCGGGTTCATTCCGTTTGCAGAATACGCACCTATATTAAAATAGTTGAAATATCCTTCATATCCAGAATAAGTGCCCGATATTATGCTCGAGCCTTGACTTCCTACTTCTATTATTATCATAGAAGAAAGCACATATGGATTAACCTTATATTCAACACCCGCGTTATAAATTGCTGTCGCATAATTTAATACGTTTCCGTCGGTATCGGTAACGTCATTCTCCATAAACGTTCCCGCTATTATTCTCTTTACTCCGTCTATATTCTGTACCGTCGAGTCATAGCTCTGGTCAAGAAATTGGAATACGGTATTCGCTCCGAGAAAGTTTCTCGGGTCCATATAGTGTCTTATTATATCTCTTGATGCTCTTACCCATCTGTCGCCGTCAAATATCTTCCACGTGCTTGAGCCCCAGTCATAAGCATCTCCCTCAATTGATTTCCACGATGACGGATTATTGTTTTCTACTAAAGCTACGCCGTGCTCTTTGTCTACCGCATATTCAAAATCCCACTCAACGTGCTGTGCCTTGAATACCCAGTTCGGATACAGACTATGTAACTCTCTCAAATACGGCTTGTACGATTCGGGGAATTTCTGCTCATTCATATATGCTTCAAAATCTATCGTCGGCGGTTCTGCAGGCGGTGTCTCCCCCCCTGTCGTCTCGTCGGGGGGCGTCGTTTCACCGGGCGGTGTCGTTTCGTTAGGAGTTGTCGTCTCTTCGGGTAATAGCTCTAAATATGCCGACGTTACGTACCCTGTTACGCTGCCTGTATCTATCAAATACCACTTAACCGAACCCGCTACTTCCTGTTCGCCTAAAACAGTAACTATATCACCACTGTTCAAGCTCGCTATAACCGAACCGTTAACCGGTTCCGAACGTACGTTTAACGTATATCCGGGTGATGTAGTAACCTTGCCCTGTCTT
>JAZNCH010000051.1:0-27385 GCA_045587445.1 Eubacteriales bacterium | reverse complement strand
ATAATGGTCCAAAACGGTATAACCAACTTTGTAAATATGCTTGACAACTTAATGGTAGGTCAGGTTGGTCAAGCAGAAATGACAGGTGTATCCGTTGCAAACCAATTGATGTTTGTATATAATCTCTGCATTTTCGGTGCTGTATCAGGAGCAGGAATATTCGGAGCTCAATTTTTCGGAAGCGGTGATACGAAAAATTTACGAAACACATTCAGATTCAAAATAATATCTTGCACTCTTTTGACTTTAGGCGTTATTGCTCTCTTTGGATTTGGCGGAGAAAGTCTGATAAACCTCTATTTAAAGGGCGAGGGGGCAGCCGAAACAGCAAGAGCATCACTTATTGCAGGAAAAGAATATATTTACATAATGCTGATAGGACTTATCCCCTCAGCAATCGTTCAATGTTATTCAAGTACGTTGAGAGAAACCGGAAAAACCGTTCCGCCAATGTTTGCCGGTCTTGCAGCAGTTTTGGTGAACCTTGTTTTAAACTACATATTGATATTCGGACATTTCGGTGTACCAACACTTGGCGTAAAGGGTGCTGCAATAGCAACTGTAATATCTCGTTTTGTTGAACTTGTCGTAGTTGCGATTTGGACAAGAGTAAAATCATACGAAAATACGTTTATTATAGGAGCATACAAAAGTATGCACGTTCCGCTTTTCCTTGTAAAAAATATATGCAAAAAAGGCATACCTCTTATGGTAAACGAGACCATGTGGGCAGGCGGACTTGCTGTTGTAAACCAATGCTATTCGGGGTTAAGTCTTGAAGTCGTAGCCGCAAACAACCTCGTTCAAATATTTTTCAACGTATTTTCCGTTGCATTTATTGCTGTCGGCGCGGCAATAGGTATAATTCTTGGTCAGCTTCTCGGCGCGGGAGAAACCGAAGAAGCCAAAAGCGCATCTGTAAAACTAATTTCATTTTCTTTATTCATAAGTATAGGCGTAGCAATACTGTTTGGTCTATGCGCAATATTTATCCCCGATTTTTATAAACTCGACGAAAGCACAAAAATCCTCGCCACGCGAATGATGCAAATTTGTGCGCTGGCTGTTCCGCTCGACGCATTTGCAAACGCATCATATTTCACGTTGCGCTCAGGGGGCGAAGCACTCATAACCATAATATTTGATTCCGGATTTGTATGGGTAATCAACGTTCCTGTAGCATATATTCTTTGCAACCTAACATCATTATCAATTTTGCCGATATACGCTATCTGCCAAGGTCTGAATTTCATAAAATGCGCAATTGGATTTACATTTGTCAAAAAAGGTGTCTGGGTAAAAAATATAGTCTCTCAATAAACCAAAAAACGATACACATTCCAACCGAACGTGTATCGTTTTTTTATACCTTTCTTATCTTTATAGTTGCAGCATAAGCACTGTTACATAATCCCAATATAGCCGAAATAATAAACAACGTTTCGATACCGAGCACTTCCCATATCCAACCGCCGAAGAGGGCTATAAAAACGGTTATAACATGATTTATAGACACGCCTGTTGAGATAGTCGCCTTTACTTCTTCAGGATTATCCGCAAGGTCTTTTACGTAGACGTTAGAAGCCATAGAAGCAAGAGAAATCACCGCGTCAAGCACGTAATTTATACAACACACAATAAATGCTAAATCTTTAGGGAAAAGATGATGTGCAAAGCCGTAGAAGAAACATACGACGACCAAAATCAGAGTATCGGAAACCATAACAACCTTATATCCCAATCTGTCAATAATCTTCCCCACTATCGGTGACGCAAAAAAACAAGCTATAGCAGATACGGCAAAAAGCAAACTAATCATAGCCGCGTTAGCGCCATAAAACAAAATTAATACGTAAGGGCCAAACGTAAGAAATACTTGTTTGCGTGCACCGTAAAACATTTCAAGCATATAATATTTCATGTATTTTTTGTGGAAATAGAATCTGCGCTTTGTACTGTCGGTTTCGCTTTTTCCTGTAAGTTTTGCAGAAAACCAAACGCTTACACCTGCCAAAACAGCGGAAATTGTAAAGAATACGGTGTATGGTTGATTTTTTGTAAAATACGAAAATACACCGACAATGACAATATATCCAACGAGTGTACCTATTTGAGTTGCAGAGCTTTGAAAACCTAAAGCACGGCCGCCTCTTCCCTCTTTTGCATAGCCCATTACCAAAGTACTTTTCATACCTATTTGAATATGCTCACCCAAAGAATATGTACAAATAGCAAGGGTAGCCAATACTTTAGTCGGAGGTAAAAATGCGTGCATTGACATACCTATAAGCATTATAACGGCACCCGCTTTATATAACGACTCAGCAGACAGCATATAAAAAGCCGCAAGAATAAACACAAGCATAATTCCGGGCAACTCTCTGAAAAACTCGGTAACACCTCTGTCCATTTCTCCCATTTTAACCACTTCTGCAAGGAAGTTATCAAGCATTCCCTTGTATAATCCATAGGATAAACCTGTTATAAGTATAGTTAAAAAAAGAATCTTGTATTTCGAGTCATTTCTAAACGTTTCTTTTAATTGATTCATAGTACATACTCCCAAAAATGTTATAGGCGTATTATACATTATTTTTCAAACAATTTCAATACACTACAGCAAGAAAGCAGCCAACAATAGTCGACGTTTTTTTAAAAGGGGTGTACAAATTCAAAGCTATTATAAAATTTTACTATGTGTTTAAATATCTACATGCATCATAAAATAAAATATCTCGCCTTGCTCTATTTATAGATTATGAAATTTTTTGATTATGCAAAGAATGCAATAAAATTCGCTTCTCAACATTTGCGGAGCAAATATTTCATACGCGATAGCGTATTTCACTGCGAAGCAATTTCATTGCCGTAGGGCGAAATACATTGAAAAACCGACTTGTCGAAACAAGTCGGTTTTTCTGGTGGGAGCGGGTGGATTCGGACCACCGAAGTCACTGACAACAGATTTACAGTCTGCCCCCTTTGGCCGCTCGGGAACGCTCCCATATAACAAAAGAAACTTAAAATAAAAGTTTCTTTTGTGTTTGGAGCTGGTGATCGGAGTCGAACCAACAACCTGCTGATTACAAATCAGCTGCTCTGCCATTGAGCCACACCAGCTAATGTTGTTCTTCACAACGTTGACTATTATAACATAACAAGTATTCTTTGTCAATATATTTTTTAAAAATATTTTCAAATTATTGAATTCTTTTTCGGGGGATTTCCGAGGAAATATTTTGAAAATATTTTATTCGTGATACCCATCTAGCTGAGCCTTTTGAATAGCTCCGAGAATACGGTGTTTCAATCCCTTATTTGTTTTTTCTTGCTCTGCCAAAAACTTCTTTACTTCTTCCCTTTGTGTAGCTTTATCTGCGGGACACGTGCTTTCAACAAGCGGAAGCCACTCATTCTTTCCCATAAAATATTTAATATCTTTTTCAGCAGTATAAATAAACGGTCTTATCATAGTCAAATCTTTTCTTGACAGATAAGTTACAGGCGAAAACGTGCCAAGTCTTCCCTCGTATGCAAGATTTAAGACAAACGTCTCCACAACGTCGTCAAAATGATGTCCCAATGCTATTTTATTACACTTGAATTCTTTTGCGGCATCATGTAATGCCCCTCTTCTCATACGCGCACAAAGCGAACAAGGATTGCTCTCTTTTCTGTAATCAAAAATAATCTGCGATATTTCCGTCTTTACTATATGATATTCCACACCGACTTGTTCACAAAGTTCACTTACTTTTGAAAAATCCATTCCCTCAAAACCCATATCGATAGTAACAGCTACAAGCTCAAAATTAACAGGATAAAACCTCTTTAAAGCAACCAAAGTACAAAAAAGCGCAATAGAATCCTTACCACCGGATATACCGACAGCAATTCTGTCATTATCTTCAATCATTTTATATTCATCAATAGCTTTTCTTGCATAACTAAGTAATCTTCGGTTTTTATCAAATTCCATAACGCATCTCTTTCGATTTATTTTCTCAAAATATTATACATCACCGCAAATATTATGTCAACATAGAATTACCTTGAATAAGATATTAATAATAAATCTATTTACAGAGGTATTATATATGGCAATAAGAATATTTATAGACCAGGGACACAATCCCGTAAATCCCAACGCGGGTGCCGAAGGCTTCGGTTTGCGCGAGCAAGATATAACTTACGATATAGGAGTCAGACTTGCAGAACTTCTAAGGGCAGACCCAAATTTTGAAGTAAGGTTATCAAGAAACACCCCGACCGAACAGCTTGGCACAAGTCTCTCGACAAGTCTTGCGGCAAGAGTTAACGCCGCTACAGCTTGGGGAGCAAACTATTTTATATCGCTTCACGTTAACGCATCTGAAAATCCTTCAATAAGCGGTACCGAGGGTTACGCATACAGCATAAACAGCGAGGGATATTGGCTTGGCGATGAAATAACCGACAGCATATCCGAATTTGTGGGAATAACCGACCGAGGTATGTTCGTCAGACCATCGCTTTATGTATTAAGACGAACACCTATGCCGTCAGTGCTTATAGAAATGGGATATATAACCAATGAAAACGACGCATATCTTTTAAGCCGCCAACCCCAGCTTTTCGCAAACGCAATATACGAAGGAATACTTACTTATTTTGGATTGAATTCATAATTATTTCTTGATTAATTCGTGCAGGTGTAGTATAATATAGAAAAGCAAATACGCACGAGGTAACACCAATGAAGTCAAAAGTCCATAAAATAATTAAAGTGTTGTTTTTTATATACATAGTAACAATGTTATGGCTTTTATTCGGGCAAAGATTGAACACACTTTATATTTATAATTATTCAGAACAGATAAAACAAAACACCAATCTCATTCCTTTCATTACGATTGAAAGATATATTATTTTAATTCAAAACACACCGAACATACATCTCGTAAAACACGCAATAATCAATCTTTTGGGAAACATCGTAATGTTCGTTCCACTTGGATTTTTTCTGCCCGCAATAGTCAAAAAAACAAAAAACTACCTCATTTTTCTCTTATATATAGTTGTTACGATAACATTAGTGGAAGCAGTACAATTATTCACCCTGCTCGGCAGTTGTGATATTGACGACTTAATTTTCAATACCATCGGCGCGACTATTGGCTATTTGCTTTTCTTATTTTTATATAAATGTACGAATCGTGTAGTTAAATAGTTTACTGAATAATAAATGGGCTATAGTTTTTAACTTAGCCCTTTTTTATTTTCCTATTGTTAGCTTATATATATCGCCTTTGGGAACGCCTCTGTCTTTTGCTACTTTTTTTATGGCGTCCATTTTCTTAAACCCAGAAGAAACATAGAATTCTATATGCTCTTCAATCGAAAGGTTTTCCCAATCACTTTTTTCGGAATCTTTAATATCTCCCTCAATAACTAAAACGTATTCCCCTCTCGGTTCTTTCGTTTTATAAAGTTCTATAGCTTGAAAAATCGTTGTTCTGTGTATTTCTTCATTTAATTTTGTAAGCTCTCTGCAAAGAGCAATTTTTCTGTCACCAAAAACGTCAGCCAAATCATCGAGAGTTGTCTTCAACTTGTGCGGAGCTTCATAAAAAATCAAGGTTCTGTCATCGTCTTTAATTTTTTCAAGATGTTTTTTTCTTTCCCTTGCTTGTGCACTTAAAAAGCCTTCAAATGCGAATCTTCTTGTATTAAGCCCCGACAAGATCAATGCTGTAGTAAAAGCATTAGGGCCGGGAACGCAAGTAACTTTTATATCCTTTTCCGCACATAACTTAACCAAATCTTCACCGGGATCACTTATCGCAGGCATCCCCGCATCCGTTACAAGTGCTATAGCCTCGCCTGCCTGTAATTTTTCTGCAATTTTTATACCCGCTTCTGTCTTGTTATGCTCGTGATAAGTGATGTATCGCTGCTTTATACCAAAACATGACAAAAGTTTACCGGTATTTCTGGTATCTTCAGCCGCAACGTAATCAACGTTTTCAAGCACCTTCAATGCTCTTTCGCTAATATCGGCGGTGTTACCTATAGGAGTTGCAACAAGGTAAAGAACGCCTTTTTCAATTTTATTTTTTTCGTCAGCAAATTCATAAAAGTTTGTATTCATCGGAAATATCACACTCCATGTAAACTTTTTGCATATCGGGAGAATTATCTTTATTATCAGGTGTTTTGCTGTTAAAAATTATAAAAGGCTTTGTATTAAATAAACCTGACAAAGCACCTTTTTTAGCTTCTACAAGCATAAGACAAGCTCTGGCATCAACGTAAGGATAAACGTAGGTCAACCTCTTGGGTTCAAGATTATACTTACGCATAGAACAAATAAGGTCTATAGCTCTGTCGGGCCTATAAACACAGTAAAACAGACCGCCGTGCTTTAATATTCTGCAAGCCGCCTTGCAAAAATCGTCAATATCGCCCTCAACCTCGTGTCTTGCTGTATTTTTTCCTAAGTCAGCATTTGCCTTTCCCGAATCCGCTTTCATATAAGGCGGATTAGAAAATACAACGTCAACCTCTCCGCCAAACTGCTCGGGACGTAAATTTCTTACATCGCAATTTAAGGGTATTACGTTTGAATTATTGCATTGAACGTTTCTTTTTAACAAATCAAAATATTCATTCTGAACTTCTACAGAATAAATTGTTGCAAACTTTTCAAACTCTTCGCACAGAAGCGAAACAATCCCCGTTCCGCCGCCAAATTCAACGGCAGTCTTTTTACCCATTTTACGAATATATGACGCAAGTAAAACAGCATCAGTTCCATAGGCAAAACCGTCTTTTTTCTGGATAAGCATTAATTTATCGTCAACAGTATCTATTCGCTCATCATTATGTATTAAATCTTCTTTATAATTCACTTTCAACACCGCCTAAAAAAATATAAAAATTAAGATAGGAAATCCACCCCGGTGGGCAGATTTCCTATCAAAATCCGGCAAAATGATATGTACTCTATTCACCGACAGATGCGAAATTATTCAGCCTTAGGAGCTTCTACAGGGCAAGAACCTGCACATGCACCGCAGTCAAGGCACTGGTCTGCATCAATTACATACTTACCGTCCTGTTCAGAAATGCATTCTACAGGGCAGTCAGCTGCGCATGCACCACAACCGATGCATACATCTGTGTCAATTTTATAAGCCATTTGTGTACACCTCCATAATGGTATTATTACTAAAAATCAACAGAAAATGACAAACAAATACATCTATTCACTTCTGCAGACATATTATAACACACATATTCAAAAAAATCAAATGATTTAGAAATATTTTTTAAGATTCTTCGAGTTTTTTTAATTCGTCGTCAATCTTATCCTCTTTTTCCTTTTTACGTAAATATCCTTTTACTTTTAAAACATCTCTTGGGTAGGTTTTCGGGGGTTGATCGGGATTCGCATTAAGCCTTACCTTAACCAAGCCGGCCAAAGGACTTACTTCAGATACAACGCCTTCGCCGTCCGGCGTATCAACTATCGAATCCACCTTAGGCGTCTTTCTCAGTTCTTCTTCGTATACGTCGGATTCATAGCGCAAACAACACATAAGTCGTCCGCAAGTACCCGAAATCTTCGCAGAATTCAAAGAAAGATTCTGTTCTTTAGCCATTTTGATTGAAACCTGAGCAAAATCATTTAAGAATGTTTTACAACAAAACGGACGTCCGCATACACCGAGACCACCCATCATTTTAGCTTCGTCTCTTATACCTATCTGTCGAAGTTCAATTCTCGTCTTGAAGACTGCCGCAAGGTCTTTTACAAGCTCACGGAAATCAACTCTTCCTTCGGCAGAAAAGTAAAATAAGAGCTTATTGTTGTCAAAAGTATATTCAACCTCAATGAGCTTCATTTCAAGCTTATGCTTTTCAATTTTTTGCAGACAAATATCAAAAGCTTCTTTTTCTTTTAGATTGTTTTGCTCGTGATGCGCGTCATCTGAAGGAGTAGCCTTTCTGACTACCTTGCGCAAAGGCGGTACAATTTCCGTATTGGGAACAAACTTATTGCCCACAACCGTTTGACCGTATTCAAGTCCTCGCGCCGTTTCAACTATTACATTTTCTCCCTGCTCTATTTTGAAAGAATTTGGGTCAAAGTAATATATCTTACCTGTTTGTCTGAATCTGACACCAATAACTTCGACCTCTTCGGGAAGTTCTACCATTTCTTTTGTTTCCATTTATTTCTCCATGTCCCGACAGCTAAAAGATTTTTCATTTCTTTTTCGCCACTGCCGAAGCGAAAAAGTTTATAAACATTAAATACTCGCCGCATTTCTAAATTTACACGCAATATAATTAAGAGTATTATTAAGGTTCAAATTTGACATAAGATCCTCACGTGCGCGGCAAAGCTCGCTATATAAATTCATTACCCCCGCCGATGTAAAATTAGAGGCAACCTCTCGTGCATATTCAATATCACCGTAAAACATCAGCGAAACAGCATCATCTATCGTTTTTTTAACAGCCATAAGGTCTCTAACTGCATAGATAGCGTATAAAAGAATATCAAGAATTTCTTCTTTTGTTTTAGCCATACGCTGAACGAATAAGAGATAATCCGAATATTTCGTCTGTTCAGCAGTTAGTTCAATAAACATTCTCGCCTTTTCATGTTTTGACTGAGACTTATCCGATTTTGTGTCCGAAATAAGCCTTTCGGCTTCACCTATTTTTCCTTCGGCGATACGTACAATAAGATTAAATTCATCTTTGTTTGAAGCAAACAAATTAGACGCTTGTTTATTATATTCGAGCAAATAGTTTTTCAACTCTTCGTCGGAAAATATCTGCATTTTCAAAACAGGGGCTCTTGATTTGACCGTAGGCAAAATGTTTGATGAATTTTCGCAAAGCATAAAAAAATATACTCCATGCGGCGGTTCTTCAAGTACTTTTAAAAAAACATTTTGTGCCTGAACAGTCATAGTTTCGGCATTACTTATAATATAGACCTTAACCTCCTCTTCGCTCGGTTTTACGTAAACACTTGAACGCAATTCACGAAGCTGTTCGACCCCAATAGTCTTTTTATCATTAGGCAATTTTATTTCAATAATATCCGGGGATATTCCCTCTGAAATCTTACGACAAGACTCGCACATCATACAAGGTCTTTCAAAGAGGGACTGACAAGCAAGCAAACACGCAAGACGACGAGCCAGCGTATGTTTACCGCTGCCCCGTCCCCCTTCAAAAATATATGCATGTGCCAACCTGCCGTTTTCTGCTGCGGCACTAAAAAAACTTTTCAGTTTTTCATTACCGTACAGAAATATTTTATCATTTTCCATTTACAATAAATACTTTCAAATTATTTATACTTTATATATGCTCAAATCTTTCAACATCAAGAACAAATACAGTTGCTCCGCCAACAGTAACTTTTGCAGGAACAGTAGATATAGAAGCAGGATTGTATACGGGATCAACTGGTACGGGAACAGTTCTCTTTTTGGAGAAATGACTGATTATTTCCAAAACCTTGTCCACGTCTTCATCCTGAACACCGATAATAAAAGTTGTATTACCACTCATCAAAAAGCCGCCGGTAGATGCAATCTTTGTAATCATAAAACCCGACTTAGAAAGTCCGGTATTAACGTAATTGGCGTCATCGTTATTTACAATCGCTAACAAAAGTTTCATATTTTTGTCTCCTTGCTATAAATTACTTTGTTTAATAAACATATTAATTACGCACTACTATTATAACAAACATACTCCTAATTGTCAATTTTTTTGTACACATTTTATAAATTTTTTAGAGGAAATATCTATGTTTATCGTCAGAAAAAAGTATTTAATCAAAATTTTATCATTTATATTACTGTTCACATTGATAGTAACAGGAATTTATTTATCCGAAATAAACACAGAAAGAATTAAAAAGGAAGAAAATGAGCAAACGTCATTCTTGTTAATAAATAATATTTACGCATCTCTTCAAAGTATAAAAACATCATTTGACAAGTCAGCAAAAATCGGTACGTTTCAAAACGAAAAAAACGAAATTTATACTCAAGCATATTCTATAAAAAATCTCATATATTTTGTAGCTCCCAATATGAAAAATACAGCGAAGTGGTTTTCTTTGCTTTGTGAATACTCAAAAACAGATATGACTGATGATGAAAAAAACACGTATTACATCGAAAAACTTTCCGAATCAACAACACTTTTACTCAACGTCTGTTCAAACTACCAAGAAGATATGAGTATTAAGAAAATTGAAAACAATTTTGTTACTATAGAAAGCAAGGAATACTACAGAAGACAATTAGAATCTTTAGAAGAAGATTATCCAATATTAAAAAATCAAATCACTGCCGAGAGAAGTGATATAACAAATTTAGCAAAAAACATATTAAATTTCCCCCTATCGCCAAAACAGTTTTACGGAAATTACAAGGCACCAAAAGCAATATCTTATTCTCACATTGCTTCTTATGCAGAAATATTTCCGTCAGGTAAATTTCTAAACAGAATGGCTGTAGAGAACAGCACACAAAAAAACGCAGTATCTGATTTAATGATACACGACGCAGCTAAACATTATTTAACCTTGTACGCATCTTACGCAGAAAACTGCAACGAAGTCTATTCAAAAACAACAAATAAACTAATGTATTTTGTCTTTTGTCCCGAAACAATTTCAAATAATACTGTTACTATAAATTATAATGAACCCATAAAACTTGCAATATGCATAACAGACAACGCACTCAAAGCCTTTGATGCTTCCGAATATCTGAAAAAAAACCGAAAAATAAAAGAAAACAATGCCGATTCAATTTCCGTACCGCCCCCTCCGCAAGAAATAAGTCAATATGAAATTATATCACAAAAAACAGCGTTATTCCAACAAAACGAATATTTTGAATACTGCTTTTCAACCGACGGTCAAAGCAAATATTATCTACTTTATCATACTGACAATTTAAAAGAAATATACACCGAAGACGAATATTTCAGAATGTTGAATATAAGTTAAAAAAGCCACACAAAAGTGTGGCTTTTTTATAGCAAAATTCAAATCAGTCGCTAACGTAAGGCAAAAGTGCGATCTGGCGAGCGCGCTTTACAGCGATAGTAACCTGGCGCTGATGCTTTGCGCATGTACCTGTAATTCTTCTGGGAAGAATCTTGGAACGTTCGCTGATATATTTTCTGAGACGAGCTGTGTCTTTGTAATCAATGTGTTCAATTTTTTCTGCGCAGAACTGACAAACTTTTTTTCTCTTGCGGTTGTTCTGGCGGAAAGACTTCTGTTCTCTATCCATTTTTGCATCCTCCTGTAAATTTCTGATTAGCATTGTTTTTTCAATGCACTTTGAATGATACTGCCTTAAACAAAATTAGAAAGGCAGATCCTGATCTCCGGTTATAACCTCAAAATCAGGTGCTGAATCTGTAGAGTAAGAGGGCGCACCGAAATTATCGGCTGAATTCTGGTACTGATTATTATCAGACTTGCTGTCAACGAAATTAACCTCATCAACTACAACCTCTGTAATATATCTCTTGTTGTTCTGTTGGTCAGTCCAAGTTCTTGTCTGAAGCGAACCGGTTATACAAATAGAGCTACCCTTTCTGAAATATCTTGTAATAAATTCAGCCTGGTTTCTCCATGCAACACAGTTAATAAAATCACTCTGCTGATTAGCCTGTCCTTCTGCAGATTTTGCAAAACGACGAGTTACAGCAATAGAAAATGACGTAACCACTATGCCGCTTGTTGTCGTCTTAAGTTCGGGATCAGCAGTAAGACGTCCGCCGAGAATAACTTTGTTAAAATTAAAATTCGCCATGGTGTTTTACCCTTCTTTCTTACTTCTTACTTTCCAGCCTTAACTACGATGGAACGCATAATTCCTTCGGTTATACCGAAAATACGCTCAAGTTCAGAAACGAATTGAGCAGGAGCGTTAAACTTAACAAGCACATAATAACCTTCGTTAAGGTCATTTATAGGATATGCAAGTCTGCGTTTGCCCCATTCGTCAACCTCCTCAACTGCACCGTTGTCAGCAATAAGCTTTGTAAACTTCTCTACAAGAGCCTTTACTTCCTCTTCACCTTTCTGAAGATCAACAACGAATATAGTCTCGTAAGACGCATTCATTTTCTCCATTTAATACACCTCCTTATGGACTCTGGCCGTATGTCTTATGCATACAGCAAGGAAGAAACTGTTAATAAGTTTCGTCTATTTATAATACTATATATAACATAATTTGTCAACCATTTTCAAAAAGTTTACAAAAAAGCAACATTTTGCTTATACATAGTTATCTTTTTTTCTTGAAATTATTTCTGTTTGTTTTTGTATTCTTTTTAGCAGAAACATTCTTCTTTGAGTTGTTTGCCCGTGCATCTCGTTTTACCGTATTTTTATTTAAAGGCGGAACAAGGCACTCTTTTGTGAAGCCTATAAGGTCTGTTCTGCCGCATTTTTCTAAAGCAGTCCTTACAAGCTCATAATTCTCTCTTCTGTTCCACTGCAGTAAGGCTCTCTGCATTCTCTTTTCTTCGTAATCCTTTGCCACATAAACAGATTTACTTGTAAACGGGTCAATACCGGTATAATACATAACCGTAGAAGCAGTACCCGGAGTAGGATAGAAATCCTGTACTTGTTCGGGGGAATATCCGCTTTTCTTCAAATATACAGCCAATTCCACCGCATCGCTCAATGTACTTCCCGGGTGGCTCGACATTAGATAAGGCACAAGATATTGCTCTTTTCCTATGCTCTTTGTTATTTCAAAAAAGCGTCTTCTGAATGATTCATATACAGAAAAGTCGGGTTTACCCATCATTCTTAAAACTCTTGACGAGCAATGCTCGGGAGCTACCTTAAGCTGTCCGCTTACGTGGTCTCTTACAAGTTTTTTAAAGAAACCATTGTCTTTATCAAGCATAAGATAGTCAAACCTTATTCCCGAACGTATGAATACTTTCTTTACACCGTCAATCTTTTCTATTTTGCTCAACAAATCAAGAAATTCGGTGTGACTAACTTTTAAATTCTTACACGGAGCAGGTGCTAAACACTTCTTGTTTTTGCAAACACCGTGTTCTTTTTGTAGTTGGCAAGACGGATATCTAAAATTAGCGGTAGGGCCGCCAACATCGTGAATATATCCCTTAAATCCGTCCATTTTTGTAATCTTCTTTGCTTCATCAAGAACGGAATCCGTGCTCCTTGAACGCACACTTCTCCCCTGATGAAAAGCTATTGCGCAAAAATTACAAGCACCAAAACAACCTCTGTTGTGAGTTATTGAAAATTCAACCTCATTTATACCGGGAACCCCTCCGTCTTTTTCATACTTCGGGTGATAAGCTCTTGTAAACGGCAGAGCATATACCTTATCAAGCTCTTCCCTTTCAAGCGGCGGCATAGGCGGGTTTTGTACCAACATCTTTCCGTCGTAGTATTCAACAACTGCCTTACCGTTTATATAATCATTCTCTTTATACTGCAGAAAAAATGCGTTTGCGTACTTTTTCTTATCTTCTTTCAGTTCATTAAAATCAAAACCGCCCGCACACTCGAAATGTATATCTTCGTCAGCTTTACATACGTATGCCGTACCTCTGACGTCGCGTATCTTTTTTACGGGTACACCTTTATCCATAAGCTCGGCAATACGTAAAACCGATTTTTCGCCCATTCCATACGATAAAATATCTGCTCTTGAATCAATAAGTATAGAGCGTCTTATCTTATCATCCCAGTAATCATAATGAGCGAAACGGCGTAAGGATGCCTCAAGTCCGCCTATAATTATCGGTATATCACCGTATGCCTCTCTTATTCTGTTACAGTATACTATAACGGCTCTGTCAGGCCTGTTCCCCATCTTACCGCCCGCAGAATAATAGTCATAAGACCTTTTCTTTTTTGAAGCTGTATAGTGAGCCACCATAGAGTCAATATTACCACTCGTAACAAGAAATCCAAGTCTTGGCCTGCCAAACTCTTTAAAACTTTCAGCAGTCTTATAATCGGGCTGAGAAAGAATAGCTACCTTAAATCCCGCATCTTCAAGAACACGCGATATTATAGCAACACCAAAAGACGGGTGGTCAACGTAAGCATCTCCGGTTACGTAAACAAAATCTGCCTGTCCCCACCCTTTTGACTGCATCTCATATTTTGTTGTAGGCAAAAATCTATTTATATCCATACAAACACCCTAAAATGAGCTGTATCGCGTATGTTTGATACAGCTCATTTAATTTTATTTTACTTCTTAACTTCAACCATTTCAAAAGCTTCGAGAATGTCGCCTTCTTTAATATCGTTGAATTTTTCAAGACCGACTCCGCATTCAAAGCCTTGCATAACTTCCTTTGCGTCGTCCTTAAATCTCTTCAAGGAGCTTATCTTGTCTTCAAATATAATTACGCCGTCACGTACAACACGAATCTGGCTGTTTCTTGTAATCTTACCGTCCTGCACGTAAGAACCTGCAATAGTTCCAACCTTGGGAACGTGTATTGTTTGACGAACTTCTGCGTGTCCAAGTACTTCTTCCTTAAATTCGGGAGCAAGCATCCCCTTCATAGCAGCTTCAATCTCTTCTATACATTCGTAAATTATACGGTACGTACGAATTTCAACTTCCTGTCTTTCGGCTGAATCAATAGCCTTCTTGTCGGGACGCACATGGAAACCTATAATAAGTGCATTTGAAGCAGCAGCAAGCATAACGTCGCCCTCTGTAATACCGCCTGCGGCAGTATGAATAACATTAACTCTAACCTCGTTGTTGGAAAGCTTTTCAAGAGACTGCTTAACAGCTTCAGCACTACCGTTAACGTCTGCCTTAACAATAATATTAAGGTCCTTTGTTCCCTCGCTGATTTGAGCGAAAAGGTCATCAAGAGAAACCTTTGCATTAGCCTTAAATGTAGCTTCTTTCTGCTTCGTCCTTCGCTGATCTGCAAGCGTACGAGCCATTCTTTCATCTTCAACTGCATTGAATTCGTCGCCCGATTCGGGAACTTCTGCCAAACCGACTATTTCTACAGGAACGGAAGGTCCTGCAGTCTTTATATTCTTACCTTTATCGTCAAGCATAGCTCTTACGTGACCTACCGCAGTACCCGCGATAACAACGTCACCAACTTTAAGTGTGCCTGTTTGAACAAGCACCGTAGCAACAGGACCTCTTCCTTTGTCAAGCTTAGATTCAATAACTATACCCTTTGCTCGTCTGTTGGGATTAGCCTTGAGTTCCTTAACCTCAGCAACAAGCAATACGTTTTCAAGAAGGTCGTCAATACCCATCTTTGTAAGAGCAGATACAGGTACGCATATAACGTCGCCGCCCCATTCTTCAGGTACAAGTTCATACTGTGTAAGATTCTGTTTAATGTTATCGGGGTCAGCACCGAGTTTATCCATCTTGTTTATAGCAACGATTATTTCAATACCCGCCGCTTTTGCGTGGTTGATAGCTTCTACTGTCTGAGGCATAATACCGTCATCTGCCGCAACAACAAGTATAGCAATATCTGTTGCCATAGCCCCTCTTGCACGCATTGCAGTAAAGGCTTCGTGTCCGGGGGTATCAAGGAACGTAATATCCTGATCGTGAACATTAACTCTATATGCACCGATATGCTGTGTAATACCGCCTGCTTCTCCTGCAGTTACATTTGCATGGCGAATGGCGTCAAGAAGCGAAGTCTTACCGTGGTCAACGTGCCCCATTACACATACAACAGGCGCTCTCTTTACAAGATTTTCTTCACTGTCTTCCTTTTCATCAAAAAGCTTCTCTTCAATCGTAACAACAACTTCTTTTGATACCTTGATTCCGAGTTCATCAGCAACCAAGAACGCAGTATCATAGTCAATAATCTGGTTAACAGAAGCCATAATGCCAAGTTTCATAAGTCTCTTGATAGTTTCGGCTGCCGTAACCTTCATTCTTACTGCAAGGTCTCCGACAGAAATTTCGTCGGGAACTGTAATCTGAAGCTGAAGCTTCTTTGCTCTCTCAAGCTCTTCTTTCTTTATCTTTTCAAGAGCAAGTTTTTCTTTATCCTTATTCTTGTCGTATTTGCTGTTATTGTTCTGTTTCTTAACCTTTTTACGCTCATTGGCATAATTCATCTTGGGATCGTGAACAAAGGTTTCGAGTCTTTCGTCGTACTTTGAAAGGTCAACGTGAGTTCCTCTTGTATCAACAACTCTCGTACCTGCAACGTGGTTGCTCTGTCTTACAGCGTCGGGCGTATCGGGAAGAACTCTTTCAACCTTAAGCTCCTGTCTGTGCTGTCTCTGCTGTGCAGGCTGCTTCTTTTGCTCTTTCTTCTTATTTGCATTATCTTTCTGCTGATCATTCAGAGCAACATTGTTAACTTTTGTATTAGGCTGCTGCGTAGTGCCTTGTTTCTTTTCGACCTTTGCGGTTTCCTGTTTTTGAGGCCTCTGCTCTGGCGCCTTTTGAGCTTCAGCTTTCTTTTCGGTAGGCTGAACCTCTGCTTTAACTTCAGCGTTAACCTGTTGCTTTTCAACAACGGGAGCTTCTGCTTTTTTAGGTTCTTTTATCTTAAGTTCGCCGTCAATATATTTTCCGATTCCTTCAAACTGAACCTTATTCGTAAGATGATTAAAAATTATTCCGAATTCATCGGGAGTAAGAACCGCCATATGAGTTCTTCCGGTCAATCCATAAGAATCAAGAAGTTCAATCAATTCCTTGCTCTTTACATCAAAATCCTTTGCTATATTACTAATACGGTATTTTTGATTTGATAACATATAAGCACCTCTTTAAACCAGCTTTTTGATCGCTTCTGAAAAATTTCGATCAAGAATTGCCACGGAAGAAGTCAAACAACTTTTTCCGACAGCTTTGGACATCTCATCCTGTGTACGTTGCAATTGAATATACTCTATCTCATAATATTCACAACAGTTCACAAGTTTCTTTAATGTGTTTTGTGACACATCGGAGGCTATCAACACAAGCCTAACGCCTTTATTTGCCTTAATTTTTTCGGTTACTATCTCAGTCCCCGTAACAAGCTTTCGTGCACGAGCAGCCAATCCCATCATTCCGAGCAATTTGTCATTACTCATTTTCTGAAAGCTCTCTTTCTAATGCATCGTATACTTCTTCGGGTATTTCACATTCAAGACTGCGTTCAAAACGCTTGGCTTTTCTTGCCTTCTTAAAACACTGAACGCTTCTGCACACATAAGCTCCGCGTCCCGATTTTTTACCCGTAAAATCAAGCGACACACTTCCGTCGGGGGTTCTTACGACCCTTAACAACGTGGGTTTCGGAAACGGCATTCCACACCCCGAGCATCTTCTTTCGGGAATTTTCTTCTTTGGTAACGGCTGTCCCATCATATACCTCCGAATATTGTAGTTAAAGTTCTGTCTTAATATCGATCTTAAAACCTGTGAGTCTTACTGCAAGTCGGGCATTCTGACCTTCCTTGCCAATTGCAAGAGACAACTGGTCATCATCAACAAGTACTCGGCAAGAACGCTCACCGTCAACTATAACCTGACGTACGTTGGCGGGCGAAAGCGCTTCTTTGATATATTCTTCAACGTTTTCGCTGTACTTGATTATATCTATCTTTTCACCGCCGAGCTCTTCAACAATCCCTGATATTCTCATTCCGCGATTACCGATACAAGCTCCGATAGGATCAACATTTTCGTCTCTCGACATAACGGAAATCTTAGTTCTTGAACCCGCTTCTCTTGATACACCTTTTATAATAACCGTACCGTCCTGAATTTCGGGAACTTCCATTTCAAAAAGTCTCTTAACCATTCCGGGATGAGTTCTTGAAAGAGTAACCAATGGACCGTAAGATTCTTTTCTCACTTCGGTAACAAAAACCTTTACACGAGAACCGTCGGCAAATTTTTCACCGGGGATAAGCTCAGATTTCAAAATCTTCGCAATACTTGTTCCAGTATCAACGATAACATCGCCTGTCTCGGCATCTGTTCTTTGAACAACAGCAGAAATAATCTCTTCTTTTTTATCTTCGTATTCTCTCACTCTTATGCTTCTCTCTGCTTCACGGATCCCCTGAATAATAACCTGTTTAGCAGTTGTAGCACTGAGTCTTCTGAAATTCTTAGGGTCAAGCTTTACTTCAGCAACACCGCCGATAGCCGACCTCTTGCTTATCTTCTTTGCATCTTCAAGAGAAATCTGTAAGGTGGGGTCCTCAACAACCTCAACAATATCCTTTACAGCATATACTTTCATATCTTTCTTTGCGGGATCAAGAACAACCTTTACATTGCTATTCCCGCCCTGTTCTCTCTTAAATGCGGATACAAGGGCAGCTTCAACTCTTTCAAGCATATAATCCTTCGGAATACCCTTTTCTTTTTCAAGCAAATCGAGAGCGTTAAAAAATTCCGTGTTCATCTTCTTGTAACTCGCCGTATGTAAAATACACCGGCAGTTTCCTCCATATATATTTTATCTATTTATTTTTCAAAATTCAATCAAAATCATATACAGTTTTGATTTTCGATACCAGACTCTTTTCGAGAATGATGTCATTTCCATTCTCATTGATAGTGAACGTATTGTTTTCTTCGTCATAGCAGGCAAGAATCCCCTTAATTGACTTTCTACCCTCAAATGCTGTAAATAATTTCACCTCAACGTCCCAGCCTATACAGGCACTGTAGTGCATAGGATTTTTCAGGTCGCGTTCAATTCCCGGAGAAGAAACCTCAAGTCTGTACGCGCCTTCTATGGGGTCAGCCTCGTCAAGCATAGGACTGATTTCCATGTGAACTTTTTCACAGTCATTTATATTAATTCCTTCTTCGTTGTCGAGTGTAATCCTCAAAAACCACTCGGCACCCTCTTTGACATACTCAACATCCCACAAAACATAGCCTAATTCGTTAACAGTAGGTTCAAGCAGCTCTTTTACTCTGCCTGCGATATTCTTTGCAGGCTTCTTGTTTGCGTTCGCCATATTTACATCCTTTTTTCTAAAAAGATTTTTCGGAGCAAAAAATACCCCTACATAAAATTTAGAAGAGTGGCAAAAACCACTCTTCTAACCTTACACCATTCATTATAACATACTTCATTATAAAATGCAATAGTTTTTTTAATTTTTTCAAAAAACAAACTCAATATCTCATTAAAGGAGCTTTTTCTACAGAGAATCCCGCCAATTCTTCATCGTTAACCTCAACACTCTTTACAAGTTCCGACATATATGAGTTAAAATCCGCCTCTTCGCAATACTCAACAATACTCTTAAACATATCCTTATATTTTTCATCAGCATAAGGTTTGTCGGTAAGTTCGTTGCGTCTCACAATACATACCGCACCGTCTTTTTCAATCTTCTTAACGTCGCCTATTTGCATTTGACTTACAGCTAAATATATATCCGAATCGTACGAACCTATATCATTTGCTGAAATAAAATAACCAAGCTCGTACTTGTTTCCGTCGGGATATTCGTTGTATTGCTTTTTGAGTTCAGCAAAATCTTCACCGGACTGAGCTTTTTTAAACACATCTTCCGCAAGTGATTTCTTTTTAGCTTTTTGCTCGTCATCAAGCTCATTTTTTTCATAAGTTTCGGTAGATTGATTAAAAATCAAATTCCCGTTTTCGTCTTTTTTGTATTCAAAAGAATCATAAATAAATATTATATCAATCCTTGAATAGTTTTCTTTATAAAACTTATCCAAAGCTTCATCATCAATCGCTCTTGCTCCGCCCTCAGCATACAAAGCTTCATAAACTTTCGATGCCTTTAAATCAATATTATATATGTCTTTGAGGATATTTACATTGATACCGTAATTAGCAAGCATCGAATTAAGTTCGCTTTTTGAGCCATAAGACGCAAGTAAATCGTTTATAGCTGTATCAATTTCACTTTTCTCTTCAGAAGACACTTTAAGTCCCATTTTTTCAAAAAGACTCATACAAACAAGATTAACCTTAACGTTGAAATCAACTATTTCCTTTAGCTTTTCGGCATACGTTCCGCCGTCAGCGTATTCGGTATTCCAATATTCTTTTGTATCGTTTGAAGATGAAACGTATCCCGACTTAATTTGAGACAACCAATACGAATACATATTCGTTGTTATACGGTAACCGTCATACTCCATAACAGTTATCTGCTTTGCGCACGAACCCATAACAGCTACTATCAGCAATACAGAAATAACTAAAGAAATTAATCTATTTTTTTTCATATTATTCTCCGTTATATTCAGGCTCTTATATTACTATTATTTTCCGAAGCTTCGACACACTCAATTTCATCAATGTTGATAGCTTTATTGTGCAAAATAGGCTCCCACTCTACTCTTCTGAACATAGCTATAATCATAGAAAGACGGCCTATAAGGTCAAATATCGGAAACGTGAGACAGAACCATATTTTTCTGTGAAGCTTTATCTTCTTTATACGTTTATGCTCGACTATGTAAATATATACTGCGGTAATTATCCCCGAAATATACGAGGTTATAGTCCAAGTAAACATAAAGAACGATAACCAAAGAGCCGCACTCAAAGCCTTTTCATAGGAAGGAGTTATGTCAACCCACCTAAATATATCTTTCCAATCCAAAGCCCAATTTACAATTCCCGAAATTTTAAATCTCACTATATACCCTGAAGCACCTATTCCAAAAACTTTACCCGCTTTCACTATCAGCATAACACGCAAAATATAGAGTATTATTTTTCTGATAGAGGACACCAATGAATTTGGGAAAACTACAGTCAACATATCAAAAGACATAAATCTCAGTCTAATATTATCGTATATCTTTTTCCACAAAGGCTTGTCAATCGCCTTACCGTTGTGTGTTTTATTAGCCATTCCGTCGGTAACAAAAATATGACTGAAAAGTTGAGGCCCGGTTTCTGCAAATGCTTGCAAATGTCCCTTTGCCCACCTTATTCTTTGACGCATAACCGTTTTCATATCTACAGGCTGTTCGTCGTAAAATTCGGCTTCGTTGTTATAAGAAATCTTATATCCTTTTGCAACAGCATCTGCACAAAACGCTCTGTCTTCGGTTAAGCTTGTATAATTCCAACCCTCCTTCAATAATTCACTTGCAAAGAGGAAGCCTGTTCCCTGTATTCTCGTCGCAAAGTGGAACAAAGAACGTGCACGGTGTTCGTTTCTGACCGTTCTCAGCCAATGAACTCCGTACGACGCCGAAATCCAGTTATCGTCAAAATTCTTGGTGTTTCTGTACGACGTAACAATCTTTTCACCCGCATCAAAAGCGTTATTCATATGAATCATATAATCGTGTTTTAAAAGATTGTCGGCATCAAAAATAAGATAGGCCTCATAGGTTTCGATTCCGTAATCCCGACGGATATTTTCAACAAGAAATTGCAACGCATATCCTTTTGTACAGTGTTTCTTATCAAAACGCTCGTAACAAACAGCACCGTAACTTCTTGCAACTTCAGCGGTGTTATCCGTACAGTTATCAGCTACCACAAAAATATCGATAAGTTCCGAAGGATAATCCTGTTTTCTGATACTGTCAACAAGATTGCCTATAACTGCCGATTCATTCCTTGCAGCAACAAGTATGGCATATTTATGATAGTTGGTTGTTTTTTTGAATTTTCTTGTAAAAAATACACCTGTGATTTTATATACATTTCTAAAAAGATATAAGGACGATATTACATTCCAAATTCCATTTACAGCCGCAATCAATGCGGAAACTATGCTAACAAACGTCGGTCTCTCCCCCTTTTTGACAATGTTAGACATTATATTACCACATTTGACAAAAAATTTCAACCATTTTTACGTTTTTTAACAATTATTAAAAAAAATTAATAAAATCAATGCATTTCTTTTTTGATATCCAAATAGTCGGAAAGCAGTTGTCCGACGTATGAAAACACATCCGTATTTTTCTCTAATTTACAGCTAACATAAGGCTTTGAACCAAGATTCATTAAGATTTTTCCCTTGTTTTGCGCCGCTATATACGTCCATGCAGCAGCATCCATTTCATAAGGATAAATCAATACGTTTGCAGTTCTTCGCTCTATCTTGCTTATTCCTGCATCGCTTGCCTTCTTTCTTAACAATGCAACATTTAAAAGCTCTAACACTGATTTGGGAAGGTCTCCGTATCTGTCAAGCAATTCGTCTGTTATGTCTTGCATATCAAGCTGATTTTCGATAAGTGCTATCTTCTTATAAACATCTATTCTTTGTGAAGCAACCTTTATATAACTTTCCGGTACGTAAGCGTTTACGTTCAAATCAACAGCACACTCTTTCTTCGCCTTGGGGCTTTCGCCTTTCTCTTCAAGAATTGCCTCATTTAGAAGCTTCATATACATATCGTAACCAACAGTTTGCAAATGACCGTGTTGTTCTGCACCAAGAATATTACCCGCACCTCTAATCTCGAGGTCTCGCAGAGCAACTTTGAATCCTGCACCGAATTCGGTATATTCTTTTATCGCAGACAATCTCTTTGTTGCAATTTCGGTCAGTGCTTTACCTTTTGAGAAGGTAAAATACGCATAAGCACGTCTGCTGCTTCTTCCGACACGTCCGCGTATCTGATGAAGCTGTGCCAACCCAAACTTATCCGCATTTTCTATAATAAGCGTATTTGCATTCGGAACGTCAACACCGCTTTCTATAATTGTCGTCGAGACAAAAACATCTATTTCGCCCTCAACAAGCGAACGCCAAAGTTCGCTAATAGTCTCCTTATCCATTTTGCCGTGCGCTATGGCAATTCTTGCATCGGGTGCCATAGCCGCAACTCTTCGAGCGGCATAGTCAATTGTTTCAATATTATTGTGCAAATAAAACACCTGACCGCCTCGACGCAATTCTTTCTTTATCGCCTCCGCAATTATAAGCTCATCATATTCAAGAACATATGACTGTACAGGCAATCTATCCCCCGGAGCTTCTTCAAGTACAGACATATCTCTTATACCGCTCATAGCCATATTGAGAGTTCTCGGTATAGGCGTTGCAGTTAAGGTCAAAGCATCAATATTCTTTGTCATTTGTTTTAACTTCTCTTTGTGTGCAACACCAAATCTTTGTTCCTCGTCGATAATAACAAGTCCCAAATCCTTAAATTCAACATCTTTACTAAGAAGTCTGTGAGTACCGACAACAATGTCCGTCTCGCCTCGCTTTATTCTTCTTACGGTCTCTGCTTGTTGTTTCGTCGTCGAAAACCTTGAAAGCATATCTATCTTAACGGGAAAACCGCGCATACGAGCTGAAATCGTCTGAAAATGCTGCAATGCCAATATAGTCGTAGGCACAAGTATTGCTACCTGTTTAGAACTGTTTACCGCCTTAAAAGCTGCACGCAAAGCAACCTCGGTCTTACCGAAGCCAACGTCCCCGCAAAGCAATCTATCCATAGGATATGCTTGCTCCATATCGGTCTTAATTTCATTTATCGCCGCAAGCTGTCCGTCCGTTTCTTCATACTCGAATCCCGATTCAAAATCTGCCTGCATAGCATCGTCTTTATCAAAAGCAATACCTTTCTTTCTCAATCGCTCGGCATAAAGCTCGATAAGCTCTTTCGCCATATCTTTTGCGGCTTTTTTTACCTTTGTTTTGGCTTTATACCATTCAGTACCGCCCATCTTCGACAGCTTTAAAGTACCATCTTCAGCTCTTGCACCTATATATTTCGCAATAGAATCAAGTTGTGTACACGGCAAATAAAGCATATCATTTCCCGAATAAAGTATCTTTACAAAATCCTTTGTTATTCCATCAAGAGTAAGCGTATGAAGACCAAGATACTGACCTATACCATGCGTATCATGTACAACATAATCCCCTTCAACGAGGTCAGCGTATGACAGTATCTTTTCCTGCGCACTCTTCTTGTTCGCCTTTTTCTTTTTCTTTTTGTAAGAATCCTTTATATTAAATCCAGAATTAGCTCTGAGTGAAAGACAAACAAATTTTGATACCGTTAATTCAAAGCCGCCGACAACGCAGTCGTTTACAATACAAGGCAATCCTTTTGTTAATTCTGTGCCTTCTTTTAAGCCTGTAATCGCTCCAACTCCCGCATCAGACAGCATATTCAAAAGAGTCTTTGTTTTTTGCTCATTCTCAGTCAAAATCACTATCCTATATCTATTCTGTATATATGAAGAAAGGTCTTCAAGCAGCAACGAAAAGTTTTCAAAATACGATACCGTCTGTTTCGTAATAAAACTGTAAACCCCCGAAAGCTTTTTTCCACCCATAGAGCTAAGGAAAGTATCCGTAAAAAGTGTCGGTGTCTTTTCTGTGTAATAGTCAAAATCAGCCACACTTTTTGCATATTCGGCATACTTTGAAGGAACACTGCCAATTTCAACAAGCTCGCTTACATTTTGGCTTTCATGCCATTCAAATGATTTTAGTCTGTCGTTAACTCCGCTTAAAGAATGAACTATGCAAAAACAATCGGACATATAATCAAGCAAAGTTTCTTTCTCGGGATATATCAATGAAATATACTTATCGGCAAAATTACATTCGTTGCCCGAAATTATCGTCTCATATTCTTCCTTAACTGTATTTTCGGCAGGTGTACCGCCTATTTTTTTTAGGTGAGTAGATAATACTTTTTTCAGTTCATCCCTTTTCTCTTTTGAGACAATAACCTCTTTGGCTGAAATAATTTTAAATGAGTTTATATGTTCAAGCTTTCTCTGCGACAAAATGTCAAAAGTCCCCATCTGCTCAATATCCGTATCAAAAAAATCAATTCTGACAGGATTATCACAGCAAGGGGAATAAACATCAAGTATACCGCCTCTAACAGAATACTGACCGATACTATCAACCATATCTACGTGTGAATAACCGTTTTCTTCAAGGAATTTTGTAATATCTTTCAAATCATATGTCTTATCTATATCAATAACCAAACAAGACTCTTTTAGACGTATTTTCGGTACCGTATACTGCAATGCAGCATCGGGAGTTGCAAGAACTACGTCAAACTCACCTTCAGCTACAGTATACAAAACATTCAGACGGTCGTATTCATATTCGTGAGACGCGGTTATATTATGAAAAACCAAGTCTCTGTATGGGTAAACCAAACATTTTTTATCGCACGATTCAAACGCATTTTTCAGTCTGTGTTGAGTCTTTTCGTCGGGACAAATAACCAAAACACCCTTATCGGTATTTTGCTTTATATCCGAAATCAATTCTGTGTAAAAAGCTTCGGATGCACCTTCACTCAGTCCCGTTACAGACATTGGGCGCGGACGTTCCGATGCAATTTGATTAAGTACATTCGATAGTATACTTTTGTATTCTTTTTCGTTTTTTATCTGTTGTGTTATTATACTCATAATCAGTTATACATTCCCATAGCTTGTTCTGCCTTGCCTTCAATCATAAGCAACAGTGCAGGATATACGTTTTCAATACACTTAAACGTTGCCTCTTGGTCCTCTTTTGCAATATTTCCAAGCACCCAATCTGCAAGGTTATATTCCGGATTAGGCTTTGCGCCGACACCTATTTTTATTCTGGGAAACTCATTTGAATTCAAATGGTATATAATGCTTTTTATACCGTTGTGTCCCCCGTCACTCCCCTTTTGCCTTATGCGCATTTTCCCGGGCGAAAGAGATATATCGTCGTAAATAACTATTACGTTTTCAACAGGAATCTTGTAAAATTCAACCGCTTCCCTAACAGCTTCTCCACTATTGTTCATAAAGGTTTGCGGTTTCATAAAAAGAACCCTCTTCCCCGCAAACTCACAGTCAGAAACAAGCGACTTGAATTTTGACTTGGTTAATTTTATGCCTTTTTTTTCCGCCAAATAATCAAGCGACATAAAACCAATATTGTGTCTTGTGCGTGAATACTTATCACCCGGATTTCCAAGTCCGACAACGAGGTGTGTTACTTTGCCGGCGGGTAAATCGTTTTTCTTTTCGATTTGTTTGAATAAATCAAATATATTGCTCATTTAAAATCCCTTTCGCGTGTTTAGTACATCATTATTTTTTCTATTTAAATTTTTCGCCTCGAAATGCAAAAAAGCGGCTCATTGCAAACTGTAGCATTTGAAAACTCCGCTAAATTCGTTGTGTTAAATTGTATTTTATTCATAAAGATTCACTTCTGTTCACCATTAATTTAATTATACTACTTTTATATTCAGAAAATCAATAGGATTTGCTCAAATTATCGTCCAAAAATTGTATATTTTTTCGTTATATCTACCAAAATATAAAAAAGTTTGTAAAAAATACAAAAAAAGTATGGAAATTTATTTATTAATATGATAGAATATCGGTTGGTCAAATAGCAAAACAAAAAATATTAATATACTATGGAGGTACTTTGAAATGGCAAAGAAGTATTGTTACCTTTTTAAAGAAGGTAATGCAAAAATGCGTGAACTCCTCGGCGGTAAAGGTGCTAACCTTGCTGAAATGACACAACTCGGACTTCCCGTTCCTCAGGGCTTCACTATCTCGACAGAAGCTTGTACTCAGTATTATGAGGACGGCAGAAAGATCAATGCTGACATTCAGGCTGAGATCATGCAGTACATCGACAAGATGGAAGAAATTACAGGAAAGAAATTCGGAGATGAAGAAAATCCCCTCCTCGTATCCGTACGTAGCGGTGCTCGCGCTTCTATGCCCGGTATGATGGATACCATCCTCAACCTCGGTCTTAACGAAAAGGTTGTTGAAGTTCTCTCTGCTAAGTCCGGTAACCCCAGATGGGCTTGGGACTGCTACAGAAGATTTATTCAGATGTATTCCGACGTTGTTATGGAAGTTGGAAAAAAATATTTTGAACAGCTCATCGACAAGATGAAAGAGGAAAAAGGCGTAACTCAGGACGTTGAACTTACTGCTGACGACCTTAAGAAACTCGCAAGTCAGTTCAAGGCTGAATATAAGAACAAAATCGGTAAGGACTTCCCCACCGACCCCAAAGAACAGCTCTTCGGTGCTGTTGAAGCCGTATTTAGAAGCTGGGACAACCCCCGTGCAAACATTTACAGAAGAGATAACGATATTCCTTACAGCTGGGGTACTGCAGTTAACGTACAGATGATGGCGTTCGGTAACATGGGAGAAACATCCGGTACAGGCGTTGCATTTACTCGTGATCCCGCTACAGGCGAAAAGAAGCTTATGGGTGAGTTCCTTATGAACGCTCAGGGCGAGGACGTTGTTGCAGGCGTTCGTACTCCTCTCAAGATCGACGCGATGAAGGAGATTATGCCCGAGGTTTACGAGCAGTTCGTTCAGGTTTGCCAGACTCTTGAAAACC
>JAZNCH010000050.1:0-4061 GCA_045587445.1 Eubacteriales bacterium | reverse complement strand
TGTTGTAACTCCAAATTTTGCAAGGAATCAAGCGGTTTTTCGGGTGTTTTTATGAATGCCCTTTTTTCAAAAAATGAATGCCCTTTTTCGTCAAAGTGATTGCCCTCATTTCTCATGTCAACAAAAAAAGCTAAATTATAGTGTCCTTGATATAATTCAAAGTTCGTAATTGTAATAATTACTCCCTTTGACAGTCTTTTAATTGAAATTTCACCGGTATCAATTAACTTTGCAATTGCAGTTCGGACTGCCTTAAGGCTAATGCTGTTAATGGTTGCCAACTCTTTATATGTAGTGAGGCACTGCCCTCTTCGAAGTGTTATTCCGTTTATTTCCGTATCTTTATATGCTGCGGTTATAAGCAGATAGATAAAAACTCTGAAAACGTTGGCATCTTTATACCACCGCCATTGCAGAATATTACGGTCCAATTTTATAAAAGTCGTTTTTTCAGCCATAATTCACCCTACAAACTTTCTCCTTCGAAGCAAAGCCTGTCCGCTTCAACCACTCGCACAGACCTCAGAGTTGTATCGAGAAGCTCGGCAGACACTCTTATTTGTCCGCGTGGCGTTCGCCCGGCGGTCTGACTTACCTGTTTGCTGTATATAACACTTTTGACTTTTTCATACTTGACCGGAGTACCGTCTAATTCAAAATACACAACCGGACACTCGGTCATTAAAGCTTGTTTTAATTGTTCGTTATTCATATTACACCTCATCAGAACGGGAGGTCTTCATCGGGTACCGAAACAACCTCGAAATCCGAATCGTCGAATTGAGCAATAGCTTCACGTGCTTGTTGCTCGACTGCCGCTTGGTCTATAGGCTCGTCCGTCTTTTCGCGTTCCTTTTTGCTGTCAACAAAATTCACCTCGTCAATAACGACCTCGGTAACGTAACGCTTGTCCCCACGATTGTCCGTCCATGACCGACGTTGCAGAGAGCCGACAATACAGATTGAACTGCCCTTCCGAAAATATTGGGTTATGTGCTTTGCAGTTTCCCGAAAAGCAATGCAGTTTATGAAGTCCGCTTCATTGTTTTTACTCCCTCTTCGGTTAACTGCAACAGAGAACGACGTAACGAGAACGCCCGAGGGAGTAGTCTTAATCTCTGCATCGGCAGTAAGACGTCCCCCAAGAATTACTTTGTTAAAGTTGAAGTTAGCCATTCTCGTCTTCCCTCTTCAGCTCGTTCATCAGACTGTCAAGCTCGCTCTCGGTTTTAAGAATGAACGAGTACACTCTTTCGGGATTGTTTTTCGTATAGCCTTTGAGTGGGTCAGCTATCTCGTACAGCTTTCCCGACACCCTTTTTACGTGTATCGCTATACCTATAAGTGCTTGGTCTCGTGGCGTTTTAGCCTTTTCTAAAAGCTTGTTAAGCTCTTCTTCGTATTTCTTTTCAGATATTTTTTTTAAAAACATTTTTTTATACCTCCGTTATTTTGTACTCCAAAAAATTTAATATCTAATAGTTCTTTGTAATTCGAGTTCCGGATTGTCTTTTTCCTCTTCTAAATGCTGACAAAGTAACCGCCATTCATCAAGATGGTTTGAAAAATATTCCGATACTATTTGCCCCAGCTCCACCGACTTTTTTTCCCAGTAATCATCGGGGAGACGGTCTATTTCCTTATCGCCCAACATAAGCGTAAATGTTAATTTCTTTGCTCTTGCCATAGTATTTCTCCTTTTGAGTGTTACTATCAGTTTATGTGCTGAACCGTTTAATTGTTATTTTTTGTGTATCCTCTTGTTTGACAAAATATTTGTTGTATGTTATTATGACTTTGTTATACTGGTATGAAAGGAACAATAAAAATGTTAGATCCAAAGCAACTCAAAACGCTAAAAAAGATAAAGAAAAACAAGATTGTAAGAGACTCTAAACCCAACAAGGACTTGGATTACCTTTACGAAAACGGCTATATCGAATTAACCGTTTACAACGACCCCAAAGACTACTTTGCACAACCTTACATCACCGAAAAAGGTAAAGCAAGATTACATGAAGAAAGGCGCAAATTCATTGAAGTATGGTTGCCCGTTGGAATCTCAAATTTTATTGCTCTTGGCGCTCTGATTATCTCAATAATTGCACTATTGAAATAACAATTGCAATTAAGGAAATAATGATTGACGGTATACATAACAACCAAACCTTATACTTCATTTCTCTCTCCTTTTGAATTATTGGTAGTTGATATTTCTCTTTTTGCTATTTGTTGTAAGTAAAAATCTAAAGACTTATCGCTTTTGGGCTCGTTGTAGCCCTCTTCCCACCAGTTATTTTCCTTCCTTTTTGATTTTAGAAGATCTTTAGTATATCCTACCAACTCGCCTAACTCATCCTCTGATAAGTGAGCATCAATGATTTTTTGCATTAGTTTTATTTTGTTTTCCACACTAAGCTGTTCAGCTCTGTGCTTCTCGGCTTTCTCGTCCTGATGAAGTTTCATATGAGCACTTGCTGACAAAAGCATTAAATTCGATGGTATGTTGTTTGTTTTATTCCCATCAATGTGATGAACATGATAGCCATTCGGAATAAGAGTGTTGTTCGCATCCTCGAAAACTACTATATGTTCCAGAACGTACCCGTTAGTGTTTGCCCGGTGGTGTTCCGGCTTATATATCTTTAAGTACCCCGATGTATATATCCTTGGGTGTTTTGCTCTTTTTAACCCCAAACTTTCGGCTTTGTTTTTAATATCGTATAGTGTTTTTTTGGGCAATGCTTTCTCAAGCTCGAACATTGCACTATCAGAATACATATTTTTCAAAACCTCAACTTCACGTGAACTCCATTCATTCATCGTAAGGTATTCAAGAGATACACCAAGATACTCCGCCATTCGTTCTAAAATATCAGTATAGGGTGAAGGTTCATAGCCTTCAAATATGGCACAAACGTATTCTAACGAACACCCCAATGCTTCTGCTAACTCCCCATACGTAATATCTCGTGCTAAGAGAATTTTGTTTATGTTCCTGTTAATCATCTTTGTTTCCTCAATTTCTTATAGATTCAAAATGATTATTTTAAACCAGTTCGTCAAGGCTGACCTTGAGAAAAACAGCAATCCGTTTCAACAGCTCTACGGAAGGCTGTTTGAAACCATTTAGCAGATAACTTGCATAAGCCTGTGTGATCCCGACGTTTTTTGCAAGTTCCGCTTGTGTTATTTTTTTTTCTTCAAGAATCTTTTTTAAATTTTCGCTATTCATTACTTTTTCCCTTTCAAAATATAAATAATAATCAAAACGCACGTTGCAACTTCTATTAAGTTCGATATAATATCCATAGTAAATAATCCTTTCTTGACAAAATAATTAAAAAGTTTTATACTATTAAGGGGAGATTAGACTCCCCTCTTCTCACTCAATCAATTTATTAATCAATTCGATTAATGCTTTGATGAGATTGACAAGGGCTGTTGCAAGGACGATTTTAGAGAGGTTGTCTTGCTTCAGCTCTTTTCTTTTTCTCTTTTTATTCATTTCTTGACTTCTTCTCCTTTCTGTGATATTATGTATAGGGAAGCCTTAACACAGTTATATTTTACTACGGAAATTTCCGTAATTCAAGAGTTTTGCGGAAATTTCCGTAATTTTGGCGTTTTTCACAAAGAAAGGTGATTAACATTATGCAAAACACACATATTGCAACAGCTATTAAAAATCTTTGTAAAGTTAGAGGAGTTACAATAACAACTCTACTTACAGATTGCAATCTAACCAAAAGCTTTATCTATGATTTAGAGAAACGCTCTACCTCTCCCTCGTGTGATAAATTAACTCGAATTGCTGAACGGTTAGATTGCTCAGTAGATTACTTGCTTGGACTGACCGATGAACCCGAAGAATTAATTATCCCACCGGAAGATGCAGAACTTCTCGATAAATGGGAAGAGATAAAAAATACATTTCCAAATTTGAGTCCTGAAAAAAAGAAGTTAATAAAGAGAATTTTGACTTTTGATGATGACGATGCTAAAAAAGCCTCAAAAATGGTTGACACTATATACGAAAAAAACAATAATGAAGAGGGATA
>JAZNCH010000049.1:0-34984 GCA_045587445.1 Eubacteriales bacterium | reverse complement strand
GCATCACCTGTTGCAAACAGCAGAATAGTTATAAGTAAAAATGGGGAAATGCTGTATGAATATCTAACAGATATAAGCGGAAAAACAGAGCCTATTCCGTTAAATGAGGGCGACGACTACAGTATTAAGGTTTTCGCAAGCGGTTTTGTTGAGGCAGAATACGAGTATATTCCTATAGTAAAGGATATTTTAACGTTACAAAACGTAAATATGTTTCCCATTCCGCCGGCTATGAAGGAGGCGTATAATGAACAGTGAATATGGATTGCCCGAAATACCTGCCTATATAACGGTACATTTGGGTGGGGCAGACGATATTGCGGAAAACGTTACGATATCTTTTCCCGATTACATAAAATCAGTCGCTTCAACTACACTCTCTCCCGATATTCCCGAAGAGGCACTTTGCGCTATCATGTATGCTCAAATAAGCAGGGCACTTTATAGAATAACGGAAAGGCAGTATAGAAAAATGGGTTACGGGTTTGATATAACCGATGATCCAAATACTGATTTGGCATTCGAATATAACGGCACGGTCTTTTTTAATGTTAATGAAATTGCTGACAGAATTTTTAATGAATATATTGCAGGTGATTTCGGTATTTGGCCTATCAATGCAGAAATATGCTATGACGGTGTACGGTGTCGGGGTATTTCGGTAGAGGGAAGCATAGCTATGGCTGAAAACGGTAGAACTTGCGAAGAAATACTTGAATATTATTTCGGGCGTGAATTCGGTATCGTAAGAAATGCCACAGTAAGAGGACTTCAAAATTCTTTTCTCTTTGATTATCCTATGTACCAAGGTCAAGCGGGACCCGACGTAAGCGGGTTGCAAATTGCTCTAAACAGAATTTCTGCAAACTATGAGGGAATACCCTATATCGAAACTGCTAACGGTGTATACGGTGAGGAAACGGCTTTGTCGGTTTCAGAATTTCAAAGAACATTTGACCTTCCCATTACGGGAAACGTTGAAAAAAATACGTATTACAAGCTTCTTTACGTGCTTGATACTATTTACAGGTTAAATTATTTGGTGCTTCAAATGGGGGAGTTTTCTGACATCCCGACTGAACTCAGAACAGAACTCAAGTACGGCGATGTCGGGAACCAAGTAAAATTATTGCAGTATTATCTGCTTTTTATTTCTGCCTTTGAGCCGAGTATACCTCCTTTACAAATTGTGGGGGTGTTTGGCGAAAAAACCTATCAAGCGGTAGTCGCATTTCAAGAATTGTTCGGTTTTGAGCCCGATGGTGTAGTAACAGAACCGTTGTGGCGGGTGTTGCTTGATGTCTATTACGGGCTGTATTCAGCCCTTCCGCCCAGTGCATTTTCCGAAACTGCAATTCCCTACGGCGGGAATATATTGGTTTTGGGAAGTGTGGGGGGAGATGTGAGATATTTACAGAAATATCTTGATAAAGTGGCTAAAAACTACCCTGGGTTTCCCGAATTATCTTTAAATGGGGAGTTTGACGAGCAAACCGAAAATGCAGTTAAGGCATTTCAACGGCTTTTTCAGATAAAAGAAACCGGGGTAGTAACTTCAACAACGTGGAATCTTTTATCCGAAGTCTACAATGCTATAGTAGCGGGTGAAAACAGAGAAAGCCAACAAACTTAATAAATGTTTTATTGCAAATAAGCATTTTAAAATATCTTGCTTCAAGTATTAAATAATTTTTTTGAATGGAAATCCCCTCTTCTTTATATAATATAAAAAAGGGGGCTTTTTCTATGGATTTTTTACCTAAAGAAAAATATAAAAAAATACTTGTTTTTTCTTTTTATTTCTTTATCGGAGCTGTTTTTGTTTTTGTGTTTTTTAAATATCTGCTGAAGCTTTTTTTACCCTTTATCGTGGCTTGGTGCGTAGCTTTGTGTATTCGCCCTCTTGCAGAAATTTTGCACAAGAGAACGGGGATTTCCAAAAAGATTCTCAGTATTTTCCTTGTCGTTCTTTTGCTTTTGCTTATTGGTGCTTTTTTGTTTTTTGTCATTGATAAGCTGATTTTTGAATTTCAGGGAATCGTGCAATACGTAAACAAAAATTCTGAACTGTGGATAAGTGATATTTTAAAATATGTAAATACTGTATTAGATAAAATTCCGTTTCTAAAAACTTTTGGCAGTGAAGAAGAAATGCTGAATAGCTTCGGAAACGTTGCAAAGAATATTCTTACAGATGCCTCGGCAAACGTTCCCGAAATGCTTACAAAGGTTATAACAGTATTGCCCAATCTTCTTTTCGTTTCTCTTGTTCTTATAATGGCATCCTATTACTTCTGTGCCGACTATGAAGAAATTAATTCGTATATTTTTTCGAGATTTTCCGATAAAACTAAATATAATATTTCACATGTCCGCGTAAAGCTGAAACAAGCGGCTTTACGGGTATTAAAGGGATACCTTTTAACTATAGGTATAACTTTTCTGCAGCTTTACGCCGGTTTTTTGATACTAAAAACGGAATATGCTTTTACTCTTGCTTTAATTATAGCTGTGGTAGATATTTTGCCTATTATTGGGGTTGGGACTGTTCTTGTTCCTTGGGGGCTTGTGAAAATTCTCTCCGGGGGATATTATCAAGGCTTTGGATTATTTATTATTTTTGCGGTGGTTAGTGTTGTGCGCGAAATACTCGGTCCGAAAATTATCGGAAAAAGCATAGGGCTTCACCCGTTAATGACTCTTTTCTCTATGTATATCGGTCTTGAGCTGTGCGGTTTTATAGGTCTTATATCTTTTCCGGTGTTGGTTATCGTTTTTAAAACTCTTTTTTTTGAAAGCGATAAGGGGAGTTCATCCAAAACAACTTGACACATATTCGTATATGGGTGTATAATTACCTTATTAACTATGTTTTTGAAGGTGATTATCTATGAAAATTATTGATTTGCTTAATCAAGATACATTGTCCATTTCTTATGAGGTGTTTCCACCCAAAACGGAAACAAGTTTTGAAAGCGTAAAGTCCGCAACAGAAGAAATCGCAAAGCTTAACCCCTCTTTTATGAGTGTTACCTATGGAGCGGGGGGCGGAACAAGCAAGTACACTCTTGATATTGCGAAAAATATAAAGAAAATGTACAATGTGCCCACTTTGGCGCATCTTACCTGTGTGTCATCTACAAAGGAAACGGTTAAGCAAAGAATCGCCGAAATCAAAGCGGCGGAAATAACGAATATTATGGCTCTCAGGGGCGATATTCCCCCAGAGCTTGAAAATGCTGACAGAAGTAATTGGGATTTTAAGCACGCTATCGACCTTGTGCGTGAATTAAAGGCGGCTGATAAAGATTTTTGTATTGGCGGCGCGTGTTATCCCGAAATTCATCCCGAAAGCGAAGACCAGAAAACAGATATTAAATATCTTAAAGAAAAGGTTGATGCCGGGTGTGATTTTTTAACTACGCAAATGTTTTTTGATAATAATTTGCTCTATAACTTTCTTTACAAGATTCGTGAAGCGGGTATAACCGTTCCCATTGTTCCCGGTATTATGCCTATCACCAACGCAAAACAAGTTGAAAGGTCAATTAAGCTTTCGGGGTCTTTTATGCCTCAGCGTTTCAAGGCTCTCGTGGACAAGTTTGGTAATGACACCTTGGCTATGAAGCAGGCGGGAATTGCCTATGCTACCGACCAAATAATCGACCTCTATGCAAACGGTATTACGCATATTCACGTGTATTCGATGAATAAACCCGACGTCGCAGAAAAAATACAGAGCAATCTGTCGGATATTTTGGGGAAATGAGTATAGTTTTAACTAAAACATTTAAAGCTCCGCCTTTTTGTAAAAAAGAAATATTGAGATATGCCGGGTGTAAATCTTACGATGTCGATATTGAGGAGATTTTAAATAGCTGTATATCGGAAGCCGAAAACAGCTTTATATATAAGGTGTGTTCCACACAGCTTGACTTGAATGTGAGTGGAGACGTTTGTGATTTTGGCTTGTTTAAGGTTGAGTCTAAGGGACTTTCTTCAAACCTAAAAAATTGCAAAAAGGTAATATTGTGCGCCGCGACGGTAGGGGTAGAAATAGACAGGCTTATAAGTAAATACAGCCGAATATTTCCCTCAAAGGCTCTTATATTTCAGGCTATGGGGGCTGAAAGAATAGAGGCTTTGTGCGAAGCTTTTTGCACCGATTTTGAAAAAGAATACGCTGTCTTCTTGAAGCCGCGTTTCAGTCCCGGTTACTCTGACCTTTCTTTATCAGTTCAAAAAGAGGTTTTCAGAATACTCGATTGTCCAAAAAATATCGGGCTTTCATTGAATGACAGTATGCTTATGTCTCCTTCCAAATCGGTTACTTTCTTTGTTGGCGTTACTGATTTGCCTAAAAAAGTTACTTTAAATAAATGCAGTCTTTGCGATAAGCTTGACTGCGCTTTCAGAGGTAAAATATGAATTTTCTTGAGTTTCTAAATAATAATATCGTCTGCCTTGACGGCGGAATGGGTACTCTGCTTCAGTCGCGCGGACTTAAAGCGGGGGAATATCCTGAAAGGTGGAATATTACTCATTCCGACGTTATTGTTGATATACATAAAAGCTACTATGACGCGGGAAGTAACGTTGTCTGCACTAACACTTTTGGCGCGAATATTCTTAAATTTGATGAAAATGAGCTTGAAGATATTGTAAAGAATGCTGTTGCTAATGCAAGAAAAGCGGCAGAAACAAGTGTGTCAAATAAGCCAAAATACGTCGCTCTTGATATTGGTCCTTCGGGAAAGCTTCTCAAACCTCTCGGCGACCTCGATTTTGAAGATGCGGTTAGTGTTTTTGCTAAAACGGTAAAGCTTGGCGTAAAATATGGTGCTGACCTTATTATTATAGAAACAATGAACGATAGCTACGAGACTAAAGCGGCTCTTTTGGCATCAAAAGAAAATTCGACTCTTCCTGTTATCGTTTCAAATGCATACGGCGAAGACGGAAAGCTTATGACGGGTGCGACTCCATCGGCTATGGTTGCTTTGCTTGAGGGTATGGGTGTTGATGCATTGGGCGCAAACTGCTCGCTTGGTCCGAAACAGCTACGTAATGTTGCTGTTGAGCTTATAAATAATGCTTCAGTTCCCGTTATCTTGAAGCCTAATGCGGGAATTCCCAGAATAGAAGACGGAAAAACCGTTTTCGATATAACCCCCGATGAATTTGCTGACGAAGTTTGCTACCTCGTTAAAATGGGGGTAAGGGTTATCGGCGGTTGCTGCGGAACTACCCCGCAATATATAAAGCTTCTTAATGAAAAAATTGCAGATTTGAAACCTATACCTATTTCGGAAAAAAATAAAACGGTCGTTTCTTCGTATACACATAGCGTTGAGTTTGGAGATTCGCCTATTCTTATCGGAGAAAGAATTAATCCTACGGGAAAGAAACGTTTTAAACAAGCGTTGATTGAAAACGATATGGATTACATTCTCACCGAGGGAGTAAATCAGCAGGAAAAGGGTGTTCACATACTTGACGTGAACGTTGGACTTCCTGATATTAACGAGGTTGAAATGCTGAAAAATGCCGTTTGTGAGCTTCAAACGGTAACCGACTTGCCTTTGCAGATTGATACTGCAAACGTTACTGCGATGGAAAGTGCGCTCCGACGTTACAACGGTAAAGCTATGATTAATTCCGTTAACGGTAAAAAAGAGAGTATGAATGCCGTATTTCCTTTGGTTGAAAAATACGGCGGACTCGTCGTGGCTTTGACTCTTGACGAAAGCGGTATTCCCGAAACTGCCGAGGGCAGAATCGCTATTGCAGAAAAAATACTCAAAACCGCAGAAAAATACGGTGTTTCGAAAAAGGACATTGTTTTTGATACTCTTGCAATGACGGTAAGTGCTGACAATAATGCGGCGTTTGCTACTCTGAAATCGCTGAACTATATAAAAAATAATATTGGTTGTCATACTTCCCTTGGTGTTTCAAACGTTTCTTTCGGGTTGCCATACAGAGATGCTATAAACGGTGTTTTCTTTGCACTTTGTCTTGAAAATGGTCTTTCGGCAGCGATTATGAATCCTTATTCTGCCGATATGATGAAGACTTATTATGCTTTTAAAGCGTTGAAGGGGCTTGATGAAAACTGTGCTGACTATATTGCTAAATCGGAGACTTTTGCAACTGCTGTAAACGCTCCTGTTGTGAAAATGCAAAAAACGCCCGAAGAATACAGTTCCGAGATTCAAAAAGCAATAGCAAAAGGCTTGAGAGATAAAGCGGCAGAGCTTACAAAGGCTTTGCTTGAAACGGTTGCCCCGCTTGATATTGTAAATAACGAAGTTATACCTGCACTTAACAAAGTGGGTGTAGGATTTGAAAATAAAACAGTCTATTTGCCGCAGCTTCTTATGAGTGCCGAGGCGGCAAAGAGTGCTTTTGAAGTTATAAAAGCATATATGGCAAACGGTGAAAAGGCGGCAAACAAAGGTGTTTTTGTTATTGCAACTGTTCATGGTGATATACACGATATTGGTAAGAATATAGTAAAAATGCTGCTTGAAAACTATGGCTTTGACGTTGTTGACTTGGGTAAAGACGTTCCACCCGAAACGGTTGTCGAAAAGGTAGTTGAATTGCATGCTCCCTTGGCTGGACTTTCTGCATTGATGACGACTACGGTACCCGCTATGGAAGAGACCATAAAGCTTCTAAAGAAAGATGCTCCTTGGTGTAAAGTGGTCGTTGGCGGTGCCGTATTAACTCAAGAATATGCCGATAAAATGGGTGCCGACAAATACGCGAAAGACGCTATGGAAACGGTAAGATATGCTGAGGATATTGTAAAATAAAAATGAGTGGGTGGGTTTTTATGGCAACTTTTTGAAAAAAGTTCCCATGCCCTCAAAAACTTTAAAAAAACAGCCGATACTGAATTTCAGTATCGGCTATTTGGTTGTCTAGGTTACAGACCCGAGAGGAAAAGTTCTTTGCCTACTTTCTTTCAATAAAGTAGGTTAAATGGTAATCTTTGTTCCTGTTGAGAGATAGTGTAGGTTAGGGATATAGTTTTTCATAGAGTTATATTGTTCGGTGCCGGTGCAATGACAGGTGTAGTATGTCGTATCAAAAGCGGCAAGAGTCTTTGCGTATCCCGCTAATTTCTCGTCAAGAGGGAACTTCGAAAAATGAAATCCGCCTATAAGTATATTAGGTTTAAACCAATCTGCTATATTCATTATACCTTTGTGCGAACAGCCGCTTATCAACACTTTTTTGGCGTCTTCTTCTATAAGAAGATATTGTTCGTGCCTGAAATCTTCGGGTAAAAAGTTATTATCCGATTTAACCGACATACCAAAATTGCCTATGTCGTACGGTCTGTTATTCTGGTTGCAGGTATAGAGTGTCAAGCCATCGTCTATTTTGCAGATATTGTCTGTGAATATGAGTCTATCGCTGCCAGAGAGGGAAGTGTCAAGACCTATATATTTTTTGTCTGCATTATAGTGTGCCTCAAATGCATATTTGTTTATATATATGGGGGCTTTATTGTTTATATCGAGAAAATGCTTTATTCCGCCGCCGTGGTCGTAGTGGCCGTGCGAAAGAATTGCTATGTCAACCTCGGTCAAATCAATACCGAGTTTTTTTGCGTTCTCTGCAAATTTTTCTGACTGTCCCATATCAAAAAGAATCTTGTGGCACTTGGTCTCTAAATAAAGCGACAGTCCGTGTTCTGACGTAAGCTCTTTGTTTTCTGTCGTATTTTCAATAAGGCTTGTTATTTGCATTATATTACAGTCCTCTGTATTTTGTGTTGTATCCGGGATTATCGGCAGGGCGTTTTGCGTTCGGGTACATTACGTCGGTGTATATGTCTGTTTGTAATTTTTTTACCAAATTGTATACTTCAATGTAGTTGGAAACACTGGCAATGCTTATGGTTGCACTCTTTCCGTTTTGCGTTATTTGGTTGGTCGTTGCTATTATATCACCTACGTTAAAAATTTGGTCGAAGATTCCTCGGTGTAGGTTGATATGGGATAGCTCTGCAAAAGGTTTTGCGTTAACGTTGCGCGTGAATACTCCGCCCGATACGTAAATCGATTTGTCTGTAACGATATACGCAGTGTTTTTGTACCTTAATGAGCTGAATAATATTCCGCCGAGGTATATCCATACCGGCATCAAGTGAAGCAGCATAAAAGGTATTATGAAAAATGACATATTTCCTGCGCCACCCGAAAGCATAGTTCCACCTAAAATGCCAAAATCAAGTATAGCCCATATTATTGCAACAGGCAGTAACGGATTAAATATGCTTTCAAATATATAGCACTTCTTGTTCGGTTTGCCTTCGTATAAAATCTCTTCGTTTGGTCCTATTATCAGTTTTAATTCCTCTATCATTTTAACTCCTTTATACTTTATATTGTAAAATCTTATTTTATATTATTCTCAAGGTCGAATATCTCGCTTGGAAATACAGACGCAAATCCGTGTTCGTGACACCACTTCATTGTATCGTTGCTCTGTTTTTTTGATATTACTACATATATAATAATGCATATTTTAAAAAATATCAATATTAATTGGTTTTTTTATGAAATTGTTAATTCAATGCTTTGCGGAGCAAAGCTACTTTTTCTCTTCTCTTTTATCTTTTATCTGGAAACGACAATTTGAGAGAAGAGGTAAGAACAAAAAGAGAATAGTGAAAAGACCAAAAAGAAACGACAACCTTCTTTCGAAAGTTGTCGTTTCTTTTTGGTGCACCTGAGCATTCTATAATTGAACCGTTTACCTCTTTTAGAGTGACGGTTTTGCTTGCTTCCTTATAATTAAATGTTATGACCAATTTGTCGTCGTAAAGATATACGGCGTTTACAAAAATATCAATCAGTCTCTGTTTGTGTTCCTTCGTCTCTAAGCTCATGTTCTGAATATGCCTGAGCCATAATACTAAGCCCTCTTTTGTAATGGTGGGCTTCTTCATTTCTTCCTTGATGAGCTTTAATTTAATCTCATCTCTCGTCTGCTCCAACTCAATCATTCTTTGTTTTGTGGTTGAAGTTATAATTCCTTCTTCTATTGCTCTAAGTAGATTGTTTAGTGCGTTCTCTGTTTCACTAAGCCGTTGATTAAGTAGTTGTATTGCGGGATTTTCTTTCTTTGTATTCCTAAATACGATACTTGCAATATCCTCAATCACATTGTCATTAATCATCATCTCGTGGGTGTGCTTAACAACAATGTCTTCAATCCATTCTTTTTTAACCGTCTTTTTATCACAAGTGTGTTTGTACTTAGCGTTGTTGCATTTGTAATATCGGTGAACTGTACCATTTCGTGCGGTTCCGCTTTCACCGGTCATATACACGCCACATTTACCGCAAAACAATTTTGTTGTCAGTAAGTAATCATCTTCGGCTTTATGTCTTGCTGTTGCTCTCTTATTCTTCGCACGCTCACGCTGCACCTTGTCAAATAACGTCTGCGGGACTATCCTCGGTATGCCCTTTGGGTTAACAATATCTCGGAACTTGTATTCACCAATATACCTTCGGTTTTTCAGCATATCCGTTACAATATTAATGGTTATTTTAGTTCCGTGAGAAGTGGTAACACCTTTTGCATTTAGCATTTCCACAATCTCTTTTATTGTTTTAACCCTGAAGAAACGCGTTTATAATTGGAGTCCAATAAATTAAAGAGTATGCGTTCTTTCGTGTTTAAAAACTCTATGTATGACCATTCATCAGGTATAGTAAACACAATACTTTTATCATAAATTTCCGAATGATTAAATGTTACAGTTTTATATTGAGTGTTTCCTGTTGTGCAAGATGTCAAAAATAATAACAAAGCTAAAATCAAAAAAATTGATAGTAGTTTTTTCATATCAAATTATCCTTTTTTCTTCTTTTGTTGATTTGCCAAATTGGGCAACATAAGCGTTAGCATCATCTAAAATTTTTATAAAATCCGGATTGTCTTTTAAACTTGTAAACTCTCTTTCCATAGAAATCAGAAATAATTCAACATACCCCGTCAGTTCACAAAAACGTGGTGTATTATCCTCCAACAAATCAAACAATGGTGCAGTAAAATTCTTTTGGTTTTTGCTTATATCTGCAGTTGATTTTGTGATTTCAAATAACTTTTTTAAAGTCTCTATTGCAGTTTTTTCGTCTCCATTTTGAAGATATATACCTGCACGTTTTAAATAAACGCCCTCTAAAATGTGATAAAAATATTGGTAGTTTCCGTCGGGAATAACTAAATTGACAATTTTCTCTGAAATATCAAGCATATTAAAATCTTCTTGTGACATTTCATAAAGTAAAGCAAGAAGTTTTTTGCTAATGATTTGCTGTTTATGACGGCGGAGTGAGTCACCTTTTAGACAAAATTTTAATGCTAAATCTACATTTTGGCATTTATATGCTTGTTCAATAGCCATATCTTCTAATCCGAGTTTTGAATAGATTCTAACTATTAATTCTTTCGCTGTTTCTTCGCTAGAATTCTCTTTGAGTAGTCGCTGAGCATAATTCATAGCTTTGTGAAGATGTTTGTGTTTAGATATATCATCCGTTTCTGAATCTGCCAACCATTCTTCAGCTATGGCAGCACGAAAAAGAAAGGATTTATCGTAAGGAAATTCTTCTAATGCTTTTTTACTTATCTGCAAGCTTTTTTGAGGGTCATCACCATTCTTCTGAAGATTTTCCTGCCAAATAGATTCCAATTCCTTGCGTCGTCCTTCAAGGTGTCTAGGCATTTATAATTCATCCTTTCGCTTTTGCACAGCCGATTTGCGAAACTCGGCAGGGGTTGTGCCTGATATTTCCTTAAAAATTCGATTGAAATGCTGTACGGTTTTGAATCCAACCATATTAGCAATATCTTTAATGGGCACATCAGTAAAAGCAAGTTGCTTTTTTGCAATAGTAATTCGGTATTGCATCAAATATTCGATTGCCGTACAACCAAGTTCTTCTTTCATAAGTGCAGTAAGCGTTGTGTGGTTTATTCCGGCATTTGCTGATATATCGGACAGGGTTATACTATCGCCATAATGCCCCTCTATATAAAGCACCGCATCCCGAAGTTTAGGATTTTTAATAATTGGTGCATTATCTGATTTTTGATAGGTTAAACCATAACCTATAAGGCCGTACATACGCTCTAATGCGATAATAATCTCCATAAAGTAGGAACGACCTCTACAAGACCAATACCAATCTCTTTGCTCGGTTAATTCCTCTAACATATAATCGGCAGATTGTTCGATTTTTTCCACTTGTGTCTCTGCGATAGGAATCATATACGCTTTATCAATAAACGGTTTTAACATAAACATATCGTGCGTGGTGGCGATATCACTGTAATTTTTAGAACGTAAAAGCTCAAAGGTCATGTTAATATTTAAAAATTTAGGATGGAAGTACACACAAGTGTAGTGCGCTTTTGCCTTTGAAACAAGCACGGGGTTTTCTAACTCGTCAAAACACAAAAAAGACGGAGCGACAGCAGTGACTTTCTCACCGCCAACTTTAAATTCTAATTTCCCTTTAGTGAGTATAATGAGCAAAAAACACTTGTCCTTAATATTGATATTATCAAGAGAACCGTCTTTTACGCATTCCACAAAAGCGACTTTACCCTCATTATACTTCCTGCCAACAGTAATGTGTTCCATACATCCACCACCTTAAACTACTTTTATTTTACCATATTTCGACTTTTCCTTCAATGTTCAGTTATTATCTAATTCGTAATTTCTTTTATCTAATCTTAAATCATTAAAACAATATATAATTATATCCGAAAAATATCTGCATATAAATATCAAAATAATATGCAGATAATATATTGACTAACTGCACATAATAAGATATAATTATATGCAGTAAAGGAGTGCATGATATGAGAAAATTTGATTATTCGTTTTTAAATAATGGTTTACTACCCGCCAATCTTATTAATTTAACTTCAAGCATTGCATCTTTGAAAACTATGGCAGGAGTACGTAAAGAAGAATATGCAAAGGTTTTTACGGAACTTGAGGCGGTAGCTAAGGTGCAGTCGGTTAAGAGTTCTAACGCCATTGAGGGCATTGTAACAAGCGATGAACGTATTGCAGCAATTGTAAATCAAGATAGCGCACCTTTAAATCATACCGAAGGTGAAATTGCCGGTTATCGTGACGCCCTTAACGCTATTCATCTGAATCATGACAATCTTGATTTAAGAGAGTCTGATATTTTAATACTACACGAAACAATGATGCAGATCGCAGGTTATGAATATGGTGGTCAATATAAAACTGGCGATAACTATATTATAGAAGAAGATAAGAACGGTAATAGAAAAGTAAGGTTTAGGCCGACGCCTGCTTCCGAGGTAAAAGAAGCAATGGAGCAATTAGAACTTGCCTATATGGAAGCACGTAACGATGCTAATATTAATCAGCTTCTGTTGATTCCTTGCGTTATTCTTGATTTCTTGTGTATTCACCCTTTTAGAGATGGCAATGGTAGAATGTCTAGACTCATATCTTTACTTTTGCTCTATAAAAATGGCTATGATGCTGGCAAATATGTATCTTTCGAAGAACAGATTAATAACTATAAGGCATTTTATTATGAAGCACTTCGCGAATCTTCTATAGGTTGGCATGAAAATGAGAATACCTATATTCCTTTTATAGAAAACTTCTTGTCCACACTATATATGTGCTATAAAGAGCTTGACAAACGCTTTGCAGTTGTAAATGGAAGAAAGATTACTAAAAAGGCTCGAATTGAGGCAACTGTGCTCAATAGCTTAGTTCCTATTTCTAAATCTGAAATCTGTGATATCTTGCCTGATGTAAGTCCCACTACCGTTGAGGCTGTACTAAGTGTTATGGTAAAGAACGGTCAGGTTAAAAAGATAGGACAAGCAAGAATGACACGATATATTAAAATATAGCTTTGTGATTTCTCAGGAGGTATAAAGATGGATAAATATTATGTAAGATCCGCATACAGACGTTTGAAAAAGCAAAATGATGGTATAAAAGAAAAGGCAATTGTTGCAGCCAAGAAAGAAATTGATAACTTTATTGAAAACGCTGTGATTGACGATTCGTTTTATGAGAATTACTATAATGTAAAAAGGTTAATTCAGGTTCATAACACAATTTCACCTGGGCTGCTTACAGGATTATATACAGGAATGATAATTACGGTTTCATTTAAATTCTTAGATAGTCATAATATTATTGATTATATTCTCTTTCTTTTAGGAAGCATTGCGATTTCTTATTTTGCATCTATTCGTTGTTTGGCATCAGTACCAAATTGCATACTATATCCACATATGTTAAAAAGAATGGAAGAAAAACTTGAAAAGGAAGAACAAAACTCAACGCCTACATCGGAATTGGATACAACGAAATGAAACAATCAAGGAGACTTTAAGATGAATTTGCAAAGCAGAATAGAACCTGAAATTTTTGAATACATAAAGGAAATTGCATCCAAGATTAAGAATAATAGAGCTTCCGTAATGGTGGGAGCTGGTTTTAGCAAAAACGCTGAACCGATAGTACAAACTGATAAAAAATTTTTAGATTGGAACTCTCTTGGTGATGTGTTTTATGAAAAGGTAAATGGACGCAAACCTGATGGGAAGAACAAATATCTTAATGTGTTAAAATTAGCCGAAGAGGTAGAAGCTGCATATGGGCGTACTGTTTTGAATGAGATGATTAGAGAAAGTTTACCCGATGCTGAATATGCCCCTTCTCCGCTTCATGAAAAACTTCTAGGTCTATGTTGGAAAGATGTTTTTACAACAAACTATGATACTTTACTCGAGAGAACTCTTGAAAAAATCACTGACAGACACTACAGTGTAATCTTAAATAAAGAAGACCTTATTTATTCTTCGGACCCAAGAATTATTAAACTACACGGTAGTTTTCCTTCAACTCTACCATTTGTTATTACAGAAGAAGATTATAGACAGTATCCCAAAAAGTCTGCGATATTTGTTAACACCGTGCAACAGACTCTTATTGAAAATGCCCTTTGTTTGGTAGGGTTCTCGGGTGATGATCCGAACTTCTTGCAATGGATTGGGTGGATTCGAGACAATATCGGAAAAGATATTGCTTCGAAAATTTATTTAGTAGGTATTTTTAATCTGTCTACTGCTCAAATTAATTTACTTAATAACCGCAATATAGTTGTACTAAATATGGCTAAATGTCCAGGAATTAAACCAGAGAACCATTATGCCGGATTAGAACTGTTTTTTGATGCCTTAAGTGAGTTAACCAAGGAGAATGATGAGGTGCTTTGGCCTACGGATAAACTTCATTACCATATTGATTTCAACAAAAAAGAAGTTGATAACGATATCCAAACTATTACAAAAGATTGGGTTGAGTCTCGAACTTCATATCCAGGTTGGCTAATAGTCCCCTCCGAAAGGAGAAAATGGTTATTAATTAAAACAGATTCTTGCCATATGGACATGTTTTATCATATCCAACGAAATCACGTAAGCGCGAAAGTTGCTTTCGATTTTTTATACGAATATAATTGGCGAATTAACAAATGTCTTAAGCCAATTTTAAAAACAGAGCTTAATATTTACGAGAAAGTATTATATGGAATTAACCCTTTTGATGATATACTACAATTTGATACGAACGCATTGGTTTACGATAAAAACCAACCCGATTGGAAGGAAACAAGTCAAAAGTGGATAGATTTATATGTTGACTTGTTGAGATCATATAGGGAAAATGGTTTGTTCGATAAATTTGATAAGGTCATAGTTAATTTGCAAAAATTAGCACTTTTTATTGGATCGGAGCAATCCGCAAAAATCCATTGCGAAAAAGTGAGAAAGCAACTATTTTCAATGAATCTAGTAGAAGCAACAAAAGAACTTCAAAACTGGCCGAGGGATATTTCTTTACCTGCTTCCGAAATCCAAAGAGCGGGGCTTTTAATTGAATTAGGCGACGTGTCTCAAGCACTTAAAATCTTGTCTGAAGAGCTCGGTTATATTAGAAAGGCACCGGTAAAGGACGTAAATTATTTTAGAATTTCGACTGAAGCATATCTAGTTCTTCTTACTTCTTATGCAAAACAAGCTTTAAGAGAAGAAGACAGATCCGAAGAGGATGCTAGCGAGAAAAAGCTCAGCAAAATTTATGATGCATATGCTGAAATAAAACTCTTTGAAGCAATGTTAAAAGAAAGACCTGAGAAAGAGATTGAACAAGAAGAATATGATTTATACAGGATAACACGTACTATTACGACCGACCATTCTGCATATATTGAAGCCTTCCAGTTTGTTCGGTTCTACGAAGAAATAGGAAGACCTTTCAATTGTAATCATGTTGTTTCTTCAAAAGATGCCTGTTTAGAAGCGGTAAAAAGAATTAACCCGTTTGCTCCATTGTGGTCATTAATTCTTGAAATTAAAGTTAATGATGACAAATTAAAGAATAAGGTTTGGTCTAGAAAAACAATTGCTGAAATGTCTAATGAAGACATCGAGCATACCAGCCTGCTTTGCATAAGAGCTATCAATGATAATATGGAATATATTGAAGAATCAAATCGCTATAAAGAAGCGAATTTTCAATTAGGTATTGCTTCAGTTATGCCAGAACTTTTGTCTAGATTGTGCTCAAGAATGTCAGATGATATGAAGTTAAAAACTTTGAAAGTATTAGATTTGATATATCGCTCAAAAGAACCTTCTAATTTTAAAAATCTAAAAAATCTCGCACGGCGTTTGATTGGAAGTATGAGCGAAAACTTAAAAATCGAGAATTTTAATGCTTTGATGAAAACGTATTTGTATGAACCAAAAAGAGAGGTAGATAAGCTAGATTTTGCGGATATTTTCGAATCTTTTAACTATCAAAAAGCCAGCGAGAACAAATATAAATCTGCAACAATAGAAAAACAAGTCACAGAGATATTATTGCAACTGTTGGAAAAAAGTGAAGGACGGGAGATAGCATTAACAAGGTTAGTGTACTTATATAGCTTTGGATTGCTTAGTCCAGATGAAATATCGGCTTTTCAAAAAAATATTTGGAACAATGTAGAGCCCAATGGATTGCCTAAGATACCTAGTATTTATTCAAAAAAATACATATTGGATTTACCTGCTCCAAAAGAAGTAGATGTTCACTCCTTAATTAAGCAATACATTCTTAGTTTAAAGATACCTAGAGAACAAAAAGGCGTCACAACCGTATCTGCATATAATAAGCCTCTGTTTTTGTTAGAACTTGAAACATGTACCTGTTCTTTTGATTATCCGGAGGGGATAAGGTGGAATGATGCCGAATTAGATATTATAGTTAAAGAAATTTTGGATTCTTGGAATAATGATATTTCGTTGCTTTCCGAGCGAGAAAAAGAAAATATTGAAGACAGTGAATTATTTGCAAGATTATTTGATAAATACAAATTCGTAGATAATATATTATCACAAGTTATAATATCTAATAATCTTGATCCTACAAAACATAACGGACTCCTAAACCTTTTGGTCGAGTTCGGTAAGTATCCCTTACCTTGTGTTCAGTTGAAACTTCTTGTGAATCAGGAGTTAGATGTATTAAAAAATATGTATGATATTGTCTGCGGTTCTAATGTTAAAGAAATTGTTGCTGCGTGTGATGCCATATACACCACTGTAAGTATGCAAAAAGCAGAACATCAACAAGCAATAACCGAATTATTAAAGAAACTATCTTTGAATATTAGGATTAGACGCAAACAGGGCTTAACATCTGTAATTCACTTGTTCCACAATCTTATTTATAGTGACTTGCTACCAATTTGCGATGAGATTATTGATAATTTGTTATTCGGCTTAGAACATTTAATTTTTGAAACCGAATTATCTAATGATAGTCTTGGTTGTACAACAAATCAATGTTTACAGTTAAGAAGTGCTGCGATGTCGTTAGCATATATTTTATACGAGAAGAATCAAGACAAACCCGAAATAATTGACCATCTTCTTAATTGGCGGTCGCTTAAAGATGACCTTAATGAGTTTTCTGAAATAAGAAATAAGTGGTTAGAGATTTAAAATTTTAAGATCCTACAGATTATGAGATTTAATCTGCGGGCTCTTATACTTTATCTTTTTAAACCTCCATCGCTTGCAACAAACAATGTCAAACCTAAGCATATGAGAAAAGTGCCTGTAGCTATCTGAACCTTATACAATAAAGCATAATATCCAGTCTGTAAATTTATTGTTATCATTAATGCTAATACAATTGTTTTAAAAATCTTCATTTCAAATCTCCTTTGTGTACGAAATTTCTTTGAAACGAAGAAGTGGGAGTACAGAGTCAAACACTCTGTACTGCCACAAACAAAGGCTATTTAACATTTTTTAAGAAAACAACAAACCCGAACGTTTCACCAATCGGTAAAAGGTTCGGGTTTGAATGCTTTGGTGCGGGTGACAGGAGTTGAACCTGCACGTCGGGGACACTAGATCCTAAGTCTAGCGCGTCTGCCAATTCCGCCACACCCGCGTATTTTAAGTTAAAAGTTATAGTGAATAGGAAAAATAGTGGTCTCACTAAACTCGACCTTGTCATTCTATCATACTTTTTCTATTATGTCAAGGTAATATCACGCATCTGTTTTTACCTATTTTTTTAAAAAGTCAAAAATAGACCTTGACTTTCTTTGACCTTTGTGCTATAATGCAATCAAGAAGAAAAGTCAAAGAAAGTCAAAGTCGATAGAAAGGAGCTTTTAAATGCTTATATCAGATGCTATTGCAAAATTAATAGAACAAATGATAAATGAGGGTGAGGGTGCTGCCGAAATAAAGAGAAATGACCTTGCAGGTCAGCTTGGCTGTGTCCCCAGTCAGATAAATTACGTCATCACCTCGCGCTTCACGCCCGAGAGGGGATATATAATAGAAAGCCGACGCGGCGGAGGCGGTTATATTCGCATAATCCGAAAACAAATGGGTAAAGACGAATACCTTATGCATTTCCTCTACGCTATCGGTGATTCAATTGATGAAAAAGAGGCTGTTGCTTTCCTCGGTAATCTCTTCGACCAAGAGGTTATCACCGAAAGGGAATACGTCTTGCTTGGCAGTTCCGTTTCAAATGCAGCTTTAAGTAAATTGCCCTCGACTATAAGAAATTCTGTCAGGGCTGACATCTTGCGACACATTATCTTAAGGCTTATGAAGTAAAATAAAAAAGTGCGATAATAATGGGCTTCTTCGGCTGTGGCGGTAAAACCGCCTACGCTCAGGATAACCTTTATATAAAGTTTTTTGAGGGTGTGGGAAGCTTTTTTTCATAAAAGTTCCCACGAAAATAATCATTTGTTTTGGGCTTTTTTAAGTCTCCAAAGGAGGTAAGTAAATATGATTTGTCAAAATTGTGGAAAATATAATGCTGAAATCTATTACAAACAAACTATCAACGGTCAAACAAAAGAATATGCACTTTGCTCGAAATGTGCTGAACAGTTAAAAAAAGAGGGGAAACTCAATATAAAAATGCCTTCTCTGTTCGATGATTTCGACTTGGGATTTGGCTCGGCGTCCCTTTTAGGCTTAAACGACCTATTTGGTTTGCCGTACGACAACAAAATCGCAAAAATTTCCGAAAAGAAAAAATGTACGCTCTGCGCTTCAACCTTTGACGACCTTGTAAAGAACGGTAAAGTCGGTTGTGCAAAATGCTATGAAATCTTTGCAGACGAGCTTAATACGAGCGTTGAAAGCATACACGGCAAAGCAAAATATATGGGTAAAAAGCCGAAAAAGTATAAAGCAAAAGAAACCAAAGAAGATAAAATAAAAGAATTGAAAGCACAAATGAAGGCTGCTATCAAATCGCAGGAATTTGAAAAAGCGGCTGTTCTTCGTGATGAAATTCGCGCACTTGAAAATGATAATTAAGAAAGGGGATATTTTATGGCTTGGTATAACACTGTAGGCAAAGAAAACGATGTCGTAGTCAGCTCGCGAATTAGATTCGCAAGAAATATTGCCGACTATCCCTTTGATTCAAAACTCGACGAAACTTCGGCTAATGAAATAATAGAAAAAGTTACTTCTGCTCTCGGAAGTGATTTTGAAAAACTTGACTTCGCCAATATATCGGCTTGTGAATCGGGGGCATTGGTTGAAAAGCATTACATCAGTCCCGATTTTGCTAAAAAGAAGCTGCCGCACGCCTTACTAAAAAATGAAAAAGATGATGTTGCCGTTATGGTATGCGAGGAAGACCACATTAGACTACAATGTATTCTCCCCGGTCTTTCTCTTGATAAAGCTTTTAAAAATGCATGTATCTATGACGATATTTTGGACCAAAATCTTAATATAGCCTTTAATGAAAAGTTGGGTTATCTTACCCACTGTCCCACAAATCTCGGTCTCGCAATGCGTGCATCGGTAATGGTATTCCTCCCCGCGTTAACAATGACAAAGTCTATGGAAAATCTTTCGGTACAGTTGTCGAAGCTTGGCTTTATCATTCGCGGTATGTACGGCGAGGGTTCACAGCCCGAAGGTTGTCTCTATCAAATATCAAACCGCATTACTATGGGTGTTACCGAAGAAGATACGATAAAACGTCTCGAAGAAATAGTTACTCAAATTTGCGAAAAAGAACGCAAAGCAAGAGAAATAATCAAAAGCGATAACTTTTCCGTTATTGCAGACAAAATATGCAGATCGTACGGCGTACTTAAGTATGCGAGAGTTGTCAGTTCAAAAGAGTTCCTAAAGCTTTTTGCTGACGTCAGACTTGGTATTGCTTTAGGGTTAATCAAAGATATAACCTACGAAGCCTTGGGCGAAATAATGATAGGCGTTTTACCTGCAAACCTTATCTTGCGTCATGGCGGAAAGGTTATCAGCGATTTTGAAAGAGACGTTTTGCGCGCAGACTACATCAGAGAATCTATCGGCTGATTGTCTGTCTATAAATAAGAAAGGGTGCATATATATGAACAGCAGATTTACTCAATCGGCTCAAAATGTGTTAAATTCAGCACTTGAATTTGCACGTGATTTTGGGCACACATATATCGGCAGCGAACACGTTTTGCTCGGTCTTCTTGCTGAAACCGACGGTGTCGCTTCAAAACTTTTGGCTTCAAGGGGGGCAGTCCTTGATTCCATTAAAGATACTGTAAAAGAAATATCGGGCGAGGGCAAAAAAACAAACGTTACTGCGGCTGATATGACTCCCAGAACAAAGAAAATAATCGAAACCTCCGCATATCAGGCTGTGAGACTGGGTCAAAACTATATCGGAACGGAGCATCTTTTGCTCGGTCTTATCGCTGAAAGTGACTGTGTCGGGGTCAGAATACTTGCTTCTAAAAACGTTAACGTAAACGAGCTTGCAACCGACCTTGTCAACTATATCAAAGGTGTTGACGACGGCAGTTTTGACGACGTTCAGTCTCCCTCTTCCAAGAATGCGGGAGATATGAGAAAAGGCGGCGGCAAAACACAGCTTAAAGATGCGCCTACTCTAAAGCAATACGGCAGAGACTTAACCGAATTGGCAAAAGAGGGTAAGCTCGACCCTATTATCGGCAGAGATACCGAAACGCAGAGGGTTATACAGATTCTTTCAAGACGTACAAAAAATAACCCTTGTCTTATCGGTGAGCCCGGTGTCGGTAAAACTGCAGTTGCCGAGGGACTTGCTCAAAAAATAGTAGAGGGTAACGTTCCCGAAACTTTGGCGGGTAAGATTCTTGTTACTCTTGATATTTCGGGTATGATTGCCGGTGCAAAATATCGCGGTGAATTTGAAGAGCGACTCAAAAACGTTATGGCGGAGGTTGCAAAGAACCCTAACATCATACTGTTTATTGACGAAATACACACCATAATCGGTGCGGGTGCTGCTGAGGGAGCTGTCGATGCCGCTAATATACTCAAACCTGCTCTTGCAAGGGGCGAAATGCAGGTTATCGGAGCTACTACTATCGAAGAATACAGAAAGCACATCGAAAAAGATGCGGCTCTTGAAAGACGTTTTCAGTCGGTTATGGTAGGTGAGCCTTCAAAAGAAGAGGCTGTCCTTATTCTTAAAGGTTTGCGTGATAAATACGAATCCCACCACAAAGTAAAAATAACCGACGATGCTATTGAAGCGGCGGTTAATCTTTCAACGAGATATATCAACGACAGATTCTTGCCTGACAAGGCTATCGACCTTATTGACGAGGCGGCTTCGAAAATCAGAATTAACAATTTTACAAAGCCCGACGGAATCAAGGATATTGAAGAAGAGCTTAAGAATATTGATTCGGAGCTTGAAGAGGCAATTAAGGCTCAGGACTTTGAAAAAGCGGCTGTTATACGCGACAAGCGCAAAGACGTTACAGAAAAATACGAGGAAGAAAAAAAGCTTTGGAAAGAAAAAGCGGGTGGCGAAAACCTTGCCGTTTCATACGAAGATATTGCCGATATTGTAACTCTTTGGACAGGTATTCCCGTTAAAAAACTTGCAGAGGAAGAAAGCGAAAGACTGCTTAAGCTTGAAGATATTCTTAAAGAAAGAATTATCGGTCAGAATGATGCTGTAAGTGCAGTCGCAAGAGCTATAAAGAGGGGAAGAATGGGACTTAAAGACCCAAAGAGACCTATGGGAAGCTTCCTTTTCCTCGGACCTACGGGTGTCGGTAAAACTGAGCTTACAAAGGCTTTGGCAGACCTATTGTTCGGCGACCCAAATGCTATGATTAGAATAGATATGTCCGAATATATGGAAAAGCACAGCGTTTCCAAGCTTATCGGTTCGCCTCCCGGATACGTCGGTTATGACGAGGGCGGTCAGCTTACCGAAAAAATTAGACGTAAACCCTATTCGGTAGTTCTTTTTGATGAAATTGAAAAAGCTCACCCCGACGTATTCAATATGCTTTTGCAGGTTCTTGAAGACGGTATTTTGACGGACTCGCAGGGAAGACGCGTTGATTTTAAAAATACGGTCATAATTATGACTTCTAACGTCGGTGCATCTGCACTTGAAACAAAAAGAAGTATGGGCTTTGCTTCTGCCGATAACACCGAAAAAGAAAAGGAAGACGTAAAGACCTTGCTTATGTCGCATCTTAAGCAGACTTTCCGCCCCGAGTTTATTAACCGTATTGACGAGATTATTATATTCAATAAGCTGACACAGCCCGATATTGAGAGAATATCGAATATAATGCTCGCAGAAGTCGGTAAACGTATTGAGGCATTGGGCGTTGAGATAAGCTTTGATGACAGCGTAACCAAGCTCGTTTCAAAAGAGGGCTTTGACCCGTCGTTTGGAGCAAGACCTCTCCGCCGTACTATTCAGATGCTTATTGAAGACAGTTTCTCTACTGAAATGCTTGAAGGAAAAATACAAAAAGGTGATAGTGTTACCGTTAAAGCGGTTGACGGAAATATTGAATATCATAAGAATTAAAAAAAGATGTGTGGGTTTTGCTCACACATCTTTTAGTATTTTTTAGGAGTAGGTATACTCTATTATTTTATTTCTCGGGGTCAAGCAAGGGCCAATATGCTTTGAGATAATCAATACCCGACCAAATCGTCATAAACACCATAAATGCCAATGATATATAGCTGAGTATATGATATTCGGCTATAAAAGTTTTACCGAAGAATGCAGGTTCAAGTATCATAACAAGTATGCAAACTATCTGCGATACCGTCTTTACTTTGCCGAGGTATGCCGCAGCAATAACTACCTTTGCTCCGTTTGATACTATCATACGCAGAGACGTTACTGCAAGTTCACGCAAAATAACTATAAACGTTGCCCATGCAAAAATCATAAAAAACACTCTGTCTTGGGTCAACGTGGTCAATATTGCAATATAACCGCCTATCGTCATAAGCTTGTCTGCAACAGGGTCAAGGAATTTTCCAAAGTCGGTTATAAGATTGTATTTTCTTGCAATCTTTCCGTCAAGCATATCCGTCAATGCTGTCAAACCGAATATAGCGGCTGCCGCAAGTCTTGACCAGAACTGTCCCAATACGGGAAACATTATTATAAACATAAAAAACGGTATCATTATCATTCTCAAAACCGTCAACTTGTTTGGAAGATTCATTTTCATTGTCTCGTTTCTCCTAAAAATATCAAATTCTATATCCCACGCGGTGCGTGGGATATAGTTTTATTATTTCGTTTCGCCTATCAAATCGTAATCAAGAACTTCGGTTATCTTAACGTTATATATCTTACCCTCGGGAAGTCTTTTCGGGCAGGTAAAATATACCTTACCGTCAATCTCGGGGGCATCTGCCGCCGTTCTGCCGTAGTGTGCGCCCGATACGGGGTCGTATCCTTCGCAAAGCACCTTAACTATCTTTCCAACCTTAGCTTCGTTGTTCGCGGCATTTATATCGTACTGCATATCCATAATAATATCGCATCTGTCCTGCTTCGTCTGTTCGTCTATCTGGTCTTCAAAATCGTAAGCGGGGGTGCCCTCTTCACGAGAATATGTAAATGCACCGAGACGCTCAAACTTTGTCTCTTTCAAGTATTCGCAAAGCTCGGTAAAGTCTTCTTCCGTCTCGCCGGGGAAGCCTGTTATAACAGTCGTACGGAGTGTAATATCGGGAACTGCCTTGCGGAGTCTGTTAACGGCACTCTTTATAACCTCCTGACCGCCATGTCGGTTCATTCTCTTGAGAACACTCTCCGAAATATGCTGAATGGGCATATCAATATACTTAACCACACGGTCGTTATTCTTTATCTCTTCAACAAGCTCGTCTGTAATCTTGTCGGGGTAGCAATAAAGAAGTCTTATCCAAGGAATAGACGTCTCTGCTGTAATCTTGCGAATAAGTTCAGCCAACTTGTATTCACCGTAAAGGTCAACACCGTATCTTGTAGTATCCTGTGCTACGAGTGTAAGCTCAAGAACGCCGAGCGATTCAAGGAATTTTGCCTCGTCAACAACGTCTTCCATAGTTCTGCTTCTGAATTTACCTCTGATACCGGGGATAGCGCAGTAAGCACACTTGTTATCACAGCCCTCGGCAATCTTTAAATACGCCATATATTCGGGAGTCGTAACAACTCTGTCGCCGGCAAAGTCATAATTATCTATATCACCGTATTTTTCAAAAGACTTACCTTTTTCAACTGCCTTAACGGCATCAACTATATCGTGTATTGACGCAACACCTATAACGGCATCGCACTCGGGTAATTCTTTCTTAAGCTCACTGCGATATCTTTCTGAAAGACAGCCCGTAACCACAAGTCCTTTACACTTCGCATTGGTCTTAAGCCAAGCGGCATCAAGTATACTGTCAATAGATTCCTGTTTTGCACTTTGCGTAAATGCACAGGTATTGATTATAATTATATCTGCCTCGGTCTCCTCCGGAGTAATCTCATATCCCGCCTTATAAAGCTCGTTTAACATTATTTCGGTGTCAATAAGATTCTTCGGGCAACCGAGAGAAATAAATCCTACCTTAGTCTTCTTCATTTTCTTCAAGTAACCTCGTATATGCGTATTTTATCTCAGCATAGCCGTAACCGTAACGTGCCAAAGCCGCAGTTACCGCCCTTGCAGTCTTGCTGTCTTTTATCTTGTCCACAAGTCTTTTCTTTTGCATAAGCTTTAGACAATTTTCTTTAAAATCAACGTCACTAACACATTCGTTAAAATTCTCGCCGATAAGCTGTTTGTCAAATCCCTTTTTTTGTAATTCAAGCTTAATTCTCGCTCTGCCGTACAGTTTTTTGTCCGCTAAATATTCGGACACCGACTGCATAAGCCTTGCATCGTTTATCAGTCCGGCTTCTTTCATCTTGTTAACTGCCGCGTCTATAGCTTCTTCGTTGAATCCCTTGCGCGTAAGCTTGTCTCGGAGATTCTTTTCGGTATTATCTGCGAATACAAGAATATTTGATGCCGCCGCAATAACTTCCTTTACGGATTCATCGCGGGGAGTGTTTTCCTCGTATTCGCTATATTCAATTTTTTTCATATATTATTCGTTTTCAAGATCGGCAACGGATATTTCAAAATCGTCGTCGAGGTCGATACCTTCGCTTTGACCCGCATCACCGTTCTTAAATCTTTCAAGAATTCTTTCTTCAACGGATGCAAACAGTTCGGGGTTATCTTCAAGTGCTTGACGTGCGTTATCTCTACCCTGTGCAAGTCTGTTTCCGTCAATATAGAACCATGCACCACTCTTTTCAATAATACCCATTTCAAGACCAACCTCAATAAGCTCACTTGACTTGGAAATACCCTTGCCGTAGAGAATATCGAATTCTGCAGTCTTGAAGGGGGGCGCAACCTTGTTTTTAACTATCTTACATTTAACTCTGTTACCGTAAGATTCTGTTCCGTTTTTCAAGGTCTCAACACGTCTTATATCAATTCTTACAGATGCATAGTACTTAAGTGCAGTACCGCCTGACGTAACCTCGGGGTTACCGTACATAACGCCTATCTTCATACGGAGCTGGTTAATAAATATTACAACGCAGTTAGATTTTGCGATAGAGCCGGAGAGCTTACGGAGTGCCTGAGACATAAGTCTTGCCTGTCCTGCAACCTGTGCATCACCGATATCGCCGTCAATTTCCTGTTGTGTTACGAGAGCCGCAACAGAGTCAACTACAACAACGTCAACAGCACCAGAACGAACAAGGGCGTCAAGTATACCGAGTGCCGCTTCGCCACTTTCGGGCTGTGATACCAAAAGCTCATCAACGTCAACACCTATATTGCCTGCATACTGAGGGTCAAGAGCGTTTTCAACGTCGATATAAGCCGCAGTACCGCCGGTCTTTTGAACCTCTGAAACTATATGGAGTGCCAAGGTCGTTTTACCAGAAGCTTCGGGGCCGTATATCTCAATAATTCTGCCCTTCGGTACACCGCCTACACCTAATGCAAGGTCCAAAGACAGCGAACCTGTCGAAACTGCTGTTACGTTCATATTTGTATTTTCGCCAAGCTTCATAATTGAGCCCGCGCCGTGATCCTTTGTTATCTGAGAAAGTGCCGTTTGAAGCGCCTTTTTCTTTGCTTCCTTATCTTGAATCTGTGAAACAGTTTCGGTTTTCTTTGCTTTTGTTGCCATAATCTTAAAATTCCTTTCGGTTTTATATATTACGTACTAAATGCCATATATTCACACATAGTACTATTTTATCAAAAATTGTTGCTTTTGTCAATCTTAGATTAATGCCAATTATACTTTATTTACAAAATATTATATACTTTTTAGGGAAACTATGTTATAATAACATTTAAAGTAAAACTATTCTCCCCATATTTTAAAATTTTGAGGTAAAAAAATGGCAGAAAAAAATTGCCGTCTCGGAACTGTCGGCGGACAGGCAGTTATCGAAGGCGTTATGATGAAAAATAAGGACGAATTTGCATTGGCTGTCCGTATGCCCGAGGGTAATATCCGTGTAACGAAAGATGAATGCAAAAGCGTAAAAGATAAATTCAAACCTCTCGGGTGGCCGATAATCAGAGGTGTTGTCAATATGGTTGAATCTTTGATTCTTTCTATGAAAACACTTACTATATCAGCAGATGCATTCGGTATTGAAGAGGAAGAAACAAAATTTGAAATTTGGCTTCGAGAAAAATTCGGCAAAAGCATACTTGATTTTGTTATGGTTATAGCAATGATACTCGGTATAGCTTTGGGAGTGGGATTATTCTTCTTCCTCCCCTTGTTTATCTCCTCTTCTCTTTTTGACAAATCGGGCGAAGAAACCAAGTGGTATGCTACTCTTATTGAAGGTGGCATAAAAATAGCGATATTCGTTGGTTACATTTGGCTTGTTTCATTTATGAAAGATATAAGACGTGTATTCGAATATCATGGGGCTGAACATAAGACTATCTTCTGTTATGAAGCGGGCGAAGAGTTAACTCCCGAAAACGTAAAAAAATATAAAAGATTTCACCCCAGATGCGGTACGAGCTTTATATTCGTTATACTTCTTCTCAGTATAGTCGTGTCGTCGGTAGTATATTCATTCCCGATAATGAAGTCGAACATAATCCTCAAGTTTGCATCAAAGCTTCTTACCTTGCCTTTAACCGTAGGGATAGGTTATGAATTTATTAGATTTGCAGGAAAACACGACAACATTATTACAAGAATATTGTCAGCTCCGGGACTTTGGATGCAGAGAATTACAACGAGAGAACCCGATGAAACGCAGATAGAGGTTGCAATAGCTTCTTTGAAATGTGCTATTCCCGACGAATTCCCGGAAGCAATAGCTATTTATAATCCAGAAAAGTACCAAAAAAATGAAATAAAAACTAAAAAAGACGAAGAATGAACGATATTGATATTTTAAAACTGTATTTCAATGGCGAAGAATTGCAGAAAGTTATAAAAGAATATGAAAATGGCGTTCCTGCCGCCTATATAATAGGCGAATGGGAATTCTTTGGCGACAGATATTTACTCAACGAAAACTGCCTTATTCCTCGTTGTGATACGGAAAGAGTCGTTGAAAAGGTGCTTGATAATTTGTGTGATAACGGTAGATTACTCGACCTTTGCACAGGTTCGGGGTGTATCGCCATATCAACGTTAAAAAGAAAACCTAATGCAAGCGGCATTGCTGTCGATATATCGGCAAAAGCACTTGAAGCGGCAAAAGAAAATGCTTTAATAAACGAAGTAAACGGTAGATTGGAATTTATATGTGCTGACATATTCGATTTGCCTTTAGGCGACGAAAAATTTGACATAATCGTATCTAATCCGCCGTATATTCCGACAAAAGACCTTGAAACCCTTGACGAATACGTAAAAAAAGAGCCTATGGTAGCTCTTGACGGTGGAAACGACGGTATGGATTTCTATAACTTTTTGGTTATGGAATATAAAAACAATCTAACCGAAAACGGACTGTTCGTTTTTGAAATAGGCTTTGACCAACAAGAAAAGATACAAGAGACCGCAAAATCTAACGGATTTGAATGTACAGTAACAAAAGACTACTCGGGAAATCCGAGGGTTGCTGTTCTCAAAAAATATAAAAATCAGGAGCATTTATGAAAAAGATTTTAAGACTTGTAAGTTTAATGCTTATAAGCATAATTGTTTGCACTTCTCTTACAGGCTGTGTAGGCAGAAAAAAAGGCGACCCGCCTGTATGGACAAACGACAAAACAAATGTTATGACTCTCGGCGGATATAACGTGAAGAGTGATTTCTATAAGTATCTCTTTTTGAATACAAAGGCATTTTTTGACAATGGCGATGAAAGCTATTGGCAGAAAGAAGAAAACACCGTTGAAAAAATAACAGATTACGTTTTAGCTTCTTTAAAAGAAACCTACGGTATGTTTGCTCTTGCAGATGAATACAATGTCAAGCTTACAAAAGAAGATAAAGCGAATATTGATGCCTTTATTGAAGACAGTAAACAAGGTATGACTGACGAGGAATATAAGGCTTCGTTAGAAAAATCTTATATGACCGAAGAGGTCTATCGCTTTATTCTTGAAGTTCAACAGCTTGAATATCTGGTTTACGAGCATATTATTTCCGAGGCTTCGGGTATCATAAAGGTTGATGATGAGGCTCTCGAAAAAGCTGTTGGCGAGGAGTTTGTAAGGGCGACACACATCTTGTTTACCTTTGAAAATGAAGAAGAACGCAAAACACAGCTTGAAAAGGCAAATCAGGTTCTTGAAAAACTCAAAAATGGAGAAGACTTTGAAGCTTTGAAAGAAGAATACTCCGACGATACCAACATTAAGGGAAAAAAAGACGGATATTACTTCACTCATGGCGAATTCAAAAATGAATTTGAATATACGGCATTCAAGCTTAAAGAGGGAGAAATAAGCGAGGTTATAACTACAGACGTCGGCTATCATATAGTAAAAAGACTTCCCATTGAAGACGAATACGTTAATGAAAATTTTGAAGAACTTCGTACCCAATACAAAACGGCGCTCTATTATAAAACGGTGGAGGAGAAATACAAGCAGTTTACTTGCGAATATCAAGAGGGATACAAAAGTATACAGCTTGACACGTTTAACTGACATTTATGAGTGAACTTATCAAAGGAACTATTATAAAAGGTCTCGGCGGTTTGTACGACGTTAAGACCGAAGCGGGCGAAATAGTAAGCTGCAAGGCAAAGGGGGCTTTCAGACATGAAAAAATAACCCCCTATGCCGGCGACAACGTTGTTTTAAAGCAGTCGGATAAGGGGATTGTTGTTGAAGACATTACAGACCGAAAAAATTATCTCATAAGACCGCCTGTAGCCAATCTTGATATTTTATTTACTGTTATTGCCGCAGCAAAGCCTTCGCCAATGTTGACCATAACTGACAAGCTTATTTCTATCGCAGAATATAATAAGATAGAGCCTGTTATTATCGTAAGCAAGAGCGACCTTGACGAGAGCGAAGCCGAAAGAATTGCAGATATATACAGAAAGAGCGGTTTTACTGTTTTTGTATCAAGTTTTGACAGCGACAAGGATGAACTTACGAAATTTGTAAATCAGCACGCAAATGGCAAAATATCTGCGTTTGCGGGTGCATCGGGGGTAGGAAAATCTACCGTAATGAATGCTCTCTTTCCAAAGCTTGCACTTGAAACAGGCGACGTAAGCCGTAAAACCGAACGCGGAAAACATACCACAAGACACGTTGAACTGTTCGGCCTTGATTATCTTACCGGCGACAGTAGCTTGATGGGATATGTTGCAGACACGCCGGGATTCAGCCTTATTGATTTTACAAGATTTGATTTCTACAAAAAAGATGATTTGGTGTACACTTTCAGAGAATTTGAAGACTATCTCGGAACCTGTAAATATACAAAATGCTCTCATACTACCGAAGACGGTTGCAAGATTATTGAAGCCGTAAATAATGGAAAAATAGCAAAAGAAAGACACGAAAGTTACATAGAAATATACAATACCTTAAAAAACAAACACGATTGGGATTAAAAAAGCTGTGTGTGGGTAAACCACGCACAGCTTTTTTGAGGTAATAAGTAAGAGGGAATAGGGAAGACGTAAGGTGGCTTTTTCGCACTATGCGAAAAGCTTTTTTTACTTTTTATAATGTTTTTTCTTCTTTTTGACCGAAAAACCAAATGACCCGATTTTTTTGCCTAATTCAAAATATTCGCCGTGAGCAAATGCGGCTAACTTCGCTTTTTCAAGATGTAATTTTCCGTCTTCGCCAAGTAAAGACTCGTCAACGTTTATTGCGGTTATATCTGCAATAAACATATAATGTGAGCCAAGCACCACAATATCCGTAACCTTACATTCAAGGTTCATCGGACATTCTTCTATCAACGGGCAGCCGACCGTCGAAGCCTCTGTCTTTGTGAAATTACACTTTTCAAATTTGTCTACCTTTGCCCCTGTATATATACCGCAGTAATCGGCTTCTTTTACAAGCGAGGCGGGGGTTAGATTTATTACAAACTCTTTTGTATTTTTGATTATTTCAAAAGAATGTCTTTGGGGTCTTACCGAAATATATGTTTTGGGGGGATTTGAGTTTAAAATTCCTGTCCAGGCGATAGTAATGATATTAGACTTTTCCATATCGCCGCAAGATACCATAACAGGTGGTACGGGCGACAAAAGTGTGCCGCCTTTCCATACGACTTTACTCATATTCAGTTACCCTTTTTAGCTTCAAAAGCATATTTTACAAGCTCGTCAACTATTTCGCTGTAAGTAAATCCGCTTGCCATAGCCATCTTGGGATAAAGGCTGATAGAAGTAAATCCGGGAAGAGTGTTTATTTCGTTGAACACAATTTTTTCTTCCTCGCCGCAAACAAAGAAATCTACTCTTGAAAGACCTTTACAGTCAAGATATTGGAAAATCCCCTCGGCTGTACGTTTTAAGTTTATCCAAGTTGATTTTTTGATTTCTGCGGGAATCTTATATGTAGAAGTACCGTTGTTATACTTGTCGTCATAGTCATAAAAGTCTGCATCGGATATAATTTCTCCGCACGTTAAAGCAACTGCTTTTTCATTGCCGAGAACCGCAACCTCAACCTCTTTACCGACTACAGCTTCTTCGATAAGAACCTTACTGTCGAACTGAATTGCTTTTTCTAAAGCACTTTTTAATTCTTCTTCGTTTGCCGCTTTTGAAACGCCGACCGAAGAGCCGGAATTTGCGGGTTTTACGAACACGGGATAGCCTAATTCCGCAACATCTGTTTTAATAGCGTCAAAGTCATTTTCAACGTCATTTTTGGTTACGTAAACAGTTGCGGCTACGGGCACACCGTAGTTGTTGAGAAGCATCTTTGTAAATGCCTTATCCATACATACCGCAGAAGAAGCACAGCCCGGACCAATGTAGGCAACTCCGCACATATCGAGCATACCCTGAAGTCTGCCGTCTTCGGAATATGCACCGTGCATAACGGGGAATACCACGTCTATTGCAACACGTTCAACGGCCCCGTTGTCATTAATTGCATACACTGCGTGGTCGCCATAGCTTGTGGAAAACAATGCCTTTTTCAAATTTGCACTGTCATTTTTCCAACTGTTATCTTTAATCTTTGCGTCTTCACCCTCGTATATATACATCTGTCCCTGTCTTGTAATGCCCACTCTGACAATATCATATTTTGTCCTGTCAACATTTTCAAGCACAGAGTAAGAGGATTTGAGCGATACTTCATATTCTGTAGAATTACCGCCAAACATAATGCAAAGTACTTTCTTTTTGCTCATTAAAATCATCTCCGAAAATTTTTATCATACTAATATTATATTCTATCATAATAAAAAAAGATTGTCAATAGAGGGGATTTGTGTATATACTTAATCATTAGGATTATAACGAAACTGTTTGAAAATAAAAATCAGAGAAATTATTGATATTTTTATTGGCTTGTGCTACAATTGAACCGTAATGTTAATACGCTTTTTCGGGAGTGATATTTTTTTGAAAAATTGCAGTAAATATTTTAAAAATGAAGATTGTGAGTATTTTCCTTGCCACAAGGTAAACGGCGAGTTTTTTAACTGTATGTTTTGTTGTTGTCCGCTTTATGCGCTCGGCGACAAGTGCGGCGGAAATTTCGTCTATCTTGAATCTGGGGTTAAAGATTGCTCTAATTGCACCATTCCTCACAAGGAGGGCGGATACGATTACATAATGTCAAAAATGCGTGAAGTGTCATAACTTGCAACAAATAACCGTAATAAATAAAACAACAGCGTATATGGTTCTTAGCCGTATACGCTGTTATTGTATTGTTTTGAATAATCAAGCTTTTGAAAATCTATAATTAATAAAAAAGCGGTTTTTAAAAAGTTAGGTTGACAATATCCTAAAATTTGTCCTAAAAAATATCCTAAAATTTATCCTACTAACGATGAAGTAGCAAGAGTAGGTCTTGCTGTCGCCGCAGGAGAAATGAAATATCAAGACTTGCTTGAATGCATTCTTGAAAATAAATAATCAAAAGGCAATATCAATCCGTAATTGGAAAGATATTGCCTTTTTTATAAAAGTAATGTAAAAGGGATATATTATTTGAATTATTGATTATTTGGTGAATACAAATGATGCAGAATCGTTTGATAACCATTCTTCTTTTACTTCTAACTCAATTGTTTTCCAGTTGGAAGGAACTTCAATGCCATAATATCCAACTAACTTTTTTCCTGCGGCAACTTCACCATCAAGAGTACCGTCAAATACACTACTTGCAGAAAAAGAATAGTCAAGTTTAACATCGTCGCAATATGCATTAAAAAGCATCAAACTGCTTACAGTCTGTTCTTGTGTAGAACTGTTTTCTACGGTGAGTTTTATTCCAATAAAAATTTTTCCCTCAGTGGGTTTAAAAAATTGGGAACCAGTGTTTTCTACAATTTCTGTTGCAGTAAATTTTAAGTTTTTGAATACTGCGGTCTCATTTAAGGATAATTTTTTGGGGGGAAGGGCGGTTGTTTCGACAATGGTAGATTCTTCAGATGAAGATGACTGGGGATTTTCTATTTCTGAAGATTGGTTGTTTGCAAAATCGTGGTTAAATACAAATGTTGCAGATTGGCTGGATAGCCAATTGCCCTTTACTTCTAATTCAATTGTATTCCAAGAAGAAGGAACTTCAATAGAATAATATCCGACTATTTTTTTCCCAGCGGCAATTGAGCCGTCCAAGGAGCCTTCAAATGCAGCTGATGCTGAGAGTGAATAATCAACTTTAATATCATCACAATAAGGCTCAAATAACAATATACTACTTACCGATTGTTCTTCTGATGATATGTTTTCGATTGTAAATTTAATTCCGACGAAAACATTCCCTTCATCGGGGGAAAATAATTGCGTTCCAGAGCTTTCTGTGATTTCGGTGGCAGTAAATTTTAAGTCCTTAAAAGTGGCGACTTCATTTAATCCGAAGTATGACGCTTCACTATCAGGGGTCGGATTGCTACTTGAGCAACTTGAAAAACAAAGAACAAGTGCAACTAACAGTGTTGTTAAAATTAAAAATTTTTTCATGGGGGGTCTCCTTTTTTTATTAAAATATATCCCATGATCATTATAGCGGAAAATTCGCTAAAAGTCAATAGCGAAAAATTTTCTACATATAATTAGTTATAGAATAATTATATGGGGGGATTATATGCCGCATTATCCGAGAATTCGAGATTTGAGAGAAGACAAGGATATTACTCAAACGGAAATGGGAAAGATTCTTTCGTGCAGTCAAAGAGTTTACAGCAATTATGAGCGCGGGGATATTGATATTCCAACGGCAACACTTTGTAAAATCGCTGATTATCACAAGGTATCTGTTGATTATCTTTTGGGCAGAACAAATAATCCTAAAGTTAATAAGTAAGGGGAAATTTTAAATTGATTTTTGAAGAAGACTCAATATATAAGTTAGTCAAATGATGTTGAGTCAAATTAATAAAGTAATATAGACGACCTCATCTGTTTTTTATTTTGCTGCCGAGACGGATGAGGTCGTAAATCATAAATAAAAGGCAATATCAATCCGTAATTGGAGTGATATTGCCTTTATTGGTATAAGAAAACCACCAGCTAAGCTGGTGGTTCAAAAGAGGCTTTTGCCGTTGAGAAAAAATACCCCCTATGTTACAATAAAAACGGTCTAGCCAGACGTAAGAGTAACAAAGGAGGTAATATCAATGAAGATTGATACAAGTAACAGTTTATCACATACGACATGGAATTGCAAGTATCATATAGTGTTTGCCCCGAAATACCGAAGACAAATAATATATGGTAAAATAAGAGTAGATATAGGTAATATAATAAGAAAACTATGCGAGTGGAAAGGTGTGGAAATAATAGAAGCAGAAGCATGCCCAGATCATATACATATGTTGGTACAAATACCACCCAAAATGAGTGTATCGAGTTTTATGGGGTATTTAAAAGGAAAAAGCAGTTTAATGATATTTGATAGACACGCAAATCTAAAATACAGATATGGAAATAGAGAATTTTGGTGTAGAGGATATTATGTAGATACAGTAGGAAAAAACAAAAAGGCAATAGCCGAGTACATAAGAAATCAACTACAAGAAGATTTGGCGTACGAACAAATGAGTTTGAAAGAATTGGTAGACCCGTTTACGGGTGAGCCGGTAGCAAAAAGCAAAAAATAAGCCAACCGCTTTAGCGGTAGCTTGAGTCCGCTTGCGGTTGGCAGATCTTTCAGAGGGCGTTTAGCCCTATGCCAGTACCACGCCCTTATAGGGCGGAGCAAACCACCGGCTTAGCCGGTGGTCATGATTATGTACTGTTATTAGAACAGGACAATAAGGAACTGTGAAATTAAAACTACCGCAACAAGAGCGATTGGATAGGTAGCTGCATAAGCCGCGGCAACATCCTCTGTTTTCGCAACGTTTATAAGCGTTCCGAGCG
>JAZNCH010000048.1:0-66563 GCA_045587445.1 Eubacteriales bacterium | reverse complement strand
TGTTGTATAATATTCTCGCTTTGTAGTTGGTTTTTTGTAGCAATTAAATTATACAACAAAGCAAGCGGTTGTTCAATGCCTTTCGGCATCGTTCAACCGCTTTTTTCTCTTTTTAGGCTGTCTTAATGAGACAGCCCCTTTCTTTTTTATGCACATTAGTGTTAGAGCAGGTTTTACCTGTTCTTTTTTGTTATGCCGGCAAAGCTTTGGGTATATACGAAACTGGTAAACCCTGTCTTGTATCCTTAGTCAAAGGCTTTGTGAAGGCTCTTTCGGGGATTTCTATATAACCCACGAATCAGTAGAATAACACAATTCGCTGGGTTTTGTAGTAACTTATGGGCAACAACTTAATCAAGCATACTACTACAAGAACAAAGTCCGCAACGGTATCTAACTTCGCTCCAAATTCGCTAATGACATTCGTTTTTCTTGCGATTGTTCCGTCAATCATATCACTAAACCCGCAGAGAAAATATATAGTATAAAATTCTGGCGAGAATGCATAAAAGCACAAAATACCTATACTGCATAGGGTTCTGCAACTTGTAATTAAATTGGCAATATGTTTTGTTAGTTTTATCTCAAAGTCCAGTTAGATTACCTATAAACATACATCCTGCTCAAATCAGTTTCGCCATCTTTTCTTCCATTTCAGGCTTATCAATTAAGCGAACAATTTGATGTTCCATATTGTCTACCTTCTATTTTACCAATTTATCACAATATCTCCTGCACACAGAATAATATAGCATTACAAGCCCTGCACTGAGCAGTGCTCCACCCATAATATCCGTAAACCAATGAACACCTGAAATGAGTCTCCCTATTACCATAAAGGCAATAAATGCAATAATTGTAACAGCAACGATATTACGAACCGCTTTGTTCTTTATGCGGTTATTAAACTGCATAATTGCCGTTGGCATAACGCACAACACCAGCATGGTTGTAGAAGACGGGTAGGATGCTTCCAAAATCCCGCCGATTAGTACCGGTCGGTAATTGATCACCACACTCTCGAAAAGCAAATAAGCTGCAATGGTAATAATATAAAATCCACCTAAAACAAGAATATCGTGATCCACCTTACAGATACTTTTTCGCTTGATCCACTGCACAAGTCCCAGTATGCCAAATTCCATACATACAAAGATCGGCACAAGTCCGAGCCAATCCGTTATGTTGTAAAGTCCCCAATGCACGCCCGCCAAATTATGGACAAAACCGTTGATACCGGCAAAGCCTACAGTTGAACCTTGCGGGCCAATCGCACGCACATCCACAAAGCAAATTGCCACCGTCCACAGCACAAACGCCGTAAGCAAGCACATCGAAGCCATAAAGCTTTTTCTAATTCTTTTCATTTTCTCTACCATCCTTTTGGTTTGTATTTTGGCTTTCGCCTGATACAAGTTTAGGGAAAAGTAATGAGAAATGAAAGAATTTAGCCGTCACGTCAATGATACGCTTCGTATCATTGGCGTTTTATCAGCATTAGAACCTTAATAATCAAAAATGCAAATACAAATACCGCCGCATAAGGTTGCTGACTTATAATGAACAGGCATACGCCAACGGCACTTAATGCCATCGACAAAACACTTTTACTCTGAATCCAAAGTTTTTGATGGCAGTTTTGCAAGGCAAGAGTCATAATGCCCAACACTATCATAGTGCATACAAAAGCAATGTACGCCGTTTTTAAATACATCTGAATATCACTCAAAGCAAGGAGTGATACCGATCTGATAAAACCATCCGTTTTTTGCCCAAAGAAAGGTAAAAACAGCAACAATGCTATAGCACAGTCAAGCAAACCGAAAATCAAATCTCGAAGCGTTCTTTCTTTTTGCTTGTGATCATTTTCGGCGATAGCCAGTATTTCTTCACCGGACAACAGTTCATCCAAGGAAACGGAGAAATATTTTGATATTGCCTTCAAAGACTCTATGTTTGGGAATCCACGACCTGACTCCCACTTTGAAATCGCAGTTCGGGACACATACAGTGCTTCTGCCAATTCTTCTTGCGTGAGTCCTTTGCGTTTTCTTAATTCTTGCAGTTTTTCGTTAAATTCCATTTGTGTTTCACCGCCATTTGAGCTATTAGATAACATTATACCACATAATTATGTCTTTTTCTACCTAACTGAAGACAATAAGGTTTCAACAACTTGAAGATAGGCAGTTTTTGTGCTATAATAGCTTTACAAGCCTTGGCTTGAGGACGTTGCCGGATTGTCAATCAATTCTCCTCTTTCGGTAAATCTTGAACCGTGACAAGGGCAATCCCACGAATGTTCTGCGCTATTATACTTCAAAGCACAACCAAGGTGAGGACAACGCGGTACTGTAGGTGTCAACAGCCCAACCGCAGATTCAAAAGCATTAACTGCAAGCTGCGGTCTCAACATACTTCTTGACGGAAAAAATAAGGCTTCATACTTATTTCTTTTCTCTTGTACTAAATCAGTCAATAACATTGCCGCCACCATTGACGACGTCATACCCCATTTATTAAAACCTGTTGCAACGTATATCCCCTCGGTGTTTCTTGAATACTTTCCAATATACGGCACACCGTCAAGGCTCATACAGTCCTGCGTTGCCCACTTGTTAACAATCTTTGCCGACGGATAGTACTTATGTGCAAACTCTTCAAGCTCGTGCCAGTTTCCACCGTTTTTGCCGGTACGGTGTGCACCACCGCCAAGCAATAACAAATCCCCATAACTTCGAAAAGATAATCCCGTATCTTTTTCATCAACGTACATTCCGGTTACGTTTTGTGCGCCTTTCAGTGCAATAACGTACGACCTGTGCTGATACAACTTCAAAAAGTACATTCCGTGCTTATTTAAAATAGGGAAATGCGTCGCAACAATTATTTTCTTACAGCTTATTTCTCCGTACTGCGTTATAGCCTTATACGGCATAAGCTCTAAAACTTTTGTATTTTCATAAACTGGCACTCCCTTAGCTATTTCAAATGCGAAACGCAAAGGATTAAATTGTGCTTGATTCTTTATGCAAACTGCCCCCGCCAAAGAAAAAGGAAGCTCGGTATTTTCGCAAAAAAGGGAATCTACACCTATTTTTTTTAACGCCGATATTTCTTTTCTTAACTTAATTTTATCATCAATCGAATATACAAAAGAATCTCTTGTTTCGTAATCGCAGTCAATTTTTTGACATAGTTTTGTATACTCTTCCAAAGCCTTGCTTTGCGCTTCATAATAAAGCCTTGCTTTTCTTTCGCCGAACCGGCTGATAAGCTTGTCATATATCAAGCCGTGTTGTACGGTTATTTTTGCCGTAGTATTTTTTGTTATACCGGAGCATATTTGATTTGCTTCAACCAATACGCAGTCAACTCCTTGGGTTTTTAGCATATAGGCGCAAAGTAACCCCGCCATTCCTCCGCCGATAATAAGTACATCAACTTTTTTATTCTTTTTTAACGGCTCAAAATTTGTGCCTCTAACACTTTCACTCCAAACAGAATTCATATAATCACCCCTTACTGATATATTATCAGCAACGAATGTATTAATTTATGCAAAAATCTCCGGGTTTTTAGCTCGGAGTTTTTTCGTATTAATGCCTCAATAGAATGTGCAAGGTTTCCCCGCACACTCTTTTCTTACGAAATATCTTTTTTGTTGTATTTGTAAAAGCCTATAACCAAACTTACAACGCCTATTGCTAAACCTGTGGCAAGGTATTCCCATTTCAGTGCCCCGTCGCCTATAATCTGCGCACTGTCGGCATAACCAAACGGTGTTATATATTTCAAAAATTTTGCTTCTTCGGTAAGGTTTGAAATAATATTCGCAAAGTAAAATAACATCGCAAATCCAAGCCCTATACCAAGTCCGTTGCCTTTCAAAAATGCCGATATTCCAAAAGTAATCATACCTATTTCAAGCTGAAGCAAAAGATATGATAAGAATATCAAAACGATATTGCCGACGTCAAATTCAACGCCAATTACGGCTATACACAAAAATGCCGCACACACTACAACCAAATTCAGTAATATTATTTGGCAGAAAACCGACATAAGCTTTTGCAAAGTTATTTTTATTCTTGAAACAGGGTGTGAAAGCAAAAATTCCGCCGTTCTGTCCTTTTCTTCCTTTGCCAAAGCGGATATTCCCGCCAATGCGGCAAACAACGCACCCCCAAGTCCCAAAACGTTTCCGCACTCTATGCCGAAATAGCCCATAAATTCACCGAAGTTCAGCTGATCCATACCGAAAGCCTGTGTAAAGCTTCCCATATTGGCAAACATATCGCTCATCTCTGACATTTGCCCTTCCATTTCCGGATATATTATAACACTTACGGAAAGCATAAATGCAATTACAATAGACCATATAAAAAGCGAAAGTCTATTCTTCTTCATTTCGTGAAAAAACAGAGTCATTTTCAGTTACCCTCCTTTGCATAAAAGTGCATAAAGCCCTCTTCCAAATCAATATCCGATACCGTAAAGTCTTCAAAATCAAGCTTACATAAAAGCACCGTTAACTCTTTTGGGGTTCCCTTATATAAAAAGCTAACCGAGTCGTTTTCTTGCTTTACGTCAAAAATATCTTTGTTTGAAACAAACTCTTTCGTTCCCCTTAACACAACGCGTTTTGCGTCGGTATGTCCCAGCTTTTCAATACTGTCGCACGCAAGTATCTTGCCCTCTCTGATAACGGCAGCTCTCTTGCAATATTTACCTATTTCCGAGAGAACGTGAGACGATAAAAACACCGTCGCTCCCTCTTGATTTCTCTTTGTCAAAATATCGTAGAATTCTTTTTGAATCAACGGGTCAAGTCCGCTTGTGGGTTCGTCGAGAATATAAAGCTTCGGCTTATGCTGCATAGCGCATACGATACCAAGCTTTTTGCGGTTGCCTAAAGAAAGCTCGTTGACCTTTTTGTTTACGTCAAGCTCAAGTCTTTCGCAAAGCTCTTCTGCTTCTTTTTTGCAGTCGATTCCGCGTAGGCTCTCCGAAAGCTTTAATATATCCTTTACTTTCATACCATTGTAAAACATAGTTTCCGAGGGCAAATATCCAACGTCTGCCAATATCTCGGTTTTGTTTTTTACAATATCCTTGCCGAATATTTTGGCACTTCCCGAGGTAGCTGATATAAGCCCCAAAAGAGTACGAATAGTGGTACTTTTTCCGGCTCCGTTAGGTCCGATAAACCCAAAGAATTCGCCCTCGTCTACGGTTAGATTTACGTTGGTTATACCCCTTGATTTGCCGTAAAATTTCGTCAAATCATTTATTTCAATTGCTTTCATTGTTTTCACTTCCTGTTTTCTCGGTTAGTTTTTCGTAAAAGTCCTTTGTAACTTCCATATCTTTATCTGCAAATACAAGTACTTTTTCTTTCGATTTTATTATTACAAAAGATTTAGCTCTGTTGTAGGCGAATACTGTGTACGTACCGAATTCGTCATTTCTAAACAATCCCATTGACAATGACGGTGTACCGAAACCGCTTATTCTTCTGCCTATATCAAAATCGTGTCTGTATTCAACGCTTTCGACAGTCGAATATTCTACGGTCAAATCACTCCACCCCGAAGCCTCAACGGTAAATGACTCATCATCAAAATCAGCCTCAAATCCTGCGCCAACGAAAACGAAGAATAAGATTACCAAAAGTATAACTACTCCCGAAATTGTCCCAACAGCAGAATTCTTTTGCCACTTTAAATATTTTACAACAGGTCTTTTCTCCGCTCTGCCCTCTTCCACTTGCTTTTTATAATATACCCCGGAGTAAATAACAGGTACCAAAACCATAACAAATATAATACCAAGCATTGCTATCATAGCCGCTTCAAAGGGCAAAAGTATACCGAACAAAATAACAATTCCGCCTACTACCCATAGTTTTCCCGCAACTCTATGTGTAGCATTCCAGTTTTCTTCGTTAGCGAGAGTCCATTTTATTTTTATGCCCATCGTAAAACTCTGTCTGCACTTCGGCAGATAGTTTCCGATAACAATAAAAAGTACACCAAAAAGAACCGAAACAGTACCGGTCGGCTCAATTCCTTTTCCCATTGCCGCCATATATATAATACCGTTTGTAAAAAGCGATGTAATAGGAATTATCCAAAGAACAATATTCATAAGCCTTTTGTTTTGGCTGTTACCTCTCTTATCCTTTTCCGACATAAAAACACACAACCAATGAAAAGCAAGAAGTATAATAGGCAAACCGAAAACTGTAAGCACCTTACCCGAATAACCGTCTGCTTCCCCGTTTACGCCCCAATGTGTTGCAAATGTTGCGGATAGGTCATTCCACTTTATTACTCCAAAAATTATGGGTAACAAAATCACTATCGACGTTATAATAAGCATAGTTTTGTATCTCTTAATCATTATTATCCACTCCCTTTAAATCGGTTATCCAAAGCATAACGTCCTCAAGCACCGAGGTGTTAAGCTCGTAAAAAATATATTTCCCCTCTCGGCAGTCTCTTATTAAGTCTGCTTCTTTTAGCACCGAAAGATGCCTTGAAATTGATGCGCCCGTTACGTCAAATTTATCGACGATATCCCCCGCCGACATTCTCCCCTTTTTTAAAAGGTTCAAGATTTCACGACGTATAGGGTCGGAAAGCGCCTTCAACGTATTTTGTATCGCCAAAAATACCACTCCTTTAACATTTAACCTAAATGTTAAATATATTGTATCATATAAGCGGAACCTTGTCAAGTCCCGCTTTATTTTTAATTATCTCTTGAGCATTTTTCTGCGTCTATGGCAATTACAAGCATAAGAGCGTACACCGCTTCTTCGGGATTAAGAACGTCGATAGTATATGTATCAGTCCAATTAAACAACTCTTTTGATACTGCTGCCACATGTTTTCCATTGCTGTCAATTATATTATAATCCCATTCAAATAAATTACCTTCAACGTGCCAACCATTGAAATCTATATTATATTTTGGCTTAAAAAATGCAAACTCTTTTTTTATACTTCCGAGATATTTGTCTCCTATATATATTTCAAACGTAGGAAGAAATGAAAATAGCTTTTGCTTCACTGTCCCAACTTCAACTTCCGATGAATCAAATATTTTCAGGCAATGCCCCCAGGAAAGCTGACCTTTTACCGTATAAAGTGTAGTTCCCGATTCATTATACACGTCATAGCTGTCGAACCAAGAAAACATCTTTTGCTTAAATATTAGTTTCATAATCTATCTTTATCCCTTTTTCTTCTTCAATACGTTCATAGCTACGTATATTCCGATAAGTATTGCTATAGTACAAACAAGAACAGCATACATAACCCCAAGTTCAACCTTGTTTCCAAAGAAATACAGATTGCAATCAATGGCATCTTTCATTTGCGTTATTGCAAAATCAGGTACGCCCACTTCTTTCATTTCGGAAAAAACGCCCCTCATAGCCACATTTCTGATAATAGACGTGCCGTATGTTCCGGGCAAAAATGATATAACCTTTTGCAAAGCTTCGGGAAACTGCGAAATAGGCATATACGCGCCGCAAATAAAACCGTAACCCGAGCTTATCATAGAGCCTACCGCAGATATTTGCCCTTGCGTCGACAAAAAGAAGTTAATTATACTCGACAAAGCCGTGCCGAACAACACAAGAAGAAATACGTCGAAAATAAGTACTATAACGTCTAATACGGATAAGTACCAACCTTGTACGGCAACGTACACAAGGCAAACCGCCGTTGTGGTAAAGCATATCAAAAGTGTGGATATAAGCGTTGCAAAATAATAACTCAATGACAAAGCAGTTTTTTTCACGGGAGATATGGTAAAATCTCTTATACTTCCGTTCGCTTTATCCTGTACCATAAGCATATTCGAGCAAAATGCAACAGTTACGCAAGAAACTGCGAGTATCGAGGAAATGAGCTGACCGCCTACAGCTCCGTTCAGCAGTTTTTCGGCAAGTTCTACTCCCTCGGGAAGTCCCATTATAAAGCTGTCTCGGTATACCTTTCCCAAAAACGTCGCGTAAAGTACTAACAATATACACGGGGTTATAAGAGAAGTAAGAAACATACCCTTATCCTTAAAAAACAGCTTTATATTACGTTTTATCAGAGAAAATAACGTATTCATTTTTCATTTCCTCCTTCAAGCTTCTTACCGGTCGCAGACAAAAACACGTCGTCCATTTTACCCTTTGTTATCTCATAGTCCTTGAAAACATACGGATATTTAGTTATAATCTCCGTCGCTTTTTCAGTATTTGGAATTTGTATCTTAAATGCGTCTCTTATCGGCTCATATACAACTCCCATATTTTTCACTGTCTCTTCGTCGGTGTTATAAAGGGTTATATAGTCACACGTATATTTATTCTTCAATTCAAGCGGTGTTCCCTCGGCAATAAGCTTACCCGAATCGAGTATAACAACGTAATCGGCCTCTGCCGCCTCTTCCATATAATGTGTGGTAAGAAATACCGTCAGATTTTCATTTTTTCTTAATTTACTTATAACATTCCACAACGTTTTCCTCGTCTGCGGATCAAGTCCCGTCGTCGGCTCATCAAGTATAAGCAATTTAGGTCTATGAAAAAGCGCTCTCGCAATATCTACTCTTCTTCTCTGTCCTCCCGACAGTTTTCCAACCGTTCTGTTAAGAATATCCGAAAAATCGAGCATTTCGGACACCTCTTTCAGTCTCTCTTCAAATGCATTGCCGTATATACCGTAAAGCGCCGCCTTAAATTCAAGATTGTCTCTTACGGTCAACGACTTGTCAAGAACGGAGTTTTGAAATACAACTCCTATTTCCGTCTTTACTTTATCAATGTTCTTATCAATATCGTTTCCGTCGATAATTACCGTTCCGTTATCCTTTTCAAGCTGACCGCAGATGATTCCTATAGTAGTAGATTTTCCCGCGCCGTTTACCCCAAGAAAAGCAAACAATTCTCCTGTCTTTACGCAAAAAGAGAGGTCATTTACAGCCTTTACTTCACCAAAGGATTTATAAAGGTCGGTTATTTCAATAATACTTTTCATTCTCTATTCTCCTTGGCACTTAAAGCCCTAAACACTTCGGACATCATTCGGCTTACGTCGTCCATAGTAAACACACTGTTTCCCTGTGCAAACATGACCGCAAATCCGTGCATATATACAGATAAATGGTTGTACAGTCTCATGGCACTTTCTCTGCTTTCGGCATAATTCGTCTCTACTACATTCAAAACTTTTTCAGCACTTATGTCTTTCCCCGGATGGTAGTGCGGTATGCTCTCAAAATTGTCTTTACACATAAATAAGAGCTTAAAAAGTTCAGGTTCGTTCTTTGCAAATTCCACGTATTTTAAACCCGCACCCTTAAATGGAATTTCATGCTTTAATCCCTCTTCTATATATGTTCGGTATTCTGTCTTAGCCCTTTCTTTGACAGCATCCTGCACCTCTTCTATATTCTTAAATGCAGTAAATATGGGTGCTGTCGATACCCCAAGCTCAGATGCAAGATTCCTTGCCGTAAGTATATCTATTCCAAACTTTTTTACCATATTGTAGGCAGTTTCTGCTATCTGCTCTTTTGTAAACCTTACCTTTGGCGGCATTTCTTCACTCTCCCAATATTAAATAACACATGTTATATTACACTTGTTATTATAAAGCAGTCTATATGTTTTGTCAATAGGATATAAAAAAAATCCTTGCTTACGCAAGGATTTTTGGAAGAAGCAATAGGCAATCAGGAGCTTCGCTCCCGAACCCACACCAAAGATGCTTTTTGAAAAAAAGCCCCTTTGGAAACCGCAAAAACTTTTACTACGGCGTTAGTTTCATATTGACGTTAGTTTGTATGAAAGATTATATCTTTTCAAAACCAATAAGCAGACCGCCAAGCTCTGCGTAAAAACTGCAAAGACCTCGGCAATTGTAAAGCTTAACGTCAATTTTCTCAAATTCAGCCTTTAGGCTATCCTGAACCTTATTTGCAAATTCTTCGTTGAAGCAATGGGCTATTCGCACTTTTCCGCCCTTGTACCCCAACTTTTTCAATTGCTCGATTATTGAATCAAGAGCTCTTTTTTCACCCCTGCATTTTTCAAGCATTTCAAGGTCGCCCCTGTCGCTCGCTTTTCCGAGAGCGCGTATTCCCAAAACACCCGCCATTTTTGCGGCAATATGGCTGACACGACCGTTATTCGCAAGGTTTTTCATAGACTGCAGCATAAACAGCAATCCCGTATTTTTCATATACTCTTCAATCTCTCGGCAGATTTCGTCATACTCTGCACCCGACTGAATCAAATCTTGCAACTTTTCGATTACAAGACACATTTCAGGTCCCGTTGAAAGCGAATTGATAACGTATACTTTTCTTTCGGGATAGGTTTCCTCGTACTGTTTTTTAGCAAGACAGGCGGAATTATAACTGCCCGATAGTGCGGCTGTAATCGTAATGCAAAATATTTCATCTGCATCGCCAAAGCATTTCAAATAGTCTTCCGTATTTGGACACGAGGTAGAAGATTTACCATTATAATGCCGAAGATCATCTACCATTTGTCTTACGTCAAGCGTATTATCATCGGTATATACTTTTTCTGTAGTAATAATCTTCAAAGGTGCACTATCAAAGGCTACCCCATTAAGAACCAACATATCAGCCGACGAGTCGGCTACAATCTTAACTTTTTTCATAGTGATAATTTTCCATTATAAATATTTTTTATTTTTGTTATTATACACCACAGATGTTGATATGTCAACAGTTTTGTTGTATTACTTACAAGTACATCAAAAAACGCCTATCTTCTTGAATTTGCAGACAATTTGATGTATAATAATTATTAGTGATTGTAAAAGACGGTATATGGATTTCGCAAATCGTCGAATATGTCCTTGCGGTATCCGTAAACCGTGTTATTATTTCTAAAAATAGAAAATATAAATATTGATAATATTATATACGAGAGGATTGCTTTATGGAAACCAAGACATTTTACGTTGATTCTACGCTTTATAAAGGCAGACCAAAAAATATATCGGAACGACTCGAAAAAGAGGTCAGAGTATACGATTTGCTCGACTCGCTCGGTATCGAATATGAAAGAGCAGACCACGACGCTGCCGATACTATTGAAGACTGCGAAGAGGTAGAAAAGGTTATCGGTGTCGATATATGCAAAAACCTTTTTCTCTGTAACAGACAGATGACAAAATTTTATATGCTTATGATGCCCGGCAAAAAGCCCTTTAAAACAAAAGACCTATCTCAGCAGATTGGAAGCGCACGTCTGTCATTTGCACCCGCCGAAAAAATGCTTGAATATCTCGACATAACCCCCGGCTCCGTAAGCATTATGGGACTTGCAAACGATAAAAATAACGAAGTTCAGCTTCTTCTCGACAGAGAAATATACGAAAGCAACTTTGTACGTTGCCACCCTTGTATAAATACGTCTACTCTCAAAATCAAAACCTCGGATATTCTTGAAAAATATCTTCCCCACATTAAGCACGAGCCTGTAGTAGTAGACCTTTGATATTATTTAATAAATATGATTAACAAAGCATATCTTGAAATAACCAATATCTGTAATCTGTCTTGCTCGTTCTGCCATAAAACACAAAGACCTTTGCGTTCTATGAGCGAAGAAGAGTTTGATTTTCTTACGGATAGATTAAAGGGTAAAATTAAATACCTATACTTTCATCTTATGGGTGAGCCGACACTCCACCCAAATTTGCCAAACTTTATTTCTTCCGCCAAAAACAAAGAGTTTCTGCCGATAATCACCACCAACGGCTCACTTTTGAGCAAATTTGGCGATAATATATTGTATAACACACCACACAAGATAAGCATATCACTCCACGCACCTGCGGCAAACGAAGCCTTTTCAGACGAAAGTTACCTATTAAATTGTATTGATTTTGCAAAAAAAGCAGCCAAGAAAAAATGTTATATAGCTTTTCGTCTTTGGAATCTTGGCGGAGAAGGCGAGAGTGAAAACGCTGGGATTATTGAAAGGCTAAAGAAAGAGTTTCCAAATGCTTGGAAAGACGTTAGAAATGGTTTTGGAAAGAAACTCGAAGACTACGTCTACCTCGAATTCGCCGAACGCTTTGATTGGCCAGATATTAATTTAAAGGAAGAAAACAAAGACGATGTATTCTGCTATGGGCTACGCGACCAGATAGGCATACTTTGCGACGGAACGGTAGTTCCCTGCTGTCTTGATGCTGACGGAAATATCCCCCTCGGCAACCTCTTTGAAACAGACCTTGACTCTATATTAAATTTAAAAAGGGCAAAGAGTATTTACGACGGTTTCAGTCAAAGATGTGCCGTAGAAGAACTTTGCCGCAAATGCGGTTACGCAAAAAGATTTTGCAAGAACTAAATCATAACCACCGGCTAAGTGAAGTCGGTGGTTTTCTTATACCAATAAGGAGGCGTTCGAAAATCAAACGCCTCCTCAAGATACCCAAAATATTTAATTTTAGTATTGAAGTTAGAATAGAATTACAATAAACTGTGAAACCAGCACGACAGCAATAAGCGCAATCGGATACGTAGCTGCATAAGCCGCTGCAACATCTTCTGTTTCTGCTGTTGAAATCAACGTTCCAAGTGCAGGAGTACTGGTCATACCACCCGTAATAGAACCGAGGTTATTAAGGAGGCTAAGCTTAAGTACGTATCTAGCAAAGAAATAACCGGCAAACATAGGAACTACAGTCATTATAATTCCATATACAAAGTACATCGGGTCAAAGTTCGCAATAAATTCAGCACCACCCGGAATACCTGCAGCTACAAGGAAAAGTACAAGTCCAAGCTCTCTGAAAAGCTTGAGCGTTGACTGCGACGGCATTACATCTACCTTGCCGATTCTGCCAAAATGTCCGAATACAAGCGATGAGAGGAGACAGCCTCCGGTTGTTGTAAGCGAGAAGCACGTTCCGCTTAAACCTGCAGCCGAGAGAGGAATCTTTATTCTGCCAAGGAAAACTCCAACGAGAGCTGCAAGTGCAAATGCAGCAAATCCGTGTCCGTCAAGTTTAAGAAGATTAGCTACAATTTTCTTTTTAGAAGATCCGTCATCAACACTTGTTAATAAAGCACGTTCCTTTTCCATATCTGCTTTTACAAGCTTTGGAACAAGCTGAACAAAAAGCACTACGCCAATAACTCCGAATATGTATGCAATACCGTGTCCTACCGATACAAGACTCGTGTATTCTTCTGCAACTGTTGCCTTTGCCGCCGAAAAAGCAGGTGTCGAAGTAAGCGAACCTGAAAGAAGACCTACTATCATCGCCGTAAAGCCTTCGGAGGTTTCAATCGTCGCACCAAATCCAATACCTCTGCCGATAAAAATACATGCAACTGCTGAAAGTCCGCCAAAGAGAATTATAACCAAACCTAATAAAACGTAAGATTTAAAATTCTTCTTCATATTACCGAAGAATTTAGGGCCTGCAATAAATCCTACTGACGTAACGAACAGGATAAGTCCCAAGCTTTCGATAATTTCAAGTGCTTTTTCAGCAAAATTAACAACTACTTCCTTGCCCTCTACGGCAGCTTTAATAGTAAGCTGTCCTTCAAGGGACTCGTAAAAGAGAGCTCCGAATACAAGTGCGATAACAAATACACCCGCATCCCCCAATGAAACGCCCTTTATTGTTATTCTTCCCAAAGCATATCCAAAAAACAATACACCAAACACGCAAAACATTAAAAACGTAATGCCTGTTACAGGAATAACGCCGCCAAATAAATTCATTTTTTAATACCTCAATTTTATTTCTTTCTTGTATAGTTAGGAAGAAGCTTAGGTGATACTGTTTGCGTATCAATTCCCGCATTCTCTATTTCTTTTTCAAACTTTGCAATATGGTCAAGTGTAAGCTCACCAACCGTCGCTTCTTTAGCTTTAGCAGCAGCACTCTTACCGGCTGTTCTGCCAAATACGATTATATCGAGCAACGAGTTACCCATAAGTCTGTTCTTACCGTGAATACCGCCAACTGCCTCACCTGCAACAAAGAGGTTTTCTACGTTTGTTGTCATACAGTCTGAATCTATATCAAGACCACCGTTCTGATAGTGGAGTGTGGGATAAATAAGTATAGGCTCTTTACGAATATCAATACCGTACTGAGCAAACATTCTCATCATAGCAGGAATTCTTGCTTCAATTGTGCCCTCTCCACCAATCTTTTCAATCATAGGAGTATCAAGCCATACTGCAAGACCATTGCCGGTATCAATACCTTTTCCTCTTTCAATACATTCTCTGATAACCGATGCCGCAGTTACGTCTCTCGTTTCAAGGGGATGCATAAATACTTCACCGTTAGCGTTAACAAGCTTAGCTCCCAAAGAACGTACCTTTTCTGTAACAAGCGCGCCGAAAATCTGTTCGGGGAATGCTGCACCTGTGGGGTGATACTGCAAAGTTTCTGCATACATAAGCTTTGCCCCTACTCTGTAACCGAGTACGAGACCGTCTGCAGTTGCACCGTAATGGTTAGACGTGGGGAAGCCTTGATAGTGCATACGTCCTGCTCCGCCTGTTGCAATAATAACCGTCTTTGCCTTTGCAACGTACAGTTCCTTTGTTTCCATATTCATAAGAACTGCACCCGCAGCGTTACCCTTGTCGTCAAGGATAAGCTCAATTGCCGCAGTAAAATCAACTACGGGAATCTGACGGTTAAACACTTCATCGCGGAGAGTTCTCATAATTTCAGCACCGGAATAGTCCTTAGCTGCGTGCATTCTCTTTCTTGAGGTACCGCCGCCGTGAGTGGTTATCATATTACCTTCAGCATCTTTATCAAACTCAACACCAAGCTTTGAAAGCCACAGAATAGCCTCGGGAGCATCACAAACAAGCTTCGAGAGAAGTTCTCTCTTTGCTGCAAAGTGTCCGCCTCCAAATGCATCAACAAAGTGAATTGCGGGCGAGTCGTTAGGCTTATCAGCCGCCTGAATACCACCTTCAGCCATCATTGTGTTAGCATCACCGATACGGAGCTTTGTTACTATCATAACGTTTGCGCCTGCTTCGTGAGCTTCAATTGCCGCCGAAGAGCCGGCACCGCCACCACCGATAACAAGTACGTCTACGTCATAGTCGGGTTTTTCGAGGTCAACACTTTCAGCAGTAATTCTGCTGTGCGCCTGAAGTATTTCTGCAAGCTCGTGGGGAACCTTATCGCCCTTATTTGCACCTATTTTAAGTTCGCTGAATTCTTCTTTCTTATAGTCGGGATGGAATTGTGCGAGTAAGTCTTCTTTCTGCTGAGCCGTCATTCTTGCAGGCTCGAAAGCAATATTTTTGTCTCTTGCCGCTTCTACTGCCGCAAGGGATTTCTGAAAATTCTCTGAATACATTTACTCTTCCTCCCTTTTATTTCTCAATCTCACGAGTATTGTATAGTTCTTTCAACTCATCAATAGGCTTCTGCATAAGTGCCTCGATAAGTTCTTTGAAATCACCGTTTTTAATTTCTTTTACTCTGTTTTCAAGGTGTTCGCAACCGGGAGCAAGATACTTTCCGTTGATTCTTCTTGCAAGCATTGCAACTTGAGGGTGTGAAATACCTGCAGGGCATCTTGATGAGCATACGCCACACATTACACAGTCAAAAGAAAGGTCTGCACACTTTTCGAAATCGCCTCTCTGTGCGTAAGCTATGTACTGCATAACGTTAAGTCCCTGAGTACAGCTCTTTGTACAAGCGTTACAGCCTACACAAGCATATATTTCGGGGTAAAGCTGCATCATAACAGCCTCTGTAGTAGGTATCTTTTCAATATCATAACCCTGTTTTACCAAGGGGAAGAAAGGCAGAGTCGCAATGTACATATTGTCTTCAACCTTTGTTTGACAAGCAAGACAAGCCTTAAGTTCTCTGTCTCCCTTTATACGATAGATAGTAGCACAAGCACCGCAGAAACCGTTACGGCAACCGCAGCCACGTACCAACTCATAGCCCGCATATTCCATAGCGGTCATAATTGTCAAGTTTTCGGGAACCGAATATTTCTTCCCGAAAAGAAAGATATTTACCATATTATTCATATACAACGTCTCCTTTAATACTCATCGGGCAACTCACCCAGTTCATCACAACGGAATACCGGACCGTCTTTGCAAACATATTTTGCACCAACGTTACATCTTCCGCACTTGCCTACACCGCACTTCATACGAAGCTCAAGAGTCGTATATATCTGTTCTTTATTAAAACCGAGGGATATAAGACCTTCAAGTGTAAACTTGATCATTATGGGAGGTCCGCACAAAACTGCTGTCTTGTTCGTGTCAAATCCAAGCTCTTTTACGTAATTTGGAACGAAGCCTACGTGTCCGTCCCAACCTTCTTGTTCGCGGTCGATTGTCAAGTATACGTTTACGCCCGCATCCTTTGACCATTCATCGATTATCTCTTGATAATCAAGAAGGTCATCTTTGCTTCTTGAACCGTAAACAATATCGATTGAACCATATCTGTCTCTGTAATGACGGCAATAGTTAATTACAGAACGAAGAGGAGCCAAGCCAACGCCACCGGCGATAAACAGCATATTCTGTCCTGCAAACGCATCGTCTACCGGAAAAGGCTTACCGTAAGGACCTCTTATCGTAATCTGCTGGCCCACCTCAGCCTGATGAAGCCATTCTGTAACACAACCGCACTTCTTTATGGAAAATTCCATATATTCTGTATTGGTAGGCGATGAGGTAATTGAGAACATCGCTTCGCCGACACCGGGGATAGAAAGCATAGCGCACTGTCCCGGTCTATGGTCAAACGCCTTCTTACCGTCGGGAGTTACAACTCTGAACGTCTTAATGTCAGGAGTGTCAATTCTAACGTCTGTAATTACGCCAACCTTGGGAATCAAGGTATCTACTGTGTTATTCATTCTCCTTACCTCCCAATTTTTTCATAACTTTTACTATATTCATTGATATAGGGCATCTTGATACACATCTTCCGCAACCTACACAGCCGAATATGCCGCCGTTATTTTCGGGATAATATACAAGCTTGTGCATAAATCTCTGACGGAAGCGTTCTTTCTGACTGTTTCTGTTATTTCCGTGAGCCATTCTCGTAAAATCGGAATACATACACGAATCCCAGCATCTGTATCTGATAACACCCTTGCCCGTGTTAAAGTCTTTTATATCGTAGCACTGACAAGTCGGGCATACAAAAGTGCAGGTTCCGCAACCGAGACAGCTTTCAGACAACGCTTCCCACTCCGGACTGTTGAAAAATTCATCGGTCTTTCCGCCGCCGAATTTCGATGTATCGAGGTCGGCAAGGGGAAGCTTTTTCATTATCTTCGCAATCTGTTCTTTCTGTTCGGTTACCTTTTCTTCTGTCGCCTCTTCGGTTATATTTTCGAGAGATTCAAGAAGCTTTTCACCCTTTTCGGTGTTAGCCTGCAAGTAAAGCTCAGTTTCTGTCTTCCAAGCGGATACATCAGCTTTAGGGTTAGCCGCATCTATGCCGAATGCAGAACAGAAGCAAGTTTCCGAAGGTCTTGTACAAGCAACGGCAACAATTATACCATGCTCACGCTTGGTAGCGTAGTAGCTGTCGCAAGGGTCAACCAAGAATACTCTGTCAAGTATATCAAACGCCTTTACATCGCAAGCTCTTACACCAAATACTACAAAGTCTTCGGAGGCTTTTCTTGTATCGATAACTTCGATATTCTTGCCCTCAACCTTAAATTCCATCATATCCTCAGTCTGAGGAAAGAAGAAATCCTTAGGGCTTTTTACAGTATTAAGAGCATCGCTCCATTTCTTCCCGTCTTCCCATTTCGTATATGCGGCTTTGCCGTCGTTCTGATCTACGGGAAGATAAAGGGACATATTGTTTGATATTGCTTCAAAAAGCATATCAATTTTTTCTAAAGCTATCTTACGCATTTTCGTCCCCCCTGTCAAAAACTTCACCGGGCTCAACATCATTCAAAGTGTAGTTAACAAGAGGTGCACGTGAACCAACCTCTGCCCCTGCCTGATAATCGCCGTAAAATTCATTTATATCCTTAATAAACTTTCTGTTCAAAAGGTGGAGAGGAATATTCTGAGGACATACTCTCGAACATTCGCCACAGTCAGTACATCTGCCCGCTACATGATAAGCTCTTATAATATGGAAGAGTTTTTCTTCAAAGCTGTTCGCGGGAGATTTGTTTTCAACGCCTGATTGGGAATTATCGAACACGCACTTTTCGCAAGTACAAGCAGGACAAGCATCACGACAAGCGTTACATCTTATACATTTTGAAAGTTCATTCTGCCAGAAAGCAAATCTTTCGTCGGCAGTCATTTTTTCTAATTTTTCAACCTCGTCAAAACGGTTTGAGTCAATAGTTTCACCGCTTTCTCCCATTAATTCGTCGTAAGCAACGTGTTTCTTGCTCTTGCAATTTATGCATCTTTCTGCAAGAACATCCGCCTTTGCTATTTTCATATCGTCATTATAAAGAGTCTTTACAACAATATCTTCATTTGTACAATCAACAGAAAGAATACCGTCGCCTGCAATTTTCTTCACCTTTTCGATGTCAACCATACCATCGCACTGTACGCCCACTGCGTATACCTTTTCTCTGTCAAATCTGTGCTCGGTAAGAAGCTGGTTAAAGCTGTATGTATCACAAGGCTTTAAAAATACGAGTATCTTTCCTTCAAGTTTTTCGGTCTTCTTTACAAGATATTTGGAAAGGTTAGCCGCCGAAAAATCACCGTAAACAAAGTCATTTTTTAATTCTTCAACACTTTCGAAAACACCGGGAGTTACGTCATAGTCGTATTCGCCCTTTTTCCAACCGAGAACCAAAGACACTGTACCGTTATTCAAAAGCTCCGTTGCCTTTTCGATAAGCATTTCTTTTGTTATCTTTTGCATCTCAAGTCCTCCAATCTCTTGTTTTCGCCGAGGGAGACAACTTTTTCAACAAAATCGTTCATTGTTGCCGCAAACTTTGCACCCTCAGCAGCCGATACCCATTCAACGCGGGTGCGTTCTTTTTCAATGCCGAGATAATCAAGCATAGAGAACAATGCCGCCATACGTCTTCTCGTGTAGTAATTACCCGACGTGTAGTGACAGTCGCCGGGGTGGCAACCGCATATTATTACGCCGTCAGCACCTCTCTGAAATGCTCTGAGAATAAACATAGGGTTTACTCTGCACGAGCAAGGCACTCTTATTATTTTTACTTCAGCGGGATAGTTAAGTCTGTTGTTTCCTGCAAGGTCAGCACCCGCATACGAACACCAGTTACAGCAAAACGCTACTATTAAAGGCTTATATTCTTTCATTTGCATATCGCATCTACCTCCGCCATAATTTGTGAATTCATAAATCCATTCAGATCCATAGCTCCCGAAGGACAAGCAACGGTACATGCACCGCAACCTTGACATACCGCAGGATTTACGATGGCTACCCTTCTTACCTTAACCGTTCTGTTAGGTCCGGGGAATTCCTTGTCTTCATAACTGATAGCACCGTAAGGACATACTCTTTCACAGCTTGAACAGCCGTTACACATAAGCTGATTTGAACTTGCAACGCAGGGGTTACCCATCAGTTTATCTTTTTGAAGAAGTCCGATAACCTTAGATGCCGCAGCACCCGCCTGAGATACAGTCTCGGGAATATCCTTGGGCCCTTGGCAGGTTCCCGAAAGGAACACGCCTGCGGTGGGGCTTTCTACGGGACGAAGCTTGGGATGCGCTTCTGTAAAGAAGTCGTTTGTATCCATACTTGCAGTAAGCATTGTCGCCAAAGGTCTTGCAGTCTTGTCGGGCTCGATTGCCGCCGCAAGAACTACGAGGTCAGCGTCTATCTTTATCTGCTTATTTGCGATAAGGTCGGAACCGCGTACAATAAGCTTGTCGCCCTCGGGTGTAACCTTACCAACCATACCCTTTACGTAATTTACACCGTATTCTTCAACAGCTCTTCTCTGGAACTCATCAAAGTTCTTACCGGGCGTTCTTACGTCTATGTAGAATACCGTTACGTCGGTATCGGGATATTTATCCCTTGTAAGCATTGCGTGCTTTGCGGTGTACATACAGCATATCTTCGAGCAGTATTCCTTGCCCTTTTCAGCGCAAGACGAGCATCTTGAACCAACACACTGTACAAATACAATCTTGTGGGGGTGTTTACCATCTGAAGGTCTGAGAAGCTTACCTGCGGTAGGACCTGCCGCATTTGTAAGTCTTTCGAATTCAAGAGACGTAATAACGTCTTTCGATTGACTGTATGCAAACTCATCGAACTTTTCCATAGAGATAGGTTCGAAACCTGTTGCAACTACGATTGCACCATACTTTTCTTCAATTATTTCATCTTTCTGCTTGTAGTCGATAGCTCCCGCCGCACAGAACTTGGTACAAACTCCGCACTTGCCGTTTTTCAGCATATTACAGTAATCGGGGTCAATAGTAGCAACCTTCGGCACTGCCTGTGCAAAGGGAATATATATGGCACGTCTGTTATCCATACCGAGATTGAACTCGTTGGGAACCTTTTTCTGAGGACACTTCTCTATACAAGCTCCGCAACCGGTACACTTTGTTTCGTCAACGTATCTTGCCTTTTTCTTTATCTTAACTTCAAAGTTACCTACGAAGCCCTTTACAGCCTCAACCTCGCTGTAAGAGAAAATTCTGATGTTCTCGTTCTGAGCCGCATCAACCATCTTAGGTGTCAAAATACAAGCCGCGCAGTCGAGGGTGGGGAACGTTTTGTCGAGCTGAGCCATCTTACCGCCAATGGTAGGCTTTTTCTCAACAATATCAACGGGGAATCCCGCATCTGCTATATCAAGGGCAGTCTGTATACCCGCGATACCGCCGCCAATAACCAACGCTCTCTTAGTTACGGGAGATTCACCGGGAGTCAAAGGCGCGTTAAGATTAACTTTTGCAACCGCCGCCTTACCCAAAATTATCGCCTTTTCAGTACCTAAAGGCATTTCCTTATGTACCCACGAACACTGCTCACGGATATTCGCAATTTCAACCATATACGGATTAAGACCCGCAGCAGCTGCTGTTTTGCGGAAAGTAGCCTCGTGCATACGGGGTGAACAGGAACATACAACTATTCCTGTCAAATTGTGTTCTTTTACGGCATCTTTAATAAGGTCCTGCCCCGCCTGAGAGCACATATACTGATACTCGGTGGAAAAGACAACACCCGGTTCGTTCTTTAATGCTTCTGCAACAGCTTTAACGTCAACCGTTCCGGCAATATTGCTTCCGCACCAGCATACAAATACGCCAATTCTCTGCATTATTCTTTTCCTCCTTACTTACTGTATTTTCTGAATGCGCTGACAATTGCCTGCTGAGGAATATCCTCGTCAAGATATTTTGCAATATCATCAGCTTTTAAGTGGTTACTGTTTTTCTGTCTTATTACCGACAGCTTAACTGCCTCTACAAGCTTTGCGGGTTCAACGCCTCTTGGACACCTGTCAACACAAGCAAAACAGGAAAGACATTTGTAGAGAGACTTTGACTCAAGCAATGACTCAATATCTCCCGACTCAACCATATATACGAATTGGTGAGGGTGATATTCCATCTCGTCAAAGGAAGGACAAGTTGCAGTACATTTACCGCATTTCATACATTTTCTCGGATTAACTCCGCTTGAACGGAGTACATCATCCTTCAAATACTTATTCTCCATCTTTTTCCTCCTTTACACCGAGAGCCTCGGCAAGAAGCTCGGTAAAGTATACTACGGGAATATCCGCCCCGTTTTTAATAAGATTATATTTACAAAGAGGACAAGCAGTTATTATCATTTCTGCTCCCATCGCCTTTGCGTTTCTTATAATATCATTACTTCTCTTTTCTGCTGCATTGGGGTCTTCCAATGCTATGTAACCGCCGCAACACTCGTTTCTGTTTGCGTAAATTATAGGCTCAGCACCCATAGCAGAAATAAGGTCTTCCATTATCTTCGGATTTTCGGGGTCGTCCATCTTCATAACCGAGCTCGGTCTGAGCAAAAGACACCCGTAATACGCCGCGATCTTTTTGTTCTTAAGAGGATTCGTAACGGCTTCCTTAACCTTATCAAAGCCTACAACGTCTCTGAGAAGTTCAAGATAGTTATACACCTCAGTCTCGCCGTTGTATGCCTCCTCCTCTGCAATATATCTGTTAACTTTATCCGCAAACTCCTTATCATTTTGCATAACGTAATTAGTTTGCTTTATAACGTTATGACAGCCCGAGCAAACGGTAACAAGAGGCTGTTCTTTTGCCATTGCCGCCTTCAATGCTCTTACAGAAGAAAGCTTGCTTGCGATCTCGTCCTTTGCGGTAGAAAAAACGCCGCCACAGCACTGCCATTCTTCTATTTCTTCCAACGTTACACCCAACTTTTCGGCACAAAGATATGAGTATTTATCCAACTCTTTCGCCTTATTCTTCAGTGTGCATCCCGGAAAATAGCTTACCTTCATTTATTAAGACCTCCATATTAAAACTGAATAGCTGTTTTTCGACAAAAAACACTACCCCATTAAAACATATATCTACATAATATCATATTTTTTTTATTTTGTAAATTACCAAAATAGTTAATCAGTATTATCAATGCAGATAACACAAATAAATATACAAGTTTACTGTAATATAATTACTTATAACCGCACTTTTAAGCAATTAACAAATGCGAAAGAGACTCTTTAGAATGCTCCCCCAAAGAATCCCCTATTTTATATATTCAGATAAATCAAGAATATACCGAAGTTATACCAAGATACTCTTCAAGGCATAATCCGCTTTGGTAAACCGCAGTTGCATTGTCCACTCCTAAATAACGCACGTGCCAAGGCTCGTACATATATCCGGTTATATGCTCTTTGCCATTTGGATACCTGATAATAAAACCGTATTTATGACAATTTTCAGCAAGCCACTTGCCTTGTTTACTGTTCCCGAATGCCTCAGTCAACTCATTCAAATCAAAAGCAAGACCTGTCTGATGTTCGGAATGTCCGGGACGCGCCGAATATCTGTCTGCCGCCGCCTGTCCGTCTTTCGCAACGTAATTGTTATAAACGGTATACTGCCTGTCATAGCTTCTGTAGCCTGAAGCTATCCAAAATACTATTCCCTCTTTTTTTGCGTCTGCAAACATTTTGTCAAGAGCCGCCTTTGCCTCGGGGTCAACGCCTTTTGCATAGGTTTTAGGGAGTGAGTATGTCTTGTTTACGACAAGTATGCCCTGTATGTAAGTAGGCGAATCAACGCTTGCGGGGGGCTGTGTTTCGGGAACTTTAGGCTCTGTTTGAGGTGCTGTGGTTATAGATGCTGTAGTCTCGGTCTGCTGTACTGTTTGAGGGACAGTTTCCGGCACATCGTTCTCGGGAATATCCTTTACCGTTTCTTCAAGCATATCGGTATCAAGAGGTTTCATATTTCCCAAATCACCGTTATTCGAGCCGCAGGATACAAGCAACACTGCCAAGACTATAAAAACAATTACGTAATATATTTTATTCCAATTCATTATATTTTCCGCCTTATTACTGCATAAAGAGATTATCTGTGCAATTATTATACATTAGTCCACACAAAAAATCAATAACATTAATTGTTAATTTTATCTTCAGTACAAATTTCCATCATATTTTATCCGAAGAGCAACTGCTTTCATGCTACGGTATAGAACAATTTATTATTTCACCCCCTAAAAAAACAACAATTATTAAAATTAAAAAAATATATGCAAAACCAAAAATGCCGTTTTACTTTTAATCAAAACGGCATTTTCTGTTTTTACTAATTAGTCTTTCTTAAGACACTTGGAAGTTTCGGACCGGTAAATAAACAACAATGATGTTGAACTTACCCCATAATTTGCAACTACCTCAAGCATAGCTGCCAAATAATCAAGCATTTTTTCTACTTTCATCTGCAATTTGTATTATCATTAAAACATTTACTGATAATCCTCTGCACGCCGCCATACAAACATATGTGTGAATTCTGCCCACACATATTCGTTATTATTTATATTATTTTTTAGGTTTTCTTATACGATTAAGTTGTTTGTTCATCTTGAGCAGTTCTTCTTTGGTAAAGCTGATATTCATCATTCCCATCATACCGGATAGTCTGAGTACGGTGAAGCCGCCGAGCATTCCCATAACTCCACTGCCCGACCTTATATCATTGTCAAATCCGCCCGATTTCTTTTCGCCTTTCTTATTCTTCTTTGCCGAATCCATCTTCTTTTTCAGCTTGAGTACAACGCCGACAAACCAGAGCTTTCCGCCTAATGTTTCCATAATATCGGAAATCTTATCGTTAAGAGAAAATCTGCCTTCGGGAGCATCAATATCAAACCAATTAAGTACCGCGCCCTTTTCTACGAGAACGTAGTCCATATTTTGCTCTTCAACCTTGCATATCTTTCCTTCATCGGAATATTCACCCGCTTTGGCAACAATGGTGCTTTCTCCAACATTTTGTACGTCAAAGTAAAAGAAATGGTCCTCTGCTGTTTTCTTTCCGACACTTTCACCGTTCACAAAAAGCTCAACTTCGGGAAGATTTGAATATACGGTAATTTTTGTTACATCTTCAACACGGTCAACGTATCTTTTTCCGCACAAATGTACGAATGGCTCGTCCGAAAGCCATGCTTTGTAAGCATAGAATGCATCTTTTTTGTATTTTCTGTCAATTGTAATAAGCCCCTTGTGGTTCTGTCCGTTTTCTCCGCCCTCCGCTCTTGCGTCTGCGCCAAAGTCAAACATATTCCATACGTGCGTTGCCCAGATATATTTTCTCGTAAAGAGTTGTTTTATAAGCTCTTCGTGATATACAGCCTGATATTCCTCAGTATAGTCGCCTTGCTTGGGGGCGTTCGTATGCCAGTCAAGAGCCTCACAGCCGTACTCCGAGCAACCTATCGGAATAGTCGGGTGTGTAGCGTGGAATTTGTCAAACCAAGGACCGTACATAGAAGCATCACCACCGTACCAACCGAAATAGTGGTTATATGAAACAACATCGGGTATCTGCAAATATGGGGCGTCCATTTTACACATAGAAACCGCTGCTATAGTCGTAAGACGAGTCTTGTCCATATCGTGAACGAGGTCATTTAAAATGCGGTGATTTTCAAGCAAGTCATCATCGAAGCCGCCTATAGAAATTTCATTTGAAAGTCCCCATACTACGATAGAGGGGTGGTTGTAGTTCTGTGTAATAAGCTCCTTCATCTGAGAAATCGTATTCTCACGGCCGTCCTGCATATGCTTTGAAATATAGGGTATTTCCGCCCAGATAACGAGACCGCGCTCGTCGCAAAGGTCATAGAAATACTGGTCGTGCTGATAATGTGCAAGACGAACGGTGGTAGCGCCCACCTCGCAAATAAGGTCAATATCTTCTTCGTGATGCTCGGGCAAAAGCGCGTTACCAATCCCCCATCTGTCCTGATGACGAGATACGCCACGAAGAGGATATTCCTCTCCATTAAGAATAAATCCGTTATCAGAGTCAATCTTATAGCTTCTGCAACCAAAACGACTGCAAACGTTGTCAACAATTTCACCGTTTTCAACAACCTTAACTTCACAGCAATAGAGATATGGATTGCGTCGGCCGTGCCAGAGATTAACGTCTTTTATTTCAAAAACAGCTTTAAATTCGGTCGTTTCTATTTTGTAAAGCTCGTTTTTATCTTTATTGTAAATTGTATATACGAGCTTCTGACCGTCTTTAAGGTTTACAACAAATACTTCTACTTCAACTTTAGCATTTTTGCCCTCAACCTTAGGCGTTATCATAAGTCCTGACCCGCCGTAGTAATCGAGGTCGAAATGAGTATTGTTTACACATATAAGATTAACGTTACGGTAAATACCGCCGTAAAACGTAAAGTCTGCCATCTGCGGATAAACTGTATCGTTAGGTGAGTTGTCAACAACAACGGCAATTTCGGTTTCTTCGGTCAAAGCGTCAGTAATGTTTACTCGCCAAGTAGAATAACCGCCGTCGTGGTGCGCAAGCTTTTGTCCGCCGACAAAAAGGTCGGCTGAGGAGTTTGTTCCGCAAAACTCAATATAATAAAGCTCAGCTTCGGGAAGTTCTGATTTTTTTATTGTTTTTTTATACAAACAAGAGCCACGGAAATAATCGTTTCCGCCGTCCTGACCGTCAATTGCATTCCAAGAGTGAGGAAGTTTTATTGCCTCGCCTTCATTTATATGAATGTCAGATGCATCCTTTACAAAAATCCAAGAATCATTAAAATTTATAATATTTCTCATTAAATATCTCCTTAAAATAGCAAATTATAAATCTATTCTTTTGTGCGACCTAACTCTTTATTCATCTGAACAAGCGTCTTTTTATCAATGTTATAAACAAGACCAAGTCCTACAAACTGAAGAATTGCAGAAAAGAGGAATGTTGCAGCAACTATATAACGCATATTGATTGCAACTTCCCAAAGCTGATTTCCTTCGTTCTTTCCAACGTAGCCGAAAGCAACCATAATTACAAGTATGAGAGAGGGACCAATACCCTGTGCAAGTTTACGGAAGAATGAGTGGAGTGAATAAACCGTACCCTCTTCGCGCGTACCGAATTTCCACTCATTGTAGTCTATAGCATCGCCCATCATAGCCCAAGATACAGTAGAGTAAATACCAAGACCGAGCGAGAAGAAAAGCTGACAAATAATATAGATAACAAGGTCGATATTGGTGTTCTGAGGGGTAATAATAAACAGTCCGAGCCCCGCTACGATAGATACTATAGAACCAAATGCAGCAAGTTCTTTTTTACCGTATTTTGCAACCGCATTACGTGCAAGAGGAGTAAATACGACTATCGGAATCATAGCAAAAAGCTGAACTACCCCCAAAATCTTAACGTTTTTAAAATATGACTGAAAGATAACCGTTACGGCGGTTGTTGCGCCTTGCATACCGATAAACATACCCATAGCCGCAATGGTAGCTCCAACTGCGGGACGGTTTTTCATAAAGTTACCAAAAGCCTTTAATACATTGAACTTTGGAGATTCTCCCCCAATAGCCACGTCTGTTTCAACACGGATAGTAGTGTTTCTTATCATAAACCGAAAGCAGATAAAACCGAGAGCCCCCATAATGAGAGCCGCGATAAATACGCGTTCTCCGATAAGATTATTGTCCTTGTCGTAAATAATGAAAGGCAAAATAACCATAGGAAGCATATTACCGAAAATAGAACCGATAGATCGCCAAGCAGAAAGTGAAGCTCTGTCCTTAACGTCGTTTGATATAAGCGAAAGGAGCGAGCCGTAAGGCACATTTGCTATTGTGTAAAAAGCATCCCATACAACGTAACCGGCAATAAAGATTATAAACTTAGCCCAAATGGGAGCGTTGGGGAAAGGCAAGAAACAGCACGCACCGCCGACGATAAGCCCGACAGAACCCACCCAAATGTACGATAAGAACTTGTTTCTCTTGTATTGACGCTTGTCCGAGTCAATAATAGACCCGATAAGCGGGTCATTTATTGCATCCCATACCTGAACGATAATAAGAAGGAGTGCGTACCAAAGATCCATTCTCATATACTGAGTCCAAAATATAGACATTGTTCCTTTAAGAGCAAAACTCATATTACAGCCAAGGTCTCCCATAGCATAAGATATACTGTCGCGTATGCCAAACTTGCGATACCCGTTTGCATCCAATTTAGTTTCTTTTTTCATGTTGGAAACTCCTTTTACAAAGATTTTAAACTCTATGTATAGTATTTTCCATATTTAGAAATATATCATACACACAAAAAATATAAACAAGCTATTTTTATACACTTTTATGGGTATTAAAGCAGATTACTAACAAGGCAACATTACGCGCAAAAGTGCAAGATATTTAAAATTTAAGGCAAAATATTTAATTTACAATATAAAAAAGTGTTGATATAATTAAATCAACTAACAAAAAGGAGAATATATTATGTCAAACAAATGGTGAAAAAAAGCCGTAGTTTACGAAATATACTGTAAAAGCTTCTGTAATTCCAACGGAGATGGAATAGGCAATTTAAGAGGCGTAATGTCAAAGTTGCCTACCCTCAAAGAAAAAAATGCAAGGCAAAGCCTTGCAAAACGCATTTCTCACTATAATTACTCAAAAAAACGGGGCTAAGTTAGTGACTCAGCCCCTTTTTTATATATAAAAGTAGTCAAATTATTTCGTGCCAAACAATCTGTCTCCCGCATCACCGAGACCGGGGAGAATATAACCGTTTTCATTGAGGCATCTGTCCAACGTAGAAACGTAGATATTAACGTCGGGATGAGCTTCAGCTACCCTCGATATGCCTTCGGGTGCACCGATTATTGCCATAAACTTAATATGTTTACAGCCCTTGTCTTTCAACATTTGTATAGCATCGCAAGCACTTCCGCCCGTTGCAAGCATAGGGTCAACAACCATAACAAGCTTGTCCTCGATGCCGGCAGGCAGCTTGCAATAATAAGTCTCAGGCTGCAATGTCTCTTCGTTTCTATACATCCCGATATGTCCGACTCTGGCAGACGGGAAAAGAACGTGTATACCGTTAACCATACCAAGTCCCGCACGGAGAATGGGAACGATAACGATAGAATTATCGGCTACGACCGTCTGTTTGCAAGTTTCAAGGGGAGTCTTAACCTCAATTTCGGTTGTAAGAACACCATCTTTCAAGCTTTCGTAGGTCATAAGTGTAGTTATTTCTTCCACCAACTCACGAAACTCTTTCATACTTGTACGCTCGTCACGCAAAATTGCAATCTTATGACGAATCAGAGGGTGGTCAAAAATCACTACGTTTTCATAATTTTTCATAACTTTTCTCCTATATTAACCGCATATTACTTGTTGGCGTCATTCTTTTTAAACTTGTTCAAAAGAATGTTTACGCAAATTCCGAGAATCAATGCGCAAGCAATTGCAGTAATGGTAACCTTACCGATGCTCATAGCCATACCACCAATACCGGAAATCAGAATTACCGAAACTGTAAAGAGATTTGCATTATCATCCAAATCAACCTTCTGAATCATCTTCAAACCTGAAACTGCGATAAAGCCATAGAGAGTGACACAAACACCGCCCATAACGCAACCGGGAATAGAATCAAGGAATGCAATAAACGGAGATACGAACGAAATCAATATAGCAACAATAGCAGTAGTTGTAATTGTAGCAACCGAAGCATTTCTGGTAATAGCAACACAACCTACCGATTCACCATATGTGGTATTGGGACAACCACCAAAGAACGCACCTACGAAAGAACCTACGCCGTCTCCGAGAAGTGTGCGGTGAAGTCCGGGTTCTTCAAGGAGTTCTTCTCCGATAATGCTGGAAAGATTTTTGTGGTCAGCGATATGCTCTGCAAATACAACGAACGCTACGGGAATATAAGCAACAGCTACTGTTAAAAGATAGCTCAAATCAAATTCCTTTACGCCATTAAATGCTTCTATAAAAGTAAATTCGGGAACAGCGATAAAAGTTTTAAGTGTAACACCGTCTGCAACAAGGTTTGTAAAGGGAGTAAAGTCGATTACTTTTATTGCATCAATACCTGCAGCGTAACCAACAACTGTGAAAATCATAGCTGTAATATAACCGGCTACAATACCGATAATAAAGGGAATAAGCTTAGTCATCTTGCTTCCGTATGTTGCGCAAAGAGTAACTACTACAAGTGTAACCAATGCACAAATAAGTGATACCCAAATGTTGCCTGTCATAATGAATGCACCGTTACCGTCTTTAGGACCGTAAGAGAATACGTCATTTATAGCAGCAGATGCCAAAGAAAGTCCGATGAGAGCTACTGTAGGACCGATAACTGCAGTGGGCATAAGCTTGTTAATCCAAGCAACGCCTACAAATTTTACAACCAAAGCAATTACAACGTAAACGAGACAAGCAAAAGCCGCACCAATCAAAAGTCCGAGATAGCCGAGACTCATTGATACGCTACCTGCAAAAGCCGCGCTCATAGAACCGATAAATGCAAATGATGAACCAAGAAATACGGGGCTGCGAAATTTTGTGAAAAGCTGATAAACAAGCGTTCCGACGCCTGCACCAAAAAGTGCTGCGGAAATTGACATTCCGTTACCGACAATTGTGGGAACAGCAATTGTTGCCGCCATAATTGCGAGAAGCTGCTGGATAGCAAATACAATAAGCTGATTAAATTTCGGCTTGTCGTGAATGCCATAAACAAGATTGTTAGCCATTTTCTTTACTCTCCTATAATTTTATATTATTTTTTTAATAACGCTTTCGCATTACCTCTAACCATTCTATCACATTTTAAGAAAAAGTCAACTTTTGTCAAACAAAAAATTAACAAACAATAAATAATATTTAAAAATACATTTCACTGCTTAAAAACTTATCATTTATAATCCAATTATTGAAAAAAAATTTTTTTGTGGTATAATAATAACAAGACATAAAAATTAATGATTCAAACAGGGGGACGAAGATGGAAGAAAAGAACGAGATTTTTTCGCCGGAAAAAGATTACGGTACACAAATTCTTGGCATCATTCGAGGGAACTATAGCAATGACGAGATAAACGTTAAACTTCAAGAATATCACGCAAATGATATCGCGGGTATTTTTGAAGAGCTTACCGTCGAAGAGCGTGAACATATGTTTCAGGTTCTTGGCAGCGAGTTTATGTCAGAAATCGTTGCTTTTCTTGATGATGTCGGAGATTATCTTTCCGAGCTTGATGCTGATGATGCGGCGGAAATTATCGAACAGATGAATGCTGATGATGCAGTGGAAGCTCTCGATGAACTTGATGAACAAACTCGAAATGAAATCTTCGGTCTTATTGAAGATACTGAAATAAAAGAGGATATTAAGCTGATTGATTCGTATGAAGACAATGAATTCGGTAGCCGTATGAGTACCAATTTTATTGTCGTAAAGCGTAATCAAACAATTAAGGAAACAATGAAAACCTTAATAAACGAAGCAGCTGAAAACGACAATATTTACACAATATTTGTAGTTGATGAAGACGAGTCGTTTTACGGTGTGATTGACCTTAAGGACCTTATAGTTGCAAGAAGCAACGTAGAACTTGAAACATTGATATTAACCACATTCCCATTTGTCTACGACAAGGATATAGTTTCTGAAAACATAGAACGCCTTCGCGGATATTCCGAAAATATGATTCCCGTTATTTCATCTGCAAACAACACTCTTCTCGGTGTAATTACATCTACGGATATTATTGAGCTTGTCGATGAAGAGCGTAGCGACGATTATGTAAAGCTGGCGGCATTGACCTCCGAGCAAGAATCCGACGAAACTCTTTTTACAAGTATGAAAAAGCGTGTTCCATGGTTGGTTGCACTACTATTTATGGGACTTGCAGTATCTGCCGTTGTGGGACTTTTTGAGGGGGTGGTAGATGCACTTCCAATGATAGTTTCATTCCAATCACTAATTCTCGGAATGGCAGGTAATGTTGGAACACAGTCGCTCGCTGTAACGGTAAGAACCCTTGGCATCAGTGATGAAAACAGTTTAAAAAAGCAAATTATAACCATTTTAAAGGAAATTCGCGTTGCGTTGCTAAACGGTCTGGTGCTTGGCTCAATATCATTTATTATAGTAAGCATTTATCTGTTTGTTTTTGCATCATACAGTGTATCGTTCGTATTGGCTACCGCGAGTTGTGTGGGATTTGCTATGTGCTTTGCGATGGCGATTTCCGGCTTAACCGGAGCAGCAATACCGATCTCTTTATATAGGTTTGGTATTGACCCGGCTGTTGCTTCAGGTCCATTGATTACAACAATTAACGACCTTGTTGCAGTTATTAGCTACTACGGTCTGGCGTGGATGTTGCTATTAAGCATATAGTTCATTCCGTAAATATATAAAGACCCCTGCAATTATAAAAAAACAATCTAAATCCTGACTATTCCTATTGAACGTATATACGCAAAAAAGGCATCCTCTTGGATGCCTTTTCATTTTTGCACGTTGCACCGATTTAGATATCTAATCAATATACACAACTATAATAACGATGATTGTTCGTTTACCTGAATCAATTTATTAGAATTCTCAAAAGGTGTGTAATTCATCAACAACGCTTCTATGACGGAATTTCTGTTTGTTTCTTTTGCGCCAATGTGATAAAAGTGTTCCTTTGTTTTTTTATCGCAAAATCCCCAAACTTTTTCAAGATATTCATTCTCTCTGTATTTGGTATGTTCCCATGTAGATAACATAAACTTTGAATTTGATTTTACTAAAAATTCACAAAGTGTGTACTCATTTTGTTCGTTCCAACTATCATAATAATCAACATGGCGGCCAATATACGGAGGGTCGCAGTATATAAAAGAATTTGAGTTCGCAAGAGAGATTGTTTTCTCAAAAGATTGACACACAAAATTCCAATTGTTATTCTTAATCTTTGTCGATACATATTCCACTTGGTTAGCAATTTTTGTTATATATGCTTTCACAAACCTTTCAGGTTTATGTCCATATGGAACATTAAAGTCATTATTCTTGTTGAATCTCATCATACCGTTGAAACAAGAACGATTCAAGAATAAAAAATCAAGGGGATTGTGTTCTTTGTTAAATCTTTCGCGAACAAAAAGATAATACTCCACATCACCTTCAGAAAGCTTTTTCCCTTCGCTTTCCAAAAAAGCCTTTACGATATAAGGGGTTATAATACCTTCTTGTATATGTTTATAAAAATCTATAATATGAGGATTGGTATCTGCAAATATTGCATTATGAGGAGCAACATTAAAACCTACCACCCCCGAACCCATAAAAGGCTCTATCCATAATGTTTCCTCGTTTAAAATAACATATTGCTTTATTGTTGGAATAAGTTTTGTTTTTATGCCTTGTATTTTTAACGGTGGCACAAACACTTTACTCTCATTCATCTAACATACCCTTTCTCTTTGCTGCTTTTGGATTATTTAAAGTTTTCGGCAATCTTCTGTACTCCAAATACTCTTCAAAAGATGATAATTTTTTTCTTTTTTTATTCTTACCTAATATTTCAATTTTCCCAAAGTTTGACCAATAATCGTCAAAGAATTCTTCGCCAGCTTTTGCAAAGACGCCATTGCCGGCTAATATGTCAGAAATCTTTTCAATACTTCCTATATTAGCAGTATTTCCACTACCGCCTTTATCACTAGCAATTTTCCATTTTTCTTCAGCAAAGAACAAGAAGTTTTTAATAACCGCAGGTATTTTGTCCACCTGGTCAACATTATATATTTTCAATTCCTCTTGTTTATCTAAGTCATTTCTGGAATAAATGATTCCTAAACAAAAATGTCCGCAATACTCGTTGTATGGATATTGAATGTTTTTGCTACTAGTCCTGTCTGTGAAATACTCGCCATGCGAACCGAGCGTAAAGCCGTTGCAAAAGCCTGGGTATTCTTCATCTCTATATGTTGTCTTTAAGTCAACAGCAAATTTAATTTTTGGGTTTTCTTTAGATATAAAAGTCATATCCGGATACCAGTTTTGACAAGTTGCAAGTTCAATGATATATCCTGTTCTTTCTGCAAAAGCTACAAAGCGTGGAAACAAATGTAGTTCTAAAACCTTTGAAACAATTTTTGTATCGTTAGAAATTGTATATACGTTTTTGAAAATATCAATAAAACCTCGTACAGTCCATTCATCATCACAAGCTATTTCTGCTGCTAACGTACTCACGAAATCTTTTAAACTATCTAAAAATTCATTTTATTTTTTTCGTTTGTCATTACAATACTCCTTTGTATGAATTAAAGATAAAAACATTATATCATTTTCGCACTTTTATTTCTATATTATTTTGAAAAAAGTTCAAGTCCTCTCCCAAAGATAATTTGAGTGAAGGATATCTATAAAAATCAACTACAAAAACTACAAAAAAATAATGCTTGTGATTTTCTCACAAGCATTATTTTTTGCACTCGTCAACCGGCTTCTTTACTGGATTTTCTTAAACATCCTTATGAGAATCACGGTTTGAGTGCTGTTTTCGTTTTGGCACGTCGCTCCGATTTAGATATCAAAAAATATATATGTAAATCAAATTAAATCGTATTCTATAAAGTTAGAATCTTTTAGCCTATCTTTTATTATTTTAATCGATTCTATCGAATTATCAATGCCGATCCATTTTCTATGTAAATTCTCAGCAGCAACTAAAGTGGTTCCGCTTCCGGCAAAACAATCTAATACTATACTATTTTCGTCAGAAGATTGTTGAATGATTAGACGGAGCATTTCTTCATTCTTTTGCGTTGGGTATAGAGGATACTGAGGATCCTTAAATGACCAAACATCTTGTATTTTTTTCCCTTTGTGAGCGGTGACATACTTTTTTATTCTAGGGTTACCCGTAGAAGACCATTCAATTAACCCCTGAGCATCCAATTTATCAAATTCTTTGGGATCTGTCCGCCAATGTCTTCCTGATGGTGGTAGCATCCCTCTCCAAGGTTGTCCTGTAACGCCGTTTGTTGTTTCACCAGGAGCGTGAAGTGGTATAGTAGTATAGAATCCGTTTTCATCATTCTTTGTATAGCGTTTTTTAATTTCCTCGCTTGTTAACGGCAACGTTATATTTTTCCAAAGGTTATTTCCGCGTTTTTTTGCATAAAAAAGAATTACATCTTTTTCATTGCCGTATGCACGTCTATTAAAATTCTTTGGGTTTGATTTTATTCTAGTTATATCATTAATAAAGTTTTCTTTACCAAATATTTCATCAAAAATCAATTTGCAATAATGCCCCATTTTTGTATCAATATGAAAATAGAAACTGCCTTCATCTGACAAAAGTTTATGCATTAGAATAGTTCTTTCACGAATAAATTCCAAATATTCATCTAATGAGTATTTGTCGCTATAAGCCAAATTTCCATTTTTAGACATACTTATAGACTGGCAACGACTTTCTGAAGTGAAAAATTCCTGATTTGTATTAAAAGGAGGATCGATATATATTAAATCGATTTTCCCTTCATAGCCATTTTGCAACAAGAAACTTAATCCCTCGAAATTATCGCCTTTTAATAATAATGAGTTATTACCATCTGAAATTGAGGTTTCCCATTCAAACTTTTTTGATTTGTCTAAAATTTCAGCAACGCTTTTTTTGTTTATATAACTTATTTCCATAACTTTTTACAAAGAATACAAATACTCCCTTAAAACTAGTGCGGACAAAATTACAAGTTCGTTATTGTCCTGTAAAAATTTATACAATTTATGTTTACCTTTAATGTATAACACGCCATCAACTATGGCAATTTTAACTACTTCTTTTTTGCAACTATTATTAATTGGACTTGTAAGTGTAGCAATAGCATCTTCAAATTGATCATTTTGGTGCCCGCCAAAATCTGTCAAAAATTTAGTTTCTGCAATAACGTATTTATCATTGTATTTGCCAATAAAATCTAGACCTTTACTAATCCTTGTATATCCTAAATGTTTGATAGCAAATTCCTTCATTCTGTTATCCGAAGCAAGAAATATTGCATTTTCTTTCGCTAAAAGAAACTCTTCTTCTGTTTCGTATATTTTGCATCCTAAGACTCCCGTTTTAAGCCAGTTCTTAAACATTGGACCCATTTGCCTGTTGGTTTCTTTAGGTTCTGTGCATCTATCAAAAATGACATCAAGTCCCATTGAATATAAATTTCCCGCTATTCTATTAACAGTGTTTGGATTACGATTTATTGATGTACTATCTCTACGAAGATAAGGAATATAGCTATCCTTAAGTGGAAATAACTCCAATTTCAATAATTCTTTTATTAACTCGACATTATTTCTATTAGAAAAATGAGTTTCTATCGCACGACAATTTTCAGGAGAAATATCTCTGCGTAAATTTGGAGATATCGGATACACTTTGTACAATTCGTCCAAATAATTTCTTTTATTAGCAAATTCAACACTCAATTCGGTCCAATAGTTCATAACATCACCTCAAGTCCTTTTTTATAATTATACTTCTAATTACATATTTTTTCAAGAACATTTAACAATTGCGTGAATATTTTAGTGCAAGTCCTCCCCGAAAGCCGTTTTTGGCTTAGGATATCTATGAAATTTTACTATGAAAACTCGTATAGAAAAAACCCAAAAACCGTTTAGGTTTCTGGGTTTTCTGCCCCGATATCTAAATCGGTGCTACAATTTGGTTGCGGGGGTGGGACTTGAACCTCACGACCTCCGGGTTATGAGCCCGACGAGCTACCAACTGCTCTACCCCGCGATATTAAGTTTAGTACAACTTTGGTGCCGGTGACCGGGGTCGAACCGGTACGGGAGTTGAATTCCCACGGGATTTTAAGTCCCGGGCGTCTGCCAATTCCGCCACACCGGCATTTTTGGCTGCCCATATATTATACTACAACACATTTTTTTTGTCAATACTTTTTTGCAATTATTATTTTTTTAAAATGTTATAATAATCTTGCGACGTAATTTAATAAAGTTAGTTTAACAAGAACTGTTTTTTGTTTTTTGGCAAAAACACATTCTCTGTTTTTACGTTCTTGTATACTACCGTAAATTGCGTCGCAGCAATGGAGCAACGTGTTTTTCGTGCGTAGCTTCGGTTGCACGCTTTTTTGTTTTTACAAACACTTTCCTCTATTGGTACGACACAATTCTTCACTTCTGAATTTTTGTAATCTTGTTGTAAAGCTTGGTAATATCCTTCAAAATGTCGGTATGGTTGAAATCCTTGAGATAAATAATATTAGTTTCTCTTATCATACTCAGATTTTCTATGGGAAGAATAGTCATCTTCTGCTTTCTCACCTCGTCCATACAAGTTGATTTCGGCAAAATAGATACACCGAGATTTTTTCTTATCAAAGTCTTTATGGTATCAATGTTGTCAACTTCAAGAATAACGTTGAATTCATCGATTGTTCTGTTTATACTTTCAAGACTGCTGATAAACAAGTTAACAGTTCCCGACATGGGAAGTCTAAGAATAAGTCGCTGCTTTTTCAACTCTTCAATAGTTATCATAGACTGCGTAGATATGGGGTTCTCATTTGCAACCGCACAAACAAGATAGTCGGTATCAAGTAATACGGAATTAATATCCGAGTTACTTGATACACCCTCTACAATTGCAAAGTCTATTTCATAATTCTCCAACATACTATAAAGATTTTTTATGGAATCCGTAATAATTGTAATAATAATATCAGGGTTATCGTTCCCGTATTTTGCCAAGACCTCGGCAATAACGTTACTTTCCGCAGTATGAGTTATACCTATACGCAAACGCTCAATATTGTTTTCTCTATCGGAAAGAACTTCCTTCATTCTGTCGTATATCGCATTTATTCTCATTGCGTATTTTACGACGATTTCTCCCGCTGCAGTAAGCCTTAAATCACCTTTTTTGCGGGAAAAGATAGTAATTCCAAGCTCTGTTTCAAGCTGTTTAATGTGATGGCTGACAGCAGGCTGTGTAAGCGACAGTACCTCTGCTGCTCTTGTGAAGTTTCCGTATTTTGCTACCGTAAGCAATGATTCAATTTTAGGATCTACCATGACACACCTCGGTGTTCATTACATATTTTTATGAAAAACTAAATAAAAATTATTTTTCTTTTTATTGATATTAGTGTATCATATAAGAAATATAAATGCAATAGTTTTTTTATATTTTGTATTTTTTAAACGCAACTCAAAAAGGGAGGGAAACAAAATGTTGAATACAATATTTGGGCTGTCTGACGGCTCTGCTGCAAGTATTATTCTGTCGGTTGCATTAATGCTGGTGCTGGGTTATCTGACCACAAGAGTAACAAAACCTATAGGTTTGCCCAACGTTTCGGCATACATAATCATTGGTATTTTAATAGGTCCCTTTTTCATAAACATAATTCCAAAAAGCGTAATTGCAGGAACCGATTTTTTGGCAGACATCTCACTTGCTCTTATTTCTTTTTGTATCGGTGAATATTTTCAGTTTTCAGCATTTAAAAAGAACGGTATAAAATCCCTTGTTATTGCAATTATCGAGTCATTATTGGCGTCTGTCATTATATTTATTGTTACATATTTTGTATTAAGAGTTAATTTAGCAATTTCTATCGTACTGTCAGCTTTGGCGTCGGTTACGGCTCCCACATCAACGATGATGACGATAAGACAAACAAAAGCAAAGGGCGATTTTGTTGATACACTTCTTCAAGTAATTGCGATAGATAATATAATAGGACTCTTTTCGTTCAGTATTGCAGTATCTGTAGCGGCTTCTATTTCAGAAAACGCTGAAACTGCGGGGCTTGTTGAATCGATAATATTGCCGGTAGTTAAAAATATACTTATGATAATACTCGGCGCGGGAATGGCATTTCTCACTATACTTCTTATGCCTCCCGGAAAAAAATCTGCCGACAACCGATTAATTGTTTCGCTAAGTATATTACTTCTCTTCTGCGGCGTATGCGTTGTACTTGACGTATCCCCATTACTCGGTTGTATGGCAATGGGAACGGTTTACAGAAACGCATCGAAAGACGAAAATCTGTTTAAGCAGTTAAACTATTTCAGCCCCCCACTTTTGCTTCTCTTCTTCGTTCGGTCGGGGATGAATTTCAACCTCGATGCACTTTTGTCAAGCGGCGGAAACAATCTTGGTATGTCTCTTCTGGTTATAAGTATTCTGTACTTCATTATAAGAATTATCGGAAAATACTGCGGTTCATTCTTAGGCTGCATTACAATGAAAAAGCAGACAAAAACAACTAATTATTTAGGTCTTGCTCTTATTCCACAAGCGGGAGTTGCGATTCCGCTTGCAGCACTTTGTTCACGTTCACTTGGTGGAGAGCTTGGCGATACAATACAAACGATAATCGTTTCGGCAGGTATTATGTATGAGCTTGTAGGTCCCGTACTTGCAAAACTTGCCCTCTTTAAATCGGGGGCATATTCCAACAAGCTTGACGAATTAACAACCGTAGCTACGGTTGACGAAAACGGAAAACCTCGTTCGCAGATAGATATTCTTATAGAACAGCTTCAGCAGATACACGATGAAATTCAAAAAGACCGCGAAAAAACAAATGAAAACGAAAAAGCCTTTACCGAAGCTGCTGAAGAACAGCAATTTGAGGAAAGCTTTGAAATGTTTAATCGCGGAAAATTCTTAAACAGGAGATAAGAAATTATGTTTAGTATTGATGGAACATTAGTTATTGACCCCATTGCCAAGCTTTTGGGAAATTGGTCGATTGAACTTAACGTTTATTCTGCAACTTTGCGCATTTTGCTTGCGTTTATGCTTGCAGGAACTATAGGAATCGAACGTGCAAGAAAACGCCATTCGGCAGGATTACGTACGTTTATTCTCGTTGCCCTCGCATCTTCTATGGCTATGATAATTGATATATATTGCGGAGTAAACGGTTATTTCAAAGGGCTTGTAATTTTATCTGCGGCAACTATAATAAGTATTGCCATAATTAGTTCAAACTCACTGCTTTACAGCTCAAAAAATCAAATAAAGGGATTGACTACAGCAGTTGCACTCTGGTCAGTAGGCTTTATCGGTCTTGCCATGGGCGCAGGTTTTTACACTGTAGGACTTGTTGGCTATTTGCTCGTTTTTTTCTGTCTTGCAATATTGCCCGACGTTGAAACATACTTGAAGAACCGTTCGAACCATTTTGAAATACACCTTGAATTAAAGAATAAAATCGACCTTCAGGACTTTCTTGCAACCATAAGAAAGATTGGTCTTAACATCGACGACATTGAAGCTAACCCAGCGTATCAAAATTCGGGACTAAGCGTTTATTCGATTTCGATTACCATAACAAAAGAAAATTTGCGTAAGTATAAATCTCACGCAGCAATAATAGAAGCACTAAGCTCACTTGAGTATATTTCATATATTTGCGAAATAGTGTAATAAAAAATGCACGGACAAACTCCGTGCATTTTTTTAAAACCACTTTATTTTCCACGCTGTTTGTGATATAATATAATTACAAAGCAATTATTTAAGGAGTCATAAGCAAAATGATATTAGAACTAAAAAACATAGAAAAGTCCTTTGGCGAGAAAAAAGTCCTCACCGGAGTTTCATTTAAAGCCGAAGGCGGAAAAGCTTTTGGTCTGCTCGGCAGAAACGGAGCAGGTAAAACCACTTCAATCCGAATTTTGATGAACGTATTTCCCGCAAACATCGGCGAGGTATTGATAGACGGTCAACCTATTGATTACAACAAGATCGGTATCGGCTATCTTCCCGAAGAAAGAGGTCTTTATCCAAAGAAGATTATTATTGACCAGCTTACATATTTTGCAGAACTTAAAGGAATGAGCAATAAAGACGCTGTAAAATCTATTGACTATTGGTTGAAAAGACTGGGTATGACCGAATACCGAAACAAAAAGCTTGATACGCTTTCAAAGGGTAATCAGCAAAAGATTCAGCTTGTTACAGCTCTTGCACACGACCCCGCTATCGTTATTCTCGACGAGCCTTTTTCGGGACTTGACCCCGTTAATGCAATGCTTTTAAAAGACGTAGTCAAAGAACAGATTGCAAGGGGTAAAATTGTGCTTTTCTCAAGCCACCAAATGAGCTATATCGAAGAATTCTGCGACAGCATTGCCATACTTAACAACGGCGTTGTTGCTCTTCACGGTGATTTACACGATATAAAAAGAAATTATCCCCGAAACCGACTTGTTGTTCGTACCGAAAACAAAAATGCTGTCATATCCGATTTCGGCACGTCTTGCACCGTAAAAGAAAACGGAGAGTTGATAATTAAGCTTACAGATGAAAACGAGAAAAAAGCCGTTATGACACGGCTGGTAGAAAACTATGACATCGACGAAGTAAAGGTATTCGAGCCCTCACTCAACGATATATTCGTTGAATACGCAGGCGATGCCGCAAAGGAGGACTAAAAAATGAAACAGTTTGGCAAGATACTTAAATTCGAATTAAAATCGTATGTAAAAAACAAGGCTTTCGTAGGTGTAACAATCTTTCTTGTTCTTCTGATTGCCGCAGTTATGTTTTTCCCGCGTGCTATGTCGCTCTTTGAATCGAATAATACGACGGATACCTCTAACGAATTATCTGTAATGCTTATTAAACCTGCTGATTTTTCTCAGTCGGAAATTCTGAAAGAAACTTTTTCCGGCGCATTTACTGATTATAACGTGCAGCTTACAGAGGCAGACGTTGAAATAATTAAGGAAAAGATTACGTCAGGGGAAGCAGAGTGTGCTTTTGTTATGACAAGTGCTACAGAATATACGTATTACGTAGAAAACCTTACGATGTATGACGTTAACTCTGACATAGCAAATGAAGTTTTGCAAAATTTTTATCAAATGAGCGCTATGTTAAACGGCGGTATGACCAAAGAAAAAGTCGGCGAAGTAATGAGCACGCAAATAATAGGTACGGTAGAAAGCCTCGGCAAAGACCAAATGCAAAACTTCTTTTATACGTACATTATGATATTTGCACTTTATATGGTAATTCTTTTGTATGGACAAATGGTTGCAATGAACGTTGCAACAGAAAAGAGTTCAAAAGCTATGGAAGTGCTTATTACAAGTGCAAAGCCTATCAGTATGATGTTCGGAAAAGTAATAGCTTCGTGTATTGCAGGTCTTGTACAGCTTAGCGCGATATTCGGCTCAGCTCTCTTGTTTTACAATATAAATGAAAAATATTGGGGAGACAATATAATAGTTGATTCAATCTTCAATATCCCCCCTATGCTTCTTGTATTTATGCTTGTATTTTTCTTGCTCGGATTTCTTATTTATGCTTTTCTATTCGGCGCGGTTGCATCTACCGTTTCAAAGCTTGAGGATATAAATACTGCCGTTCAGCCTATAAGCTATTTGTTTGTTTTTGGATTTATTGTCGTTATGATATCTATGGGAAGCGGAAGCGTAGATAATTTATTGATGAAAATTTGCTCGTATATTCCGTTTACTTCACCTATGGCAATGTTCACAAGAATTGCTATGAGTACGGTGGCATGGTATGAGATTGCAACTTCAATTGCAATTCTTATCTGTTCCACCGTAGGAATCGGTATTCTTTCAGCAAAGATATACCGCGTAGGCGTTTTGATGTACGGAACCAGCCCGAAAATCACCAACATTATTAAAGCTGTGTGGAAAGCATAATGAAAATTTGGTATTTATTTTCTGCAATATTTCAAATCGTCATCGGTATTGCGGCAATTGTTGCTTATATCTTTATTGCTGTTTCGGGCGAGCCGCTTGGCAGATGGACGATTACTCTGATACTCGCTATCGCCTTTGTTGTAATGGGAATTATAGGTATCCTTGACTACACAAAAACAAATTCAAAACAATAAAACCAATATACACAACAGGGGCTAAGTTGATTACTTAGCCCCATTTATTGTATATTCAAAAAAGCCTGAGAAATTTCAGGCTTTTTTATTTTGTCTTCTTATTTCTCTTATATCGCCAAGCATTTTAAACGTATCACGTATCATTCTCACTTTTGATTCGCTGTTATCGTTATATAAGATTTTAACAGGCATTTCAGCTATTTTATAGCCCTTATTCTGCGCTTTTATCAACGCCTCAAGGTCAAAAGCAAAGCTGTTTATCGTACACTCCGAAAAAATATCGTGCGCCGCATAATTTTTAAAGCATTTAAAACCGCACTGCGAATCGGTCAGCTTAAATCCGGAAGCGAAAGCAATTATTTTAAAATATACCTTTGACATTACTTTTCTTATAAAGGTATAGCCCTCATAACTTTCGGAGTTTAAGTTTCTTGAACCGGTTACAATATCGGCACCGGTCTCTTCAAAGCACTTGACCGCCTTGCCGATAACGTCGGTTCCATAGGCTAAATCACAGTCGGTAAATAGTATTATATCGCCCTCTGCCGCCAATATACCTTCTCTTACAGCTCCGCCTTTTCCCTTGTTAGTGTCGTAACCGACTACCTTTACAAAAGGATTTTGCAAGCTTATGTTTTTAGCTTTTTCAAACGTAGAATCAAGACTTCCGTCATTCGAAAAAACTATTTCGTAACTGTCAACGGCACAACTTAAATAGGACACAAGAATTTCCGCCGTTTTCTCTATTCTTTTTTCTTCATTATAAACAGGTATTACAACGGAAATCATTTTCTATCCTTCCTTTTTAAAGAGCAGGCTCCTCATATACTGTTTCGCTTTCTGGATACACTGTCGTATCTTCGGGTTCTTCAGACTGCAACGGAAGCTCAAGCTCATCAAGCGGCACGCTGTCGTTGGGGTTAACCTTGTTAAATTCATCGCCGTCGGGCAGTTCTATCACAGCGTCAGCACTCTTTTCAATCGAAACAAGCCTTGCCTGCAATGCATATCTACCGTCCGGATCCCCGGTAACACAGGTAGACAATGTCAGCACTCTGCTATTAGCAGTAAAGTCTCCTGTATTTCTGTTGTACATAGAATTGGAGTTCATTTCATTACACCAATTCACAAAAGATTCAGCAGACATAAAGCCTATCTGACAGTAACGGTAGGTTGACGTTGTTCTGTAAACCGCAAATATCTCGTATCTGTATACCGCGTCAACTGTGTAAAGGGTTATATATCTGTTATTCAAAAAGGTCGTTTGGTCAAGGAATTTCAACATATCCGTAAACATTACGCCCTCTTGAATCATATTATGTCCGTACAATACAAGATTCGGATTTTCAAGAATAGTCGTATCGCATCTGTAATCTGCAAATATCGCGCCGTTTACATTCTGTTCAAGCATTACGTTGTGGTCAAGATAATAGTTGTTATCAGTTCCCTTAACACAAGCGTAGCTTATACCGGTTCCGTCAACTTGGATCCAACAGAATATGTCGGGATTAGTCTTTTGATATTCCGTCAGTTTTTCTTTGTATTGTGCAAAGAACGGATTATTGGTGTCAATAACCGAATATTCTCCGTTTCCAGAGCCAAGTCTAACGTTACCGTATTGAGGCATTTCTTTATCGAGGACAGCAGGCGCAAGATAACCTATAAGACCGGTTCTGTCTGAATCGCCAAGAAAGTCGCTATTCATATCGGAATAGAACTTCTCTGCTCTGTAACTGTCGATAAGATTAAATGCAATCATACCTGCAGAAACAAGAAATACCGCCAAGAGTATTGCCAGCAGAATAGAACGCCAACCTAATTTAATTTTCTCTTTTTGATTGTTCTTTTCCGTCGATGCTACATCATCGGAAGCCTTATCAGACAAAGAAGAAAGGAAAGCATCGACCACTGCCGGTTCATCATTATTTTTTTCAGAGACTTCAGGCAAATCATTCACTTCCGAAGTCCTATTTCCACCCTCTTCAGCCAAAGGAGAAGTTACCTCTTCTTTAACATCTTCCAATTTCTCGATATTGTTATCGGAATCTTCGGGGTTTCCAATCCGGTTCTTTTCGTTGTTTTCCATTTTTCCTCCTTGTTAATTGTTTTATTTCAGTTCGATAACCGATTCGTCCCAAGCCTCAGGCTTTTCATAACCAAGAAGATTTACTACGGTTGCCGCAACGTTGGAAAGACCAAAATTTCCTTCCTTAACGGTGTATGCGCTTCTGTAATTGTTGTCGTAAATTATCATAGGAACAGGGTTAAGCGTATGGCTTGTTTTCGACTTGAGCGAACCATCTTTGTTAGCTTTAGGCGCACCCGTCTTTTTGTCCATCTCATACATTTCATCGGAATTTCCGTGGTCAGCCGTAATAATTGCAGTACCGCCAACCTTGTCAAGAGCTTCAAGAATACGCTTCAAGCAAAGGTCAAGAGCTTCAAGGCTTATCTTTGTAGCGTGGAAATTACCTGTATGTCCAACCATATCGCCGTTGGGGAAATTCACTCTCAGAACTTTATATTTTTTACTATCAAGAGCTTCAATAAGCTTATCTGTTATTTCAGCACACTTCATCCAAGGACGCTGTTCAAACGGAACAACATCGGAAAGAATCTCAACGTAAGTTTCAAGCTCCTCGCTGAACTTGCCGCTCTTGTTTCCGTTCCAGAAGTAAGTAACGTGTCCGTATTTCTGGGTTTCGGAAAGAGCAAATTGGCTAACACCTGAATTTGCAAGATATTCACCCATAGTCTGTGTAATTTCGGGGGGATTTACAAGATAGCGTGAAGGGATATGAAGGTCGCCGTCATATTCAAGCATACCCGCATACATAACGTTGGGAACGCGCTTTCTGTCAAACTTGCTGAATCCTTTTGCATCAAATGCAGTAGAAATTTCAATGGAACGGTCGCCTCTGAAGTTAAAGAAGATAACGCTGTCTTTGTCTTCAACTGTACCTACGGGCTTACCGTTTTCGGCAATAACGAATGGAGGAAGGTCTTGGTCAATAACACCCGTCTCTTCTCTGTATGTTTTAACTGCTTCTGCAGCAGAAGCAAAAAATCTTCCTTCGCCGAGAACGTGAGTTTTCCAACCCTCTTCAACCATAGACCAGTTAGCTTCATATCTGTCCATAGTAATCTTCATTCTGCCACCGCCAGAAGCTATCTTAACATCAAAAGCATTGTCTCTAAGATTAGCAATAAATTCTTCAAACGGTTCAATATATTCAAGAGCAGAGGTTTCACCAACGTCTCTTCCGTCAAGAAGAATGTGTACGCGTACCTTTGCTATACCACATTCCTTTGCCTTTTCAATCATTGCTTTAAGATGATTAATATGAGAATGAACGTTACCGTCGGAGAAAAGTCCGAGAAAATGCAATGTAGATTTATTGTCAAGAACGTTTTTTGTAAGAGTCTGCCAAGTTTCACTTGCAAACATTTTTCCGCTTTCAATAGATTCTGATACGAGCTTTGCACCTTGACTGAACACCTGTCCGGAACCAAGTGCATTGTGTCCAACCTCAGAGTTACCCATATCGTCATCTCCGGGAAGACCTACAGCAGTACCGTGAGCTTTAAGCACAAGTGTAGGATACTCTTTCATAAGTCTGTCAAGTGTAGGTGTGTATGCCTTTGCAAAAGCATTGCCGTCGTTATTGGGGGCAATTCCGACACCGTCCATTACTATCGTAAGAACAGGTCCCTTTACCCCTTCAAATTTTTCGGATTTCTTCAAAATGTTTGCCATGTCTGTTATTCCTCCGCCGAAACGTATTAATTATTTTTGTCTTTATTCAATCCATTATACAACAATCACTCGAAATAATCAATCTTTTTTTCAATCTTATCTTCATTAATTATACATAATTTTTAAGTTTTTTATATTATTAAATTGTTAATCATAATAAAATATTGTGTGAAAATTGAAATGTTATTGTAAAATAACAAGATATGTGGTAAAATATAGTTCAATCATATAAGACGAGAGTGAAAAAATGGCAAATTCGACAAAAAGGAAAAAGAAACCAAATTCCCACGAGGGGCACAGGGCAAGGCTTAAAGAAACTTACCTAAAAAACGGAGTTGACGGATTACACCAGCACGTAGTTCTCGAATTGCTTCTTTTCTTTGGAATTCCTTATAAGGATACAAATGAAACAGCGCACGAGCTTATAAACAAATTCGGCAGCTTTTCAAGCGTTCTCGAAGCTGACTACACGGCACTGAAAAACACCAAAAACATGACCGGAAATGCAGCATTGTTGATACGATTAGTGGCAGATATAGCAAGGCTTTATTACATAGACAGGCTTTCAAAAAACGAGGTATTCAACACGCGCAGAAAGGTTGGAAAATACTTTTTCCAAAAGTATTTGGGAATAACCGAAGAAACAGTATATCTTCTGCTTTTTGACAAACAGGACCATATTATCAGTTGCAGCACTTTAAGCACCGGAACCCACTCCGCAAGTGAAGTCAGCATAAAGAAAATTGTAAAATTGGCAACAATGAGCAACGTTACGAAGGTTGCTCTCGCCCATAATCACCCCGACAACACCAAAGTCTCTTCAGATGATTTAATTTTACACCGACGTTTAACCCACCATTTGAATGCCGTCGGCATCACCCTTTTTGACACTTACGTCGTAACCTCGACAAAGGCTATCAGCGTTCAACAAACGAATGATGCACTAAACAGAAAAAAAGAAAGTGAGTTAAAATGAAAATATGCTTTTTAACGGTTGTTTTAATCTTTTTATGTCTGTTAACAGGGTGTAACAGCGTTTCTCCCCACAAAAACACGCCCGAAACAAATATTGAATCAATGCCTGTTCCCGAAACGGTTCCGCCGATTTCAAGTGAATCGCTCGTATCGGAAACACTTGACCAAATTGATACTTTGACCGAAGAAACGGAATATATTCCTACTGACACAGTATCCTGTTTAGCAGAAAAAAATTATCTTCTTCCGTTTGACAAGTATTCGTGGGACAGAGAATTTGACATTGAATACATAGTACTGCACTTTACAAGCAACGTAGTAAACAATATCAATGAGCCATACAGCGTAGATGCCGTTAAGCAAATATTTGAGCAAAGCGAAATAAGCACTCACTATATAATAGATAGAGACGGACAGATTAAATGCTTTATTCCCGAAAACTACGCCGCTTGGCACGCTGGTGTCGGAACATTTGCCAATGATGAAAAATACACTAACAAAATGAATAAGTATTCCATCGGGATAGAAATGCTTGCTATCGGGTCATACAACGATATGAAGCAATATATGACCAAAGCCGACTACGACAAGATAGATAAATCTCTGATAGGCTTTACCGACGAACAATACGCTTCTCTAAAAGAATTACTGAAAGATATTTGCCAACGATATTTAATAACCTACGATAAAGCACACATTATCGGGCACAACGAATTTAACCCCCAAAAAAGCGACCCCGGCGAACTGTTTGACTGGGACAAGCTGTTTGAATAAAGCATCACTTTTAATATACACTTTACTAAAAAAGGAATGATGAGAAATGAAGGTAGTATTACAGAACGTAACAAAAAAATTCCCCTCAAGAAACAAGAAAGAAAAAAATGACGTTATAGCTGTTAACAATTTCTCTTTCGAAATACCCGACGGAAAACTTATCGGCCTTCTCGGTCCTTCGGGCTGCGGAAAAAGTACCGCACTTAATCTTATAAGCGGTCTTCAAAGACCAACAGAGGGTAAAATCTTTTTCGGCGATGACGACATTACAAAAGTTCCTCCTGAAAAGAGAGGAGTCGGTCTCGTATTTCAGAGTTACGCCCTCTACCCTCATCTTACGGTAAAACAAAACATAACATTTCCTCTTGAAAATTTAAAAGGTAAAGAAAAACTTACCAAAGCACAAATGAACGAAAAAGCAGAGAAAATTGCAAAGCTTGTACAAATAGACGGACTGCTTGACAGAAAACCGTCGGAGCTTTCGGGCGGTCAGCAGCAGCGTGTCGCTATTGCAAGAGCTCTCGTAAAAATGCCCCGAGTTCTTTTGCTTGACGAGCCTCTTTCAAACCTCGATGCAAGACTCCGTCTTCAGACAAGAGAAGAAATAAAGCGTATACAAAATGAAACTAAAATAACTACCGTATTCGTAACTCACGACCAAGAAGAAGCTATGAGTATATCCGATATGATTGTAGTTATGAAAGACGGTGTCATTCAGCAGATAGGCAAACCTCAAGACGTATATGACGAGCCCATTAACCTCTTCGTTGCAAAATTCCTCGGCACTCCCCCCATTGCCGTATATGAAGGCAGAACGGAAAACGGAAATCTCTATATAGGAAACGACTGTATTTTCAACGTTGATATTAAAGAAAATAAGGAGTTTACGGTTGCCGTACGTCCCGAAGGCTACGTACTGAACGAAAACGGTTCGTTCGAATGTAATCTCAACGGTGTCGAAGTAATGGGAAGAGACATCAGCGTAGTTATCACCCACGCAAATGCACCCGGACAGGTTATACGCGCGATAATAAGCGCGGAAAACATCGTTGATACCTCAAAGCCGACGGTTAAATTTGACCTCAAGCCGCAAAAAGTATATCTCTTTGACAAACAAAGCGGTGAAAGAATTTATTATACCGCAAAGTAAAAAGGGGAAAAAGTTATGGATAATCAAAACAAAAAGGCTTGGCTATACTTACTGCCCGCACTTATTTTTCTTGCGGTATTTATGGTATATCCTCTTATTGACGTTTTTATATACTCCTTTGAAGAAAGCTATAATTTCGCATCTCAAACGTATAACGGAGTAGGTCTTTACAACTATTCCTACGTTTTGCACGACCCATACTTTCTTCAGGCTTTGAAAAACACGTTTATTTTAGTTGCGATAACCGTTCCTCTGTCAACAATAATCGCACTGCTTATATCCCTCGGACTAAGCTCAATAAAAGCTATTCGCAATCTTTTTCAAACAATATATTTTCTTCCCTACGTAACAAACACGTTGGCTGTCGGACTTGTATTTATGATACTCTTCCAAAAAGCTCCGCAGCACGAGGGCTTGGTTAATACAGTTATCAACTGGTTTGGCGGGCCGTCTATTGACTTTCTCGGCGGTCCCTACTGGGCGAAAATGTTTGTCCTTTGCCTCTATACTATATGGGTAGTTATGCCGTTTAAGATACTTATTCTCACGAGTGCTTTAGCATCTGTAAAGCAGGATTACTACAATGCGTCAAAGCTCGACGGAACATCAAGTTTCAGAATATTCCGAAAAATAACTCTTCCCATGATTTCGCCTATGTTGTTCTATCTCATAATAACCGGATTCATCGGCGCTTTCAAGGCTTACAGCGACGCTGTCGCTCTGTTCGGTCTCGACCTTAACTCCGCAGAAATGAACACCATCGTCGGTTACGTATATGATATGCTCTACAGCGACGGCGGCGGATACCCGTCTTACGCATCTGCGGCGGCTATTATACTGTTCGTTATTGTCCTTACAATTACGTGCATAAATCTCATAATAAGCAAAAAGCACGTTCATTATTGAGGTGGGTATTATGAATAACAGCGTTCAATATGAAAAAATAGAAAAAAATGCAAAGCTGCGTAAAAAAATACTGAATGTTTTCACCTATATAATGCTGACTGTTTGGGCAATAGCCGTACTTTTCCCTTTTTATTGGATGATACTTACGTCTCTTAAAAGCTACAGCGCCTACAGCTCCGAAACAGTTCCGAAGTTTTTTACAACTTCCCCCGCATTTGAAAACTACAAGGAAGCATTCACTTCCGTTCCTCTCGGTCAATACTTCTTAAACACACTTATTTTTACACTTGCAACAACGGCAATTATGCTCTGCATCGTTATTCCCGCAGCATTCGCCTTTGCAAGAATGAATTTCAAGGGAAAGAATGCGGTATTCACTCTTATTCTCTCACTTATGATGATACCTAACGAACTGGTTATCATTACAAACTTCACCACAGTTACCAACCTCAATATGCGTAACACCTTCGCCGGTCTTATACTCCCCTCGGTTATGTCGGTATTCTACGTATATCTCTTGAAAGAAAACTTCTCGCAGATTCCCGACGAATTATATTACGCGGCAAAGGTTGACGGAACGAGCGACTGGAAATATATGTGGAAGGTTATGATACCAATTTGCCGTCCCACTATTATAACCATAACGATACTTAAGGTTATCGAATGTTGGAACTCTTACGTTTGGCCCAGACTTATTACAGACGAACAGGCGTACTATCTCGTATCAAACGGAATACAGGAAATACGAGAAAATGGCTTCGGAAGAGACAATATTCCGCGTATGATGGCGGCGGTAGTCGTTATCTCCGTTCCTCTTATAATACTGTTTATCATATTCCGTAAGAAAATCATGGAGGGCGTTGCAAGAGGAGGTACAAAAGGATAATGAAAAGAATATTTTGTTTACTGCTCGTTTTATTGCTTACGCTTACAAGTTTTACGTCGTGTCACGGTAGTTTGGCTTCAAATGATACTCCCATTGATACACCGCAAGAAAACGAAGATACTCCCTCCTCGGACAGCGAAAAGAAAGATCTGTATAAGCTTCCCGATTCATTTGATGAATCGAAACAATACGAGCTTACGTTCTGGGCAAAAAACGATACAAATATAACTCAAACAGAAATATATGCGCAAGCTATTGAAGATTTTGAAGCCCTTTACCCGAATATTAAAATAAAGCTCCGCCTTTATAACGACTATTCGAGAATTTACAACGACGTTATTACGAATATCGCAACCGATACGACTCCAAATATTTGTATAACCTATCCCGACCATATCGCAACATATCTGACAGGTAAAGATACGGTAGTCCCTCTCGACAGTCTGTTTGAAGATGAAAAATACGGTCTCGGCGGAACAAGTCTTAAATTTGACGGTCCGACTAAAGACGAAATTATTCCTCAGTTTCTCAATGAATGTATATTAAACGGTAGCTATTACGCTCTACCATATATGCGTTCGACCGAAGCTTGTTACGTAAACAAGACCTACGTTGAAAAACTCGGCTTTACCCTCCCCGAAGTTATGACTTGGGATTTTATTTGGGAAGTATCCGAGGCGGCAACAAAAAAAGATGCTGACGGAAACTATATCGTAAACGGACAAAACGTTTTGATACCCTTTATTTACAAGTCAACCGACAATATGATGATAAGTATGCTCGAACAGCTCGGCACAGGTTATTCAAAAGATAATGGCGACATTCTTATCTTTAACAAAGAAACCGAAAAGATTTTGTACAACGTATCAAAATATACCAAATCGGGTGCATTCTCTACTTTTAAGATTTCAGGCTATCCCGCAAACTCACTGAACGCAGGTCAATGTATTTTCGCTATTGACTCTACCGCAGGTGCAACCTGGATGGGAACAAAAGCTCCTTTGGTAGATATAAGCGAAGACAGAATAGTTGATTTTGAAACGGTAGTAATGCCCATTCCGCAGTATGACACTGAAAATCCTAAAATGATTTCGCAAGGACCTTCGATATGTATATTTAATAAAAAGGACCCACAGGTTGTATTAGCATCGTGGCTGTTCTGTCAGTTTATGCTCACCAATGATGTGCAAATCGCATACTCACAAACGGAAGGCTATGTTCCCGTAACTTCAAAAGCTCAAAATTCAGACGAATACAAAGACTATATTTCACGTATCGGCGAAGACAATCAGCTTTATTACGATATTAAAATAAAAGCTTCACAGCTTTTGATGAATAACATAGACAACACGTTCGTAACCCCCGTATTTAACGGCTCGGCTTCGCTTCGTAACGTAGCGGGACAGCTTATTGAAAACGTAACGAAATCTACCCGCCGTAAAGAGACTGTAGATGATGCCTTTATGAAAAATATGTACAGCGACCTTATTTCTCTGTATAAGCTTAATACGTTCGGTGGAAAAATTATTACTGACACCGAAGATACAGAGAATACCGACCTCACAAAAGATATTACCGAAGGACCTCTGCCCAAGGCATCGATCGCTCTTCTCTCAACTCTTGGTGTAATTTGGATAATTTTAGGTTTTTCCGCGCTGTATTATTGGCGAAAATCAAGAAAATAATTAATTATTCTTGACATTTTCCTGTAATTCTATATAATGTTATTTGTATGAAAATTTTTTTCCAAACACATTAAAAAGGAGATTTTAAAAATGAAAAAGTTTCTCGTACTTTTAATGGTAGTTGTTCTTGCAGTACTCGCTCTCGCAAGCTGCGGCACTACCGAAACACCCAACGACGACAAGAATAATGATGAAACCGTTGTTGAAACAAAAGAAAATGAAAACAAATTCGACCCTGCAGCTAAGTCCGAAGGCGTTATGACATACGCTGAATACGATGCTGCCGCTATGGACGCTAAGGTTACTATCGAAGCTTACGTTCAAGGCAAACAGGCTTGGTGGGAAAACAAAGCTACTGTTTATGCTCAGGATCCCGACGGCGCTTACTTCTTGTACGAAATGGCTTGTACAGAAGCAGATTACGCTAAGCTCGAAAACGGCACTAAGATTAAGGTAACCGGTAACAAGACTGCTTGGGAGGGCGAAGTTGAAATCGTAGATGCTACTTTCGAAATTATTGAAAGTGAAAAATGGATTGCTGAATCTACAGACGTTACTGCTCTTCTCGGTACTGATGACCTCATCAAGCATCAGAACAAAGTTGTTACTTTCAAGGGTATGACAATTGAAAAGGTTGAATTCAAAAACAACCAGGCAGGAAACGACATCTACGTTACTGTTGCTAAAGACGGCAAGTCATACGACTTCTGTGTTGAGTCTTACCTCACAGATGCTGAAACCGAAGTTTACAAAGCTGTTTCTGCTCTCAAGGCAGGCGACGTTGTTGACGTTGAAGGCTTCCTCTACTGGTATCAGGGGGTTAACACTCACATTACCGCAGTTGCAAACCCCGCAGCAGCTAAATCCGAAGGCGTTATGACCTACGCTGAATACGATGCTGCCGCTATGGATGCTAAGGTTGTTATTGAAGCTTACGTTCAGGGCAAACAGGCTTGGTGGGAAAACAAAGCTACTGTTTACGCTCAGGATCCCGACGGCGCTTACTTTATGTATGAAATGAAGTGCTCTGAAGAAGACTACAAAAAACTCGAAAACGGCACTAAGATCAAGGTAACCGGTAACAAGACTGCTTGGGAAGGCGAAGTTGAAATCGTAGACGCTACTTTCGAAATCGTTGAAGCTGACAAGTGGATTGCTACTGCTACTGACGTTACTGCTCTTCTCGGTACTGATGACCTCATCAAGCACCAGAACAAAGTTGTATCCTTCAAGGCTATGACAATCGAAAAGGTTGAATTCAAGAACAACCAGGCAGGCAACGATATTTACGTTACCGTTGCTAAAGACGGCAAGTCCTATGATTTCTGTGTTGAATCTTACCTCACAGATGCTGAAACTGAAGTTTACAAGGCTGTTTCCGCTCTTAAGGCAGGCGACGTTGTTGACATCGACGGCTTCCTCTACTGGTATCAGGGGGTTAACACTCACATTACCTCTGTAAAGGCTGCTGCATAAGTTTAACTCTTACAAGAATACGGCTGTATAGGAATAACCTATACAGCCTTTTTTTCGCTTTTTGAAAAAAGCAATGTTAAAAACTTTGATAAGAAAAGTAAGAAGTATAGGCAACAAAACACCAATAACGTTCTCAAATGTATATAGTATAGGAGTAAGCAAATGAAACTTAATGAAGCTGTTTCTAAAAGAATAAAAGAACTGTGTAAAGAAAAAGGATATACTCAATATGCTCTTTCAATGAAAAGCGGTGTTCCGCAATCAACTTTAAGCACCATATTAAATTGTAATTTTGACAGTATGAAAATAAGAATTATATACGAGGTCTGCGAGGGGCTTGAAATTTCTGTTAAAGACTTTTTTGATTCGCCTTTGTTTGAAAGAGAAAATCTTATAGATTGATTATTGTTATTTGTACACATTTTTCTTAATACATAATACTATATTGCAATACACTGTTATTTATGGTAGAATATATTTATCAAACGTATATAGGAGTGGTTATATGTACTACAACAAGTTCAAAGATATGCAAATTTCGGCTCTCGGTCTCGGGTGTATGAGATTTCCTACGCTCGAAGATAATACTATTGATATAGAAAAAACAAAAGTATTGTTCGATTACGCTATCAAAAACGGTCTGAATTATTTTGATACTGCGTGGGCCTACCATAACGGTCAATCGGAATCCGTGGTCGGAGAAATTTTGTCAAGCTATCCGCGAGACAGCTATTATTTGGCTTCAAAATTCCCCGGATATGACATAGCTCATTTTGGTAAACAAGCTGAAATTTTTGAACAGCAGCTTGTTAAATGCAAAACGAATTTTTTTGACTTTTACCTCTTCCACTCATTGACAGAGGCAAATATCAACGAATATTTAGACGATGAAAAATACGGTGTTTACACCTATCTTACCGAACAAAAGAAAAATGGCAGAATCAAACACTTGGGATTATCCTGCCACTGCTCTCTTGAAACACTTAAAAGATTTTTTGATGCGTACGGTAATGTTATAGATTTTTGTCAGATACAGTTAAACTGGCTTGACTGGGAATATCAAGACGCAAAGGCAAAGGTTGACTACCTTAACTCAATTAACGTTCCTATTTGGGTAATGGAACCCGTAAGAGGCGGACGTCTATACAACCTCGCTCCTGTTTTTGCCGATGTTCTTAAAAACAACGCCCCCGAAAGAACAACTGCAGAATGGGCGTTCAGATACATACAGTCGATAGACGGCGTATGCGTTACCCTTTCAGGTATGTCTAACTTAGAGCAATTAAAAGAAAACCTTGCTGTCTTTTCTGAAAGAAAGCCTTTAACAAACGATGAAATTGAGCTTCTCTATTCTCTCGGCAGAAAAATGACCGAAAAGAATCCTCTCCCCTGCACCTCTTGTAAATATTGCACCACATATTGTCCGAAAGAACTTAATATCCCCTATCTTATCGAACTTTACAACAACTATAAATTTACTACCGGCGGATATATTGCCCCCAAGGAAACAGCTCTTCTTGACGAAGATAAAAAACCTTCCGCTTGTATTAGCTGTAAAGCTTGTGAAGCAGTTTGTCCTCAAGATATTAAAATCAGCGAAATGATGACCAACTTTACAAACAGACTTAAATAAACAGCAAAGTGCACGAATTTTTTTAATCCGTGCACTTTTTTTACATATATTCAAAATTTACTTGAACCTGTTCCTTTTTTGTCTATCACACATTTTCCTTTTGCCAAAACGGTGTTGGGCATAATTCCTTCATCAAAAAGTACTGTATCGGCACAAATATCATAGTTTTGTATTTATCCAAACAATGATGATAATAGCCAAAATTGTTATGCCTATTAAAAGCAACGCTCGCATATTGCCGCTAAACATACTCTTTTTCTTCTTGCGTCTTTTTTTCTTTTTAGTTATCACAATATGCTTTTTAGCAGTGTTATGTGTATTGGATTTCTTAAACAACAGCGCAAGCGGGTCTTTTCTTTTTACTATACGGTCGTAAAACATCTGTATCCATGTAACGTCATACTGAACGCATATGTCTCTGTGAAATTCTCCGGGCGTATGAGCAAGATTGTTTCTTATATGACGGTATTGCTTGAGCATTTTCAGGTCGGAATCCCAGTCAGGTATGTTACGTGCTTTTGCAGCCGACGTTGATTCCATTGATTCAATATACTGCGTTACCCCTTTGCTCGAATTAAACATCTGTCTGCACAAATCGTCAAGCTTTGTATATTCATCAAAAAAGGCCCGATTGTAATTCTTCATTGTATTCCCCTTTTGCAATATTTATTTATGCAAGAAACGCTATTGCTTATCCCAAGTATTTTTTATTCTTTCGATTGCTTCTATTGCTTTCACCGTAATATCCTCGGTTACTACAGGACTTGTCAGAAGCCCCTTTTCGATACATTCATATATGTGCTTCGCTTCATATATAAGCTCATATTTACATGGTACTTCTATTATTTCCGGCTCTTTGTCTCCGTTACATACAACCGCCTTGCGCGCTTTCCAATATTCAGAAATCTCTACTCTACCTTTTGAACCGTATATTTTTGCAGAATTGTCAAGTGTAACAGTCGTGCTGTTTTTTATTGAAAACAATACGCCGCTTTCCGTCTCGCCCGAAAGTATATACTGATGCTCGGCTGAGCCTTTATTTTTACTGCATGTTCCGTATATAGTTTTTATATCGCCGAAAAGCCAAATAACAAGCTGAATAGCGTATATTCCGCTCGAAAGAAGTGTTCCGCCGCCAAGACTTTTATCAAAAAGCCAATTGTTATAACCCGCAGAAAAACTGTGGCTGAATTCAATCATTTGTATTTCGCCTATTTCCCCGCCAAAAAGTAGCGTTGCCGTCTCCAAAATCACGGGAAGAAACAGCATTTTTTGCGCTTCCATAAAAAATAAGCCTTTCTTACGCGCTAATTCAAATAATTCTTTCGTATGCTTTGAAGACGTTGTGCACGGCTTTTCGCATATAACGTTTTTTCCGCACTCCAACGCTTGTTTTGCCATAAAATAATGTTCCGAATTGACCGATGATATGTAAACTATGTTTATATCATCATCTGCTAAAAGCTCTGTATGACTGCCGTATGCTCTTTCTATTCCCCATTCGTCAGCCTTCTGCCGTGCCTTATCAAGTGTTCGTGAAGATATTGCAACTATCTCACCCGCCTCCGCCTCTCTTACTGCGGATATAAACCTGGGTGCAATAGACGACGCACTCATTATTCCGTATTTCAGCTTTTTCACGGTTATCCCCCTCTATAAGTAAACTTAAACACTGATAAATACTACGATTTATAAATAAAAAACCGCAAAGTTCTGTTGCTTTGCGGCTTTGTTTTTGCGGCAAAAACCGCATTTGGCGCAGAGAGAGGGATTCGAACCCTCGTGCGCTTTTGGCGCAAACTGATTTCGAGTCAGCCCCGTTATGACCACTTCGATATCTCTGCGTATATTACCTCGCAAGGTCGTTCCAAACTCCCTCACTTCGATATTTCTAAATATTAATCTATAACGTTTAAATTATATCACAACAATTAACGTTTTGCAATACCATTTCCAAAAAAACAGATATTATTACTTTTTATTATTTACATATATCCTAAAAACACAACATTTAACTCAGTTTCTCTTGCTTTTTTTGGCATTTGGTGTTACAATACCCTCAAAGTATTAATACTACTATATCGTCAACATCACATATTTTTATAAAGGATTTTTCTATGAACATTATTATTTCCGGATGCGGTAAAATCGGCTCCACAATAATTGCAAGCCTCGTCGCCGAGGGGCATAACATCGTCGCTATTGACAATAACCCCACCGTCATAACCGAGCTTACTAACATTTATGACGTTATGGGCATTTGCGGGAACGGCGTTGACAGTGATATTCTCGAAGAAGCAGGCGTCACCAAAGCCGACCTCTTTGTCGCTGTTGCAGGCTCGGACGAACTTAATATGTTAAGCTGCTTTATCGCCCGCAAGCTCGGTGCTAAATATACTGTCGCTCGTATTAGAAGCCCTGAATATAACGACAAAAGTCTCGGGCTTATGAAACAGCAACTTGAAATCTCGTTAACCATAAACCCCGAAAGACTCGCGGCTCACGATCTTTTCAACATACTCAAATTCCCCTCTGCCGTCAAAATTGAGTCTTTCTCCCGTAGGTATCTTGAAATTATTGAAATCCGACTTAAAGAAAATTCTATGCTCGATGGAATCAAGCTCAGCGATATTCGCTCAAAGTTTGATGCAAAAGTACTTGTATGCTGTATCCAGCGCAACAACGAAGTCTTTATCCCCAACGGTAACTTTGTCCTTCGCAGCGGAGACAGAATAGGTATTACCGCCACACACGCAGAGCTTCAAAAGTTCTTTAAAATCCTCGGTATTATGCAAAAACAAGCTAAAGACGTAATGATTCTCGGCGGAGGCCGCCTTTCATTTTATCTTGCAGATATGCTTACCAATATAGGCACTTCGGTAAAAATAATTGAAAAAGATGAAAAAACATGCGAACTTCTGAGCGAAATTATACCCAAGGCAACAATAATTTGCGGAGACGGTGCACAACAAGAACTTCTCGTAGAAGAAGGCTTACTTTCCACCGATGCCTTTGTTTCTCTTACTGGTATGGACGAAGAAAATATACTTATAGCTATATTTGCCGAGTCTCAAAACGTTCCCAAGGTTATGGCAAAGGTTAACCGCGAGGAACTGATAAGTATGGCTGAAAAACTCGGTCTTGACTCTATCATTTCTCCCAAAAAGTTGGTATCCGATATTATTATAAGCTATGCACGTGCACTCCAAAACTCGATGGGCAGCAATGTAGAAACCCTTTACAAGCTTATGGACGACCAAGCCGAAGCCCTTGAATTTAACACTAAAGAAGATGCAAAGATTATCGGTATTCCACTAAAAAATCTCAAACTAAAGAAAAACATTCTTATCGGCGGTATAATACGCGAAAGAAAAACAATTATTCCAGGCGGTAACGACATGATACTTAACGGAGACAAGGTCGTAGTAATCGCCTCAAATCACAGATTGCAAGACCTTTCGGATATTCTTGAATAGTAAAATGCAGGTATATATATGAATCACAAAATTGTTTGCTATATGGTAGGACGTATTCTGCACATTGAAGCATTACTTTTAATCCTGCCTTTAGCAGTAAGCCTTATTTATAAAGAAAAATGCTCGATTGCATTTTTAATCACAATATTAATAGCACTCGCCGTAGGCATATTGCTCACAAAGCTCTTTGGCAAAAATGACAAAATGATATTTGCAAAAGAAGGTTTTGCCATTGTTGCATTAGCTTGGATAGCTATGTCAATGATAGGTGCTCTACCATTCTATATCAGTAAAGAAATTCTCTCTTACGTTGACGCCTTTTTTGAAACGGTAAGTGGCTTTACCACAACAGGCGCCTCTATTTTGCCCGAAGTTGAAAGCATCAGCAGAGGTTTATTATTTTGGAGAAGCTTTACCCATTGGATAGGCGGTATGGGCGTTCTTGTGTTTGTTATGGCAATATTTCCGCAGGAATCGGGCAGATCCATACATATTATGAGAGCAGAAATGCCGGGACCAAGCGTTGGTAAGCTCGTTCCGAGAATAAGAGAAACAGCAAAAATACTCTATGTAATTTATATTGTAATGACTGCAATACAAATTGTACTTCTTCTCGCTGGCGGTATGCCTCTCTTTGACAGCGTATTACATGCATTCGGTACTGCAGGTACGGGCGGATTCGGTATAAAAAATGACAGTATAGCCGGTTACAATTCCTATCTGCAGTGGGTTATTGCAATTTTTATGGTGCTGTTTGGCGTAAACTTTAATTTGTACTATCTTATTCTCATTAAACGCCTTAAAGCCGCTATAAAATCCACTGAACTGTGGGTATATCTCGCTATAATCGCATTTTCGACAGTAATTATTTCATTTAATATTTTTGATACAACCGGTTCTCTATCGGAAACGGTCAGAACGTCATTTTTCCAAGTATCGTCTATTATTACGACAACGGGATATGCGACCGCAGATTTTAACCTCTGGCCTAATCTGTCTAAAACTATACTCGTTGTGCTTATGTTTATCGGCGCGTGCGCAGGATCAACCGGCGGCGGTATAAAAGTTTCAAGAATTATTATTGCAATAAAGACAATTTTTAAAGATATAAAACGTATGCTTCACCCTCGTTCTGTGGGAAGTGTAAAGTTTGAGGGGAAAGCTATTGACGCCCAAACGACAAACGGCGTAAGCGTATATTTTGCAATATATTTTATACTGTTTTTCGTAATACTCTTCTTGCTTTCGTTTGAGACTGCGGAAATGTTTGATTTTGAAACAAACTTTACTGCGGTAACTGCTTGTTTTAATAATATAGGTCCCGGTCTTGCAGGGGTTGGACCAACTTCAAATTTTGCGAGCTATTCAGGCTTTTCAAAAATAGTTTTGTCTATAGCCATGCTTCTCGGCAGACTTGAAATATTCCCAATTCTACTCGTATTTACCCCTGTTTTTTGGAAAAGAAAATAATAAAAAATCCCTTTGAAATTTACCGTTCAGTAAACGGTTGAGTTCAAAGGGATTATTTTTTTGTTTAGCTTTCGAGCTGTTTGCTGAGGAAGTTTGCGGCGGTCTGAACGAGCTTGGTTTCTATTTCCATTCTCTCGGACTTTTCGCTGTCCATAGGAAGCATCGATACAACACAACCTATAATATCGCCCTCTGTTATTATGGGCATAGAACAGCTTACGAAATGACTGTCTCTTCCGTCGTTTGTTGCCAGTATTTTTGTTCCTCCGGGAGAGTAAACATAAACCGAACGGTCTTCGATAACCTTTTCAAGCTCGGGAGATATTCTTTTCTCCATATATTCCTTTTTGGGTAACCCGGATACCGCGATTACGGTATCTCTGTCGGTTATAATCACCGACAACTCACAAACCTTGTGTAAGGTTTCGGCATACTGTGCCGAAAAGTTTGTTAATTCCCCTATCGGCGAATATTTCTTGAATATTACCTCGCCCTCTCTGTCTGTATAGATTTCTAATGGGTCTCCTTCTCTTATCCTCATCGTTCTGCGAATTTCTTTGGGAATCACCACACGCCCAAGATCGTCAATTCTTCTCACAATACCTGTTGCTTTCATATATAAAAACTCCTTTGTTGATTTGATAACACTGTTATTATCTGTCAACAAAGGAGTTTTATACTTGATTACGATACTAAATTAATGTTTTGTTTTAATCACGAATTTGGATTCACAACTAAAGCTAATTGGTTTTAATTTTACTTCAGTTTCTAAAATCAATTAGTTCATTGTCTATAATTTCTATCTGTTTATTTATTCTCTTCTCTAGAGATCTTACGGCTTTCACAGATTTTTTTACAGACATAACTTTAGAAGACTGCTCTTCTTTTGAGACCTTAGGTATTTTCAAATTAAACAAATCACTTGCTGAAAAATTGTCTCTAACAGAGCCTGAAGCCAATACTTGTATTTGATATTTCATAAATGGAGTTTTTAGTAAATGAACCAAATACTCAATATTCATATCAATATTTCTTAATACAATATATGCTGGACTAGTAATCAAATTTTTTTCTTTTGAGTTTATATATATAATTGAACCTGTGTTAATTCTATAAGGATTGAATACAATATCATCCTTAAATAGTTTTTGCGGAATACTAGATTTTTGCGTAGATAAAATGTCATCTACTGTTTTTTCCTCTGTTTCCGTGATGCAACCGTCTATAGTTTTAACCACAGAGACATATTTATAAATTTTTTCCACATCCTCGTTTAGTTCTTCTTCGGTTAGTTTTATTTTTTCAACATTTTCTTCCGTGATTGGTAAATTGACAAAATTGCTTAATATATCTTCTGTTTCTTCGTTGAAAAAATAATATGTAGGATCTAATCGTTTAGGAACTTCTTTGAATTCAATTTGCAAAAACTTGACCATTGGTTTTTTCCATGATTCAATTTTATCGTCTGAGCCAAACTCCAAAGAAGCATACTCAAAAGGATCTGCTAATATTGTTGATGCATTATCTGTTAAAATTTTATTAGAAATAATTTTTAAATCAGAATTTTCATACCCATCAAAAATAATTTTTCCGGAAGGTTCGTAGCCAATTTGGTTTGCAGAGGCAAAATTTATTTTCATAGGTTCCTTAGCGTTTATCCACGTGTTTTTTTGTGAAATTTTAATTTTGTTTTGTCTTTCCTCGGAATTTTTAACGGCAATTAAAATAACACAATTTATCGTGTCTACGCCAGACATAACAAAAGCGTGTTTTGGCAATTTTACAACTGTCTCAATCGTAAAATGACTAATAATAAAATCTCTTGTTCGACTATCACCATTGCTAAAAATACCTTCTGGAAGAACAATTAATAGTCGACCGCCTGGCTTTAACATTTTATATGCTTTTTCTACAAAAAGATTTTCAGTTTTTTCTTTTGCTTTTTCAACAGTACCGTCTTTTAATTTTTTGTTTTTTGATAGTTTATACCTTTTTAAAATCTCTTGATCTTCTTCAATGGAACCAAATGGCGGATTTGCCAAAATAACATCAACACCAGAATTTTCATCATTTTTATCGTATTCTTTTGCAAAATAAGGATTTCTAGCATAATCTCTAGTGTCTAATCCATTTCCATGCTGTATTTGTTTTCCATCACCCCATAGAAGCATATTCATTTTTGCAGTTCTAACAGCTCTGGGTTCTGCATCAATTCCGAATATTTGAGTTTTGGTTTCTTCTAATAGTTCTTCCTTCGTTTTTCCAATATAGTCTAAATACTGATTTTGCATAGATTCTATTAACTGTTTTTTTCTATCAAAGGCTTTAATCAAAAACCCACCAGAACCAGATGCAAAATCCATTACTTTATCACTAACTTTTATATCAGCTAGTTCTATCATAAAGTCAACCACAGGTCTTGGAGTAAAAAACTGTCCTAACCCTTTACCACGCAACTGGCTAGGTAAAAACTCCTCAAAAGCTCTTCCTTTTATATCGGCCAAAGAGTCTTTGAGCTTAAATTCTTCGTTTAATATATTGATAATTGCAATCAATGTGTTTGGCGAAACAGATATTTTCTCATTGTCAGCAAAGATGCCTGGATAATGTTTTTTTACCATTTCTTGAAACCATTTATCAATATATTCTATTTTGGACTTTACCGTTCCAAACGCTTCTATTCTATCAACAGTTAATCTTTCTTCTTCTGTTACAATATCATTTATTATCTTTATAAACAATATTTTTGAAAATTCATCGAAAGCAGCAGAAGGATCCAATTTATCAATCGATCTAATTTTTGTATGTATTTGCCTAAACATTCTTCTGTAATCAGTTATTTTGTTTTTTTCTTTTTTAGACACCACTTTTTGATTTATACTATTTTTAATATCGTATGTTTCTATTAATTCTTTAAATTTAGAATAATTGTCTTTTGTTAAAGAATCAATATCTTCATCTAAAATCACTTCTTTTTTATTTCCAGACAAATATGCCCTAACAACCATTCTATGATAATTGGTTAAAATTGAAATTGGAGCTTCTAAATAAAAAGCATACGAATCAATTTGATTAAAATAGTCTTCTAAATCTTCTGTTGGCGATTTAGAATCTATCACTAATACCGTTTCACCAGATTTGTTTTTTATAACGACATCTGCTTCTTTTGTTACAACCTTACGACCTTGAGTAATTTTAACAGGAACATGAAAACTAACTAATTCACTTTCAATTTCTAAAATATCTCTAAGGAGAACAGTATAAACATATTTTGTTTCTACGTCCGCTTCAGTATTATATTGTATTACTTCACCTTTTTTTGCCATAATATACAACTCCCATTAATTATAGTTTAATGACTTATTTTCTACACCATTATCTATATATCTGCGCCATTTTCTGCAAGTTCAACATAACGTTCATATGAAATAATTACATTTCGTGGTTTGCTATTCTTACTCACAATTACAACAGTGTTGTTTTTTTCTACTTTGTCAAAGATTTTTGATGCTTTTCCGCGCAAAAAATCTGTCATAGGATACTGCTCAGGTATTTTTCGTTTCGCTTTTCCCACTATATAAACGCTCCTTTCCTTAAAATTTACAAAACCATTATAGCAAAAAGTAATTACTTTTGTCAATATTTTTTTATATATAATTATAATTACTTTTATCAATAAAAGAAGCGCAATCTTTTCAGATTACGCTCACAAAAATCGATATATGTAGTTTTCTATCGAAAACCGCCGAAAACCATAAAATTAGGGGCTTGTGTTTAATAGGGCAAACTAGCGAAAAGCCCAGTGTTTATGCGGGTTTCCAACGGTTTGCCCTATTATAACACAAGCCTCTATTCTTCTCACAATACCTGTTGCTTTCATATATAAAAACTTCTCATTTACAATTTTAATGTGATATTAGTATCACACTTTTTGCAGAAATTATGAGTAGATTTTCCAATTGTTTTTAAATTTTTATAAAGAAAAGGCACCTCAAACTATGCCTTTAGTTACTACAATAGTATTCGCACACAAACAAAAAACGAACCTACACTTTCTTTTCAGGAAGGATAGGTTCATCTTTTTTATTCTTCGACTGTGATTAGATACTTGATCGACACATTTATAGTATTAATGAACAACCTCACAGTAAATGAGTATGTATTCAAAAGCATACACATTCTTAATGAACAGCGTCAAGGACGCATCCTTGCGTTGTAGGGTGGATCGGTCTGCGTTTTCCTCATAGCGAATATCGGTTACTGTGTATGAGAAACGATTACCTTCCATATCCGTAAAGAAAACACTATCTCCCACAGAAATGTCACGGTAAAAGTCGTACTGGCCTTTTTGGGATGTGCCACCTATCTGCATAGTTCGATCATAAACGCTTCCACTGAAACGGCAAGGGTATTTTGCGGGGTTTCCCCAATCAGCACAGACAGGAATATTCGACTCAAATCGTGGGAGTTCCAATATTCCCACAAAGTCTGTTCCGTCAATGGACAGGGTTGACATCGTATTATCTCTGCGTTCCTCCGGGACGGCACCTTGCGGTTCGGGGATTAACTCACGTATTACGTTTACGTATTCCTTTATTTTTTGCTCAGACGTATGAATATTCCATTGCCACGCAAATAAGAGTACTATTGCAGCCGCAAGTAAGCACACGCCGATAATTATTGGAATTTTTCTTATAACATCATTCTTTCGGCTCATCATACGCTATTTTTCTTCCCCGTGATTCCTAAGATAATAAGCATACTGCCGGAGACAATCATCAGAATAACCCATAGCATAATATTCGAGGTGTCACCAGTCTGGGGCGAATCCGGATTATCGGGAACATCCCGATTTAACGTATTTGTCAACACAAATGAAGTTTCCCGTTCCTCGATGGTCATGGTGTATCCCGTTGGAATATTACGCTCGACGACTTTCCAATCCGAGCCATCGTCTTTTGCAGACCAAGTATATGTCCAGTGGTTATCTTCTGAAAGTGTTACCGTTTGATAGCTTGTACTGTTACGGAATATCTCGACTTCTATCGTTGTAGGACGAGCCGAACTTCCGCTGTCCCACTTCCAAAGCTTTAATACCTTGAGTTCTATTTCCTCATCATCTTCGCTTGGGGGAATACTCTCGGATTTAGAGGTAACGTCAACCTGATACTGCCATAAACCATCTGCACCCAAACCGGGCAAGGCGATTAAAGCAGAATCAAATACATAGATTGTTTTATCTTGAATTATACGCTCTGTAATTGCTAAATAAAGCCCCGGCCTTAATGCATCAAAAGATGCTTTGCCCTCAAAGTCTGTTTTAGCATTAATTTCTGCCGTGATATCGTTAGCAAGTATATATGTTTCTAAGGTTGACCGAATAACATTCCATTCACCGACTGTCTGTATCCCATTAAGGATCAGCTTGGATTTTTCAATGGACGACGTAAGCGTATATTGATAATCTGCAGAAACATCGGCAATTTTATATAGTTTTACGGGCAACTCCGAAAAAGCAATACCACCGCTACAATAGGAGACCGTCAAAGAACAGTTTTCATTTGTAGATATAGGTTCCTTTGCATCTGCTGTTGATGCCGCCTGCACTTGGCACGGTATTAGATATAGGCAAATGCAAAGTAGAAAAGCGATTATCCCCATTCTTCTTTTAGCCATTCTTCTTCCTCCTTTGAGATGAGGGGTTTGCTTCCCTTATCTCGATATTTTATCATCAAAACAACCAATAGAATTAGTAAAATCGGTGCTGCTACAACGGGAGTTGCCACAAGGGAATCAATTCGATAAGCATTAGACGTAACATGCAGCACAGGTGCCGCATTT
>JAZNCH010000047.1:0-3051 GCA_045587445.1 Eubacteriales bacterium | reverse complement strand
GGTTCAATGGTTCAGTCAAACTCGATCAGTGCTTCGGCTCAGGAGGTTGTAAACCAGCTTGCTCCCGGTAGTGCTATAATGGCTCCGCTTGTTGAAGGAACTACCATTTCGGTATTTACAATTATCGTTGGTGCGGTTGTAGCAATTCTTGCAGCAGCTATATTTATGGGCGGTGTAAACCGCATCGCATCGGTTACCGAAAAAATGGTTCCTTTGATGGCTCTGCTTTATATCGTTGGTGGACTTATAATTCTCGGCATCCGTATAAAGTATGTTCCCGAAACCTTTGGTATGATATTCAAGTATGCATTTATGCCTCAGTCACTTATAGGTGGCGGTATAGGATATGCGCTCAAGCTTGCCATCAGCAAGGGTGCACAGAGAGGTCTTTTCTCCAACGAAGCAGGTATGGGTTCTACACCTCACGCACACGCTTTAGCTAAGGTTGAGAAGCCTCACGACCAGGGTGTTGTTGCTATGCTCGGTGTGTTCATCGATACCTTTATCGTTCTTACTATGACCGCTTTGGTTGTTATTTCTTGTATGTACGCTGGCAATGGCGAGGTTAAGGCTTTGTTCGATACCTTTAAAGAGGGAACGTCTGATGCTCTTAAAGCAGCAGGTATCAGTAACGGTAACCTTATGCAAAAGGCAACCGGTATAGCTCTTGGAACTTTGTTTGGTGCTGATATCGGTGCTAAGGTTGGCGCAATCTTTATTGCAATTTGTCTTTTCTTCTTCGCATTCTCGACCATTGTCGGTTGGAACCTTTTTGGCAAGATCAACTTCCAGTATCTCTTTGGTAAAAAGGGCCTTATAATTTATTCGGTAGTTTCGGTTATATTTATTTTCCTTGGAGCTTGCCTTGAAAATGGACTTGTATGGAACCTTACCGACTTCTTCAACTACCTTATGGTTATCCCCAACGTTATCGCCCTCTTTGCACTCGGCAAAGTAGTTGCAGATGCTTCAAAGAAAAACAAAAACGAACTTGAATAATTAGAAGATATATCTTTTTCCCCGCTTTAAGTATGCGCTCTTCCGTTCTTTTTCGGAGGCGCATACTTTTTTTGATATGTGGGGACTTTGCCCACACATATTTTTTTATCCACCAACCTTTTTTTAAAATAATTACATTTGCCCTTGACCTACGAAAAAAAATAATATATAATATAATGGAATACAAATAATTTGAAGGGGATTTCAAATCGGGGGCGGATTAATGAAGAAAAAAATAATTCTTGCGCTTATTATTTTAGCGTTATTTATTCCTACATACTTGGCTGCAGCTTATTATATATCTGCTCAAAACGCACCTGTTGCAGAGAGAACGATTGAGAAGATGACGGTTACCGATCTTGACGGTAAAAAATTTGTTTTCGACAAGGAAAGCAAGGAATCAAAAAAGATGATTGCGTTCTTCGTTGAAATGAACGATACCGCGAAGGAAGTTCCCTCTCTCCCTGCGCAAATGAAAAAGATGGAGCACTATAAGGCTGTATACAGAAGCTACAACAAGGACAAGGAGTACAAGTATTACTTTACGACCAACCCCGAAGAAGCTTACTATATAGATGCTCAAAACAAAACGTACAGTATTTCAACCCAAAAGGCTGTTGAATTTCTTTCTATGCAGTATGCGGAAAGCACTTATGAAGCTTCTACAGAGCCCGAGCTTACCGTATCAAATATGAGTGTGCTTGAGCCTTATAATATTGATTGGAAATATAAGGCGGGTGCCGGAGAATATATTTCAACTTCATATTCCGGAAAACAAGACACTTCTTCCCAATTCCCCGTATCCGGAAGCTTACAGCTTTCTTTCACCAACCAACCCGATTACTTAACCGTAAAGATTATGCACGGTGAAAAAGAAATATTCAACGACTTATATGAAAATTTGACTCCTTCTATTATAGGAGAAACAAATAAGACGTTTGATATTGAAGTAAACGCAAAATGGTATGAATCCGAAGAAAAAGAATATTACGGCGATGCGGCTTATAAATTTACTGCAAACGTAAGTGCCCCCGCTTCATTCTACCTCGGCGAAAACACTATTGAGCACGGCGAATTCGTTGTTCTTACAGCTAAAAATATTCTCGATATAAATGCTATTGTATTCAAATCCGAACCCGCTATAAACTACACACCCACATTCTACAAAGAGGGAGATTACGTAGTTGCTCTTATTCCGATATCCGTAACGCTTGATTATTGCCCCTCTTACGTCTTTACAGTTTCTTCCGGCGGTGTTACAGAAGAGCTCACTTTGACGGTAACCGAAAGAGCAAAGAAAAACAACATTATTTCAAAAGCATCTGCAGAGCTTGTAAGCAGAACAAGGACTCCGGCTATTTTGGATTCATTTACAAATGCACTTAAAACAACAATTAATACAAATGAAGCAACACGTTATTGGGAAGATTTGTTTGTTGAGCCTACAACAAGACAGGTTCGTTGGGGCTTTGGCAGAAATGTTACTATATCCTCGACCGGCGGTCAGTATATAAATACCGGCGTTGACTATCTCGTCGTAGGCGGCGATCAAGTATCTGCAGTCAACAAAGGAAAGGTTGTTTACGTCGGAGAACAGCTTTACAGTGGAAAATTGGTTGTAATCGATCACGGTTACGGGCTTAAGAGTTGGTATATGAACCTCAGTTCTATATCCGTTACCGTAGGTGATGTTGTGGAAAAAGGAACTATTCTCGGCGTAGTCGGTGATACAGGCTATAACTACGGCGGTGTCAGCCTCCGTTATGAATTAACCATTCACGGCGTACCCGTTTGCCCATATTCCGTTAGCGAAGAAGGCATTAAAATGTACGTTGGAGAATGAATTGTTCTATAAAATGCTAAAATTATATTAAAACAAAAACGGTCTTTACATCGAGGGCCGTTTTATTATTAGGTTCTATGTCAATAGTTGGGGTAAAGAAAAAATTAAAATGAGAAATGCGAGCAGTTACATTAAGATGTAGCTGCTTGTATTTTTTTGAGAGAAAAGATATGTAAGATACGATTACGAAAGCGATTAAAGTTACGATA
>JAZNCH010000046.1:0-7643 GCA_045587445.1 Eubacteriales bacterium | reverse complement strand
CCGCTTGGCCTCCGACTTAAGGAGGGCGGCGCATATTTGAGTTGTAAGATTGTATGCGGTAACGGTATCACCAACACCGGAGGGAGAGGTCATAGGAATATATGAATCGGTAAGGGGGGACATATCACGGGCAAAACCGGTTCTTGCCCAGAATGCTGTTGTATCAAATGCGGGCTTTGCAGCATCGGGACCGTTTTCTCCGTATCCAAGAACGATAGCGTAAATAAGCTTAGGATAGCGTTCTTTGATGTCTTCGTAAGCAAGACCGAGACGCTTCAAGGCATCGGGACGTGTGTTTGTTACAAATACGTCGGCATCATCTAAAAGCTTCCAAAATATTTCTTTTCCTTCGGGACTTTTCAAGTTTATCGAAATCAACTTTTTGCCCGAATTGTATATATCGAAAACAGGGTTTTCATCGTCGTTGAAACGGACGTTGAAGTTTATACCAAACTCTCTCCAACCGTCGCCTTTGGGGTGTTCGATTTTAATAACTTCAGCACCCATATCACCAAGCATACGTGCAGCAACAGGGGCGGCAACGAAGGTAGTAAGGTCAACGACTTTAATTCCTTCAAGTGGTTTTCCCATAGTGGGTTCTCCTTGTTATTTTTAAAAAAAGTTATATATCAATTATATTTTTCGCCTGTGTAAACATCACCGCTTTCTTCCATTGCGGCAATTTGTTCTTTGGTGTAACCTATGCCGAGAAGAACGGATTCTGTATCTGCGCCAACCTTGGGGGCGGGTTTGGTAACTATCTCACCGACAGTATCCATTTCAATAGGAGGAGTCGGCATAGTAACTGTCTCTCCGTTAGGGCAGGTCATATATTCAAGATAACCATTAGCCCAAGCCTGTTCGTCGGTAGTTACGTCGCTGAAATGATTCATTCTTATGAGAGGAAGGTCAAATTTATTTGCAAGTTCAAGCCACTCGTCCACATTCTTTTTCTTAAATTCTTCGGCCAAAAACTCATAAAGTTCCCTTCCGTTTTTGACTCTTGCCTCTTTTGTGTTATATCTTTCGTCGTTGATAAGGTCTGGTCTGCCAATTATATCGAATACCTTTGGCAGAGCGACAGAAGCCTGACCTGTTGCAATGTTAATCCAGTCACCGTCTTTTGTCATATAACAGCTGGCGGGAGGCGGAACCTGCGCACGAGACCTGGGATATTCAATCCCCCAAGGCTTTTGCGTTACAATTTCCATTGTACCCATTGTAAATATACCGGTATGATAAAGACCTGCTCTTACGCATTGACCTTCACCCGTACGTTCTCTTCCCAAGAGGGCAGCACAAATCTGTGCCATAAGGTTGTATCCTGTAACGGTATCACCCACACCCGAAGGAGAGCTTATGGGCATATAGGAATCTGTGAGAGGGGACATATCGCGTGCAAAACCTGTTTTTGCCCAAAATGCTGTTGTATCAAAGGCGGGCTTTGCCGCTTCCGGACCATCTTCGCCGTATCCGAGAATGACAGCGTAAACAAGTCTGGGATAACGTTCTTTAATATCCTCGTATGCAATACCGAGACGCTTCAAGGCGGCGGGGCGGGTATTTGTTACAAATACGTCTGCATCCTCCAAAAGCTTCCAAAGAACCTCTTTCCCTTTGGGACTTTTCAAGTTTACCGAGATTAATTTTTTACCTGAATTATATATATCGAAAACAGGATTTTCATCGCTACTAAAACGAGCGTTGAAGCCTATACCGACCTCTCTCCATCCGTCACCTTGAGGTTGTTCAATCTTAATAACCTCAGCACCCATTTCACCGAGCAATCGTGCACAAACAGGGGCGGCAACGAAGGTAGTAAGGTCAATAACTTTAATTCCTTCAAGTGGTTTACTCATAGTGGTTTCTCCTTGTTATTTTTAAAAAAAGTTATATATCAATTATATATATACTACGAAAGGTTGTCAACACGTTTTCATTCTTTTCTTAATATCGTGCTAAATATTAGCTAAAAAAAGTTAGATTAGTCCATTGACGGAAAGATTTTTTTGTGTTATCATATAAGATAAACGATGAGTGGGTTTTTTGTGCTGCTCGAATTATTAATAAACATTATAACAGGAGTGTTGAAAAATTATGAAAAACGTAGTAATTGTTGACGGTCTTCGTACCCCTTTTGGAAGACTTGGCGGCGGGCTCCGCCAATTTCATACCGCTGATATGGCGGCTATGGTAATTAAAGGTCTTATGGAGAAGACAAATCTTGATCCCAAAGAGCTTGATGCTGTATATTTTGGTTCGGCAAATGGTGATGCAAGGTGTCCTAACCTTGCGCGTTTTGCTGCCCTTCAGGCAGGCCTGCCTTACGAGACCTCGGCAGTTTTTGTTGAAATGCAGTGTGGCTCCGCTATTGCAGGTATCAATCACGCGGCATACCGTATTCAGGTAGGCGACGCAGACGTAGTTCTCGTAGGTGGCGGTGAGACTTTCAGCCAAAATTTTGTTAAATTTTCCACATCTACAGAACCCTACAAGATGATTGCGCCGGCGGCTATGACTCGCTCTCTTACTCCCAAGGCAGAGGATAACCTCATAATGATTCAGGTATCCGATCTTATGGCAAAAACATGGGGGGTTACCCGTGAAGAATGCGATGAATTTGCATTGCGCAGTCAGATGAGAGCAAAGGCTGCTGACGAAAGCGGTTTCCTTGAAAAGCAGATTATGCCTGTTGTTATTCCCGCAACCAAGAAGACTCCCGAGGTCGTTGTAGCAAAGGACGAGCATCCCAGACCTGAAAGTACCATTGAAGGTATGCAGAAGCTGCGCCCCATATATGAAGGCGGCGTAACTACGGCAGGTAATGCAAGCGGCAGAAACGACGGTGCATCAATGCTTCTTATGATGAGCGAAGAAAAGGCAAAAGCTCTTGGTTACACACCAATTGCTCGTTGGGTAGGCGGTTGCGACGTTGGTTGCGATCCTAAGCTTATGGGTATCGGTCCTGCATATTCCAATATGAAGCTTATGAAGAAGCACGGTCTCGGTCTTTCCGATATAGACGTATATGAGTGTAACGAAGCTTTCGCAGCTCAGAACCTCAGCGTTATTCGTGAAATGGAGAAGATTGGCGGACAGTCAATTGATATTGCTAAATGGAATCCTAACGGCGGCGCTATCGCATTTGGACATCCTAACGGCGCATCGGGCGGTAGAGTTGCATTGTTTGCTCTTCACCAGCTTCTTGAAACAGGCGGAGAAATGGGTATTATTTCTTCTTGCTGCGGCGGCGGTCTTGGTGTATCCGCGCTCTTCCAGAGAGTATAAAGAAACCATGTATGTGGGTGTTTCGTTACATATGCCTATTTAATTATTAATAAAATCTGGGCTGAGTCTCAAGCATTTTTTGCTTTTGACTCAGCCCATTTTTACTTGATTATAAAACCTGTGGGAAGGTACCACGATGCGTTCGTATAATAAAATGTAACGCTCGTCATAAGGTATTCGCCATCATAGTACATACAAGATGACGAACCACCGTCAAGGTTTGCTGCATTGACTGCACCGAAGTCCTTCATTACTTTGATGAGGTCTGAAGCCGAAGCACCGAGGTGTCCGTTTTTACCGCGTCCGTCAGTTACGAACATTAGAACCGCGCCGTCAGCTCTCTGACCAATAGCCGTTCGTGGATTTAGACCGCTTCCCATACCATTCATTTCGCGAACTTCACCGTTAATAATAAGCTGAACAAAATGGTTATTAGCATCGGAGGCTTCGTCTTGGAACGTAACCGCATCACGTATCTTCTTTTCTTTTATCATCTGTTCAACTTGTCTTGAATTCATTTTTGAAACATCAATTATTTGAAGAATATTGTTCTCGGTAAAGCCGATAAGCACAAGTCCCGCGAAACTTTGGGGTTGGTTGTACTGTATTTCTCCGTTTGATACGACAACACCGTAGGGAGAGCCGCCGGTATTGTTATAGGAATTGTAGAGACCGCCGTTTATACCGCCTATGGCATTGTTATCCTTTACAAGTTGGTCGAGAGTTACGCCGATTTCTCTCCAAGGATATATGGTTGCAAGACTGACTCTTGAGGGGTCTTTGACAACAATCATAGTTCCGAAATATGTAGCGTCGGATACCTCGTGTATCTCTATAGGGGGACCGTCTTCTGCAGAACTGTTATTTTGGTCTTCATTAGTTGAATTAATATCGATATCAAGTTTGCCGGTAAGTTTTGTTCCGTCAAGGTTTATTAACCCTTCGTCAACGTCGGCGTCCATATCCTTCATCTTGTTTTTATCTACGATAGCCTGAATTGAGTCCGATGAAAGATAGAGAGAGGGAATGAATTTAAACGCCCCTGTTTCAAGAAAAGTGGGAACAGTAATGTAAAGTATTTCCGATATTTTGCCCTCGGCTTTTTCTTGCCTTGAAACACGGTTTGCGCAAAGCATACCCAAACCGCAATAAAGCGTAAGAGCTACCGCAAAAACAAACGTGAATATAAAAGCAAGAGCTTGGAGAATTATTTTTCCTATTCTTTTTTGTTTTTTCTGTTTATGGGGGCGACGGGGCTTGAGCTTAGATAAATCTATCTCGTTTTCAGTTTTGTTTTCGGGGGGAGTTGTTTTAGTTTGCATTATTTACTATCTCCTTCATTGCAACGAGCTTCCACGTGGGATTGTCCTTGTTGTCTTTTGTGTCATCATATTTAACGAAATAACATTTTTCGTTCATTTCGTCATCGGTTCTTCTGCCGAGAACTATCATATGCTTTACAAAACGGATATCTACTTCAAAGCAGTTGTCGGTAAGCCACTTGAAGTTTGAGACCGATTCCTGTTCAAAAGGAGGATTACCCAAGCGGTGAGCACTTGTAAAGGTACGGTCGATGCTGTAGCTGTATTTCCAAGCAACGTTGTACTGATATGAATTTTTTATGAGATATTTTGAAATGTTGTTGAAGTTCAAATCGCAGGTCATATAGAGGCTCCAGTCCTCAAGAACCTTGAGAACGTTAATTTCTTTTGCGACCTCTTCGGGAACCGTATCGTATACAGTACCCGAGGATATATTTCTAATATCCTGAATTTTAACTTCTTTGTCATATTCGACCGCATTACCGTCTCTGTCGGTGATTTTTATGTCAGCGTTGTCTTTTAGAACGACTATTTCATATACAGGCAAACGGGGAAGTCCGTCTACCAAATCGGCAAATGTATCGTATTCGTGGTTTACAGAATATTCAATACAGCTTTCGGGAACGTTTTGACCGTCAACGGTAACGGTGCAAAAGTCGCCTGTCATAAACGTATAATACGTAAGAGGGATAGAGGATTTGCCGACATAAGCTTCGGTGTTTCCGAATACGTCGCTTATAGTAACGTCAGCTTTGGTTACGAGACGGATTCTGTAATTAAGTCTTCCGTCATCCAAAGGCTCGCCCGTTTGTCTTTCGCCGTTAACGTCAACGGAAAGAGAATCGGGAAGGGTAAGCGTGTAAAAGCTGTTGTCGAATGCTATCTTACCATCGCCGTCGGGCATTTTTATATCTGCTTTATTGTCTTTTTGGTCGGTAATTGTAATTTTCGGAATGGAATAAAGGTTATCAAAAGTAAAGGTGGTTTTTCCGTCTTCAGTTTTTGAGCCGTGTTCTTCGGTAAGGTTTATACCGTTTACGTCAACGAAGATATCCGAATTAACGATTACGTCTTCGGGTAATTCAAGTGTGTAGGTGTGGGTTAAAGGAACGTATGAAACAAGCTCGTATTTTTGTATGCTGATAATAGCAAGTTTTTGTATAATGTCTCCGTCCTTGCGAAGCTTTATTTCTGCAATTTCGTTGCCGTCGGAAATGACTTTGTAAGTACATTCGTTTTCGTTTATCCATTTTTGACCGGATAACTTGACATCACCTTTGATTTTTTTCAAAAACTCTTTCTTTTGGTCAATGCCTCTTTCAAATATTCCGCTTTCCATTGACGGAACGTTTTGTTTTGTCCAGAGCTCGCCGCTTTCAGCCTCACTTTCAAGTAAAGCTAATGCATTTTCCAAGTGACGCTGGGGGTGTTCGTTTTCGTAAAGCTCAAGAACGTTGTTTACGTAAAGGAGTGCCATAGATACGAGTACTGCAAGAACAGTAACGTACACAATATAAGAAATTTTAAAAACTTTTGATTTCTTTTGTTTTCTCATTATTATATAATTCTCCTTCGGGGAAATAGATTATTTTACTTTTTTCGTCAAAACACGTGTAAATTATACTATAACATACTTTTTTGTTTTTAGCAACAGTATTTAATTATTATTAGAAAATAATCTGTTTGATTCGTTTGGGTACGATAGGGAATTGACAAGTGAAGAAAATATGTGTACAATTGAATAAGGCCTATAACGCATAAGATAAGGGGATTTTGCATTATGAAAAAGTTTATAAAAATAATTGTTTTTGCGATAATGTGTGTGGTTATCTCTGTATGGGGGATTTCGACATCGGCATTGACTGTTTCTGTAACGCCTTTGCCTTTTGATATGAACCTTTTGTATGGCAGAGATGCTCTCGCGGATATGAAGAACGGCGAAGAGCTTGTTGCTATTTATGATACGCTTCTTCAAGAAATTCAGACCGCCGTTACTGATGAAGAGGGTTACATAAATATAGATTTTCAACTTTTAGATCTTTTTGATATAGAGGTTTCTCAAGGCGAATTTGACGCTGTTTTATTGCCGTTGCGTTATGATAATCCTCAATTGTTTTGGTGGGATAATAGCAAGGAATATAAATATTCTTATTACGAAGAAGGGGAAGAGAAGATTGTAGTTTCAGTTAAAATTCCAAGTATATATAATACAAGTACCACCGAAGGAAAAGATATATTTGAGAAAGCTAAGGCTGAATTTGAAGCGGCAGCTGAGCAGTTTATCGTTGATGCCGGTGTAACGAAAGATATGTCTGAATATGAAATATCGTTATTGCTTCACGATGCGATTGTGGAATACGTTGAATATGAGTCTGGCAGTGTTAATGACCACAGTGCATACGGTGCATTGATTGAAGGAAAGTCCGTATGTGAGGGTTATGCTGAGTTATATCAATATTTGCTGTATTTATGCGGCATACAATCGCACGCAGTTACGGGATATGCAAATGGTCCTCATATGTGGAACTTAGTCAGAATTGACGGCGAGTACTATATGTCGGATCCAACGTGGGATGATCAAGGCGATATTTCCCATGAATATTTTAACGTTACTACCGAAAAGATGCTTTCTGAAAGTAGAAACTTTGATGACAACGGTTATAAGCTTCCCACCTGTACTGCAACGAAAGCCTACTATTACAATAACTATTTCTATAATATGAGCAATTTCAAGGCTCAGCCCAACGTAGAAAATGCAATAACCCAGCTTAAATATTACGGAGAGGCAAGATTCCATTACAACGGAAGCGGAACGTATACTTTTGATGATTTTTATTCATGGGCAGAGAATAATCATTATGCAATAGCTAAACGTTTTGGTTTGAAAAGCTGGAGGTGGGGAGTATCAGCATTGCACAGTGAATTTGTTTTGACTATAAGCGGCATCGAAACGATTCCTTTCCCTCAAATTCCAAACATACCGAAAATAGCGGCAGTATGTGTTGATACAGATGTTACAGTAAAACCAAACAG
>JAZNCH010000045.1:0-4318 GCA_045587445.1 Eubacteriales bacterium | reverse complement strand
GCCCAGTTGCTCTGCGACATCACGCATCTTCAACCCGTGCTGGCGGTGGTGCTTATGCCTTTTCCATTCGTTTACCTTCTTTTCTATTTCCTTTAATTTTTCTGCGTATGTCGGCAGGGGACGTTTTGTCATATAATGTTCCCAGTCTTTATCTGGCATGTCTTATAATTTTAATTCGCTTTAATTGTTAATATCCTATATCTTTCTCTTGCTGAGCCTGCCCTATAACTTATTATATTGCTTTATTCCGGATTATAATAGCCACTCTCGTCGCCAATTTGTACAGTACCGCCGTTGCCGTCGCTGACCCATACGCCACCGAAAGTACCACACTTATATACAATGCCTTCATATCCTATGCCGAGAGCATAAGCTCCATATTGGTTAAAGTCGGATGGGAGCCAGGTAGGAATAACCTCGTCCAATTCTTCCTGCTTCATATCGGTAAAGATAATCTTTCCCATATTAACATAGGCATAGGATTTGCCGACGCCCGATCCTATAAGTGCGGCATAATGGTGTGTCGTACCGATCTCCATAGAAAGATTCAATCCGGTATTTGTAATGACAATATCTCCCAAAGTTCCGGTTACATCTACATGCATATTAGCGCCTGCACCAATTACAGAAGCAAGCCCGTCGCCATTATTTCTTGCTGTGATCTGAGAATTTTTAAGGATTATATCACCCATTGTGCTACCGACATAACCTATGCCGATTGCTGCTGCATGCGAGGTGCTTTCATAATAACCACCTTCCGCAACGATGATTGAATTTTCAATGAGGATATCTCCCATTGATCCATCTGATGTACCTATAGCAGCACCGCTTATACTTGCAGGAGTTGAAAACTCCAGCGCTTCCCTTGAACTTCCCGTAGCATCCACACGGGAATTACGGATGGTAATATCACCTGCTGTAACACCACCGTTGGCACCAATACCAGCGTTGCCATCAGTAGCATTAACTGTCAGTTTGTTGTTCTCTTTGGAAAGGTCACCTTCGATGATCACATTAGAAGCATTGCCAAGGGAAATGCCACCATTCACGGTATGCTCTGCATCACCTGCAACAAGGAGCGTCAAGGTCTTGCCGTCAGCCACGGTAATCTGTCCACCCAGTTTCACTCCGCTTGCGCCGACATCAAAGGTAACGGTTGCATTTTCTGCGATATTCAGCGAAACTTTGTACTCGTTACCGTCGCCGATAATCACGCTATCTTCGGAAATGTCAATTGTAGCGCCTTCGCTGTATTGGGACAGGTCAATAGTTGCGGTTCCAGTGACAGACGTTTCCGTTCCCTCTGCCGCAAATACACTCAAAGCCGATGCAGGCAGCATAGATACTACCATCATAATACTGAGCACAAGGCTGAGTATGCGGTTTGTAAATTGCGTTTTTATTTTCATGCAAGTACCTCCTTTTTCGATTTGCCTTTTTGCGATTTTGCCATCATTTTCTGTCGTGTTGTTTCCACCGCCTGCCAGTTGACAGCGGTGATATAATCCTTGAAGTCGGAGAGGATTTTCCTTCCAAGACTTCGGTAGTCCATTGCAATGATCTTCTCAATCTTCTGATTTCGCAGTGCTTCGGGAACATTGTAAAGGCGCAGTGCCGCATCCAGTCCGCAGGCAACACGCATATCAAGGCTGATGCCCTCCTGTCCTGCCGATGAGAACATTCCATATTCTATGGCAGAGTACAGATTCTCCATAACCATATATTCTTCCTCTGTCCAGTCGGGATTAAATTCCGCAAAAATCTGCTGTGTTTTCTTTGTGTCATTTTCCCGAATGACCGCAAGGGGCATCGGGTGGGTGTAGGAAGCGATGTAAATATCACGCATAGCATTGCTTTCTTCCGCAATTGCCGCATTGGTGGCAAATTCAATGCAAAGTGCCAAAAGCGGTGACTTGTCCTCGTGTTCAAGCACATCAATCATACGCCATTGGAAATCGCAGAGTTCCTTGACAAATTCGGTGAGAACGTGTTCTCTCTGCGGATAATGAAATGTCAGATTGCCTGGACTGATTCCCAAAATATCACAGATTTCCTTGTTGCTGGTTTCTGTGAATCCCTTTTCAAGATATAGTTTTGATGCTATCTGAACTATCATCTCTTTTGTTGGACGATTTTTTGTACCTCTGGCTATAATAACCACATCCTTTCAACATATATAGAAATATTTTGTAATCGTTTTCTTTATTATACACGATACGAAAAGATTTGTCAATAGTCTAAATACTATTAATGTCCATTTTCAGAAAATTTTTTTGAAATTTTAAAACTGGATTTTACACATTTTTTAAAATTCCAAAGCTGCTATTTACCATTTGGCTTGTTTTTTGCTTTATATTACAGAGAATTTCAAAAAACGTCTTGAATTATCTGATAATTAATGATATAATTAATATGAACGCTAAGGAAAGGAGCAGATTTATGGGCATATATGTAAACCCCGGAAATATAGCATTCCAAAGGATAAATAATTCCGAATATGTGGATAAAACACAGCTTATAGACTTAATAAACACACGAATAGACACAAATAACAATCTTGTTTGCATAAGCAGACCTCGACGCTTTGGAAAATCCTTTGCTGCACAAACTCTTTCAGCATATTATGACTGCTCTTGCGATTCACACGTTCTTTTTGATGACAAGAAAATTGCTGAGTGCAAATCGTATTCAGAGCATCTTAATCAATATAACGTCATTTGCTTTGATGTAACAAGCTTTATTTCAGTTGCAAGAAGAACAGAACGTCCCCTTTCTGTTGTACCAAATATGATAACAGATGCACTTCAAAAGGAACTGGTTGAATCATATCCATACCTCAAACCCGATATGTCCTTGACAGAATGTATTTTGCGATGTGTCGAGGGAACTAAAGAAGAACAAGGACGAAAGTTTATCTTTATAATTGACGAGTGGGATGCTGTAATAAGAGAAGCAAAAGATGAACCTGCAATACAGAAGCAATATCTTGATCTGCTGCGTGAATGGTTTAAAAATATAGCCTTTACTCCTAAAGCTGTAGCTGCTGCATATATGACAGGTATTCTTCCAATAAAAAAAGACGGCTCACAGTCCGCCATATCTGATTTTGAGGAATTCACGATGATTAAACCGTCAGAATTCGGAGGATATGTTGGCTTTACCCAAGAAGAAGTCCGCACTATCTGTGAAAACAAAAACGCTGATTTTGAATTGATGAAGCTATGGTATGACGGCTATTCGTTTAAAGGTGCAGGCTCGGTGTATAATCCGAATTCTGTTATGAAAGCCGCAAAATACGGAGATTTTGATTCATACTGGACTGAAACTTCTGCTGCCGAAGGGCTTATGGAATACATCAGTCATGACTATAACGGGCTGACAAAAACTATTGCTGAACTTATCGCAGGAATAGATGTAAAGGTCAGCGTAACAGGATTTGCCAATGACCTGACCACTTTCCGTGGAAAAGATGACGTTCTTACGCTGATGATACATCTCGGATATCTTGCCTACGATTCGGTGAATAAAACAGTCCGAATTCCCAATGAAGAAATAAAGCTGGAATTTCAGAAGGCTGTCAAGGAAGTTAAGCATACAGAAACTCTTGAACGTCTAAAAGCAAGCGAACAGCTGTTTCTCGATACTATCGAGGGCAATGAAGATGCTGTCGCTGAACAGATAGAAAAGATACACATGGAAGAAACTTCACCTATTCACTACAACAAAGAAGATAGTCTTCGCAGCGTTATCAAACTTGCATACTATACCTACCGTGACAACTATGTTCAATGGGAGGAACTGCCTGCCGGAGCAGGCTATGCAGATGTTGCATATATTCCTAAATATGATTCCGGCTACCCCATACTTGTTATTGAGCTGAAATGGAATAAGAACGCTGAAACTGCCATTGAGCAAATAAAAAACAGGCATTATCCCGATTCATTCAAGGGACTTGGCAGAGAAATAATTCTTGTAGGTATCACTTATGATAAGGATGCTCCTGTAGGAAACAGAAAGCATATATGTAAAATTGAAAAGGTAGAAATGGAGTAACATCCACACCATAAAAAAGAAACCGCTATAAAAATTCAAAAGTGCCGTGCAGCTCGTTACTGCACAGCACTTTTGTTTTTTATCTTCTTATACACGGTCATTCTCATTGTAAGATATGACGCAATTCCGCCAATAATATTGGAAACAGGCTCTGCAGCAAATACTCCAATAACGCCTAACCCCAATCGCGGCAATAAAAGTGTAAGCGGAACTACAATTACAACTTTACGCAGCAGAGAAAAGAAAATAGCGTGTTTTGCATCTC
>JAZNCH010000044.1:0-6687 GCA_045587445.1 Eubacteriales bacterium | reverse complement strand
TATTTCAAATGGTGGTATAATCTTGACGGTAGCCTGGCTGAACGTGAACTTTACGTTGACAGTTTTTATGAGTTTATGCCGATAGATACTGACCTTGATGGTGTTTACGTGGTTCTCTGTCGACACTATACATACTTGATTGGTCATTCCGACGGTGTGGGATGCACTAAAATAGTGTTTAAATATAATGCGACAATTGCAAAATTTGAAATAATTGATACAAGTTTTGAATTATATAAATGGGTGTCTTAAAATCTTCGGTTTTCGCCCAGTTCTTTTTGTGTTTGTGTCCGCAGGACACAACATCGTTTGCGAGGTTACTCGCAACATCATTTTTCGCGTAGCGAAAACATCGTTCCGCTTGCGGACACAAAACGATGTTGCGACAAGTCGCAAATGAAGTTGTGCTTCGCACAAATAATGTGGGCTTTCGCCCAACGATGTTGCGACTTTGTCGCAAACGCTTGCCACTCCACCGCTTTTATGTTATAATAAAACCAAGGCGGTGATGGTATGAAGAAATTAGAAACTATATTTTTGTGCTTAGTAATGTGTTTTTCTTTCGTTGGGTGTGATAATAACGTGAAGCAGAATAGCAAAATTAACACATCTTCTGTTATTTTTGAAGAAGCGCATTCGAATGATAATCATTTTGACAACGATTTAACATCCCCTAATACTCAAAATACTATATCTAGTGATGAACAAGAGGAGAATAATGAACTATCGTTGTTTTTGCAGTCGCGCGAAGGATATCAACAAGGTACTAATTGTGACCTTCAGGGAAATATTAAGGTCCACCTATTTTTTGTTGATGATCAAGAGAGTCAATGGGATAAGGAAACTGTCGAACAATTTACAAATAAGCAAATATTACCAGGATTGAATTTTTTAGAAGAAGAGGCAAAGTACTACGGTGTAGCATTAGATTTTTCTGTGCAATCTCATACAACAGGTTTCAAAACAGGAAATCCTATTAGATACAACGGAAAAATTAGCAAAATCGCGAACCATACTTTGGATATTTTTGATAATATTGCGGCTCAATTTGGGTTTGAAAGTTCGGGAGAGATGTATGCGGAATTGTATGGACAAAATAATTGTTCAGAAGTGATTTTCTTGTCCATAGTTAATAAGGATGGGGTTTCATATGCATTAAAGCAGTGCGACGGAGATTTTTACAATCCGATTTTGGAGTTTGGAGTTGTTTTTAAAAACGATTTTAATAAAAACTTTGATATAGACGAAAATACGCGCGCTGCAGTATCGGTTGCACATGAAATATTGCATGTTTATGGAGCCGTCGATAAGTATACACCTATAGAAACAAAAGAAATGTTGGAATCAGTTTACCCAAGAGACATTATGTTACTTAATTACTCAAATATCGATGATTTAGTAGTTGGCGATTATACGGCGTATTCGGTTGGCTGGAAGAACCAAGCACCGATTAACAAATCATAATTTTGCTACTTTAATTTAATGAATGATTTGTTAGGAAATCAGGTTTTTAGACCGGTTCCATTTTGAGTGTCGGTCCCAAAAATCCCGTTCACGTAAGTGGGCGGGATTTTTACTTCTTACTTCTTACTTCTTACCTCTTCACTCTTACCTCAAGCAAAGTCTTTCACAGGATTTTTGGAAGTAAGAAGTAAAAAGTAAGAGGTAATAAGTATTGCGGTTCCGCCGCTTTTATGCTATAATACACTCAAGAGGTGAATTATATGAAAAAATTTAGTATTGTTATTTTTGCTTTTTTGCTAGTTTTAGCTATGACTGCTTGTGGCAAAAGTCATAATTCTTATAATGATGAGGTATTATTTGATTTTGGGATAGAAGTTACTAAAACTATGCAGGAAATGGTCTATTCAAATGAGTATATTTCTCTTTATGCTGCTATTGAATTTGAAGATGAAATTGTAAAATTTCAAGCAACGGATTATGATTCGCCGATAGCTGTTTATTCTGTTGAAATTCCGAACGCAAAAGATGTTTTATCAAAATTAGGCAGTGAAAACATAGATGGTTATGATAAGCTTTCGGATAATTTAAAAGAACAATTGGATCATAGAGTTTCCCTTAGTTCGATTATTAGTTCAATCAATGTTCAAAGCGGTACAAACACAATGGCTTTGTGCTCGCTTTTGACTGCGACGAAATATGACAAAGATGTGGAATTAGATAAAAGTATTGCGTATTTATATGTTTTTGAGGAAGGCATACCAATTGCTGTAACATTTACAAAGTCTGGATATGCAAATGGACAATTTCTCTTATTAAATGATAGCAACTCTTATGAGGATATCAGTGAAATTTTCAATAGATATTCTTGTAAAGTTGATAAGATAAAATAATTGGTGAGAAAATCAGGCTTTTCAACCAGTTCTTTTTCGGACACGAGAGACAAAAAACTCTCGTTCTTCGGAACGAGAGTTTTTTTATCCAAGCCGACAGGCTTGGTATATCATCACGACGCAGTCGTGTATATCATCGCCGAAGGCGTATATCATCACACCGTAGGTGTGTATTTCTGTCGGTTTGATGATATGCAATTCCTTACGGAATTGATGATATGCAACGGCAAGCCGTTGATTTATTGCCGCTTTTATGCTATAATACACCCAAGGCGGTGATGTTAGTGAAATTCAAAAAGTATGTTTTAATTCCTATATTAGTTATAGTATGTATAATTGCGTATGTTTTTTTCGCGAAACCTACTATTGAAAAGCGAACATGGGTACTTTCTTATGCACAACAAGCAGAGCCACCGCTTTTTGTTGTTGCTCATAATGATGATTACAGTTTTTCCGATGTTGATTTTTCGCTTTATAAATTTTCTAAACCTATTGAATCGACGCTTGAAGCAGATGATGGTAAATTGATATTGACTGATACAACTAACGGCAATATCTATGAAGGCACTTATAAAGTAAAATCTTGGGGTAAACATATAAATCAAAGTTATACTGTTGTTATCAATGGAATAGAAGGTACTGCCAATATTAGTTCAAAACTTGGCAGAACCTTGTTTGTTTCTATAGGTGATTATTATTTGCACTTTGACGTCAAATAAATAAAAAAATCCTCGGTTTTTGACCAGTTCTTTTTCGGACACGAATGACAGAAAATTCCGTACACGAAAGTGTGCGGAATTTTTACTTATTACCTTTTTTCTCTTCACTTTTCACTCTCACTAATTTTGTATTCGGGATTTTTGGAAAGTAATAAGTAATATTAAATAGTGAAGAAGTATTGCGGATTAGCCCCTTTTATGCTATACTAAACCCAAGGAGGTGCTTGCATGAGTAAGAATGTGGCAGAAATATTTAATTATGTGTTAAAAGATAAAAATAATCCAAAAATAAAATTGATTGGAGATTCCATTACTCACGGTGTTGGCGGTAGCGGCTGGGAGCAAAACGGAAACGTTATTGTTGATGGGTGGGCAGAAAGCCCTAATGGGTACTGTTGGGCTAATTTGCTGCGCGATTATATGAAAGAAAAATACGGTGCTACGGTTGTTAATAAAGGTTGTACAGGAACAACTGTAGATTTCGTTATAAATAATTTTTCGGCATTGGTAGGCAGTGATGACGATATCATTGTTTGTACAATCGGCACGAACAATCGTCATAAATACTTTTCGCAAGGAGAAAAACCTCTTAAAGTAGATTTTTTGAATAACCTTTATGACAAAATCAGGATAATGTACGGTATGTTTAAGGATACCGGAATTCCTACTGTTTTTGTTGCGAACATTCCGGCTTCTGAGCAAAATGAACAGGATGGTCAGGATTATTGGCGCATTTTGCATATGTCTGATATAAATAACAGTTATAAAAAATTAGCACAGGAATACGATGCCAATTTTTTGAGTTTATATGATTTATTTTCAGATTATTGCAAAGAAAACAATTTAAGTGTTGATGAATTTTTATGTGATGGATTACATCCTAACGACAAGGGCTATCGAGTGATGTTTGAATTGATAGTCAAAGCATTTGGATTATAAAAAAGATAGCACCATTGTTTATTTGTATCACTCGAACGTAGAGAACTGGTATCAGCGAAGGTTGCAAATTTGTGCTTATGCGTAGAGAAAGGGGCTGAGTTCAATGACTCAGCCTCAGTTTTTATAAATGCAAATAAAAAATGTGTACGTTTATATCTTTTTGCAGCCGCATTAAAGTAAACATATAAATTATAAAGGCTCTGTTGGGGCTAAAAAACACAAATTTATAAACTTAAAAAGCATTCTTTTAATAGTAAAAGGTGTTTTTTAAATATAATATATAACAATGGATATTGTATAGTTTTGCTTTATTTTTTATGATATTATATATCTTTATTGATTTTTAATATACAATGTGTTATAATCAATATTTGTTGGTTGTATAGGAAAATATTGACCTTGGACAAATAAAAAATAAAAGTGAGAATGATATGAAAAAAAGTAATGCATTGGCTCTTATACCGATAGGAATATTTATTGTATTTTACCTTTCGCTCGGTATCATATTTGAATACGTAATGAAGATACCTATGGGATTTTATAATGTTCCCGTTGTAGTGGCTTTTCTTATTGCACTTTTTGTAGCGATAATCCAGACGAGAGGGGAAACTCTTGAAAAGAAGTTTGAGATTATGGGCGAGGGTGTAGGCGATAAAAATATTATAACGATGCTTTTGATATTTCTACTTGCGGGAATATTTGTGGGTGTTGTGGGCAGAAGTTCTGCCGAAAGCGTAGCTTATTTTATGCTGTCGGTAACACCGCCAAAATTTGCGGTAGTTGTAATATTTATTGTAAGCTGTTTTGTATCTACCGCGATGGGAACATCGGTTGGCACGATTACATTGATTACACCGATAGCGATAGCGATTTCCGAGGGAACGGGTTTTTCGCTCCCGCTTTGTGTAGGCTCTGTTGTGGGCGGTGCAATGTTCGGAGACAATCTTTCATTTATATCTGATACGACTATTGCAGCATGTAACGGTCAGGGGTGTAAAATGAAAGACAAATTCCGTACGAATTTTGAGATTGTGTTGCCTGCAGCTATAGTAACCCTTATATTGATAACTGTACTGTCTCTCGGTGCAGACATATCGAGCGGTATAAATAAAGAATACGATATGATTCAGATTATACCGTATATTCTCGTGCTTGTTTGCGGAGTGGTTGGCATAAACGTATTTGTAACTCTTATCGTAGGCATTTTATCGGGAAGTGTGATAATGCTTTTGACGAGCGGTGTAGATATTCCTGCACTTCTTAAAGGTATGGGAGACGGTGCATCGGGAATGTTTGAGACGTCGATGGTAGCGATATTGGTTGCGGCTCTATGTGCACTTATAAGACATAATGGTGGATTTGAGGCCCTTTTGCGTGGAATACGTTATGTATTTAAGGGAAAAAAAGGCGGACAGCTTGGTATAGGACTTTTGGTTGGTTTAATGGATATAGCGACAGCCAATAATACGGTTGCAATAGTTATGGCAAACCCGATAGCAAAGGAAATGGCTGATGAATACGGAATATCAAGCAGAAAGACAGCCTCAATCCTTGACACTTTTTCGTGTATTTTCCAAGGCTTTTTGCCGTATGGTGCTCAGATACTCGTTGCACTTTCGGTCGCAAGTACTTTAGGACAATCGCTTTCGGCATTTGATATAATAATCAATCTTTTTTATCCTATGATGCTTCTTGTAAGCTCAATTGTATTTATATTTTTTGTTCCCGAGAGAAAAAAGTAATTTTAAGAACAATATAGGGTAATTTAGGACATAAAAAATGGTAAACTATATTAGAGGAACTTTAACGTTCGGTCATAATATTACAAGCTTTATAAAAAAGAACGCGGTGATGTGCATAGCTTTTGTAGCCGCATTATCGACCAGCCTTATAGTGCCTATCGATAGCGAATACAAGAATTATTTTCGACGCTTCTTAATAAGAGTACTCTACTGTTCAGCGTAATGAGTTGTGAGATAATAAGCAATGTACCCTCGGCGATATTGCTCAGCCAATTTACAAGTAACTATGCTGACCTGCTTGTTGGGGTAAATATCGGCGGAGTGGGTACGCTTATATCATCACTTGCAAGCTTAATAACGTTCCGCGAATATGTGAAGAATAACCCCGGAAAGACGGCATATTATATAGGAATGTTTTCGGCGTTTAACTTTGGATTTTTGATAATTTTGACAGGTTTTATGTTTTTTATAAAGCTATTTTAAATAGAAAATACGGAGAATAATAATGAAAAAAACGAACCGAAATGAATATTTTAAAAGGCTGTGGCATCTTTTTGCGACGTTTTTTAAAATAGGCGCGTTTACGTTTGGCGGTGGGTATGCGATGATACCGCTTATTCAGAGAGAGGTTTCCGAAAAGAGAAAGTGGATTACCGACGAGGAGATACTTGAAATCGTGGCAATTGCGGAATCAACTCCCGGACCTATTGCTATTAATTCGGCGACGTTTGTAGGGTACAAATGCTGCGGTTTTTGGGGCTCGTTCGCTTGTACTCTCGGTGTAGTATTGCCCTCGTTCTTAATAATACTTGCAATTTCGGGTATTCTTGAATTGGTACAGGATTTGAAAGCTGTAAAATACGCTTTTATGGGAATCAGAGCCGGTGTTTTGGCTTTGATAATAAAAGCACTTGTAAAAATGTATAAGGCTTG
>JAZNCH010000043.1:0-9762 GCA_045587445.1 Eubacteriales bacterium | reverse complement strand
ATACGATGCTTTCCCGTACTGAAACGGGCTTTAAGCTTATTATTATTATGACACGCTGGGCAACAAATGACCTTGCAGGCTATATATTAGCTAATTACAAGGATGTTGTTCACATCAACTACAAAGCGGTTCAAGACGACGGTTCAATGCTTTGTCGTGATCTGTTATCCCGTGAGGATTACGACTTCAAGACAAAGAATATGAATAAGGACATTATTCTTGCAAACTATCAGCAAGAACCTGTTGATATTAAGGGTAGGTTATATTCAACAATCAAAACATATACGGAAATTCCAAAGGATGAAAAGGGCAATCCCCTATTCAAGTACATTCTCAACTATACTGATACAGCGGACGAAGGAAGCGACTATCTTTCTTCTATTTGCTATGGTATGTATGAAGATGCCTATTACATCCTTGATATTTACTATACAAAGGCACCTATGGAAGTTACCGAACCGAAAACGGCGGAAATGCTGACAAAGAACAACGTCGGAAGTGCTTTGATTGAAAGTAACAACGGCGGTCGAGGTTTCGCCCGAAATGTTGAAAAGGAATTGAAGAAATTAGGCAATAAACACACGGTTATTAAGTGGTTTCATCAATCTATGAACAAAAAAGCCCGAATACTTTCAAATAGTGCCAGCGTTATGAATAACGTTTATTTCCCGGTCAATTGGCAAGATAAATTCCCCGAATTTGCAAGGGATTTATTGAAATATCAAAAAGAGGGCAAAAACCCACACGACGACGCACCGGATTCAATAACCGGTGTATATGAGAACCCAAAGCCGAAAGGCACTTGGTTAATTTGACAACTGACGAACAGCTTGTACAGCTCCTGTGCTGTTTCTTTCATTTAGCATTCTCCCTGGAAGGCTTCAATCGGAAGTCGGGAAAGGAGCTGACAATGCTGTTTTTTATTGAGGTACAATATGAAAATAGTAAATATTTTAGGCACAAAGTACACTGTTTCAGTCAAGAAAAGGGAAGATGATGAATGTCTGAAAGACTGTGACGGATATTGTGATAAAACATCAAAAAGAATAGTAGTTGTGGCAAAGGCTGACGACAGCAACTTAGACAATTACGACGAATATCTGAAAAAGATAACAAGGCACGAAATCATTCACGCCTTTCTTTTTGAATCAGGTTTACATGAAAACTTTGAACATAGACAGTGGGGACACGACGAAACCACAGTTGACTGGATAGCCGTGCAGTTCCCGAAAATGTTGAAAGCTTTTGAGGAAGCTGAGTGCATTTAAAATCAAATACACAAACAGCCCTTTAAAATGCGTTTTAAGGGGCTTTAATTTTCAAAGGGTAGTTTATAGCCGGAGAGGTTCAGACGGCGAAAAACAAGGCAAATATAAAGCCGTATGGCAAGAAAGGAAAAGCAATGTTATCAGAAGCGGAAATCAAACGATTTATTGATGAAGATACAGCTTCCGAAAAAAAGAAGCAGGCGGCAATAGGTCAGCGATACTATGAAGCGGAACACGACATACTTGATATGCGACTTTTCTTCTACAATGCGGACGGCATTCTCACAGAAGATAAAACAAGGTCAAATGTCAAGATTAGTCATCCGTTTTTCACAGAGCTGTCGGATCAGCTTGTATCTTATGTTTTATCCTTCAAGGAAAACCCGGTCAGAGCAAAGGAAGGCGTTGAGGGCTTACAGGAACATCTTGACGTATACTTCGATGAACAGTTCTGGGATGAAGCGGCGGAGCTTGTAGGCGGTGCATATAACAAGGGCTTTGATTATATGTACGGGTACAAGAACGAGAACGACAGAACAGCTTTTCAGTATGCTGACGGTACCGGCGTTATTGAGGTTAGGGCAAAAGATACTGACGACAATTGCGAATACGTGATTTACTGGTACATTGACCGCATAGACAAAGGGCAGAAGCTTATCAAGCGTATTCAGGTATGGGACGACAAAGAAGTTCATTACTTTGTACAGGTTGACAATGGAGAAATCAAGAAGGACGACAGCGAAAAGATTAACCCGAAGCCGCACACGCTGTATAAAACAGAGGGCAAGGAAGAAATCACGTATGATAATTTTGGTTTTATCCCCTTCTGGAGATTAGACAACAACCGAAAGCAGATAAGCGGCTTAAAGCCGGTCAAAGCTATTATTGACGATTACGACATTCACGCTTGTTCGCTGTCAAATAACCTTATTGACTTTGATACACCGCTTTACATAGTCAGGGGCTTTCAGGGTGATAACCTTGACGAACTCCAGCAGAACATCAAGACCAAAAAAATGATGGGCGTTGACGAAGGCGGCGGCGTTGATGTTAAAACGGTAGATGTACCGTATCAGGCAAGACAGCAAATTCTTGCTATGGATGAGGTTGATATTTATCGTTTCGGAATGGGCTTCAATTCTTCACAGGCAGGCGACGGCAATATAACAAACGTTGTTATTCGCTCCCGATATGCTTTGCTTGACTTAAAGGGCGGACGAATGAAAAGCCGCTTGAAACGCTTCTTAAAGCAGTTGCTAAAAGTCGTTATTGCTGAGATAAACGATAAGGAAGGCACCGATTACAAGGTATCTGACGTTTACTTTGACTTTACTTCCGAAATCACAACCAATGAGACAGAGAACATTCAGAATGACTTGACGAAAGCACAGACGAAGCAGGTCAAGGTTACAACAATTCTGAATGTAGCTGCCGTTGTTGGGAATGAACAGGTATTGAAAGCAATCTGTGAACAGCTTGACTGGGACTATCAGGAAATCAAGTTACAAGTCGAAAAACTGAAAGCGGAAGCGGATGAACAGCAATTAGCGGTGGCAAAGGCGGCATTGGAAGGGGCTGTAACGGATGATGAACCTATTCCGGCTGGGGCTGAACCGCTTGATAATCCGGGCGGACAGCTGGCTATATAGCAAGGTGAGGAAGAATGAATAAGCGGCAGAAGGAAGTACAGCAAACCTTCCTTGATAACGAGGAAAAAGTTATTGAGGAATTGAAGAAAGCCTATAGAAAAGCCCTTACCGACATAATGAAGAAGTCAAAAGGGCTTCAACTGAGAATATCCGAATTGCAAGATATGATTGATACATCTGTTGATGAAACTGAAAAGGCTATGCTTATTTCTATGCAACAGTCGAAAATCTATCAAAAGCAGTATCAGGACGCTTTGAAAAAGCAGATAAGCGGCATACTTGACAGCCTTTATGTTGAGGAATTTAAAACAATAGCCGAATACCTTGAAAAATGCTATGAGGACGGCTTTATAGGTGCTTTATACGACATTCAGGGGCAAGGTATACCGCTATGCTTCCCGATAGACCAAAAGGCTATTGTAAGGGCTGTAATGCTTGATTCAAAAATCAGCAAGGGATTATATGCCCGGCTGGGTGAAGATATAGCAGAGCTGAAAAGGAAAATATCAGCGGAAGTTAGCCGGGGCATTAGTACCGGCTTATCATATCAGCAAATGGCACAGTTGCTTGCAGGGCATACGAATATAGGCTATTCAAATGCCGTCAGGATAACCCGAACAGAAGGGCATAGGGTACAAGTACAATCCGGAATGGACGCTTGTATTAAGGCAAAGAAAAGCGGTGCAAACGTCGTTAAACAATGGGACGGCACGCTTGATAAGAGAACAAGACCGTCACACAAAAAAGTTGACGGTGAAATCAGGGAACTTGAAGAAACGTTCTCGAATGGGCTTCTTCATCCGGGCGATCCAAACGGCAGAGCAGAGGAAGTTATCAATTGCCGCTGTGCTTTGCTTCAAAGGGCAAAGTGGGCGTTAGATGAAACAGAGCTTGACGAACTCAAAGAGAGGGCGGCTTATTTCGGACTTGATAAGACCGCAAACTTTGACGACTTCAAGAAAAAATATCTGACGGCGGCAAGCGATACATGAAAGGATAGGTGAGAAAATGACAAAAATTGAGTTAATCGCAAAAGACCAGGAGCTGACGGCGGATGAAAAGCCGGTCGTTGCTTCGGGAAATCAGAACACAGTTGTTATTGAAGTCGATTACAGCGACGAATGGGAAGGTTACGCAAAGTCAGCGGTATTCTTCACGGAAAACAATTCAACGGCTTATGAAGTCGCTATGGACGATAACAGCTGTATTATTCCGCATGAAGTTCTTGCGGATGTTACAAAGCTTTACATTGGTTTAAGAGGTGTGAACGGTGATGAGGTCAAGGCTTCATCTCTTGTACGTTGGAACATTGTTAAGGGTGCACCGGTTGGTGAGGGTACGGCAGTTGAAGCAACGCCTACACCATATCAGCAGGTACTTGAAAGAACTGTAAGCTTGCAGGGGCAGATTGACGGAATTGTCATTGAAGCAACTGGAAGCGGTGACGCTTCGGCGGAAGTCGCACAGGCAAGAACACCGGAATACGGTTCACCTTATGGCACATTACAGGCAAGATTGAACGCCGCCGACGAAACGGACAGATTTATTCTTGATAAAATCGGTGATACTTATGCTGAAAAAATCCTTGATAACTGGAATTTAAGCAGTTACATAAATACAAGCGGCGAAATCGGAAGCACAGTTGATGTAACGCCTATTCATTCAGGTGCATGGCGTTCAATGGTGGTTCCTGTTGTTGCTGGGGACGTGTTTAAGGTAACAGGAAGGGGCGGATTGAATTCAAGGCTTTGGGCTTTCCTTGATACTGAAAACGTGCTTCTTTCACAATCCGCCACAAGCGTAAATGTAACAGATAAGGAACTGACGGCAGAAGCTGACGGTTATCTTGTTGTCAACATCAATGACAATATCGGTTTTTCGTTTCGCAGGGTATACAAAACGGTCGAAACAGCAAAGGCGGATCGTTTTGAAGTTGAACAGCTTGAACGCCTTACCTTGAAGCACGTTGAAAGCGGCGTGTGGGAAGAAAACGGACATTATTGTGATATTAGCGGTTTAGATACTGAAAAGGTGTACGCTTTAGGTATTACTACTTCCATAAACGGTATTATGACGGTTCAGGCTGGAACAAGTAACGCTATAGCCTATATGATTGATACCATTGCAACAAGGGATTTCAGAGCTGGAGAAGAACAGCTTATTTTCGGTTATAAGCCTACCGGAAATTACACCAAAATCAGAATTGATAAATCACAGGAATGGGCGGTTAATGTCTATGAAGTCCTGAACACCGACGAAGCAATTAACGCTGAAATCAGCAGGCTTGAAACTGATATTTTATCGGTTGAAGAAAATTTAATTGACTTCGAAAATAATTCAAACCTTGTGCTTTTGAATGCTGTAGACACGGAAAATCAGATTGCAGGCAAGTATTATAGCGGTGGCGGTGGAATAGCGAGTGCAGACACTTATTACTATTCTGAAACCTATGTAATGATAAACCCGAATACTCTTTATGGTTGTTGTTACTGGGCGGATTCGAGATTTATTGCAAATTCTAAGATTGCATTTTGTTTTTATGATAGCAAAAAGAGATATATCTCACAGCATTATAACATTTCCGAAATCGTATCACCTGCAAATGCCCGATATATGCGTATCTCATGGCAAAAAGTAAATTCGGCACAGATAATGTTTTATGAGTCAAAGGAAAGCGGATATATTCCCGAAAAGTATAATTCTTTCGGATACGGTTTACAGTCCATCGAGGATGTTGAAACACGTGTTGGCATTGTAGAACGGGATGTTGATGATATAGAAACACGTTTAACTGCCGTGACAGAAACCGTTGAGATTTTAAACGATATAACTAATTATGTCAAAGTGCCTAATTATTTTCTTTATCTTGACGGAACAGAATGGGGCGAGTATACAAACTGGGAGTATTATAAGATACCCGTATCCTATAGAGAAAAATACACGGTATCAGCAGACGCAGGTCAAAATGCGAGATTGTGGCTAATGCTGAAAGAGGACGGAACAGTATACAGCAATCATAGAGATAACGAGCCAGCAAGTGCTAAATCTGATACGATTACAATTGATTCTTCTGATGTTAAATATCTTTGTGTAAACCATAGAAATAATGCAGGTGTGCCAGTTTCGCTTAAAAAACACAGTACTTTAGTAGGTCTTAAACCGTCAGTCGTTGCGGATTTAATGAATCAAAATTGCCTTTATGGTAAAACTCTTGTATGCTGTGGCGATTCGATAACACAAGGTATAGAAATCGAATTGGGAGAAAACGGATTTGACGATAATCCTAAAATTGATGTATACAGGTGGGCTGGAACAAGCGATACAGACGGTTCTTGGGTTAAACAGACAAGTAGTGTCAGAAGGGCATACGGTTATCAGATAGCAAGCCGAAATGGTATGATTTTTTACAATGGCGGCATTTCGGGTTCTACTATACAAGGTATTATAGGTAAACACGGCTTTTCCCTTGAAAACGGAAGATACACAAAACTTCCTGAACAGATTGACTATCTCACGATATTTTTCGGTTGGAATGACAATGCGTATGGTTCGCTTGGCACAATAACCGATACAACAAATGATACTTACTACGGTGCTTATAATGTCGTTTTACCTTATCTTATCGAAAAATACCCCTACACCAAAATATGTTTGATTGTACCGTTTGGGGCAACATCAGGTCATAGAAACGCTATTAGACAACTTGCAAACAAATACGGTCTTGGTTGTTTTGATATGTATGGGGCAGGCACTCCGTTATACTACGGAAAAGAAACGGAAGTCGGTGTTAATTCGGATATTGTTACAGCTAACAGGGCGAAATTCCAAGCTAACGGTGCACATCCTAACTCCAGAGGACACAAACAGATTGCTGATATGCTCGAAAACTTTTTGCGAGGTCTATAAACACATAAAACTAAAATTTTAACATGAAATAAAAAGCACTCACTTTGTGGGTGCTTTTATATTGTCCAAAGCCTGACCGACGTTTAAAAGCTGGCGACTATGCCTTGATACTGGCACTTAAAAAGTATTGTGCTTGTGGGAGATACCACACTTAAAACACGTAAAGCAGAAAGGAAATTGATATGGAGTTTTTAAAAGAAATTCTCGGTGAAGAACTGTACGCACAGTTCGTTGAAAAGGTGAACGCCCACAACGGCAATGAAGCAAACAAGGACAACCTGATTAAGATTGCTAACCTTGCAAGCGGTGAATACGTCGGTAAGGGCAAGTATGACGCACTTGAAGCTGTATTGAACGGCAAACAGGCGGTACTTACCACAGCACAGAATCTTATCGCAGAGCTTAAAAAGGGAACAGCCGGAAACGAGGAATTGCAGAACAAGATCAGCGGCTATGAAACACAGGTCACAGATTTACAGAAGCAGTTACAGGAAACAAAGGTCAAAGCAGCGTTAAAGGTTGCTTTACTTTCCGAAAAGGCTGTTGACGTTGACTATCTCACTTACAAGATTAACGAGAAGATGAACGAGCAGGGCAGAACTTTAGAGCTTGACGAAAACGAACATATCAAGGGAATTGATGAAGTGTTGTCCGGTCTGAAAGTTCAGTTCCCTACACAGTTTGAAGCGGCAAAAGGTGAAAGAAAAGTCCTCGGTGATAATCGCTTACCTGGTAGCGACGACGGACAGGTTACAGTTACAAAGGAAGTATTCGCTAAAATGGGCTATGATGAACGCTTGAAGCTGAAACAGGATAATGAACAGCTGTTCAGACAGCTGACAAAAAAAGATTAAGAAAGAAGGAATGATTTATGCCACGTACAGGTAATTTTGGCGGCTTTGTATTCGATGAGGAAGTTTTTGCGTCAATGATGGACGAACAGGACTTCTGGAGAAATGAAATTGCCGCTTCCGGAATCGTTCATCAGGATTCCACAATTATGAGCCTTATCGGTTCAAAGGGTAATGTTGCAACTATCCCTATGTATAAGCCCCTTAACGTTTTTGAAAGCGGTATGGAAGCACTCAACAACGACGGCGAAACAGATAACATCCCTGTTGAGATTTCCGGCGACAAACAGACTTGTATGCTTATTCAGCGTATGAAGGCATTCAAGGCAAAGGACTTCACAAAGGAGCTGACCGGAGCCGATCCGCTTACAAAGATTAAGGGGAAGATTTCAAATTACTATACTCAGGTATGGGAAAACGAGCTTATGAACATTGCAAACGCCGTTCTTGGTGTATCTGCACTTTCAGAACATATTACTGACCTGTCTATTACAAGCGGCACAGTAGCCGATAAGAACCTTATCACAGAAACTACTATGATTGACGCAGAACAGGCGGCACTTGGCGATATGGCAGGCGGTCTTGGTCTTGTAATTATGCACTCAAAGATTTTTGCGGCTTTCAAAAAGCTTAATATGGTTGAGTATGGCAAGTATACAATCGGTAATGTAATTCGTCAGGATATTCAGCTTCCTACTATCAACGGTAAAATTCCGATTGTAACAGACTATTACACAGTTGATACAAGCGTAAGCGGCTTCCCTGTATTCAAGACTTATCTTTTCGGTGAGGGTGCTTTCCTTTCCGCTGATAAGAAGAATTATGAGAAGCAGTATACAACTGATTACGACCCTGAAACTTCCGCAGGTATTGACAAGTTCTATACAAAGCAGGGCAAGGTACTTCATCCTAACGGACTTTCACTTGCAGTTGATAACATTGCAAAGGAATCACCTACACTTGCAGAGCTTGGCAATTCCGCAAACTGGGCGTTAAAGTTCAATCCTAAGAATGTAAAAATGGGACTTATCAAGTCCAACGGCTAAAAAAGGGGGCGTGACCGTGAATAGATTTGTTATCGTTGACGGTCTGCCCTATTTATATGCAAACGGCAAGGTTTACGCTGTCCGCTGGGACGATAAAGGCTTCACAGTTGGCAAGGAAGTCAAGCTGAAAGAGGTTCCGGCGGAAACATACAGCGAACTGTCTGTAAAGGCGAAATGCGAGAACCTTGACAGCATAGGGCAGGCGAAAAAGAAAGCCGCTGACAAAGAATAGGCGGTGTTTTTATGATAATGACAGTAGAGGAAGCAAAAAGCTTTGTTAATTTTAAAGGCTGGACGGATCAGAAAATTGAATTGAAGCTTAATTCAATCGAACAGGTGATAAGACGGTACACGAATAACAATTTTCAGGTGAGAGCTTGCAGAAGGGCGGCTGACGTTGTGGGTGGTCGCTTTATAAGTGCTATCGCTATTCCCTTTAAGGTGGGGGACACAGTACAGGTGAGCGAATCAGGGCTTAATGCAGGGCTTTACACGGTAGCAACTGTTGAGGGTTTGGAGTTTACCGTCAATGAGCCTGTAGAGGATGAAATAGGCGTACTTGTTACAAGAATTGCATATCCGGCGGATATAAAAGAGGTTGTTATCAATCTTCTTGAATGGGAAACAAAGCACCGGGATAAAATCGGCATTAAGTCCGAAACACTTTCCCGGCACTCTGTCACTTATGAAGATAGTGCGTCGCTTTATATGGGTTATCCGAAAGGTATACTCGGTTCTTTGAGCTTGCACATGAAAGCGAGGTTTTGACGGTGGCAGATATAGGCGGAAACATCACTGGTGTTATACAGATTAAATCAGCCGCAAAGAACGCTATCGGCGAATCTGTGAAGGACTGGACGACAACCTTTGAACATACCGGCTGGCTTGATTTGCTGTCAGGTGACAGCGAGTATACAAGCTATTTAGCAAAGGTAAAGGAATCGACGCACATTTTTCTCTGTGATTATCACGCTGGGATATATGCACTTTCGGAAAATGACACACGAATGATTATCAACGGGTTTGTTTATGACGTAACCTA
>JAZNCH010000042.1:0-4198 GCA_045587445.1 Eubacteriales bacterium | reverse complement strand
CTTCTACACTTTCTGTTTCCATACTTTGTGCTTTGTACTTTCTCTCGTTGTTCAATTTTCAAGGACCGTCTCCGCCGCACCCTCAAGTGCGACAGCTTGACCATTATATCACTATGCTCCTTAATTGTCAATAGGTTTTTTCAATTTTTTTTAAGATTTTTTTCTTTTGTAAATATTACACCAAAAGGCGTCATTTTTGGAGTAGTAATATATGTCATATTTTACATATAATTATCGGCATTTGCCGTTATACGTTGAATAAAAGCTCTGCGTAAGTAGGTATCGGCCAACATTCTTCGGGAGAAATTTTTTCAAGTTCGTCAGAAACTTTTCTAACTTCCTCCATAGTAGGAATAACGGAATCGCGATAGAAAGCCGCCTTCTCTGCATTGGTGGCTAACTTGTCGCACTTCGCAATTGCCTTTTCAAGCAATTCAACCTTTTTATATAAAGATACGTTCAAAGCCGACATATTTTTTATAACTTCTACTTCAACAGCATTTGTTCCGCCAGTATTCTTTATAACCTCTGCAGACTTCGCCATTTCCGCAACAGCAGAAGACACGGCAGGAATAATCTGCTTCTTGGTCATTTCAACCATTATCAAAGCTTCAATACGCTTAGTCTTGCAATAGTTATCGTATTCAATCTCGCAACGCGAGTAAATTTCGCTTTCCTTAAATATGTTATGCTTTTCAAACAAAGCGATATTTTTCTCCTCAACGTAACGACCGATAGCATCTGCTGTACTCTTCAAATTCAAAAGACCACGTCTTTCGGCTTCTTTCACCCATTCATCAGAATAATTATTTCCGTTAAATAGAATTCTCTTATGCTTAGCAACCGTTTCTTTCAAAAGCTTTCTAACTTCCTTTTCAAAGTCGTCAGCCTTTTCAAGTCTGTCGGCAAACTGACACAAAGCCTCTGCCACACTTGTATTAAGTGCAGTGTTGGGGTCAGCTATAGAAAGTGCCGAGCCGGGCATACGGAATTCAAACTTATTACCTGTAAACGCAAAGGGCGAAGTTCTGTTACGGTCGGTACCGTCTCTCGTAAGGTTAGGAAGAACCTTAACACCTATATCCATCTTACTCTTTTCTTTAGCGTCATAATTCTCGCCCCTCTCTATCGCCTCAAGAACTTCATAAAGGTCATCGCCGAGGCACATGGATATAATAGCGGGAGGAGCTTCGTGTCCGCCGAGTCGGCACTCGTTACCTGCACTTGCGGTAGTAAGTCTCAAAAGGTCCTGATATTCGTCAACGGCTTTTATAACCGCAGTAAAGAAAACTAAAAATCTAAGATTATTATAAGGATCGTTTCCGGGGTCAAAAAGGTTAACACCGGTATTTGTAGAAATTGACCAGTTATTATGCTTACCGCTTCCGTTTACGCCATAAAAAGGCTTTTCGTGAAGAAGACAAGCAAGACCGTGTCTTTTTGCAACCTTCTTCATCATTTCCATAGTAAGCTGGTTATGGTCGGTTGCAGTATTTGCATCTTCAAACAAAGGAGCAAGCTCGTGCTGAGCGGGAGCCCCCTCGTTATGTTCTGTCTTTGCATATATGCCAAGCTTCCAGAGTTCTTCGTCAAGGTCTCTCATAAACGCCGCAACTCTGGGCTTGATAGTACCAAAATAATGGTCTCCCATTTCCTGTCCCTTGGGAGCCGAAGCACCGAGAAGAGTTCTCCCCGTAAATACAAGGTCCTTTCTCTTTTCAAAAAGCTTTTCGTCAACAAGGAAATATTCCTGCTCTGCGCCAACGGTGGGGATAGTACGAACAACGTCGTCCATACCGAAGAGCTTAGTTATACGCAAAACCTGCTTATTCAAAGCTTCCATTGAACGAAGCAAAGGAGTCTTCTTATCAAGAACCTCGCCGCCGTAAGAACAGAAAACAGTAGGGATACAGAGAGTATCGTCTTTTATGAACGCGTAAGAGGTTGGGTCCCAAGCCGTATAACCTCTCGCCTCAAAGGTAGCTCTGAGTCCACCGGAGGGGAAGCTTGAAGCATCGGGTTCACCCTTGATAAGCTGACGCCAAGTAAATGAAGTCGCAGCACCGCCGTTATCGGTTGATACGATAAAGCTGTCGTGCTTTTCGGCAGTAATCCCCGTCATAGGCTGGAACCAGTGGGTATAATGTGTCGCGCCGTTTTCCAGTGCCCACTCCTTCATAGCGTGAGCAACAACGTTCGCCATAGTCATATCAAGGTCTTTCCCCTCAGATATAGTCTTGCGAAGCGACTTATATATCTCTTTAGGTAATCTTTCACGCATAACAGCGTCATTAAAAACCTTGCTTCCGAACACTTCAAGTATCTTGTTCATATGCTTATCTCCGTAGTTTTTGTTTTGTATTTCTAAAAAGAAAAGTTTATTGTAATATTATATAATATCCGTATTTTTTTGTCAATAGCGAAATTCACACTCTACTACATATTATAAATATAGGCTAAACAAAAGCAGGTTGCTACACAATAAGCCCCTGCCGTTTTTTATATACTAACCTTTTATGTATTCTTTAACGACGCAATTTTTACAGAAATATTCACTTCTGTCTTTTTTGGGCGGCCCGCAGAAATAATAACCGGCAACAATACTTACACCACCGTGTGTTACAACAAGAACAGTTTTATCCTTGTATCTACGATAAATATCATCAAAAAAACCCGACAATCTTTCGAGCAACATCTCAAACGTTTCCATCCCCTCAAACATAGGTGTCGTTCCGGGAATCCAAGTAGCCGCAAAGTCTATATCTTTCGTATTCATACCCTCGGCAACACCAAATCTACGCTCAACTATTCTTTCATCGTATAAAACAGGAACATTTCTGCCCTTCAAAATAACATCAGCCGTCTGTCTTGTTCTAATAAGCGGCGAACAAAAACACACGTCGATTTTTTCATTTAATAAAGACACGCGTGCCATTTCAGCCTGTTCAAGCCCCGTTTCATTCAAGGGAATATCTTTCGTTCCCTGCAAAAAACCTTGTTTATTCCAATCGGTCTGTCCGTGCCGTATAAGCAAAACTCTCATATTTCTTCCTCTTGCATATATTATGTAAAAATTATAAACCAATCCTCAAGATTTTGCAAGTGATTAGTTTAATTTATTGGCGAATAATAATTATAAATTATTCATTATTCATCAGCGTAAGCAACTTCATTATTCATTACGAAAATACGTTTCTTTTAGTGAATAATGAATAGTGAATAATACGGCTCTATAATAAATGTTGGGGTTAAACCAAGGAGCCTACGAAAAAAATAGAAAGAAAAAACAAAAAAAGTAGAGCATAATTGGAAGAAATCCGTTAAAATGGAATTGCTAAAGAACCATGAACGGAGGAACCAAAATGCTCTACAATCATTTTACAGAAAAACTTCTCGAATTGCAAGATGTTTGCATTAAAAATATTGAAAATATTAATGGAAGCAACATAATATACGCCGAATTGATACGAAAAGTACACAAATGCCCCTGTTGTGGTACCACAACAGATAAAATTCACGATTATCGTAATCAAGTAATTAAAGATATACCCGCTTTTGGAAAGAATACTGTGATTGTTTTAAGGAAAAGGAGATATATATGTCCTAATTGCTTAAAACGTTTCTTTGAAGATAATACCTTTCTTCCAAGGTATCATAGAATTACCAACCGACTTGCTGCTTACGTCATCAACAAGCTCACTGATGAACGTTCATTTACCAGTGTTGCCAAAGAGGTTAACCTCTCTGTAACTACCATTATACGTATTTTTGATTTAGTCTCTTACCCTAAAGGGACTTTGTCCAAAACTCTTTCTATAGATGAATTTAAAGGAAATACATCAGGTGAAAAATACCAATGTATATTAACTGATCCTGTTAACAAAGTCGTTTTGGATATTCTTCCGGAACGTTATAGCCACTATTTATCAAGCTATTTTAAGCAATATCCTAAATCCGAAAGGGAGTCTGTCAAATACTTCGTTAGTGATATGTGGAAAACCTACGCTGATTCTGCTTCCGTTTGGTTTAAAAATGCTACCCAAATTGTTGATAAGTACCATTGGATTAGGCAGATTATCTGGGCTTTTGAAAACGTTAGAAAAGAAGAACAGAAAAAGCTCTCTCCCGAATTAAGAAAATATTTCAAACGCTCTCGTTCTCTGCTTATCAAAAGATTTGATTCATTAGATGATGAACA
>JAZNCH010000041.1:0-21359 GCA_045587445.1 Eubacteriales bacterium | reverse complement strand
GTCATATACTTACGGCGACACTGAGTGGAAAGATTTGCTGACTGCATATAACGGACAGCCGATAACTTATGACAATATAGGTAATCCGCTTACCTATTACAATGGCAGTACGTTCACTTGGAGCGACGGCAGAAAGCTGACGGGTGTAACCAAAGGCACAGACAATATTAGTTATACATACGATTCCAACGGCTTACGTACAAGCAAGACAGTAAACGGAACAGTTACCGAATATTATTGGCTCGACGGTACACTTTATGCAGAAAAGACGGGTAACCAGTATGTTTACTTCCACTATGACGATAACGGCATAGCTTATGGATTTACAGTAGTAAACGGCAACACCACTACCGATTATTACTATATCCATAATTTGCAAGGCGACGTTATAGGAATAGTTGACAATGATGGCACAAAGGTTGTAGAATATACTTACGACGAATGGGGCAAGAATCTTGCGACTACCGGCTCTCTTGCTACAACAATTGGCGAACTTAATCCATTCCGTTACAGAGGTTATTACTACGATACGGAGACGGGATTCTACTACTGCCGTGCAAGATATTATGACCCAGAAATCTGTAGATGGATTAATGGGGATTCTTATGCAAGCACTGGTCAAGGAATGCTATCCTTCAATATGTTTGCATATTGTTTGAATAATCCAATTACATATTTAGATTCCTCTGGAAAAGCAGTTGAATCACTTTGGGATTTATTTTCTCTTGGCGCTAGCATTAATGATGTTTTAAAATCTCCAAAAAGTCTTTGGGCTTGGGCCAGTTTAGCGGGAGATGTTCTTGATTTAGCTATTCCCGGAGTTGGCGGAATAGGTGAAGCAGTTGATGCAGCTCGAATAATTGATAATGCTGCAGATGGTTTTGGTGGACTTTCCAAAGCAAAAAAATACGGAATAAAAGCTTATAATCAGTTGAAAAAAACCTTAAAAGGAACCGGTTTAGAAGCACATCATATCATTGAAAAAAGATTAGTCCAAAACTTCGATGATATAGATGTCAACAAAATGTTAAGTGTAGCTGTTACTAAAGCTGAACACCAAAAATTTACCAACGCATGGAGGAGGATTATTGAATATGGTACAGACTATAAAAAATTTGAAAAAGAAGATATTTGGGAAATGGCAAAACAAGTATATGCAGATTATCCAGAATTAAAAAAAGCTGCGGCAGAGATATTAGGAATGGAGTATAAATAATTTATGGAGATAAAAAAACATATTGCATTTAGAGCAAAAAAAAATCTAGAATTAATTCAATACTTGAAAGATAATTGTATTGAGTATGACGAAGGAGAAATAATAACAGCCTTTGATATTCTCGAAAGTAATCCTCATTGGAAATGGATTGAGAATTATGCACAAAGAAATGATGTGCTTCGTCCATTGTCAGAAACTATTTATTCCAATGAAGAACTTTGCTCTGCTAAATGGTTATCTCTTCGGAGTAAATGGCACAATGGTTATCCACAGCCTGAGAATAATAATAATTACAGAAAAGGGATAACATACTCTGATGAAAAACGCTGCAAAAACTGTGGTACAGGATTAAAACAAATAGACTCATTTAGGTTGATGAAACAACCTAAATGGGGAAGCCGATGTTTCTTTATGCTTAATTGGGTTTCTGACGAATTGTTTGTAAGTAATTCTACTAGGAACATTTTAGAAAACTCCGATATTATGGGATTAGGTTATCGAGAGGTGAAAAACAAAAAAGGTGATACCGTTCTTGACGACGTTTGGCAATTAGATATTCCCTATATTCTTCAAAAAGGAATAATTCCTAAAGAACCAACAATAAACAATATTGAGGTTTGTACTGAATGCGGAATCCCCAAATATCATCCAACAGGAATTGGTATGCTTACATACCAAAAGGCCGTATTTGAAGGTGCACCTGATTTTGTAAAAACATTTGAAGCGTTTGGTTGGGGGAGTGCTGCCCCCCAAAAAATAATTGTTAGTCAAAAGGTTTACCGCTTTTTAACTAACAACAAAATGGACAGAGGACTTGTATTTGAACCAATAGAGCTTGTTTAATTAGAAGATAGATAGAGGTATGTTTCATATCTCTATCTATCAACGAGCAAAAAGGTTGTTGACAGCTTAACCAATTCCCTGCTGTCGAAACTGAAATTGCGTTATGACGACAGCAAGAATAGACTGTCGGTAAGAATTTTTGAACAACATCTTGACCGAATATACATATCAAGTAACAGTACCACTTTAGTCGTGCTAACTTAGAGGAATTGTATAATAGTTTGTGGGAATTGGGATATCCTTTTCCAAAATAAAATGAGGTAATGAATATATGAAATACAATAAACAAAATGCTGATTTAGGTGATTCGGTTGATAAACTCCCTAAAGATGAGAAGAATATTCCTTTGTATCTTAACATTCTGGCAACAACTGATAATGCCATAATACGAGGTGAAATAGCATATTTGCTCTGTCAAATATGTCCGAAAAATGTTGAATTAAAAAACACATTGGTTTCTTTGATAAAATCTCCCAAAACTGAAAACACAAAAGGGAGTTTGTTATATGCGTTGAGTTTTTTGGATTATTCAGATACAGAATGTGTCAAAATGTTTTGTGAATTAATTCATAGTGGCAATTTTGAATGTATGTATAAAGCGTATGACATGATGAATAATCTGATTTCTCAAAATTCTATTACTGAAAAAGAAGTATTAAAAGAAACTTTGGAAACGATTGGAGATAATACTGCCAGAAGACTAGAGCTGATAGAAGAACTGTATAATAAACTAAAATAATCCTTGTAGTACATCTACTGCTCTACGCAATAAAATGAAGACAATACTCAATAACCCGCAATTGTATGAAACGAATGATTATTGAGTTTTAAAAATAATTTAAAATTACTGTGTACGAGTGCAAAAATTTCGATTAATTAGAATACAAGTAGAGATTCAAACTTGATTGCGTCCTAAAACAATCTATAAAAGAGTAGGTGAGTTTATGAAACTAAATGAATATTTAAAATCACATACAGTTTTAAAAATTGGATGCTGCGATTCAAGCACTCAGTTTTATGAGATAATAGTGGATAATCCTGTCGAATTAGTTTCAATTGTATTAAAAAATGGATTCTATATATCTGCAATTCGCTGGTGGGATCGAGCAAAAATTTCAATCGGTTCACAGTTAGGTTACGGAGGCCCCAGAGATCCCTCTAATCCCAACACCTATTTCTTTGCAGAAACAGACATCTATAAAGAGTTTGACTCGCATACAGAAGACATTGTTTATTGTGACTATATTGACAGTATAATAAAACTTTATCCAAACTATGAACTACTTCCGGCATTTGACATTATAAAAAAACAATAACTATTATGTGTAATTTACTCCGGCACAACACTTTGCTATTTTGTCAGAGAGAAAAATTATAAAGTATCATTATGAAAAAATTAATTTTGTTTAAATCATACACTACAAAAAATATAGTAAGATTTGTAGTTTTATACCTAATAATTGTGTTAGCATGGATTTGGTTTTTTAATGTTACAGCTACAGCAACAACCAACAACACTTATGTTGATACAATAGAAGCAGTTAGAGTTAAGAAAATTGGATACCCAATATTCTATAGAAATATTTTGATTGTATACACACATGATGACAAATATATTATGGATTTGGGTGGAAGCAGCACAGACATAATAGAAAGTGTGTTGCTAACGGAGGGAAATACTGTCAAAGCAACAATACGTGAGCATCTACCGCAGTATGTTCATTATAGTTTTTGGGTAAAACAGATAGTCAATTTACAGGACGAAGATAATACTGTTTGGAGTATAGAAAAACATAATGATATACAACGCACACAAAGAATACACGGACTGATAGGCTTCTCTTTTGTTACAATTATTCTTGTGCTTAAGTCTTTAATTTGGGGGCACGTAACTTTTTTTGACGCAATAAAAAGAAAGTATAGACGATATAAGAAAAAACAAAAAAAGCTACTCCAAAGAATAAATGACAGTGAAAAGTAACAACAAACTATACCTACAACGGCAGTGAGTTGTTAACCAGAGTTACTGTTAGTCTACACTATTTCCAAGACGCATCTGGCAAAATCCTTGATTTTAAAATAGTATATGGGAAGTGGTCATAAATGGCATATTTATATAAACTTTTTGTTGTAGTTGAAGATGATACGGAAAATATATCTCTTCAAAATAACATTGATGATTCTTTAGAAAATCTTTTAAAAAAATATACAAATGTTCAGTTTGTAAGTTCAAGCATACATGAATTAGATAACGATAATTGCGGCAAATGTTGCAAGTGCGGTGCTTGGGTATCTGACCACGATAAATCAAATTGCATTGATGAATTCTCTGACGGTTGTATTATTGATGAAAAATGGTTCTGCGATATTTGCTTACCACCAGAACACCCAAAACATTTTTAATTGATTAAAGTAAAGTAGAAGAACTGAAATTTATTATGTTAGTATATGAATTTAGGAATTCATAAATCTGCATAAGTGGAGGATTTGTTTTGAAAAAGAATTATAAACTATTGATTCTATTAGCTATAGTAAATTTTATCATTGTTTGCTTTTTGTGTATAAGAAATATCAAAATAGAATCACTATTAGGTGATGCAATAGGCACATTTTTATTCCTATTACCAATTCAAATATTGCTTTTTTTATTAAGCCAAGATGAGACTATAAACAATAAAAAAAGAATCTGCTCAAAGATTGTTTTTTGGTTTATAAATATTAGCTATGTTGGAGGCACAATCACACTATTATTAGTATAGGTTTTCTCGGGGCGTCGAGGACGTCGCCCCTACAAAATCGTGCCATTTTTATATTACAACGTAAGGGCGATTCACGAATCGCCCAATATTTTTTGTTTGTACAAATTTGGTTGTTTTCTTCGGCTCGTCGGGGACGCCGTCCCCTCTACCGCACGGGGTTTTATTTGTGCAAATTTGTGCGTATTTTTCCCTCTCACCTTTGGAGTCTGGAAATTTGTTCGTTTTTTGCGCTTAGCACAATGGTCGTCCCCCAAAAACAGCTATTATATTTCTGCGACAAAAAACCTCTCGTTTTTTCAAATGAGAGGTTTTTTTATTTAAAGGCTTTGAGGGTTTGGGAGCTTTTTCCAAAAAGTTCCCAAGTCTTTTTATCTTAAAATGCCCAGTTACCGTTCTTAAATACCTGTACGGTCTTTCCGTCAACTGTCTCGGCTGTTATGTCAAGGTCTTCTGTACCTATCATAAAGTCAACGTGAATCATGGAATCGTTTATTCCCTTTTCGTGAAGCTCTTCCAAAGTATACTTATCAAAATCCTTTATCGTATTTGTAAAGCCGCGTCCAAGTGCCAAGTGACAAGCTGCATTTTCATCAAACAACGTCGTATAGAAAAGCACTCCCGAATTACGAATAGGCGAATCATAAGGCACGAGCGCACATTCTCCGAGATATGCTGCGCCTTCGTCCATTCCGACAAGCTTCTTCAGCAACTCTTCGTTCTGTTCAGCCTTTACTTCAACAACCTTACCGTTCTCAAATTTTACGGAAAAATTGTCAATAACCTCGCCCTGATATGACAAAGGCTTTGATGAATATACGATACCATCAGCCTCGCCTCTCTTGGGAGATATAAACACTTCTTCACTTGGAATATTCGCATTAAATTCAACGCCCTGCACCGTCTCGTGCGCTCCGCCGAGAAACTCTGCATCTTCAATCATACCAACACGAAAATCTGTTCCGTTTGATGACTTATAAATAAGTGTCTTTATTCTTAAATCATTCAAATACTTACACTTTGCGTGGAGGTTCTTGTTATGACTATCCCAAGAAGCAATAGGGTCTTCATCACAACGTGAAGAATACAAAATCGCTTCCCAAAGCTTTTCTACAGCTACGCTCTTTCTCTCGTTAGGAAATACTTTCTTCGCCCATGCAACTGACGGTACTGCCGCAATACACCACTGATATTTATTATCCATTTGGTCTCTGTAGGGCTTCGTTACGTTTCTTATAGCCTGTGTCGCCTTGCTGTATTTCTCCTGATTAATTCCCTTTAATCCGTCGGGGTCTGCCGAATGAAGATGTATCATAGCGGGTAAAGTTTCAAGTCTGTATTTCAATCTTGCTTCTTGATATTCCTCAACCCTGCTCAAATCTTTCAAGGTTCTATATCTTACGCCGAGCTTCGTCAAAGGCTGATAACTCCAATCAACAACTACCCTCTTCGCGCCTGCCTTATAGCACTCTTCCGCTACAATCGCAACAAACTCCGGTTGGTCTGTCTCGGCATTTATAACAACCTCTTGTCCCTTTTGTACGTTTACGCCAACCTTTGTTATAAGCTTTGCATAATTTCTCAAAGTCTTCTTTGTCATCGCTTTTTCTCCTTAAATCAAGTATTTACTATTTTATACGTTTAACGTTATTATTGCACGTTTTCTTGGTTTTATATGCATTTATTACCGACAAAACCTCATCTTTACTCTCGTTTGTAAAAATAAAATGCCTGTCGTATATGCCACTTTTTCGTAAAAACTCTTCTTTATCTGCCATATATATTGGAACAGAATTAACAACAATCTCTCTTCCGCTTTCTTTCAGCACCGGAAACGCTACTCTCTTTCTATCCCTTAACACTTTCTGACCCGTTCTTTTTTCAAGTGTCATAAGTGGAACCTTGCCGTACACTATAACGCTCTTCTTGCCCTTTATATCTCTTATCTGAGCAAGTGTCAGCTCGGGTGAAACTATAACGCTTTCCATATCGTCAAAGCATTTAAAAGAGCTATTGTTATAAATATTAAGTCTGTAATCTCCGTGTATAAAAAAACCGTATTTTTTAGCAAGTTCTATATGTCCTATATTACCCACAAGGCAATGAACGGCACCGTTATTTTTAGCTATCTTCAACTGTCTTTCTATATTTTCACATTCGCTGTCAAATATTACAGGCGGCATTACTATACCATTAGCCTTGCCCTTTGTAAACTTTTCAAGAGGTAGATATATTATATCAAAATAATCCGTCTTCGGTATAGATTCCGCGTTATAAAACCTTGCCGTATTTATTTTATCACAGCGTTTTTCGCTTGTTTCAATCGTTACATTCCCGGGAAGACTTCCCTTTCTTTCGGGAACTTTTATCTCTGATTTTTTCTCGCCTACTTTTGTGTGCTTAACGTTAGTCTTTCTCGTTGCTTCTTTATCGTCAGAGCTTCTGACACCTAACATACCGTTATCAATTTTTCCAACAAAATATCCGTCGGAAAAACCGCCTCGGCTGAATACGGAAGCAAGTCTTTCAACTTCTTTTTTACTTGCATTTCTGTTCTCGTCAAGCAGTCTTCTATATGTGCTTACAACAGAATACACGTAATCGGGAGATTTCATCCTGCCCTCTATCTTCAATGATGTTACACCCATATCAACAAGCTCCGTTACGTGTTCGGCTAAGCACATATCTTTCAAAGATACAGGATAACTGTTATTATATGGAAGTCGGCAAGGCTGTGCACACTCCCCTCGGTTTCCGCTTCTGCCGCCTATAAAACTGCTCATGAGGCATTGTCCCGACTGACACACGCACATAGCTCCGTGGATAAACATCTCTATCTCTATGGGCGATTTTCTTACAAGCTCCGTAATATTCGCCTTTGACATCTCTCGGGCACACACCATACGGCTGAAGCCCATCTTCGCAAGATATTCGGCACTGTCAACGTTATGACCTGTCATCTGTGTACTTCCGTGCAATTCAAAATCGGGAAGATATTCGTGGAGCTTCTTCGAAAAGCCTATATCTGCCGTTATAAGCGCATCAACGCCATCTTTGTAAAGCTCCTCGGCATATTTCAATGCATCTCTAAAGCATCTGTCGTATATAAGCGTATTAAGCGTTACATACAGTCTCACGCCGTTACTATGACACAATTCAACAGCCCTCTTCATTGCCTCCGAATCAAAATTCTTCGCGTTCATTCGGGCATTATAAATCTTACCGCCCAGATATACAGCATCGGCTCCTGCAAGTATCGCGCTTTCCAACGTCTCAAAAGAACCTGCGGGTGCTAAAAGTTCGGGCTTTTTCATAGTATCACTTCCTTTTTTGTAAAACATGGGTAAATAGCTATAAAATCCTAAAGCAAAATATTGCAAAAAGCCTCCCCTATATATAAAGGGGAGGTGGCAGACCGAAAGGATTTAACAATAGGCCATCTTCTCTGTCGTTTAAACTAAACTCCTGCAAAACAAGGAATATTCTGACATTTTTTCCAATAAACTCCTCATATTTTGCTGCTCTATACTCTTGTTCCAACCGACTTTGTAATAACATATACAGGCATTCTTCATGCGGAACGTCATTATAGTATAGTCATAGTTCGGAGAAGATTCGTCTATCTTTGTACCGTCCCCCGACACCTCTCAAATTCTTCCAACATTTTTCTAGGTTTCGGACTTGTAATTTGTCCGTAAGCATAAGCAACCACAACTTCATCGCCTACACACTCTTTTAAAAATTTCGGATAATTATTTTCATGCCATTCGCCAAGGTTATAATCAATAAAGCCTAATCTAAACATAATACAATTTCCCTTCTGTATTATGTCTTTTGCTCTGCCTTTCAGTATATCATAATAACTGTAGTTTTTCAAGTATTAAATTAATTATATCATATAAAAAAACATTTACTTTTTCATTATCCTATAGTATAATCTAAGTAAATACTCCATCTTTAGAAAACAGTTAACGCTATAGAGGTGTAATTATGCAAAATCTAAAAAAAATTGCTCCATACTATTTAACTGCGGCACGCTCGTTTGTCAAACACACTTGTGTTACAGTTATATACGTCATTGTAAAGTATTTTTACTTTTTCTTTTCATCTACGCACACTGCCAATGAACAATTTATTATAAAATGTATTCTTTTATCTGCTGTATATCTTAGCTCTGCTTTAGCTTTTGCTCTCTATAATAAACAGCGTTGTCTCCTCTTTCTTGGAAATAATTCAAAAGATTTCTTTTCAAGCTTTTTCACCTTAGATTTCTTGATTGACTTTGCAATAATGGCATTATTCTTTTTCTGCTTTTCAATCGAACTTGTTAATTATATTGTAATTCTTTTCGCCTTGCTGTCAAACGTTTTAACAGATATATACGCAAAGAAAATCTGGCTTGAAAGTTTGTCAAGCAAAAATCCAACGCATTTGTTTTCGGTAAAACTTATCGTACACCTTGTCCTAAGCATTCCCGGTCTTTTCATTATCTTTCTGGTTATAGGTGCTATTGGTCCTCTTTTGCTGACTATGCTTTATGTCGGAAAACTCTTATCATACACTCTTATAATCCCCTTAATATTGTCTGTCTTTCTTTACATACAGGCACTTAACAAAATGCGGAAATTTTTAAAGCAACTCAAAAAGTTCTGCTCTGCAAACAAAATAAAAACACCAAATATTAGAAATCCATATTTATCGATATTTATAAACAGACCGCAAAACACATTTGAATTGGAAATTAACGGAAAGATATACTCAATTTCCACACTATCCTTTACAAATATTTTTAAACCCGTAATATTCAAAAGCGATGGGTATTTCTACCGAATTTCAGCAAGGGCTTTGAAACGCAAAGAAAAACCAACATTCTTTTTTGAAACAGACTATACCTTCGAAACCACTCGCCCTAAAATTATTATAATTACATCAGTTCCCTACGTGATAAAACTGCAAGAAGGAACTCAAACAAAAACATTTGATACGGGCGATATGTGCGGTGGATATAAACTGTTTACTCCGCAAGGATTTTTCGGCGCCGCAGAAAGAAACACTATTGCAAGAAAAAATTTTGACTGATTATTTATATTTTTTTACAAAATATGGTGTAAATACTTGATTTTTTCGAGAGTTAACTATATAATGGAATAAAGTAAAAACCTATAATCTATCTAATATTTTGGAGGATAATATTATGCAAAGATTAGCAACAAGCGGTGAATTCCAGTTTCCTCGCGACGGTGTTATGCTTACAGAGGCGTCGGGAGAAAGAATTGGTGACACATTGAAAATCAAAGTGACATTCCAGGCTTCTGACAACAGAAAACTGACACTTAATGGTCAGCCTATGACTCGTGTAAATCATTGCATTTACAGAGCTGATTGTATTCTTGAAAACTACAAAAACACACTTACAGTAAAAGATACAGAATCAGGTGAAGAATGGTCTATTGACACTTTCTTCTTAAAGAAAGGCTACAAAAAATACCGTTTCTCGCTTGATGATAATATTTGGTTCTTGCAGAACCTTAATGAAAATAAAGATGTATTCAAGTCTATGTTTGAAGACCCCTATCTCGCTATGCTTAAAGCAGTTCACGATAAGCACGGCTCAAAATTCCATGTTAACATTTACTACGAAACACCTCGTCACGGCGGATTCAATATTTCTCAAATGACTGATAAATACAAAGAAGAATTCAAGGCAAATTCCGATTGGTTGCGACTCTCTTTCCACGCTAATGCCGATAAGCCCGACAGACCTTATATGTTCGCCACATACGAACAGGCGTATTTTGAAATGGAAAGAGTTCATAAAGAAATTCTCCGTTTCGCAGGCGAAGAAGCATTTGCAAAGACTGTTACCACAATTCACTTTGGCGACTGCTCAAAAGAAGCCGCCAAAGCATTCCGAGACCTTGGCGTAAAAGCTTTCGTTGGCACTTACACTTGGGATACCGACAACAGTGTTGATATTAGAATGTACTGCGATGCTGAACAATGCGATCTTATTGACAAATACGGTTACTTCTACGACAAAGAAATGGATATTTACCACTTCCGTTACAGAGGCGGTATCCAGCACGGTAATTTTGATGACTTCCGCAATCACTTTGATAGACTGAAAGATGGCATGCCAAATTATCAATTTAGAGATTTCTGTCTCCATGAACAGTATTTCTATCCCGAATTCCCCGGACATCAAAATAACTACTTTGAAAAGCTCGACCTCGCAGCAACTTGGTGCGATGAAAACGGCTTCGAACCCATATTTATGGATGAATTGTTTGAATTTAATACACATTAAAAAAACTTGGGAACTTTTTTGAAAAAAATTCCTGAACCCTCAAAATACTTTAAACAAAAAATAGCCTATACGGATTTTCGTATAGGCTATTTTAGTATTATCGGGTTAGTCAAGTACCTTTTCGATAGTCTTGCTTTCTGCAGATCTGTATGCTGCGTCTGTTACCTGCTGGATATGGAGGCCTACTTCCATAGGAATAGCAACAGGGGTATCGTTAAGAATAGAATCTGAGAAAGATTCTATCTCTCTTGTATACATATTACCGAACTCAACATCGAGAGTTTTTGCTTCTGCATCGTCTCTGTTCTGCTGTGCGTCGTATCCCTTATCTTCGGAAGTATATACCTCAACGTTACCTTCATCAATCTGACCAATGGTCTTTTCACAAATAACGGAGCCCTTTGTTCCGTAAATTTCAACACGGTTCTTTACAGCTTCATCGGGAATGTTAAAGTGTGCGTCAACATAACCAACAACACCATTTCCAAGCTTGATAAGAACGTTTGCAGAATCGTCAACATTGTATGTAAATGTTCTTGTATCAACGAATGCTGCAACTTCTTCTGTCTGTGCGCCAACTAAATATTCAATGATGTCAATGCAGTGAACAGCCATATCAACAAGTGCACCGCCGCCCGAAAGCTTCTTTTCCTGACGCCAGTTCTTAGCTGATTCCGGGAACCAACCGGAAAGCTGTGCTCTTGCGGAAACAACATTACCGATGCCGCCCTCAGCGATAAGCTTCTTAATAGCCATATGATATGCACCAAATCTCATCATATATCCTGTAGCGTATTTAACTCCTGCTTCCTTGCAGGCATTGATAATATTCTTTGTCTCTTCAACGGTAAATGCAATGGGTTTTTCGCAAAGAAGGTGCTTCTTAGCCTTTGCAACTGCCAATGCGGGTTCAACGTGTGCAAAAACGGGAGATGCAATGTAGATTGCTTCAACCTCAGGGTTATCAATAAGGTCCTGATAGTTGTCATAAGCGTACTTACAGCCATACTTAGCTCTAATCTTTTCAGCAAGTTCCATATTGATTTCCATTACAGCAACGAGCTCTGCGTTATTTGCAAGCATCATGCCGGGAATAGTACGACGGTCAGCTATACCGCCGGCACCAATAACTCCCCATTTAACTTTTTTCATAGTCTTTTCCTCCGAATTTTTGTATTATTAAATTTTTAATTTCTAAATCCATACAGATTTATTATACATTACCTAAATTTATTTTACAAGAGGTTTTCACGTTTTTATAACACTTTTTTATTAAATAATTATCATTTTATGTATTGAAATTGAGGATAATGTATGTTATAATATTTGAGTATATATTTTTAGTAGGTGAAGATGATGAAAATAACAACCAAAAAACGTCTTTTCCTTATCCCCGTTTATATTTTAGTGTTTCTCGTGCTTTGGGTTGCTGTATCTTTCATATCAATTGAAGTCAGATACCGCTCGCAAGAAAAAAAGATATTGAATCACCCGAGTGATATTTCAGAGGAATATTATTATTTTAATCAACTGACATATAAAGAACAGTTACTTTTTAAGAGCATTAGAAATGCCGCAGAAAAACACCAAAACGAAAGCGAGATTGTTCCCTACCGCTACACAGAAGAAGAATTCAAAAGAGTTGCAAAAGCCGTCAGTTTTGACTGTCCTATGCTATTCTATCTTGATCCTAATTCTTTTAAGCTTTTCTGTGATGACTATAAAACATCTGTTACTATGGGTTACTTGTCCACCACATCTGATTTCTCAAAAATGAAAATGGAAATAGAAGCTGTAAGTGCCGCTGCTATGGCGTTTATACAAGATGCGGAAACGGACTTTGAAAAGGCTGTTATTTTACACGATTTCCTTACAAAGTCTTGTACCTATGCAGGTAAAACGGATACGGAGATAGGCTCAAAATCCACAGCCCATACGGCTTACGGGGCTTTAGTAGATAAATATGCTTTTTGCGACGGATATGCTTCTGCATACAAAATTTTGCTTAACAGATGCGGTATTGAATGTATCATTGCCGAGGGTGCTACCGACGTTCAGCCTCACTTATGGAACGTCGTCAACCAAGACGGAAAATATTATCATATCGACTGTACTTGGAATGATGCTGACGTAGATTTTGTATCTGACCTTGCATTCCACGGATTTTTTAATCTGTCGGACAATGCTATCGCAAAAACACACAGAATTTATACAGATTTTACACTCCCCAAATGCAACAGCGAAAACAATTATTATGCCACAAAGAACGCAAAAGTAGTTTCGATTGACGAAATTGAAGACACAGCATACATACAAATAAAAAATGCAATTTCGGAAGAATTGACTTATTTTGAGCTTTATCCTATTTTTACAAACAACTACAAAGATTACGAAGAGAGCATACATAAAGCAATCGACAGAGTGAACGCTGAATACGAAAAAGCAATTCTGTCACGTTCTTTCCGTCCGTTCAGTGCGACGCAAAGCGGTTATGCCGTTACGTTGCAGATATATTACATAAATCAATAATACTGTTTACACAGTTAAAACTACAGAGGTAAAAATGATTAACGTTGCTATTTTAGGTTTCGGTGTTGTAGGAAGCGGTATTGCCGAAGTTCTTACACAAAACAAAGAATTGATAAAAAACAAAATCGGTGAAGAAATTAACATCAAATATATTCTTGACCTCCGTGAATTTCCCGATAGTCCGTTTGCAGACAAGGTTGTTCACGACTTTAATACCATCTTAAACGACGACGAAATCAGCATTGTAGCTGAAGCTATGGGCGGTCTCCACCCTGCAGTCGACTTTTCCGAAGCGGCTCTCAAAAAAGGAAAATCCGTTGTTACATCTAACAAAGAGGTAGTTGCAGAAGCTGGCGATATGCTTCTAAAAACCGCAACTGAAAACGGCGTAAGATATTTGTTTGAAGCAAGTGTCGGCGGCGGTATTCCCGTTCTCCGCCCTCTCGGTACTTGTCTTGCCGCAAACAAAATTAACTCTATCAACGGTATTCTTAACGGTACTACAAACTACATACTTACACAGATGATAGATTTTGGAAAAACATTTGAGGTTGCATTAAGAGAGGCACAGCAAAAGGGCTATGCCGAAGCTAATCCTACAGCCGACGTAGAAGGCATTGATGCGTGCAGAAAAATTTGTATTCTTGCCGCCATCGCTTTTGGTAAGCTCATTAATCCCTCTAAAGTTTCCACAATGGGTATATCAAAAATCAGACTCGAAGACGTAAAGAATGCCGCAGATGCAGGATACGCTATAAAACTTATCGGCCAAGCAAAAGATATTGACGGTAAGATGTCTGTTTCAGTTGCCCCCCGCCTCGTTTCCTACAATAATCTTCTTGCAAAAGTTGATGATGTTTTTAATGGTGTTCTTATCAACGGTAACGCAGTAGACGACGTACTCTTTATTGGCAGAGGTGCAGGAAAAATGCCCACTGCAAGCGCAGTTGTTGCTGATATAATCGATATTGCCGGCAGGCCCGAAATAAATAACCAAAATTGGAACAAGGCTGAAGATAAGGACCTTGCATCTATGTCTGAAAAGGTATCGGCATATTACGTATGCGTAGAAAATACCGAGGAACAGATTAAGGCAATATTCAACAATGTAAAAGCTATTTCTTCTCGCGACGGCGAATTTGCATTTATTACAAATGCTATGAAAAAATCACAATTCGACGAGCTGGCTTCAAAAACAAACGTCATTTCCGCATTGGAAGTTCTCTAATAACATATTGAGTATTATCCTCCCGATTTTTTCGGGAGGATTTCTTTTTTTCCAAATCAACAAAATAATCGTTCGTCTCTCTTTTAATTTCATTTGACGCAACAAGCAAACACACCGTATTTATCACGGTCATAAGAGATATATTGAAATCGGTAAGACTCCATACAATATCACTGTTTGCAACAGCTCCATAAACAATTATAAAACAATAAGCCAATCTATAGAGTTTCATTGCACCTTTACTTTTTGTTAAATAATAAACACACTCGCCGCCGTAAAAACCTTGGCATATTACTGTTGCGCACGCAAAAAACATTACAGATATTGCAATTGCGATGTCTGCAAAACTCCCCATATATTTTCCATACGCTGCAATAACAAGTTCCATTCCGGTAAAACCTTTTGTCAACACCAATTCATCGAATGATAACAGTATAACAAATGCCGTCAAATTACACATTATGACAGTATCCGCAAACACCTCGAAAATTCCCCAAAACCCTTGCTCTACCGAGCTTTCTAAATTAGATTTAGCATGGGCTATGGGAGATGTTCCGCTTCCCGCTTCGTTTGACATTATCCCCCTCGCTACACCATATCGCATTGCTCTTATGATAGCATATCCCCCTATCCCGCCAAATGCCGCTTTTGCATTAAAAGCACTTTTAAAAATAAGGACTGCAACCTTGTTTAAACTTGCACAATTTAAAATAATGATAAAGAGTGAAAATGCAGTATACAAAACCGTCGCAAATGGAACTAATTTTGCAGTTATATTCGAAACTTCCTCTGTCCCCTTTTTTAATACAAAAAATATAATAACTGCTGTAATAATACCTACATATAGCGGTTTCAGTGAAAAAACCGTCTCAAACGATTCGGTTAATGCATTTATCTGAACAATATTACCAACGGTAAATGCATTAACTATACACAGTATTGCAAATACAACAGACAGCCCCTTATTGTTTATGCACTCTCTTATGTAGTACATTGCCCCGCCTCTATACTCATTTCCATCTTTTTTACGGTATTTCATAGCAAGAACGACTTCTCCGTATTTTAGCGGCATAGCTGCAAACGCACTTAAAGTTAACCAGAATACAGCACCCGGCCCTCCCGAAAATATAGCGGTCGATACACCTACTATATTGCCTACTCCCAATGTACTCGCAAGAGCTAACATTGCAGTTTTAAAAGGAGAAATTCCGCTCTCTTTATTTTTTCTCATTAAAACGGAAATAACCGATTTTAACTTGAATATAATAAAACTGCCGTATTTTACGAAAAGAAAGCTTCCCGCAAGAAAAATAACTATAGGTAATGCCGGCCCAAATAAGTACGTATTAAAAAAATCAAGCATTTTTTGCATGTTCTTTTTCCCCTTTCTTTATAGGGATTTTTATTCATTATATAAAAGGATTATCACTTAACCGCATAAATGTTAATTAAATGTTAATAATTGTAATTATGCTTGATTTTTATTTGGAAATTATATACAATATCTTTCAGTGTTAGCAAACACACCCTTCGAGTGCTAACCACAAAAAAGTATTTAATTTTAAAACCTTTTAAGGAGGAAAATAATATGACACTCAAACCCTTGGCAGACCGTGTTGTTATCAAAATGGTCGAAGCTGAAGAAACTACAAAAAGCGGCATTATTCTTGCAGGCACTGCTAAAGAAAAGCCCCAAGTTGCAGAAGTTGTTGCTGTTGGTCCCGGCGGTATAGTCGAAGGCAAAGAAATCGTTATGACCGTTAAGGCAGGCGACAAGGTTATTACAAGCAAATATTCCGGCACAGAAGTTAAGTGCGACGGAGTAGAATACATTATCGTTAAACAAAGCGACATTCTCGCTATTGTTGAATAATCGGTAATTTATCGGAGGTATTTTTAAATGGCTAAGGAAATTATGTACGGTATTGACGCAAGAAACGCACTCCTTCGCGGTGTTGATAAGCTTGCTGATACAGTTAAAATTACAATGGGACCTAAGGGAAGAAACGTTGTTCTCGACAAGAAGTTCGGCGCTCCCCTTATCACTAATGATGGCGTAACCATCGCTCGTGAAATTGAGCTTGACGACGCTATGGAAAATATGGGCGCACAGCTCGTTAAAGAAGTTGCTACAAAGACAAATGACGCTGCAGGTGACGGTACAACAACCGCAACTCTTCTCGCTCAGGCTTTCATTCACGAAGGTATGAAGAATGTTGCTGCAGGTGCTAACCCCATGGTTCTCCGCAAGGGTATCCAGAAGGCTGTTGACAAAGCTGTTGACTCTCTCAAGAACATCTCAAGAGAAGTAAACGGTACGGCTGATATTGCTCGTGTCGGTACTATCTCCGCAGGCGACGAAGTTATCGGCACTCTTATTGCCGATGCTATGGAAAAGGTTACAAACGACGGAGTAATCACAGTTGAAGAATCAAAAACTGCTGAAACTTACTGCGAAGTTGTTGAAGGTATGCAGTTCGACAGAGGCTACACATCTCCTTATATGGTAACCGACACAGATAAAATGGAAGCTGTTCTTGACGACGCATTCATCCTTATTACAGACAAGAAGATTTCAACAATTCAGGAACTCCTCCCCCTTCTTGAACAAATCGTTCAGTCTGGCAAAAAGCTTCTTATTATCGCTGACGATATTGAAGGCGAGGCTCTTACCACTCTCGTTCTCAACAAGCTTCGCGGAACCTTTACTTGCGTTGCAGTAAAAGCTCCCGGATTTGGCGACAGAAGAAAAGAAATGCTCCGCGATATTGCTATCCTTACAAACGGCGAAGTTATTTCCGACGAACTCGGCCTTGACCTCAAAGAAGCTAACGTAGCTCAGCTCGGACGCGCTCGTCAGGTTAAAGTTACAAAAGAAAACACAATTATCGTAGGCGGCGCAGGTAACCCCGACGAAATCAAAGCAAGAATCGGTCAGATTAAAGCAGGTATCGAAACTACCACTTCCGATTTCGACAGAGAAAAGCTTCAGGAACGTCTCGCTAAACTTTCCGGTGGTGTTGCTGTTATCAAAGTTGGTGCGGCTACCGAAGTTGAAATGAAAGAAAAGAAGCTCAGAATTGAAGACGCTCTCAATGCTACAAGAGCTGCAGTTGAAGAAGGTATCGTTGCAGGCGGCGGTGTTGCTTACCTCAACATTCTTCCCGAAATCGCTAAGCTCGCAGATTCTCTCGATGGCGATGAAAAAACAGGTGCAAACATTGTTCTTAAAGCTCTTGAAGCTCCCGTTCGTCAGATTTCCGACAACGCAGGTTTTGAAGGCTCTGTTATAATCAACGAAATCCGCAAGGCTAACAAGCCCGGCTTTGGCTTTGATGCTTACACAGAACAGTACGTTGATATGATTGAAGCAGGTATCGTTGACCCGACGAAAGTTACACGTTCCGCACTTCAGAATGCTGCATCTATCTCTTCTACAATCCTTACAACTGAAGCCCTCGTTGCAGACAAGAAGGAGCCTGTAGCTCCCACTGTTCCCTCTGCTCCCGGTATGGAAGGTATGTATTAATATCACGCATAAAAGCGACAAAAAGTGTGCATCGAAATGCACACTTTTTTTGTTTTGTTGTTTTATAAATTATTAAACAGAAATTCAATTCCCTCATCTGTTTCGTCGTATTTATGACCGCTATCGGTTACTTTGAATACAAGCTTTGAGGGATTTTCTGTATAATACTCTTTCAGTCTCTCGTATTCGGACAATGCACCGTCAATTTTAAAAATACCGTCATTCTTCCCCGCCTCAATATATAAAGCTCTTGGGCTTATCAACGCCGCCATTTCTGCATCAATAAACCTATTTGCCATATCTTTGTAAACAAAGTCGGGTCTTGAATATTTTACTCTGTCATTAAATACACACGATGAATACACTGCTTTTATTCTCTCATCAAGCACTGCGGTTACAAGCGAATAATAACCGCCATAAGACAGCCCTGTTATACCGATTCTTTCGCTGTCAACTAAATCTGCCTTTATAAGATAATCCAAAGCCCCCATAATACACTCACACTCAAATGCAGTAAGACTGCTGCCAAGCATCTTATACCTTGCATCAAGTTCAAATCTGTCATATTTATTGCCAAATCTCTTTCCGTCCCATATCAAAAGCTGGGGGGCAAAAACTATAGCCTTTCTGTCAAGAATACGTCTCGTTATATGACTGTAATAGTTTTCGCCGTACATATCCGATATAAGTTCCGGTGTGCCGTCTCCGCCGTGTATTACAGTTATAAGCGGTATTTTTTCCTTTACGTCAAATGGAACGAACAGTAGTCCGCAGAATTTTATATTTTTTTCAAACTCAAAAACAAGCCTATATATATATCCTTGCTCATCTAACCCTACAAATATTTTTTGCACATCACACTGCTTTGTTCGGTCAAAAAGCGGATTTCCGATAATTTCTTTGAAATCAGATAAATACTTTGACCTATTTTCTTTAAGTTTTTGTGGATTAATATAGTCCTTGCGTTTTTCTTCGGCTGCTTTTGCCGCAGAGGTTGCAACCCCTAAAACACATTCAAGATAATTATGTCTGTACGGATTAGCATTTTTTGTTTCTTCCGTATACAAATCCTTGTATTCTCTCATTTTTTCTTATATCTTCTTTGAAGTAAATATTTTTACTATATACGGAAATATGCCGACTACCCAAAGGGTAACAAACATATATCTTACCATTCCAACAATAGCTGTATCTCCAAACGCCATCTTCGGTATTTCTTTAAGTAACAATGCTACGGCAATACCTACGACAACCTTTACCAATTGATGCCATACTTTATTTGTTTTTACACTAAAGTCTATCCATTTTCTTTCGATAAACCAGCCAATAGCAAACCCAAGTCCCGCACCGCCCGTTTTACAACAGTCAAGTGCATATTTGGGCTCGGTTATTATGCCCATATTTTCAAGCACCAACGCATATACCATTACTGCGAGTGATATTCCCGCAAGTACAATTGCAACAAGTATATCGTATTTTTTGTTGTTTTCAATCTTTGAAAATACTTTTCCGAAAATTACTATGCAAAGCAATGACAGAATCATAGAAACGATTACGTCACTTGAATAATGTACGCCAAGATAATTTCTTGAAAAACCAACCAAGAGGAACAAAACTATACAAATTATTTTTGCTCCATTCTTTTTAAAGTGGAACGCCAATGAGCCGAAAAGCGTCGTTGCACTCTGCGTATGTCCGCTTGGGAATGAAAATCCGGTCGCCTTTTCCATAGCGTTTCCTACAGGTTTAAATCCCGGTTCTCTTACCCACGGTCTCGGTACTCTAAATGTTATCTTTAATCCCTGAATCAACATTCCCGATGCAAAATAAGCAAAGCCCATTTTGTAACCAAAATTTTTGTTTATACACCAAAAAATAATACATATAGCTCCAAGTGCAATAAGCTCAAAACCAAGCTCGGTTATAAGCTCAAAAAAAGCGTCCAAAACAGGATTACGTAAACTTTCAAGTAAATGGAGATACTTCATCTCAAGTTCATAAAAAGTCTGCATTTTTATTCTCCTTTTATAATTATTTTTATCGCTTCAACAGCCGTTTTTATGGCATTTTCGGTATCGTGGCAGTCTTCCTCGAAGAAACCTTTTGCTTTTCTTTCTTGGTTCCAAACCACGCTGAATACAGAGCCGCATTTTACACCTAAAGATGCCGCCGTTACAAACAGAGCCGCCGACTCCATTTCACTTGCAAGAACGCCTAATTTTTTCCATGCTTCCCACTTGTTTAAAAGCTCATACGATACCGGGCTTTTGTCGGGCGAATGTTGCCCGTAAAAAGAATCCTTGCACTGTACTACACCCGTATGATAAGAAAGCCCTAATCTCTGTGCGCCCTTAACTAAAGATGTAATTATATCAAAATCAGCAGTAGCCGGGTATTCAATCGGTGCATATTCACGGCTTGTCCCCTCGTTTCTGACAGCTCCGGTCGCGATAACTATATCGCCGGATTTTACATTAAGATTTATCCCTCCGCAAGTTCCTACTCGTATAAAAGTATTTACGCCAATTGCAGTTAATTCCTCCATAGCAATTGCCGCAGAAGGTCCGCCGATTCCGGTTGAAGTTACCGAAACTTTCTTTCCGCATAGTTCTCCTGTATAAGTAACGTACTCTCTGTTTTGAGCAATCTTTATAGGATTTTCAAAATACTTTGCAATTTTTTCGCATCTGCCGGGATCTCCCGGAAGAATACATATATTTCCAACGTCGCCATTTTCGCACGCTATATGATATTGCTTTGCCAAAAACTACTCCTCCTAATCATATTATCTTATATCAATTATACTCTATTTCCTAAAATTGTAAAGGGGCAATTCATAATTAAGGGAGGTTATTGAGTGATATTATATTTTTGAAAACAATTGATAGACACATACAATTATTTTTTAAAGATTTTTTAAGATAATATATATTATTTTAAATTATTATTTT
>JAZNCH010000040.1:0-26824 GCA_045587445.1 Eubacteriales bacterium | reverse complement strand
TTAACCGAACCCGCTACTTCCTGTTCGCCTAAAACAGTAACTATATCACCACTGTTCAAGCTCGCTATAACCGAACCGTTAACCGGTTCCGAACGTACGTTTAACGTATATCCGGGTGATGTAGTAACCTTGCCCTGTCTTTTAGGCTCTGCACCAAGCACCGTCATCATTACACTTACAATCATAACTACAGCAAGTAATATTGTAATAAGTAACTTCGTTATTTCCTTTCCTTTTGATTTAAAAATCATATGTAACCCCTTAATGAGTGTATATATTCTTTATGTTCGCACATGTAGATATTATACTAAAAAAATCGTTTTTTGTCAACAAATGTCCTCCCTTTATATTAATCCATTTTGTGCAAAATTTTCAATTCCATATTTTTCCTATAATAATATGCTTTTTTTCTGTCAATACTTCTAACGTAACCAATTTGCCGATATAAATTTTTTCGGCTATTACTTTCAAGGAGATTTTATACAATGGATAACAAGAATCAGAACAAAAACCAGAACAACAATTCTAACAATTCTAACAAAACAAACAAGGCTAATAACAGCAACTCTAATAGCAACAACAGCGAAAACCAGTCCTCCAATAACCAGAACTGCCGCTAAATCCTAAAACAAAAAAACCACCCATTACATAGTGGGTGGCTTTTTGTTTTTTTAAAATTATTCAGCGTCTTCTGCCTTTACTTCTTCTGCTTTTTCTTCGTCGGAAACGTAATCCTCGGGCATTGCTTCTTCGGCTGCCTTAGCTTCTTCGATAAGCACTCTGATTGAAAGGCTAATCTTGTGGTTTTCCATATCAACGTCTGTAATTCTTGCTTCAACTTCCTGTCCAACGCTAAGTATGTCGGCAGGCTTGTTTATCTTCTTGTCTGCAATCTGTGAAATATGGATAAGTCCGTCAACACCGGGAAGTATTTCTGCAAATGCACCAAAAGGCATCATATTTACAATCTTAACGGTAGCTGTGTCGCCTACTGCATACTTCTCAACAAATTCGTTCCAAGGATTGTTCTCTTCGGTCTTGTAGCCCAAAGATATTCTCTTTGTTTCTGCATCAAAATCCTTTACGAATACGTTCAACGTTTCGCCAACGGATACGATTTCGGAAGGATGCTTGAAGTGTGTCCATGCAAGCTCTGTGCTGTGAATCATTCCGTCAACACCGCCAAGGTCTACGAATACGCCGTAGTTTGTTATTGACTTAACAACACCTTCGTATTTCTTGTCCTTTTCAATTGCTGACCAGAATGCTTCTTCACGTGCTTTCTTTTCTTCTCTTGCAACTACGCGGATAGATGCTACTGCTCTTCTTCTCTGCTCGTTAATGTCTATAATCTTAACTCTCTGCTCTGTTCCCTTAAGTACGGAAAGGTCTGCATCCTTTGCAAGTCCTGTCTGTGATGCAGGTACGAAAAGCTTCTGTCCTTCTGCAAGAACAAGTACGCCTCCTCTGATTACGTCTGTTACCTTACCGTCAAGAACCTTGCCTTCGTTAAAGCTTTCAACTACGTTCTTCCAGTTTGTAATAGCGTCTACTCTCTTCTTGGAAAGTGATGCAACTCCGTCAATATCACTTACTCTCGTTACCATTACCTCAATCTCGTCGCCAACCTTGAATTCTTCTTCAAGCTTAACAGCAGGATTTTCGGAAACTTCACTGTAAGGAACAATTCCGGTTACCTTAGCACCAAGGTCTACCTGTACCTCGTTTGAATTTACAGCAAGTACGATACCCTTAACTATCTCACCTGTATGTAATGTTTTGAAAGATTCCTCAAGCATTGCAGCAAAGCTGTTTTCATCGTTGATTTCAAAGGCTTCCTGAGTCAAGTCCTTTTCGATGTTTTGTGTGTTTTCGCTCATTTTGATTTTTACCTCCTGTATGATACTGCCCGGTGTCGATGCGCCGGCAGATATACCAACTTTTTTTGTTTTTCCAATATTATCCGTACATAGCTCGGTTACGTCTTCTATCAAAACCGTGTTCGGCTGATACCTTTTCGCCGTCTCGTACAGCTTATTGGTATTTGAGCTGTTTCTGCCCCCTATTATCACCATATAATCAACTCGTTGAGCTAAATTTGCAGTCTCAATCTGTCGATTTTCGGTAACACTACATATTGTATCAAAAATATATGAATTTGTATATACTTTTTCAAGAATTTTTTGAGATTTTTTCCATTCTGTCAGTTTTTGCGTCGTCTGGGACACCATAATCACTTTTTTTTGTGCATTTTTATGAATTTTAAGCAATTTTTCAAGCTCATCGGCACTCGTAAACAGTTCAACCTCGCCTTTCGCAAAGCTTACTATCCCTTTCGACTCGGGGTGGCTCGGATCCCCAAACACAAAAAGAAGTGAATCCTTGTCTGCATTGTCCCTTACTATCTTATGTATCTTCTTTACGTACGGACACGCACAGTCAAGCATCTTAAAATTACAATTCTCTGCCGAATACGCTTCAAGTCTGTCGTATATCTGCTTCGTAACTCCGTGTGCTCTTACAACAACCGTACAAGGATTATCCTCGTTACATTCTTTGAAAACTCTTTCAAGGTCTTCTTCCTCTATAACAAGCACGCCCTTTTCTTCAAGGTCCTTCGATATTGTCGGATTGTGTATCAAATGCCCCAGCGTATATATCCTGCCATTCCTTTGTTTTTCAAGAAGCTCGTATACGGAATTTACCGCCCTGTCAACCCCAAAGCAAAATCCCGCATTCTTTGCTATTTCTATTTCCATATATATAACCTCTGTCTATATAAGCTCAAGCACCTTGTCAAATATATTCTCTGCCGCTTTCGTATATTCTGCTTGGTTACCCTTGTCAAAGCCTAAATCTTCATAGGGAATAACCTCGCCAAAAGTTATACACACCTTGCGGAACGGCAATATGCGATACCCCTTCGTCTTTATCGACATGGGCAAAACGTCGGCTTTCGAACGGTAGGCTATCATACCAACCCCCGATTTTATCTCCGTTCCCTTAGGTTCTTCTCCTATATGACGGGTTCCCTGCGGAAAAATTCCCACAGCATCGCCGTTCTTCAAATATCCTATCGCCGTCTTAAGTGCCGTCGTGTCTGCACTTCCTCTGTGTACGGGAAATACGCCGAGTGCCTTTATCAATATATTCAAAAGCGGTATCTTAAAAATAGATGCCTTCGCCATAAATCTTATCTGTCTGTCGGCAACTGCTCCTATTATTATCGGGTCCCAATTCGATATATGATTCGGACAAACGAGCAGTGCTTTATCTTTCGGTATATTCTCTCCGCCGTTTACTTCAACTCTGAAAAGCCATATAAAAAAGCCTTTCAGCATTTTTCTGACAAATGCGTACGTCTTCATATAATCTTTTCTCTTAAATTTTTATTTGATTCTCTTGTTGATTATGCCGAGAATAGCGTTTATCGTTTCTTCAATGTTAAGAGTTGAGCTGTCGAGCATAACTGCATCCTCTGCGGGTAAGCATGGAGCAACAGCCCTCGTTCTGTCGTTTTCGTCCCTCTTCAGCATATCCGACAAAACCTCTTCGTAGGTCGTCGCAATACCCTTTTCTTTAAGCTCAAGATACCTTCTCTTCGCTCTTACTTCGTCGCTCGCAAACAAGAAAATCTTTACCTCGGCATCAGGGAAAATTACGGTGCCGATGTCTCTGCCGTCCATTATAACGTTGTTCGTCTTTGCGGTATTTCTCTGTATATCAAGCAAAAACTCTCTTACTTTCGGAATAGCGGATACCTTTGACGCGTACATAGATATTTCGGGGAGTCTTATATCGCCGTTTACGTTTTCGCCGTTGAGGAAAACAATCTGTCCCTCTTCGCTTTGGGTAAGCTTTAAGTCGATATTGCCTAAATTCGCATTAACTGCATCGGCATCGGTTATATCAACGTTATTCCTAAACATATATAATCCTATAGCTCGATACAATGCACCCGTATCAACGTAAAGTATATTGAGTCTTTTCGCAACAGCCTTTGCCATTACACTCTTTCCCGAACCAGACGGCCCGTCTAATGCTATTTTATACATTTTTCTTCTCTTTTTCTCCCTATGTTTTTATTTATTCGCCTCCCCATTGGGGGAGGGGGACCATCTAAGATGGTGGAAGGGGGCTGGCATAATTGATTCTTTTGAACCCACCCCGTCTTGCCAAATTCTATTATTATAAATTTGTAATTTCATTATTGGCAAGACACCCCTCCCAAAGAAGGGGCTTTGTTATATTCTCCTACAGCTCTTGGTTTTATTTCTGCAAACAATTACTCCGCCATACTCATTCCTGCTAAATTCGCTGTCGAAAACGCTATCTGCAGATTGAATCCGCCCGTATATGCATCAACGTCTATCACTTCGCCAGCAAAATAGAGTCCCTTTATTTTCTTCGACTCCATTGTCTTCGGGTCTATTTCTTTTACGTCAACACCGCCCGAGGTTATAATCGCTTCGTCAATCGGGCGGAATGATTTTACCGTAAATTCAAGACACTTCAACGTCTTTAAAATATTCTGTCTTTCGGCTTTCGTTATAACGTTTACCTTTCTGTTAGCCTCTACACCGCATAGCTGTACGAATATCGGTATCAGCTTCTGCGGTAGAAGTGCAGACAGAGAATTAACAAAATCCTTATTCTTGTTCTTCTCGAAGTCGGACAACAGTCTATTATCAAGTGTCTTTTCGTCTAAAGCGGGTTTCAGGTCTATTCTTACCTTATACCTATTCTCTTCCATAGGCTTTAAGTGTGCCGACGCACTTAGTATGGTCGGTCCCGACACTCCAAAATGGGTAAACAGCATTTCCCCAAAGTCTGAATATATCTCTTTATCTTTTTTCGTATCGTAAACGCTTACCCTTACGTTCTTCAGCGATAAGCCCATCAACGCCTTTACCCACTTTTCTTTCGTCTCAAGGGGTACGAGCGAGGGCTTCGGCTGTACTATATTCAGCCCCATTCTTTCGGCAAACCTAAATCCGTCGCCGTCGGAGCCTGTCTTTGAATATGATATGCCGCCCGTGCATATAGCAACCTTGTCGTAGTTTACGGTTCTGCCGTGTACCACGACACCCTTTACGACTCCCTCCTCGACTATAACGTCTTCGACCTTTTCGTATATTATCTTTACGCCGTTATTTTTGCAATAATCACGTAGGGCGTCAACTATATCAAAAGCCTTGTCCGACTGCGGAAACACTCTGTTTCCTCTCTCGGTCTTGAGCGATACGCCTTGTGTCTCAAAAAAATTCATAGTATCTTCCGAGGTAAACAAGGAATACGCACCATAAAGAAACCTTGGGTTCGTCGGCACGTTTTCAATAAAGGTATTTCTGTCGCAGTTGTTGGTAACGTTGCATCTGCCTTTTCCTGTTATAGCAAGTTTTCGCCCAACTGCGTTCATCTTTTCATAAAGGGTTACGTCGCATCCCAAAGAAGCAGCCTTTCCCGCACACATCATTCCCGCAGGCCCGCCGCCTATAACGCATACCCTCGTTACTTTTTCACTCATTTTCTGCCGATGTCGTTTCTGTAGTGCATCTTGTCAAAAGATATATTCTTCAATGCACTATATGACTTCGCAATCGCATCTTCAAGCGTCTTTCCTGTAGCCGTTACACCGAGAACACGTCCGCCCGCCGTATAAATCTTGCCGTTTTCCGCCTTTGTTCCTGCGTGGTATACAAACAAATCGTCTGCCTTAAATACCTCGCTGTCAAGTCCTGTTATTTCCTTGCCCGATTCGTATTTTACAGGATAGCCGCCCGATGCAAGTACAATACATACAGCCGCATCATCGGTCCACTCGATATTGATTTCGTCGAGCTTTTCGTCGATAACAGCATTTATTATATCAACAAAGTCGGTCTTAAGTCTGGGCAAAACCGCCTGTGTTTCGGGGTCGCCGAAACGTGCGTTGTATTCAATAACGCGGGGCCCTTTAGGTGTAAGCATAAGTCCAAAATAAATTACGCCCTTAAACGTTCTGCCCTCGCTGTTCATAGCGTCCATCGTAGGCTTGAATATCGTCTTGTAGCACTCGTCTGCAACGTCTGCAGTATAATTTTTACTGGGGGAGAATGCTCCCATACCGCCTGTATTCAAACCTTGGTCATTATCAAGTGCTCTCTTGTGGTCCTGAGCCGAAACCATAGGCACTATTGTCTTACCGTCGGTAAATGCAAGTACTGATACTTCGGGCCCTGTCAAAAATTCTTCTATTACAACTCGGCTTCCCGATTCACCGAACACCTTGTCGCACATTATGCTCTTTACTGCATCTTCTGCCTCGGCATAATCCTGAGCTATAATAACACCCTTACCGAGAGCAAGTCCGTCAGCCTTTATAACTGCGGGATATTCGTTCTGTGCCTTTATATATTCGAGAGCCTTTTCTGCATTGTCAAATACTTCGTAGTTCGCTGTAGGTATTTTGTACTTCTTCATAAGCTCCTTCGAGAAAACCTTACTTCCCTCAATTATAGCAGCACACTTATGAGGACCGAACGCACGGATTCCCTTTGCTTCAAGTGCATCAACGGTTCCAAGCATCAATGGGTCGTCGGGAGCTACGAATACCAAATCAATCTTATCATCTATAGCCGCGTTAACGATTCCGTCAACGTCGGTCGCCTTTACCGGTATGCAGGTTGCCATCTCCGCTATGCCGCCGTTACCGGGAGCACAGTATATTTCGGGTGCATATCTGCTTTCGGATAATTTCTTTACTATGGCGTGTTCTCTTCCGCCACCGCCTACAACAAGTATTTTCATGCCATCTTCTCCTAATGCTTTTAATATATATTTATAATTGGTTCTATTGTACAACAGAGAAAGAAAATTGTCAATAAAATAGAGGGAATAATTTTGATGTGGTTTGCCTTATTTTTTGAGCAGATTTGTTTGTTTTGCACGGGAGGAGCAAGCCCCTCCCCTACCGCACATGGTTTTGTTTGTTCTTAGCCTACTTTCTTCCCCGCTTTCTTTCGCAGAAAGCTTGGCAAAGAACTTGCCTCTCGGGTCTCTGCAAATTATTATTAGTAGCACAAACCCTTTATTAAAAGGTTCTTTGCCTACTTTCTTCCCCGCTTTCTTTCGCAGAAAGCTTGGCAAAGAACTTGCCTCTCGGGTCTCTACAAATTATTATTAGTAGCACAAACCCTTTATTAAAAGGTTCTTTGCCTACTTTCTTCCTTAAAGAAAGTAGGGGGGAATATGCAAAAAGGAATTTGCCGTAATGTCGGCAAATTCCTACCTTAACTATTCACTATTCACTATTCATTTTTCTCAAAGTATTCCTAAACCTTCGAGCAAAAACTTTAATCCCATTAATATGAGTATTATGCCGCCTGCCATTTCCGCTTTTGACTTATATTTAGTACCGAACACGTTACCTATTTTTACGCCGACAACAGAGAAAAGGAACGTTGTTACGCCGATTATCCCAACAGTCGAAAATATTTCAACGTTTTGCATCGAAAATGCGACACCTGCCGCCATAGCGTCGATACTCGTCGCTACCGCCAAAGGTAACATCGTCTTGAAATCAAGTGCACAGTCAAGGCAATCGTCGCACTCTTTTGAAAATGCTTCCTTTAGCATATTCGCACCTATAAGCACGAGCAATATAAACGCTATCCAGTGGTCAAATGCTTCAATATACTGACGGAACATACTGCCGAGGAAGAAGCCGATAAGCGGCATAAGCCCTTGAAATATACCAAAATACAAGCCCACTTTTACTGCGTGCTTTATCTTAAAGCCTTTACCAAGCGAAAGCCCTTTACATATCGCTACGGCAAATGCGTCCATCGACAGTCCGACTGCCGTTCCTATTATCGCTATAATATCCACTTTTTACTCCTCTATTTCTTTTTTCAGTTCACTAAAAGAGTTACAGACCTTTTCGCCTGTTTCACTTAATTTTCTGTAATCGGTATGCCCTTTTGAATATAGTATGCATTTAACTCCAAGTGCATTCGCAGTATCAAGGTCGTGCAACGTGTCGCCTACAAGTACGCACTTTTCTCTATCCATTCCCTCTTCAAACATAAGTTTTTTCGCTCTCTCTATTTTGCTCCCCGCTTCAAAGTCAGCCGCCGCGTCTATTCTTTCAAAAACGTCATACACACCGAGCCTTTTTGCGTGCTTCGTTAAGTCATCAACGTGTGCCGCCGAGAGTATGTATTGCTTTATGCCAAGTCTTTTGTACTCTTCAACCAACTCTCGTGCTCCGTCAGCTAAAGTTACGCTTTCCTCGTATTTATCGTAAAACTTGCCGTAGAGCAGCTTTATCGTCTCCATTGTTACAACGGATAGGTCAAATATTTTTTCGTAAAATTTGTATATCGGGGTGTCAACGTATGAATAGTACGTTTCAATGTCGAGTCGAGGTTTTCCGTACAAATCAAGTATATCGTTAACCGCATACATCGATGCATTAACATCGTCAAGCAACGTGCCGTTCCAATCCCATATTATGTATTTGTATTTCATTTTTACCTATATGACTGAATTATATTTATTATCGTTTCTACGCATTTGTCCATTTCTTCAATAACTGCATATTCAAATCTGCCGTGGTGGTTCGCAGAGCCTGTGCCGAGGTTGGGGCATGGTAAGCCCATTTGCGATAGTCTTGCACCGTCGGTTCCGCCACGTATTGCACTTATATCAACTACACCGCCAACCGATTCTATAGCTTTCACCGCGTTATCTATAAGGTGGTAGTGCGGTTCTATTTTTTCCGCCATATTTTCGTATGCATCTACAAGCTCGATTTTTACCGTATCTTTGCCGTATTTTTTATTCAAAAACTCTGCAACGCTTTCAAACATCGCTCTTTTTATCTTTATCTTCGTGCTGTCGTGATCGCGTAATATGTAACGCATTTCCGCCTTTTCTACGTCGGATTTTATCTCCATAAGATGATAGAACCCCTCGTAACCCTCGGTATATTCGGGTCGCTCATTCTTCGGCAGCATTGTGTCAAATTCCATAGCGATGTTATTCGCGTTCTTCATTCCGCCGTATTTCGCTTCGCCCGGATGTACCGACTTGCCCTTTACGGTAACTTTCGCATTTATCGCATTAAAATTCTCGTATTCTATCTGTCCGAAATTCGCTCCGTCTACCGAATAGGCAAAATCTGCCCCAAAGCCCTTAACGTCAAACAGGTCTGCACCTCTGCCTATCTCTTCGTCAGGGGTAAATCCTATTGACACGTCTCCATGCTTTATGCTGTCATCATTAAGCAACGTTTCAACCGCCGTCATTATCTCGGCTATTCCCGCCTTATCGTCGGCTCCGAGTATCGTCGTTCCATCGGTTACAATAAGCGACTGCCCCTTATATTCGGGCATAGGCGGCATAACTACGTTCTGTTCTTTATTTAATATTATCTCGCTTCCGTCGTAGTTTTCAATAACTCTCGGCTTAACGTTTCTGTATTCAACCTCGCTTATCGTATCCATATGGGCAATAAAGCCTATATTTACACCCTTTTCGGTTTCGCAGTTCGCGGGGATTTTCGCATATACGTAACCGTTTTCGTCCACCCTTGCGTTTGATACGCCGAGCGAATAAAGCTCCTCTGCCAAATATTCGGCAAAGACTCTCTGTGCCTCTGTCGAGGGGCATCTTTCGTTATTTTCATCGGAGCCTGTAGCAAATTCCGTATACTTTATCAGTCTTTCGTATGCTCTCATTCTTATCACCGTTTGCCCTTTTAACGTTCTTTTTATTATAACTTATATCTATATTTATTGTCAATATATTTTTTCTGCACTATTTTTTGCAAAGTTTGTAATTTTTTAGTCATTTTCTTATTGAAATAAAATTGTTAATGTGTTATAATAGCGGTGTATGTGTATACAATCACTCCGCCTCGTTTCGAGGCTTACAAAGTTTGCACAGACCGGAGAGGCAAGGTTTCTTTGCTTACTTTCTTTCCGTAAATGCCCTCTCAGTCAGCTTCGCTGACAGCTCCCCCAGAGTGGGAGCCTTTAAGGTTGTACAAACCGGAGAGGTAAGGTTTCTTTGCTTATTTTCTTTTCTTAAAAGAAGCCCCTTCCGTCGCTACGCGCCACCTCCCCCAATGGGGAGGCTTTGAGGTCGCACAGACCAAAGTTTCGAGGTTTCTTTGCTTACTTTCTTTCCTTAAAAGAAAGTAAGGCGATTAATTATGTATATTATTGAATGGAATTATATAAAAATGGCAGATTTGAAATTTAAGTATGAAGACCTAAAAAGATTTTGTATCGACATCTTCGGCAAGTTCGGTTTCGACCAGAAAGACAGTGAAATAATCACTGACGTTCTTCTCCTCTCCGACCTCTACGGTATCGATTCTCACGGTACTCAGCGTCTCCTCCGTTACTATAAGCACCTCCAGACAGGTCTTATTCTCGCTGACGCTAAACCCGAGGTGGTTTTTGAAACTCCTATCTCCGCAGTTATCGACGCTAAAGAAGGTATGGGTCAAATCGTTAGCTACAACGCTATGAACCTCGCTATCGAAAAAGCACAGAAGAACGGTATCGGTATGGTTACCGTTAAGAACTCTAACCATTACGGTATTGCAGGCTACTACGCAAAAATGGCTTGTGATAAGGGCCTTATCGGTATTTCCGTTACTAACACTGAAGCTATCATGGTTCCTACCAACTCCCGTAAGGCTATGCTCGGTAGTAACCCCATCGCAGTCGCTATGCCTGCTGATCCCTATCCTTTCTTCTTCGATGCCGGAACAGCAGTCGTAACAAGAGGTAAGCTCGAACTCTACAAAAAGCTCGACAAGGAAATGCCCGATTGTTGGGGACTTGACGCTGACGGTAAGGTTAACACAAACGCTCCTCACGTTCTTGACTGCATAGCAGCTCACAAGGGCGGCGGTATCCTTCCCCTCGGCGGTGCATACGAAAAGACCGGCGGCCACAAGGGTTACGGTTACGGTATGCTCTGCGAAATCTTCAGCTCCATTCTTTCCCAAGGTCTTACGTCCGATAAGACATACTGCGGCGGCAGAGCTCTTATCTGCCATGGCTTCATCGCTATTAATCCTAACCTCTTCGGCGACCCCGAGGCTATCAAGGCTCACTTCTCCGAATTCCTTCAGGACCTCCGTAACGCTCCTAAGGCTGAGGGTTGCGACAGAATCTATACTCACGGCGAAAAAGAAATTATCGCTATGGAAGACAGACTCGCTAACGGTATCGCTATTAACATTAACACCGTTAAGGAAATGAAGGGTTGTGCCGAAGGCTTTGGTATGAACTTCTCCGAATACTTCGGTGATATAGCTGCTGACCTTTAAGATATTCATTTTTTGTACTCCGCACAGGAAAATAAACAGTTTCATTGAAGTTTTTTTGAAATAATCCATAAAACATTATTGGGGCTGAGTCATTGGACTCAGCCCCTTTTTGTTTGTACAGAAACTATTTACTCTTCACTAAAAAACGGTAATGAGTGTTTGTAAAACACGCATTACCGTTTTTTCTTAAAGTATCAACGTTCCTATGTACGCCACAAAAGGTAAGGTCAGTACGGATATTGCCGTCGTCATACCCACGCACGTCGCCGCATACCCCGGCTGTATATCGTGCAGTTCGGCAAACATATTCGTTAAACTCGCCGTCGGAAGTGCCGCCATTACCATCGTAAACATGCAAAGTCCGTCGTCAAGTCCTATCATTTTCGCTATAAGCAATACAATTATCGGGAATATCACAAGCTTTACAAGGCATACCCAATATACCCTAACGTCAAAAAACAGTCTCTTCGGCGGGTGTGTCGCCAATACTCCGCCAAGCACAATCAAAGATACAGGCGTGCAAAGTCCGCCTACGTAATCGAGGGCTATCAGCATACTGTCAAGCTTCACCGACTTCACAAGCTCGGTAAAGTTTAAGAAGTACAACGCTATTCCTATCATACATGGCACACTGCCGAAATTCAATATCGCTTTCTTCACGTCAAGCTTTATATCATCTCTGCCTCTGCCAAGAATCACAAGTCCGTACGTCCAAGAGAATATGTGGAATATCATCGAATAAAACGATGCCATAGCTATCGCTTCGTCTCCAAAAAGCTGCTTTACAAGAGGCAGTCCGAAAAACAGTACGTTCGTAAAAATTATGCTGTGTTCAGAAAGCTTTCTCGCGTCCCCGTCTTTCATAAAAAACATCGTCAAATATCCCACTACTGCCGCAAAACAATGTACACCAATACTTATTAAAAGCACCTTGCCGAGCAAGAGCGTATTTTCTGCTGTCATCTGCATTCTTATCATACAAGATACTATTAATGCCGGCTGTGTTACGTGAAGCACAAGCTTCGATAATCTCTTCGAAAATTGCCCGTCTATTACATTCTTCTTCCTAAGGCAGTAACCTAATACCATTACTATAAACATACTTACGGCTATGTTCAATACGTCAATAATATGGAAATTCATTGTCCTTTACCTTTCTTGTCGTTTGCCTTAATTGCCTTTTAATTCGTCAAGCTTTTTCTTTATATTCTGCATATCAATAAGCATATCTTCCTTACGTCTCGGATCTCGCAATAATGCCGCAGGATGATATACCGCACATATCGTATAGCCATTCTTCTCAAAAAATATACCATGCTCTTGCGTTATTCTAAAGTCTTCCTTTATGAGCCGCTTCGCCGATATTCTGCCAAGGCATACTATTATCTTAGGTCTTATAAGCCTTACCTGCTCACGCAGATATTCTATGCACAAATCTTGCTCGTCTTCTCTCGGATCTCGGTTTTTCGGAGGTCGGCATTTTAGCATATTCGCTATAAATACCTGATTTCTGTCTATATCTACCTGATAAAGAAACTTGTCAAGCAGCTTCCCTGCTGCTCCCACAAACGGAGTTCCGCTTAAATCCTCTTTTTCTCCGGGAGCTTCTCCTATAAACATTATCTCGGCAGTTCTGTCGCCTGAGCCGAATACTACGTTCGTTCTCGTTTCACACAATGCGCATTTCGTGCAGCTCTTGCATTTTTTCTCAAGCTCTTCCCATTCCTTTTGAATTTCTGCTTCCGTCATTTTTTCACCGTTTTCTTTTTATTTTTTACCTACTGCCTCCACAGCGTTCGCCGTTACTAAGGGTTCAGTATGTTCAACTATGTAAAGCATAGCCTCTTTTCCGCCAAATCGCGTTCCGTATTCGGCGGCAAGGTCGCTCTTTGCTATACTCTTTCTTCTTTTGCTCCTGTCGTTTGCGGCTATTTCTTCCTGCAACACCAAGTAATATCGGCTCTCCCCATTTGCTTTTTTGTCAGCATACAGCGCACTTTCATTCGAATATCCGCTTTTTTTCAATATCGAGCATACCGTTACGGCATTGGATATTCCCTCAAACAAATATACGCAATATTCTTTTTTCTTGCGCTGTATAGGCGTTTTTTCTTTCGTTGCCGAAATTTTGTCGCCGTCAGGTTTTCGTATAAAATATACCTCGCAGCCTCCGTCTTTTGACGGATATACCTGTACGCAAAGCCGTCCCGTACTGCTGTCAAAACCCGTCTTTATCTTAGCCTGTTCAAGTATCCCCTCAAATATCTTCCTTACGTCCTTTTCTCCGTAAGTCAATAATTCATCGGATATTCCGTTATTCTCCATATCGTCTGCCGTCAGCATTATCTTAAGCTTAGTTTCACTTATAAGTATCAGTTCCATTTTGCCTTTGCCGCCCCTTTGCGTTTTTTTAACTATTGCTATCATTATACGCTACTATGGGGCGTTTTGTAACCGCAAACTTTTTGGTATTTTTGGTGGAATTCCCCTACTTTCTTTTAAGGAAAGAAAGTAGGCAAAGAAACCTTGATTCTCTTGTTTGTGCGAACAATATGACCTTCTCCAATGGGAGAAGCTACAAAGCTATGCAGTAATCACGAAGAAATAGTACATTCAAATTAAAACTCGTTCTTGAGTGAGCGTGTAAAAAGGTTCTGCAATGCTTTGTCTAACGACGCACCGTTATAAAGAACGTCGTATACAGCCGAGCATATAGGCAGGTCTACACTGTGCTTTTCAGCCAACTTCAATATAGCCTTTACCGTATAGTAACCCTCTGCAAGACTGGTGTATTGTTCGCCCTTCGCAAACAGTTCACCGTACATTCTGTTGTGGCTGAACTTGCTGAAAAGCGTCGCCTCATAGTCGCCCAAATGGCAAAGTCCGTATGCCGAAAGTTCACTGCCGCCAAGTGCCTTTATAAGTCTTGCTATCTCTCTCGTTCCTCTCGCCATAAGCGGTCCTTTAAGTGATGACAAGCCCTTGCCGTCAAGCATTCCCGCCGCTATTCCTATTACGTTCTTCGCCGCCGCACCTATCTCGTTTCCTATAAGGTCGTTACCGAAATAAAACCTTATAAGCTCACTCGAAAACTGCGATATAAGATAGTTTTTATATTCGTCATTCTCACTGTCGATAACCATACAATTCGGTATTCCCTTTGTAAATTCCTCTACGTGTCCGGGACCTATCCAACAAGCTATCTTCGTTTCGGTTGATGTCGCCTCGCGTACTACCTCGGAAAGCCTCATTCCCGTCGATATTTCTATCCCTTTCATACAGAGTATATACTGTTTCTCCGATGCACCGTGCTTCTGAAGCTCTTGCATTAGTCCACGCACCGCCTGACTGGGTATAGATATTACTATAGTATTATTCTTAGCCGCCTCGTCGAGACTGTCGGTTATTTTTATTCTTGTGCCAAAGTCAACAACGCCGTTTGTACGCGTTTCCATTATGCTGTGTATCTGTGCCATATCGTTTCCGTAAAGCGTTACATTGTGCCCTACTCTGTCAAGATACCACGCTATACATGAGCCCCATCTTCCGCAGCCTATTACCGTTATATCCATATTTTCCTCCGTATACTTTCAGAAATTTTTTTATACATACATAACTAATATTTTAACATATTTTTATACCTATGTCAATAACAAGCAAAGGGGAATTTGTGTTCTCCCCTCTCACGCGACAACGGGGCGTCGAGGACGTCGCCCCCTACAAATTAACCAATATTGTTCGCACAAACCGGAGAGGCAAGTTCTTTGCTAAGCTTTCTGCGAAAGAAAGCGTGCTTACTTTCTTTCCTCAAAAGCCCTCTCAGTCAGCTTCGCTGACAGCTCCCCCAGAGTGGGAGCCTTGGAGGTCGCACAAACAGGAGAGGTAAGGTTTCTTTGCTTACTTTCTTTCCTCAAAAGAAAGTAAGGGGAGAAATATTTGTGGTTTTCTGTTACAATGGCGTCAAAGGTAGAGTTGCTATTTTTAGGCTCTGCCGAATAAATTTCATTTTTTCAGAGCTTTTTTGTGTTATCTCTTCATTTTACAGAAAAATGAGGTGATTTTTATTACTCCGGACTTTGAACAAATGGAATCGGAGTATATATCTTCGAGGCTGACTTATGCGGAGTTGGCGGAAAAATATAATACTCCAATTTATCTTATTGCCCGTTATGCAAAAAACAATCAATGGGTAAACAAGCGCAGACTATTCTCCAAAAATTCTCAATCAAATCTGCTTGACGTATCGAAACTCGCGCATTCTTCTAAGGTCCTTGAATCTATCATTGAATCGGCTTTTCTGTCGGTCTCCGAAACATCAAACGCCGAGTCTATAGATACCAAAACCTTGAAAGAGCTTACCTCTACGCTCAAAGAGGCTATTAACATCAAGCAGAATATCTTTCTGCTCCCTATGCTTACTGAGCAAAAACAGCTTGAACTTGAACAGAAAAAAGCACCTATATCGACCGAAGAAAGCGAAATCCGCGTTATTCTCGAAAACGGAGCGGACAAGTTTTGCGTTTAAGGGGGCGGTACGTCTATGAAGCATATTTCCCTCGGTACGCCTAACCCCAAACAAGCCCTATTTCTTTCGGATACGCACAAATTCGTCGCTTTCGGCGGTGCACGAGGCGGCGGTAAATCGTGGGCGGTTAGGGTTAAGGCTATTCTTCTCGCGTTAAAATTCGGCGGTATAAAGTTACTTATCGTAAGAAAAACGCTTACCGAACTGCGAAACAACCATATCGAGCCGCTTATAAGACTCACAAACGGTATCGCTTCTTTCAGCGAATCAAAAAAAGAGCTTCTCTTTAATAACGGCTCGGTTATACACTTCGGCTACTGCTCGTGTCAAGCTGACCTTACCCAATATCAAGGCTCGGAGTGGGACGTTATATTTCTCGACGAGGCGACTCAGCTTCGCGAAGAATGGTTCGACGAGCTAAAGGTTACGGTGCGTGGTGTTAACGACTTCCCAAAGCGAGTCTATCTTACCTGTAACCCCGGCGGTGTCGGGCATGGTTGGGTTAAGAGATTATTTATCGACCGCGTTTACAAGGAGGGTGAAGAGGCAGGTGATTACAGCTTTATTCGCTCTCTCGTTACCGACAACAAGGCTCTTACCGAGAAAAACCCCGACTACGTAAAACAGCTCTCTTCATTGCCTCCTAAGTTAAAAAAAGCTTGGCTTGAGGGCGATTGGAATATCTTTGAGGGGCAGTTCTTTGAAGATTTTACAGATGCTCCCGAACACTATATGGACAGGCTCTATACCAACGTTATCGAGCCTTTTGAAGTGCCTGACGGCTGGAATATCTTTCGCTCATTCGACTGGGGCTTCTCAAAGCCGTTCGACTGCTCGTGGTGGGCGGTTGATTATGACGGCAGAGCCTATCTTATTCTACAGCTCTACGGCTCGAACGGTGTTCCTAACGAGGGGGTTAAGTGGCACGCAGAAAAAGTATTTTCCGAAATACACCGTATCGAAACCGAGCACCGTTGGCTGAAAAACAAACGTATTATCGGTGTCGCAGACCCGTCCATTTGGAGCCAAGACGGCGGCGAGCCTATTATTGCCGCCGCAGACAGACATCAGGTTTATTTCCAAAAAGCCGACAACAGCCGTATCCCCGGTTGGATGCAGGTTCATTATAGGCTGTCTTTCGATAACGAGGGCAAGCCTATGGTATATTTCTTCAACACCTGTAAAAACGCTATCCGTACGCTCCCCCTCTTGCAGTATAGCAAGGTAGACCCAGAAGACCTCGACACCTCGCAGGAAGACCATTTCGCCGACTCGTTCAGATATTTCTGTATGTCCCGTCCCATTAAGCCGAAAGAATCGCTGCATTATGCTATCCCCCCCGCCGACCCTCTTAATTTGCTCGGCGGTGAAAAGTATAGGGCTTATAGTTACGTGTAAACCTACTTTCCCCGCTTTCTTTCCTTAAAAGCCCTCTCAGTCAGCTTCGCTGACAGCTCCACCAGAGTGGGAGCCTTTGAGCTTGCACAAACAAGAGAGGCAAGGTTTCTTTGCTTACTTTTTTTAGGAGTAGGTATATCTAAAAATTGTACAAATAATAGACAGTGGTAGAAACCAAGAGAATCGAGGTTTCTTTGCTTACTTTCTTTCCTTAAAAGCCCTCTCAGTCAGCTTCGCTGACAGCTCCCCCAGAGTGGGAGCCTTTGAGGTTGCACAAACAAGAGAGGCAAGGTTTCTTTGCTTACTTTCTTTCCTTAAAAGAAAGTAAGGGGGATTTACATCAATTTATTTCAGAAAGGGTAATCATATAATGAAAAAGAACAAGAAAAACAATAACAAAAATAAAAATACACAGCCTGAGCTTACGGCTGTTAACTCGATTTATTACTCAAAAAATCCTATGGCTATGCTACCCAAAGATTTTGTTCCCAACAAAATAGGGCAGAAGCATCTTGACAAAGCCTATTCGCTTCTTAAAGCCTATAAAGCGGGTAAAACCAACCTTGAAAAGCGCATTACCGAAAACGACCTCTGGTGGAAAATGCGGCACTGGGAGCAGATTCGCGACCGTAACCGAAAATACAGCCCCGCTTCCGCTTGGCTCTTTAACTCTATCGCCAACAAGCACGCCGACGTTATGGACAATACTCCCGAGGCTATCGTTCTCCCCCGCGAGCAAAGCGACTCCGATGCCGCAAAACAGCTTACCGATATATTGCCTGTAATCCTCGAACAGAACAACTTCGAGCAGGTATATTCTGACGTATGGTATGACAAGCTCAAAGGCGGTACCGGTGTCTACGGCATATTCTGGGACCCCTCCAAAAATAACGGCACAGGCGACATAACCGTTACCCGATGTGATATACTTAATCTCTTCTGGGAGCCCGGTATTTCCGATATTCAAAAATCGCCCAACCTCTTCCACGTTGAGCTTTTTAACAACGATATTCTTGAAGCACGTTATCCCGAGCTTCACGGCAAACTCGGTGCATCTACCTTTGACGTAACCAAATACGCCTACGACGATTCTGTAGATACCAGCAGCAAAACGCCTGTAATCGACTGGTATTACAAGGTCAACGACGGCGGTAAAACCGTTCTACACCTTTGTAAATTCTGCTCTGACGTTATCCTCTACTCCTCCGAAAACGATATTAACCTCTATAAAAAGGGGTATTATGATCACGGACTCTATCCTTTCGTCTTCGATAAGCTCTTTATTGAGCAAGGCACTCCTTGCGGATTCGGTTACATAGACGTTATGAAAGATACGCAGACGCAAATAGACCTCATGAGTGCCTCGGTCTGCGAAAACGTGCGTATGGCTTCAACCGTGCGTTATTTCGCACGCGGCGACGGCTCGGTTAACGAAAAAGAGTTTGCCGACTGGTCAAATCCCATCGTTCACTACACAGGCTCGGGTAACCCCAATGATTCTATGATTCCCATTAACGTTCCCGAAGTATCTTCCCTTTCTGTTGCCTTTATTAACAACAAAATTAACGAGCTTAAAGAAACCACCGGTAACTCCGATTTTACAAGAGGTAATACAGCCGCCGGCGTTACTGCCGCTTCGGCTATAGCAGCACTTCAGGAATCGGGCAGTAAGCTTTCAAGGGATATGATTAAAGGCTCGTACCGCGTTTTCGTCAGCCTTAATAATATTATTATCGAGCTTATAAGACAGTTCTACGACCTGCCCAGATGTTTTCGTATAACGGGCGACAACGGCGAATTTAACTTCGTTTCATATTCAAACGAGCTTCTCCGCCCCGCCAAATACGGTGATAATTTCGGTCTCGACCTCGGCTCTCGTTTGCCTATATTTGATATAAAGGTTAAAGCTCAAAAGCAGTCTGCCTTCACGAAGCTCTCGCAGAATGAACTCGCAAAGGAATTCTACCGACTCGGTTTCTTTGAGCCGACACGGGCCGAACAGACTCTTGCTTGTCTCGATATGATGGAATTCGAGGGTAAAAACCTCGTCGCTGAAAAGATTAATGAAAAAAATGTTTTTGCAAACAATTATTCGGAAATGTATTCAAAACTTATCGAGCTTTCAACTATTGTCGAAAATGACCACCCCGACCTCAAAGGGCTGGCTAACGGGTATGCAACGAAATTTGCGATAAGCGAAAATAACGGTAAATCAGCCGTTTCTAACTATTCAAAAAACACCGCCAAGAAAGTTTCGCGTATCGAAGCCGCAAGACAGAGGGCGGCTTCTACAGCTACACCGAGATAATTGTTTTTCAAGAGGGGGCTTTTTGAAAAAAGCCCCCCTCTTAAACTCCCCCAAAAACTTTAAATAAACAGTTTATTTTCAAAGGACGGTGATTTCACCTTGGCTGAACGAAGAATGTTCTCCAAAACCGTTATCGACAGCGACGATTTCCTTGAATTGCCGCTTACGGCTCAAGCCCTTTATTTCCACCTTGCCATACGTGCCGACGACGACGGATTTATCAATAACCCGAAACGAATCCAACGTATGATTGATTCAAAAGACGAAGACCTCATCGAGCTTGAAAAAAGAGGTTTTATTTTTTACTTTTCAAGCGGTGTCGTCGTTATCACTCATTGGAAATTGCATAACGCAATCAGAAAAGACAGATATAGACCTACAATTCATAAAGACGAATTTGAATCTCTCACATTCAGCGAAAACGATACTTATGAATTATATCCTTAATTCTTTTATCTTCTGTCATTTTCACCAAACGCATCTTTTAAAAAATATGGTTGTCAGTTGGTTGACATTTGGTTGTCAATAGGTTGACACAGTACAGTATAAGTTAGCAGAGATAAGATTAAGTGAGTAAAAAAAAGAAAAGAATAGAATAGTTTAATGTATGATATATAAGATTAAGGTATAAAGGGCTACTTGGCAACCACTTATTCATAGTTTCCAACACAGTTTTCAACACTCAATCCACAGCATTTTCCACAAACCTTTCCCCATTTGCCTTTTGTTTATTTTGACGGGGAGGTATATGCATAAATCATAACCACAGCTTTAACGTTGCTTTTCTTATACCAACAAGAAAGGGGCTGAGTCATAACTCAGCCCCTACAATTATCCACTATTGTTTGCACAATGCAGAGAAGAAAGGTTTCTTCGCCTGCTATATAAATGCAATATGCGTTATATCAAAGGTGTTCGGTTCTGTCAACGGAAAGTACGAATACAACAGCTCCGCCGACGGTTACCTCTTCTATTACGCTGTCGTTTACCATTCCCTTGCCTAAGGTAAATCTTCCTCTCGCTTTCCGCTTTCTCGCCGAACAATGCATCGACAAAACCTCTATCGCCTTATCAACCTTATCGTCGTCTGTTCCTATCAAAAAGGTCGAGTTTCCAACCATAAGATACCCTCCTGTCGTTGACAGCTTCGTTACCCAAAAGCCCTCTCTCGACAATGCCGCCGATGCCGCAACACTGTCATCGTTGTTGATTACCGCTATTATCATCTTCATAGTTTCTCTGCTCCTATATATCTTATATTTTTTTCTGTTTTTTGGCGGGAGAATATATTATTCATTATTCATTATTTGTTTCTAAATATACGGGTATATGAGTTTCAGGCTCCTCTTATCAAGCTTACGTGAGTCCTCTATTTCGTACCTGTTATCGTTTCTGTCGCGTATAAGTATTCGGCAGCCGTATATCTGCTTTATATCGTAGTGCCTGTTCTTTATGCCAAACTTTACTCTGCCCTTGTCTGTTTCAACGTCAAGAGTAAGTATGCCGAATTTATCCGTTATTTCGTTTATCTTGATTATTTTCGGTATAAAGTAGTACTCATACAAAGCGTTGTCTATAACCTTTCTCGATTCGGGCATAAGCGTTTCGAGGTTTCTTATTATTGCAACCTCCTTGCCGTCGTTGTCAAGCAGACTTATATACCTGTTTTCCCCCGTCATCGGAAAAAGTCTCTTCGGTGTCAGCCCCTTAATAGTCTCGCCGCCGTATAGCTCCATATCAACCGTACAAAGTCCCACCTCGGTAAATCTTACCTTATCGCCTTCAACGTAGTTTCTTGCCATATTAAAACACCTCACTCAAAACGTTCTTCCTGCTTTGACGCTCTTATCTTATCCGACATCGACTGTATCTCAACGAGCTTATAGTACTTGCCCTTCTGCTTCATAAGCTCCTCGGGGCTGCCGCATTCGATTATCTCTCCATTGTCAAGTACTACTATCTTATTAGCCATACTCAAGGTTGAAAGCCTGTGTGCTATCATTATAGTTGTTCTGCCGCCTATAAGATTTTCTATCGCTTCTTGAATATGATGCTCAGTTTCCGAGTCAACCGACGCTGTCGCCTCGTCGAATACCAAGACTGCGGGATTCTTGAGTACTGCTCTCGCTATTGATAGTCTCTGCTTTTCGCCGCCCGATAAACCTACACCGCGTTCACCCAATACCGAATCATAGCCGTCGGGCTGTCTTACTATAAAGTCGTGTGCGTGGGCTATCTCCGCCGCGTTTATAACCTGCTCTACGTGAACATTTGACGCTCCGAATGCTATATTATTGTAAATAGAATCGTGGAACATCATAGGCTCTTGCTGTACGTAGCCTATCTGCTGACGAAACCACTGCATATCTATGTCGCGTATATTCACTCCGTCAAGCAATATCTCCCCATCGTACGCGTCATAATATCGTAAAAATAAATTAACCAGCGTTGATTTACCGCTTCCCGTCGTTCCGACAATACCCACAACGTCGCCCTCTTCTATGGTGAGGTTAACGTTCTTGAGTATCTTCTTCGCCTTATCGAACGAGAAGTTAACGTTTTTGAATTCTATCTTACCCTTTGCGGTCTTGCTCGGTATATTTCCTTTACCGAAATCCTTTTCAGGCTCAGCATCAATTATATCAAATATTCTCTCTGCCGCCGCTACCGCCGACTGATATGTGTCGCTGAGGTTTGCAAAAAAGTTAACGGGAGCGTAGAACATTGTCGTATACGTTATAAACGACATAAGCAAACCGAGGGAAATTCCGTTGCCCGCTATAACCTGCGAACCGCCAATACCCCATATTATAAGTGAGCCGCACGTTACGAGGAAAGATATTACTTGCGGGAAGGTTACTATTATCTTTGCTCCGCTTCTGTCTACCTCCAGCCATTTGTCTGTGTGAGCCTTAAACGTCTCTACGGCGTTCTTCTCGCCTGTAAACGATTTAATTACTCGCACACCCGGAATTGTATCGGAAAGCAGTCCCGATACTGCCGCATGACGTCGCCATATTCTTCTGTAATATGGCAATATCTTGCGTGAAAACTTTCTCGATATGTACGATACTATTGGTACCGGAATAAGCGAAAGCAGAGTCAGCCGCCAATCCATTGTAAGCATTATTATTACAATTCCCACGAGAGTAAACGCTTGTACGACAACCTCCTGCGTTACTCGCATCATAAACGTTTGAAGCGTGTTCGTGTCGGCGTTTATTCTGTTTATAACAGAACCCGTGCTCGTCTTGTCGTAAAAAGACATAGGTAAATACTGTGCCTTTTCGTAAACCTCGTTACGCAAGGATACAAGTATCTTGTGTCCGCTTATCCTTAATATGTAGTTCTTTATCGCCGCGACCACATAATGTACTATATGCGCCGAAAGAAGAAGTATAACAATAAGACCCAATTTCTTCTTGTCTGAGTTTGCTATAACGTCGTCAACAAGCATCTTTGTCAGATACGGCGGTACAAGGTTAACTGCCGTTACCACCGCAGACAGCACCAATGCTATCGCAAGTATATATCTCTGCGGAGACAGATGCTTGGAAAATTTTTCTATAATCTTGTGTTTTGAACTGCAATTTAAACAAGGTGCGTCGGGGCTTTTCAGCGCTCTTCCGCACTTGCTGCAGGTAGTATACTGCTTGTTGAACACAGCCTCAAGTATCTCATATTCCTCTCGCCTGTCTTTGCCGTCTTTTATGCGATTAACATACTCTGCTGCCGCCTCGCACAGCGATAATACGTCGTTTGAAAAACGGAATATCAGTTTTCCGTCTTCCGCTTCTTCCTCTTCTTTCTTTAAATGCAATACAGAGTTACCGTAAAGGCGGCTTATATACATCGTGTCGAAAGAGTCGTAGCTGTATTCTGCTACCTCGCCCCCCTCGTATACCACAACCTTGCTATAACTGCCCGCTAAATAACATTCGTCGTATAAAGCGTTTTTCTTCATCGTGCTCTTTATAACAAATATCAGTTCCTCGCCTGACAAGGCAGTTTTTATAGCCTCTTTTGCGTTTTGGGTTAGCGTTCCGACTATAAGTTCTTTCATACTTTATTCCTCCGTTGCCTTTTGGCTACTTGTATGATTTTTTTCAAATAAAAAAGCCGACAATCGTTTTATTCCCTTAAAACGACGCCGACCTAAGAGACGCCGCAACTCTTTTACGTCTATGCAGCCCCTCTGAATCCACTATTTGTAATTTGTAAACCAAAATAAGTGTTTTTCATAAAATTGTCCTCTTATTTCTTCACCTATTGTTTACCATCTTACTTGTGTTTATTTTATACTACCCCACACAGTTTGTCAAGAACTTCGCCCCTCGGTTTGTGCAAATATTTAAAAAAATTTCATCATTAACTCTACTTTGGGGAGAGTTTTATTAGGATTAGTGGTATAATATCACCCGAGATAACACAAAACTCTGACACTTCGGAAAGGAACGATGTATTTATGAAAAAACAAAATCTCTTTAGTATCGGTCTTCAGTTCTTTGCTGACAACGACGTTAGTGTTGACACCAACGCCGAATCGGGTGCCGCATCACCCGAAGCAGCAGCAAATACGAACGGTCAAACTTCTGTCGCAGAATTCAACGACAATCAGTTAGAAATGGAGTTCGAACAGCTTATCAAGGGCGGTAAGTACGAAAACGCTTTCAAAAAACGCACTCAGGGCATTATCGACAAGCGTTTCAAAGGTTACAAGTCCCTCGAAGAGTCTGTGGCTAAGCAACAGCCTTTAATCGATTTTCTCTCCGCTAAGTACGGAATCGACTCCTCTGACCCTGCTGCTCTGCTCCAAAAAATGCAGAACGATGCACAAGAACTTAACTCCGCAAAAGAGAACAACGCAGATGCGTGTACTCAAAACACAAGAGAGGCATTTTTATCCCAAAAAGCAAAGGCTCTTTCACAGCGTTGGACTGATGAGGGTGAACAGTTAAAAAAACTCTTTCCCTCCTTCAATTTCAAAAACGAGCTTAAAAACCCAATCTTCTCCTCGCTTCTCAAAAGCGGTATGCCTCTATCAAAGGCATATACGGCGGCTCATTCCGATGAAATACTCAAAAGTGCCGTATCCTCAACCGCTAAGAAAGTAGCCGAGCAAACTCTCAACAGTATACGTGCAAACGGCAGTCGCGTTGCCGAAAACGGACTAAACAGCAGTGCAGGTACAGTCCGTAAAACCGACGTTTCTTCCCTTACCGGTAAAGAAATTCGGTCTATAATCAAACAAGTCGAAAACGGCTCAAAGATTAGGCTTTGAGAGATATATATGTTTTTCAACACACATTACGTTTTTGACTGATGAAGGAGTTTGCTTTTTGAGAAAGCAAATTCCCACCTAAACTCTTCACTCTTCACTATTCACTTTTTACTTATTACAAGGAGATTACTTAATATGGAAAACATTACTACATACGGTGCAAACACAGCAGTACACGGTACTGAGGGTATGGTTAACGCACAGAGCGGGGTTACCGCTTCCTATAACAACGGCGGTCTTTCCGCCGAAATGAAAACTTTCTACGACAAGACGCTTATCGAACTCGCTACCCCCAACCTCGTTCATATGCAGTTCGGTCAAAAGCGTCCTATCCCCGCACACGGCGGTAAAACCGTTGAGTTCCGCAGAATGAAGCCACTCGCTAAAAATCTTAACGCTATCACCGAGGGTATCACTCCCGCCGGTACAAAAATGACGGTTGTTCCCCTCACCGCTACTCTTAACCAGTACGGAGACTACATCGAACAGACTGACCTTATTGAAATGACAGCTATCGACAACACAGTTATCGAGGCTACAAAGCTTCTCGCCGACCAAGCGGGCAGAACTATCGACACTATCGTCAGAGACGTTCTCCAGACGGGTACAAACGTTAACTACTGCTCAAGCGAAAAGGACGGTGTAATCACCGTTAACACTTCTCGTTCAGCACTCGACAAAAACGCAAAGCTCCGTGTCGTTGACGTATTCAAGGCGGCGGCTCAGCTTAAGGCGGTTAACGCTCCCACTATCGACGGCAAGTACGTTGCTATCATTCACCCCCACGTTGCTTTCGATTTGATGCAGGAATCGGGCGACGCTTGGGTTGACATCAAGAAGTACGCAGAGCCCGAAAAGATTCTTAACGGTGAACTCGGTACTCTCGGCGGTGTCAGATTTGTTGAGTCCTCCGAAGCTAAGATTAACTACGGAAATGACCTCTCAGATTCTTCTCGTACGCTCACTCCCACAGCATATACTGCAACCGGTAACGGCTCTGTTTCCGACGGCTGCGGCTCTGCTTCAACATATCAGATTACTGTAAGTGAAGCTATTTCTTCCGACCTCGTCGGCAGAACACTTCAGTACTATGATGCAAGTGAAGACAAGGCTGTTACATTTAAGGTTGTCGGCGTTAACGTTGAATCAAAGTTTATCTTTGCCGACGCACCCCTCGGTGTTACATACGCCTCGGGCGACAAGCTCTTCCCCGGTGAAGGCGGCAAAATGGGTACTGCTACCTATTCAACCATCTTCCTCGGTGCTGATGCCTACGGTATTATAGATATTAACGGCGTAGGCACCATCGAGCATATCGTTAAGCAGAGAGGCTACGGCAATGACCCGCTTAACCAGAGAAGCTCTATCGGCTGGAAAGCGTTTATGTGTGCTTCTATCCTCGCTGACGACTATATCCTCCGCGTTGAATCGGGTTCTTCCTTCTCCGACGATATTGCCGAAGCAAACTAACCTACTTTCTTTAAGGAAGAAAGTAGGCAAAGAACCTTGCCTCTCGGTTTGTGCCTCTATTCATTATTGGTATAGTCCTACTTTCTTGAAAGAAAGTAGGCAAAGAACTTTGCCTCTCGGTTTGTGCAAATAATAACGGTTATTGGTAGGGGGCGACGTCCTCGACGCCCCGCGAAAAACGAACAAATTTACTCAAACAAAAACGGGCGATTCATGAATTGCCCCTACGCTACAATAATACCGCACAGACCAAGTTGGGCAAGTTCTTTGCCAAGCTTTCTACGAAAAAATTTACAGACACAGAGACCTATATATAGATATATTTTGTACAAACAATAATGAATAGCACAGACCAAGTTAGGCAAGTTCTTTGCCAAGCTTTCTACGAAAGAAAGCGGGGGGGGCAATTTCTTTATAAAGAATAGCCCTTATTACTATATCTAAAAACACTGCCTTTACTTTAGCTTACAAAATGAAACAATCCCCCCGCCGTAAAATTTTAAAAAATGAAGT
>JAZNCH010000039.1:0-4764 GCA_045587445.1 Eubacteriales bacterium | reverse complement strand
ATTCCTCTCGACAACGTCTCCGGCAGGTATTTCGTACAGTAATTTTACGATTTCAACAAGGTCGTCAACTGTGTCAAGTTTTTTCTTTCCGCTACTTATTGCATCTTTGCCGTAATTTTTCACAACAGCAATGGCTTTTTTACGTTCTATGTATTCCATTATGTTCAATCCCTCCCATTTGCCGAAAAGAGAGCAATAATGATTCTGTCAACAATCATTCCGCCAAGGAATGCAATTATGATCCACTTCATAGGCTATCCCCTTTTTCTAAATTTGTTCCATAAGTTCTTTATAAGAGATACCGCCTGCAAGCCCAAGAGATTTGTCGCTGTCTGTTGGCGTGTAATGGGCGTTATCAAAAGCGGGATATAAATATTCCAGCATTGCAAAATTTGCAACGTCTATTAGATATTCTTTATTCTGTGTTTCGATATATGCTTCAAGACGTTCTGCAACACACTTATACGCTTGTGCTAATTCGGGATAGGTTTTACTCGCCCACCCATATTTGTAATGCGACATTTCAATGGCATTTTTCATCTTTTTTACAAACTCTTCCGAAAAGTCTCTTTTTAATATTTCTTCTCTTGTTTCCATTACTGCTTTCCTTTCATAGAGGTCGGTATTTGACTCTGATAGGCACACAGCTTGTCCCCGAGCTTGAATAACGATTTTTGCAAATTCGCATTAGCTTCAACAAGTCCGTTACGTTCTTCCTGCAAGTGTTCTATCATATCTGCAGCAATACGCAACCAATTAGGTGTTACGTTGTTTTTCTCTGCTTCTTCGCGAAGCTTATAAATCAAATCAGTTAAATTCATATCTTTTTCTCCTTCTCGTAATTGGTAGTTTTTTTAAAAAATTCTTGGTTCTTCGACCATTGCCTACCGAAGTGGGTCTTACGCGATCTCCCCAAGCGTATAGGTTCGGGCGTACCCCGCCCTACCGTGTAAATTGGTTACACCAATATACTCACACCCTCTTTCAAAATGTTTTTTGCAGCATTCGTATCTCTGTCGTGTACTGCTCCGCATTCAGGGCAAGTCCATTCACGAACAGATAAATCTTTTGTTTCTGCATTTTGAAATCCGCATACGGAACATATCTGACTTGACGGATAGAAGCGATCAATTATTGCAAGCGTTTTGCCGTACCACTCGGCTTTATACGTAAGCTGTCGGCGAAATTCGCCCCAGCTCACGTCTGCAATTGATTTTGCTAACTTGTGATTTTTTACCATATTTTTGGGGGCTAAATCCTCAATACAGATAACGTCGTATTCACGTATGAGCGTTGTTGACAGCTTATGTAACATATCGTTACGTTGATTAGCCATACGCTCATGCAGTTTCGCAACCTTGACTCTAACTTTTTCACGATTGTGGCTGTCCTTTGATTTTCGGGACAGTTGCCGTTGGAGCCGAGCAAGTTTCTTCTGCATCTTTGCGTAATATTTGGGATTTGCATACTTAATACCGTCTGACGTTACCGCAAAATCGTGTATACCGAGGTCAACGCCGACATTCTTTTGAGTCTTAGGAAGAGGGACGTATTCAACGCCTTCACAACACAGCGAAACAAAATAGTTTCCGCTTGGTGTTTGTGAAACGGTCGCTGATACCACTCTTCCTTTTACTTCTCTTGAAACCCTGCACCTTACTTTTCCCAGCTTCGGAAGCTGAACCGAGTTGTCAAACACCTTGATGTTTCCTTCAACGCGGAATGAGCGATACCTATCCTTTTTGCTCTTGTATCGAGGGAACCCCGGAATCTCGCCTTTTTTCACTCGCCTAAAGAAATTCTTATATGCGTTATCAAGTGCCTTAACCGAATACCTTAACGCAGTAAGTGGTACTTCGTTCAGCCACTTCAGCTCTTCCTGTTTCTTCAGCTTGGTAATATATGCACAACAATCAAAGAAACTGAGGTGCTTTTGCCCCTGCTCATATCTTTCTTTTTGATAAGTAAGAAAGTAATTGAAAACGTACCGACAACACCCAAACGTTCGGGCTATTAAATTTTCCTGCTCCTTATTCGGATACAGTCGGAATTTGTAAGAAATATTCATGGTTTTGCTCCCTTGACAGTGGTTGACGGGGAGACCGCAACAAAAATTTGTGAATTTTTTGTGGGGCGACTATTTATCAATTCTTTAGTAAAAGATGTTAAGTCGCTCAATTCCTCTTCTGTTAAATGAGCATTGATGATTTTTTGCATCAATTCGAGTTTGGCTTCGGTGATTTGAAAGTTTCCCATGATATTTCTCCTTGTATGGTGTTTTACCTTTGTGAGTTTATTATACACCCATTATGAGTGAATGTCAATAGGGGATAAGCAAAAAATATGCACAAAATATGCGTGTATGTGTTGATTAAATTTTGTGGAAAATAGACACTTGAAATGGGTGCACCATTGTGTTATAATAATATAAAAAAGGGAGAGTATCAAATTATGTCATTAAAATATAAAATTGATGTAATAGCTGAATTAAAAAAAAGCGGATTTACAACCTATAGAATGAGAAAAGAAAAAATCTTTGGGGAGCGGCAATTACAACAAATAAGGGATGGGGAAATTGTTTCTAACGCTGTTTTAGATAAACTTTGTAAGCTTTTAAACTGTCAACCGGGCGATATTCTTGAATACGTTGATGATAATGGTGTTTAACCGAAAATACGGTTAAACACACTTTTTTTATCATAAACACTTTGTTGTCTAATCGGACAATTATGGTATCTGGGGCACGGAACGCGTGCCGGTGTATTTGCGTTTTTAGGTATACTTATATTCGTTGTGCCGTCACAAAAATGTTTAGGATATATACAATCTCTTGCAATCAATTGAACTTTGGTACTGTATTCCATTTCCTCACCCTCTTCATCTCATATAGTCTTTCATCAGCGCACTGTAGAGCTTGCACTTGTAATACTGACGTGTTGTACAGTATTCTTTTTGGTAAGCTTCTTTGTCTTCGGTAAACTCAAAGCAGCTCACACACTTTTTTCCGATAATGCCCTCACAGCTTATGGACTTCTTTGACTCGGTAATAAAGAACGGGCATAACACTTGTACGTTTATCGTTTTATTTGCCATTAAAAACACCCCTCTTCCCTGTTATGGTTTTCATTCAACCGTATATATTTTCTATAACCCTGCTTTTTACGCTGAATTCTACATTTCTCGCATATACGGTTAGGCTGTCGCTCATAGAACGTGGCGCCGCAACGCACACAGTATTGCGGTTTAATACGTTGAAATGAGGAACACGCATCGCAATTGGTTTCCCCAGCGACACACCCTCGAACGTTATCCCAGTTCTGACACAAATTTCTTTGCCAATTGTCTTGGTTATCAAATTGTTTTCGTATCTGATATGTAAGTAAGCTTGTTAACTTACTCATTTCTTCCTTAACTGCAGCTTTTTCTTCAACGGTCATTAACAATTTTTGCCCGATACGTCTTTCCGGACGATTATTGCCCCACTCTCCGGTACCCAGCATTTTGCTAACTTTGTTAAGATTCTCGGTTAAATACACTGTGTATACTTTACCTCGAATTGCCTTAGTTGATTTTCCTATAACTCGGCTTATGCTTTCATAATTGCTACCTTGTTTTATCATTTGACAAAGAGTAAATATCTCTTCATCAGTCCAAAGGGTATGATTATCGGCCTTGAGCGGACGTTCTTTTATACCTAAATCGTTTACTCTGCGCTGTATTGCTCCTTCCGAACGTTGAAGTCTGTTCGCAATTTCGGGATATGTATAACGATACGTACGAAGAAGACGCAGCAACTCCTTATCTTCAGCTTCAGTCCATTTTGCATTATGCGGCTTTACTGCACAATTGCGTTTAAAATCTTGCACGCGTTTAACTTTTACCCAGTCGGGTTCAGCTCCAAGTGCGTTCTTTTCAAGACGGGAAAAATCTATTAACTGCTTATTCTGTTCAGCAAACTCCCAAAACTCATCTATATCAACCATTCTGAATGAGCAATCTTTGACACGTTGCGTATGAATTTTTAAACCTGCTTTGGTAAATTTCTTCAATCGGTCCCCATAACCGCCTGAATATCCCAACTCCTTGAGAAGAACATTGAAAGAAAGCATCGCAGAATTATCAAGGTGTGCACCTAACCCAAGGCGAGCCACTCTTACGATAACGGCATTTCGACTACGCCCAAGCCGATTGGCGATAGTATCTATACTATACGTTCCCCATTCTTCCGCAAGCTGTTGTTCTTCCGCCTGTGTCCATCTTCTTAGCACACATCTCAACTCCCTGTTATTTCATTCGCTCTCGCAAGTACAGCCATAGCGTAATCGTTAAGTCCGCCGCTACCGCTGTTGTAATACGTCAACGCCCAGCCCACGTCATTAATCTGCATTTTCAGCTCACCGAGGATTGCTATACCTAACCGAATATTTTTATAGGGGTCAAATAGGTCCGTACAGTCCATATCAATCATCTTCGATATATACCATTTAGGCTGAATCTGCATTAATCCAAAGGACCTGCCGTCATCACCGATAGCATATCTGTCAAAACTACTCTCTTTTTCAATCATAGCTATAACAATTGCCGGCGGAATATCGTATTTTTTACACTCTGTAAATATACAATCCTGCAATTCATTCGGAAGAGGGACGTTATAATACCCTGTCGGCTTTGCCACAGAAGGCTCTAAAATCGTTTCTACGGCACTTTCTGTCTCGGATAGGTTTGCACCCGCCCCGAACTCCGTTTCGCTCTTCTCGCCCACAC
>JAZNCH010000038.1:0-4408 GCA_045587445.1 Eubacteriales bacterium | reverse complement strand
CGCCCCTGCTTCCTTGAGTTCGTCCTTTTTGGAGAAGGTGTCACCAAGGAAGATGAAGGTTTGACCGTCAGCGTTGAAGCCGTGGTTGGCTAACCATTCGGCTCTGATGCGAGGCAGCTCTGCTTGGTGCTTAGCCTCTTCAAGCTCTGCCTTCTTGCGACGGCGTTCATCAAGTTTAGCTTGGTATTCGGGAGTGCGCTCTACCCACTTTTGAAACACCTTGCCAGTGCCACCACATTGGTAGCAAAGCCCGTTGTCAGGGAGCCAATTACCCCTGCCAAGCCCATCACACTTGCTACACTTGCAATAGCCCTCGTAGTGCTTGGAGCCGTTGCGGTCAATCTTAATCAATCTTGCTTCCATCTTCATAGCCTCCCTTTGTTTTCCGTTTATGTATTTTGTATGTATATTATACATAAACTTTACACAAAAGTCAAGCCCCTTTTTATTCAGTCAATGCTAATAAATTTTGAGTAGGAGAAACAAGGTAGTAGGCTTTTTCTTGCAGGATTTTAGTGTAGGCTTTTTCACCGCTACCATCGGTCCCGTCACCGTTAAAACCGTCTACAACCGTCTTTTCTTCTGCGTCCATAGCAGAATAAGCCTTCTTGCCATAACTCGGCGGTAACCAGCCTTTACCTTGGGAAGCGTAGATGTTTAAGCGTTCTACGAGCGGCATTGCTTCCGGCTTAAACTTGATATGCACAGTACCCTTTTTAAAAATATCTACTTTAAAGTAGGTACATTCGATATTCTTGGTTTGCCCGTTTGCATTAGCGGATTTAATAAACATTTCTAAATTACAACGAATACCGTTAAAGTAACCGCCGTCAAGGTAGTCAAAAGCCTTTTCAATATCGGACAATACAGCTAATGCCCTGCTATCATCAAAAGTTTTGCACCAAGAATAGTCGGAGAATAAGTGGACAGGGATAATAGACTTTTTACCAATCTTATGGGCCTTGTTCGTCTTCCAACCATTGTAGTAGTGGATATTCTTAGCGCATTCGGGGTACCAGCTATGCTCCTGTGTCAGCTTATCAAATAGTGCCATAATGGTATCTTGCACGCCTTTGGACATAGCAGCGTTCATTTCTACCATTACTTGCTTGATGTTAAAGACGGAAAACTCATAGTCTACCATTCTGCTGATTTGAGCTTGGAACTGTTCACGCAGGTTAGATGTTAAACGCCCTATGAACTTCTCGTTTTTAAAAAGGTGCTTCCAGTATTTCAAACGAACTTGCTTCATGTATTTCTGTACGTCAAACGCTTCACGGTCTACTGTCAGATAGACAATCGGCTCGGTGTTCAAGGTACAAGCGACAAGTGCCTTGTATTCTTTTACAAGTGCCATCGTAGCGGCTACCTCTGCTTTGTACTGGCAAACTAAACTACCGAATAAATCTGTCGGCATTACGGCTTTCAGCTCTGCGTCGGGAATGTAGCTTGCTTCTTCCGCTTTCTTCATACGTTCAAACAGGGTGCTTTCGTAGACGGCTTCTGGAATAGTGACACGGATAATGGCTATATTCACATCTGCCTTGCGTTCTGCGTCAGTAAAGGCATCTTCCGCAAATTCAATTTGAGCGTTAAGCTCATTCAGTTTTTGTTTAAGTAATTGACGGGATTTAGTGTAGGGGTTGAGGATGGTTTCAGCGTTCAGCAGGCACACTACCATACCGCCGTCCCTTTGCATTTCCAAGGCTTTCAGCAAGTGCAAATCGCCGTTGGCAAACGGAGGGTTCATCAAAATAAGGTCGTACTTCTTGAAGGTGGTGTAGGTTAAAAAGTTGTCGTGTACTACGTGCAGCTGAACAGAATCAATGATTTCAATTTCTTTTCTTTCCGGTACTTCTCTACATTTGGGATAGCTCAAACTTTTAACGTATGCTCGTTCTTTCTTTAAATTTTCCTCTGAAAATCTAAACTTCACAATCTCTCTTAGGTAAGGGTCTATCTCTACAACGTCTGCGTCAAACTCTTTTACATAGCCGTCAAACTCCTTGTATCTTGCCTTGGCGAACGCAAGGAGAAGGTCGCCCTTGCCTGCTGACGGCTCAAGGATTGTCCTAACTTTGCCTATCTCTACATCTTTCAACATCAATTCTGCAATGCGTTCTGGTGTAGGGTAAAATTGATTTTCTTCTGATGTAATTTCAACGATGTTCATTGTTTATTCTCCTTTTATGTCAATAGTAAGTGTTCCTGCCATAATTGACAGACCGGTTGTTAAGCTAAAAACCATTGTTTGATTTCTTTCCAATTTCCCTTGAACAGCACTTTCCAATTACCGTTCTCATCATATCCCCAAACATCACCTAAACCATTGTGACATTCGTGACCACTTTTAGGAGTTACGCAAAAAAGTACGTCGCCAGTTTCAATGTCGCAAATTCTAAAATCATCGTACAAGCTACCAACGCACGGGCAGTTATTTTTGAAGAATACATAGCACTTGCTATTATCGAATTTGTTAGAGTTTGCAATCGCTTTCAATTTCTTTAACAGTGCTTCGCCTTTTCTTTGTAAGCTACTATCCTTGCAAAACCAGTCGTACCATAAATCCATAATGTCCACTTTATCTTGTTTCAATAATTCTTCGATGCTCAAGTTTCTCATTGTTCTTACTCCTTCCACGGCATTAACTTTCTTTCAGCTTTGTAAACAACATTAAGAGTCTTTACTCCCTTTATATTGCCAGTCATCAATTTAATAAGTTTGCGGTATTGGTTAAATCGTTTGTTGGTGTTCATTGTGTTTATCTCCTTTCAAAAAGTGGAGGCGTTTGCCTCCACTTAATCTCTATATCCTTCGTTTTCGTATTCGGCTACTAAGTTTTCTGCGTCGTCAACTTGCGCTTGCAAGTAACCTGCAAGTTCATCTACTTTCTCAAGTATCTTTTTGAGGTCTTCAATATCGGTACAATTATTTGCCAGCTTGTTAATGTCTGCTGTGTAGGAACCTACATCATCGGCAACGTCGCTAAACATTTCTCCGAGTCTTTCTTGTAATTCTTCTTTGAGTCTTTTCGTCATTTTGTTTACCCCTTTCTTGTTGTAAGTCGTTTATGTATCTTACACTTAAATTATACATAATTTCCACATATAGGTCAAGCCGCAAAAAAAGAAAAGCCGTGAAAAAATCACGACTTTTTACCATATTTTTGCATTAAAACAAGTAGTATAATGCAATATTTATCTATTTAGTTTAAACATACCCCTGTAACGCCCGTAGCTCGCTTTAGAGCAACGCAAGTCCAAATGCGAGGAAACATAAGCGGAAAGGGTTTAACGGCTCACAGGAGCAAGCCTGCGAAGCCGTTTTTTTAAATTTCCTCTTCTTTTTCTTCGGGTTCCTCCAAGTTGTCGGGAACACCATTGTTATTGAGGTCAACGAAGCAACCACCAATGAAACTTACAAATGCGAGCATTGAAGCTCCTACCATTTCTTGAATGATAGCAAGCAGGTCACTCAATACGGCTGTGTCGGTGTACCATTGCCAGCACCAAGCCGCATAGTAAGTGAGTACCAATACTACTACTAATGCAAAGTAGCAGATGATTACCCATTTAATCGGTTTCTGCATAGCGTTGATTTTTTCTTTTGCGGTAACAGTAAATTTACCGATGTAGCCTTTAATTTTGTTGAGCATAGTTATTTCCTTTTACCCTCGCCAGTTCGCAACGTCTGTTCTCACGTCAATATGCGTAAAGCCGTCATACGTTCCGACACCGCCGTAGGTTGGCATAATCTTGCGAGCGTATGCCGCAACCTTCGCAGGGCTTACTCCACTTACAACAATATCAGCGGCAGTCCCGTAACAATGTTGAGAGGTAGAAACGCCACCAACAGACTTGTTATGTGTCGGAGTTCTGTATGCGCTATTGATAGAAACGGGGTTACCAAAGTATGTACGGATTTTCTGTAATACAGTAACCAATTCGGGCGCAATAAAAACTGCGTCAGAGCCGTCTTTGCAGGCGAACTCTCTAACCTTAAAGTTTTTAGAAACAGATTTGCTACCTTCACTTTTAAGAGAATAAACTTTAACTGTCTTTGCCATCGTGGGGTCAACTCCTTGGGGTTTATAGGAAAGAATTATTGTGTTGGCATTCGTGATAGATTTCGCGTATGTACGCATACTCAAGGTCTATCTTGCCATTGGTGAGGTTTTGTCTTGCGATGATAAGATGATATTTTTCGGTGATTTCAATGATATGGTCAAACTCATCTTCTGTATGTTTTTGTCCATTGCGACAGGAGTTAGAGAAGCGAAGTATCTCGTAACGTAAGCGGTCTACTTCGTTTTCGTCAACCATCTTTACAAGCTGGTCTATCTTTTTATCCTGCTCTTCAATGTGTGCAATGAGCTTGCCGTTCATCTTGCGTCCAATCCATTGGAGTA
>JAZNCH010000037.1:0-25910 GCA_045587445.1 Eubacteriales bacterium | reverse complement strand
TAAAGGCGAATGTGTAAAAGCAAGTCTTTACCATACAGGTATATTCACAATGGGTACAATGGAAATTATTGCTCAAAAGCCCTGGGGACGCGAATTTCCAAGATCACGTATGCAGGTTGAGCCTCCCGGTGGCTGTTACGCAACAAAAGACGGCGACTGGTTCTACCTTGCAACCGGTCAGGTTTCTGTTGCTCTGCCCAAAATATTCAATATGATTGGCAGACCCGACCTTGTTGACGATGAAAGATATAACACGAGAGATGCAAGACTCAAAAACGGATTAGAGCTTTATCAATTGTTTGTCGATGCTTACAAGACGAAGACCATGGCTGAATGGTCAGAACTTGCCAAAGAATATGACCTTCCCCTTATAAGAATGAATCACTTCAGCGATGTTACAACCGACGAACAGGCTTGGGCTAATGGTTATCTTGAATATATGACCTGCCCTAACGGCGAAACCGTTACTATGCCTACTCCTCCTATCGAAATGGAAACTGTAGGCGAGATAGTAACTAAACCCGCCCCCAAGGTTGGCGCAGATACAGAATCCGTTCTTCTCGGTATGGGTTACACCAAAGAACAAATTGCCGCAATGGAAGAAAGCGGTGCTGTTTACACAGGCGAAAAAAATTAAAAACTTTGAAACCATATAATATATTAAAGGAGAAAAACTATGGGAAAATTAACTAACAAATACGCCGTTGTTACAGGCGCAGGTAAGGGTATAGGTAAAGCTATTGTTAAACGTTTACTCGAAGATGACGTAGCAGGCGTTGCAATACTCGAAATGAATGAGGAACTCGGTAATGCTACTGCAAAAGAACTGGACCCCACAGGAAACCGCGTTATCGCTGTTAAGTGTAATGTTGCTTCTCAAGAAGACGTACATACAGCATTTGAAACAGTATTCGCAAAATTCGGCAGAGTTGACATCCTCGTTAACAACGCAGGTATTACAAGAGACGCTATGTTCCACAAGATGACTGTTGATCAGGCAAAACTCGTTATGGATGTTCACTTCTTCGGCACGTTCTACTGCTGTCAGGAAGTTATTCCCGGCATGAGAGACCGTTCTTACGGTAAGATCGTTAACATTTCTTCCGTATCTGCTATGGGTAACGTTGGTCAGTGTAACTACGCCGCTGCAAAGGCTGCTATCGAAGGCTTTACAAGAACACTCGCTCTCGAAAGTGCAAGAAAGAATATTACGGTTAATGCCATCGCTCCCGGTATGATTGCTACTGATATTCTTAATACTATCCCCGAGGATATTATGAAACAGAGAATTGCTGGTTCTCCCGCACAGAGACTCGGTGATCCCTCTGAAATTGCTTCCGTTGTTTCATTCCTTGCAAGTGACGACTCTTCTTGGCTTACAGGTAATACACTCGTTGTATCCGGTGGCGTTAAGCTTAAGCCCTAATTGGTTTTTTATATTAAAAAATCCCGTTTTTAAAACGGGATTTTTTGTTTTTTTCTCTTACCCCTTTTTGAAAAAAGGGGTAAAACCCCAAAAACTTTGAATATCTGAGCTGTGCATCTGAATATTAACTCTGCAAAACCTTGAAAAAAATATCCGACATGGTATTAATCCATATCGGATATTTTCATTTAAATTAAAGTATCAATATATTCAAGAAGCTCTGCAAAGCTACCCGATTTGTAGCAGGAAATATCTTTATTCTCGCTGTTTATCAAGGAGTCGGTAAGCAGAAATACTTTCATTCCGATTCTTTCCGCCGTCATATCTTCGGAAACGTCATTTCCTACCATAAGACATTCTTCGGGTAGAACTCCTAATTTTTCCGCTATTTCTTTATAGTATCTAACGTCGGGTTTGCAAAAACAACACTTGTCATAGGAAGTATAAAACTCAAAATCGTTAGCGTCAAGTCCCGCCCAATTCATACGGCTTAGGTTGGCCTCATCGGGAAATATCGGTTTTGTAGCAACAACGGTAAGGAGTCCCTTTTCCTTAATAGCTTTCACCGTCTTTTCGGCATCGGGATTATATCCACAAATAGCTTTTAACTTTTGAAATTCATTCAAATAGAACTCTCGCATAATTTCAATTTTAGCCGCCTCTTTCTCGGGAAAACCTTTGTTAAAAAAATCCCAAAAGACCACTTCATTCAACTTGCTTCCATCGTTTTTCTCGACTGCGTTAACGCCGCCCCAAATAATCTTTATAAGTTTTTGGGCATCATCGTAACCGTAAGGATACAGCTTGGTTGCAAGGAGCTTGAAATACTCTTTGAAAAATCTTTCCTGATCCATCGGCAAAAGCGTTCCGTCGAGATCAAACAGTACTGCTTTTATCTTCATTTACTATTTTTGCCTCAATTATTGTTTATCATATTTTTTACAAATATTCTCAAGATTATTGCTGATAAGTGCAAGACTGCGGTAAAAAATAACTCTATCCTCTTCCGATAAGCCCTCTCCTGCCTCGTCAAGTACTGTATCTATCTTACGAGACAAACGCTCTGCAATCATTCTTCCCTTTTCAGTCAACTGCATAGTTGCTCTGTATCTCTTCTTAGCCCCATCGGGATATTCAACGTATCCTTCGGTTTCAAGTTGAACTATTGAACGTGATATGGCCGCCTTATCCTCATCGCATATTTCGCATAGCTCGGTTGCCGTCATATTTCCGTACAAATACAAATAGTAAAGACATGAAACGTGAGGACTCTTCAAGTTATATTCAGCCATTTCTTCAGTTTTAATTCTTTGAATACTTCGTCTAGTCTTAGTCATTAAAACCGTAAACAGTTTAAATCTTTCTTTCATTTTATCCACCGTTTCTTATGTTTTATTCTGCAACAAAAATATAGGGATATACTTCCTGTCCGCCGTCAACGAAATAAATCTCTACAGACGGATGAACCTCTTTAATATAAGTCTCAAGAGCCATACATTCGTCAGAATCCGAATCTTTACCTGTAAATGCAGTAATCATAAACTTTCCTTCTGCACTCAAAAGCATTGATACGAGAAGTTTTGCAGCTTCAAGACGGTCGGGTTCTGATACTACTATCTGCTTTTCAATAATACCAATAGTGTCGCCATTCTTTATATGAACCCCATTCATATCGGCATCACGTATAGATGGAGAAACGTAACCCGCAGTAACCCTCTTCATAGCTTTCATCATATCTTCAATAATAGCGTCTACATTATCATTGCTAAGCTCTGCTGACGATACCGCAACATATCCCGTACCGATATTCTTACTCGGAATAACGTGTACCTTTGCCTTATCGTATATCTCAGCAGCTTGCGTCGCCGCCATTATAATATTTCCATTATTGGGAAATACAAATATATGCTCTGCAGATACCTTTTCAAATGCATCGAGAAAATCGTTAGTTGAAGGGTTCTGCGTTTGACCTCCCTGAACTATCTCGTCTGTTCCAAGTTCTTTAAAAAGTGCTTCAACACCGGGACCGTTTGTTACAGCAACTATACCGTATTTTTTATCAGGAGCCTTCTTGGCAGATTCCGCTTTAACCTCAGCCTCACCCTCAGGTATTTCTTGGGATTCTGTGTGCTGTAATGACATATTTTCAATCTTTATTGTAATGAACTCACCAAAGCCTCGGCAATATTCAAGCACCTTTTCGGGTGTCATTGTGTGAACATGCAGCTTTACAATGCTTTCGGTCTTAAAGCAAACTACAGAATTACCAATTCCCCCCAAAAACGCCTTAAGCGGTTCTATATCAAAGCTATCAACGTCTGTCTTAGCGTTCATAAGTTGGATAAGAAGCTCCGTACAGTAGCCATACTCCATAACACTGTCGGGACCGAAATCCGAATTTATCGGTGCAGTATTAACTTTCGGAATTTCCATTGTGGACTCGAAACTAATCTGTTCACCGTTAAGAACTCTGTTGAAACCGTCCATTATGTAGAAAAGACCCGCACCGCCACTGTCAACGACGCCCGCCTCTTTGAGAACTTCCAAAGCCTCGGGAGTTCTTTCAAGAGAAGCGTACATTTCTTTTACGAGGTCCCCGAAAAGAGACCTTATCGTACTTTGTGCATTAATTCTGTTAACCGCATATTCAACCGATTCACGTGCAACGGTAAGGATTGTTCCCTCTGCGGGATGCATTACGGAAGCATAGGCCTGTTCAACACCTTTTTTAAGAGCCTCACCCATTGTTACAACGTCTGCCTTCTTAGACTTATCAAGTCCCTTTGAAAGTCCCGAGAAAAATTGCGAAAGAATAACACCGGAATTACCTCGTGCACCAAGAAGCATCCCGTGTGATATTGCCTTCATAACCGCAGCAATATCATCGGAATCCATATTTTCGACAGCAGCAATACCGCTTTCGATAGTCATTCTCATATTATCGCCTGTATCCCCGTCGGGAACAGGGAAAACGTTAAGCTTGTTGACCTCGTCGGATTTTGAACGAAGTCTTGCGGCTCCGCCTAAAGCCATTTTCTTAAGCAATGCACCGCCTATTGATTTTAGTTCTTTAGAAACTCCGCTCTTCTTTGAAGAGGTCTTCTTTTTCTTATCTTTTACCATAAAATTAGTCCCTTTTCTTTACTCAAACAAACACTTAAACTGAAAATAATTATCTTTCTTTACCTACAAAGAAGAAAGCAAGTACACCGGGGCCTGTATGAGCTCCGATAACAGGGCCTACGTCTGTAATTATTTCTACGTCAACACCATGCTTATTCTTTATGATAGATGCAAGATACTCTGCATCAGCCAAACAATCACCGTGAGAAATAAACAGAGTTCCCTCTTTTGTATTAAGTGCCAACTCGTCATATTTCTGTGCCAAAGCCTCAACGGAAGTTCTTCTTCCTCTGACCTTTGTCATATTGATAAGATGTCCTTCGTTATCCATGTGAAGAACAGGCTTGATTCCAAGAACGTTACCCACAAAAGCAACCGTAGGACTGATTCTTCCCCCGCGTTTTAAGTACATAAGGTCATCAACAGTAAACCAATGGCAAAGGTTAAATCTAAGCTCTTCAGCATATTTTGCCGCTTCTTCAATGGTTGCTCCCTCGTTTTTCTTTTTCAACGTAAGGTAAAGCAAAAGACCAAAGCCTGCAGATGCCGAAAGGCTGTCTACTGCAATAATCTTTCTGTCAGGATATTTTTCTTGAAGCTGAAGTGCTGCAAGTCTTCCTGAATTATACGTTGTGCTAAGTCCCGAAGAAAATCCTATGTAAAGAACATCTATGCCCTTTTCAAGATATTTTTCAAAGCACTGAGAAAAGATTTCAACATTTACTGCGGCAGTTTTAGCTATACCGCCCTCACGCATTTTTGCGTAAAATTCGGTGGCTGTCAAATCAAAGTTTAAATATTCCTTTTCTTCTCCCTCAAATCTCAAAGTAAGACTGCAAAAAGGCACACCCCACGCCTCAAGTATCTCCGGTTTAATATCACAAGCCGAATCCGTAATTATAATATATTCGCTCATTAGTTTTTACTCCTGTTTTCATTAAATATAGCCATAAAAATAAATTTAGCTGTCAACAATATATTCCATATTATACCACCGCTATGTTGTTTTGTCAACAATATAATATATAGTACATGTTATTTATATATAAGGTATTTCCCAATCGCATAGTTTTGCACAAGCAAAAAAGGGCGGATATAAAATCGCCCTAAACGTTTGTACAATTTTATATTACCCCAGAAGTACGTCTGTTACAAGCATTACACAAAAGCCTACGAGCAACGCATAAGTTGCACCGCGTTCGCTTCCGTGCGCGTGCGTCTCGGGTATCATCTCATCGCTTATCACGTAAAGCATAGTTCCCCCCGCAAACGCAAGTGCAAAAGGCAATATTGCTGATGCTACCGTTACCGCAAAATAGCCTATCAATGTTCCGACAACTTCAACAAGTCCCGTTATCATCGCGCAAACAAAGGTCTTTTTCGGTGTTACGCCCGCCGCCAACATAGGTGTTATTATAACCATACCCTCGGGGATATTCTGCAAGGCAATACCTCCCGCTATTATAAGTGCTTGCGACACATCGCCTGCACCAAAGCCAACGCCCGCGGCAATACCCTCAGGCAGATTATGTATAGCTATAGCCATTACAAACAGCAGCACTTTATTAAGGTTTTCATTCTTGTGCGGTTCAATATCCGCCCCCACCATCTTATGCAAGTGGGGTACGAGCTTATCTATAACGTTCAGACACAATGCCCCCGCAAATATTCCCGCAACGGTAATCAAAATTCCGTATTTCCCGCCGTATTCAATAGACGGTAAAATTAGTCCCAACACCGCCGCCGCAAGCATTACGCCCGCCGCAAACGCCATTATAATGTCGGAAAATTTATGACTTATCTTCTTAAAAGCAAAACCTATTATCGCGCCTGCAAGCGTCGCGCCGCCAACTCCGAGAGCTGTCAATAATACCATTTCCATTTAAATAATCCTCGTTTTTTAACTTAATCCTATACAATAATTGCCGTCTCAAGCAGACGGCAATTATTATATTATTTTTTATGCTTCGCTGAAATTAGACTTATCTACACCACAGACGGGGCATACGAAATCTTCCGAAACGTCTTCCCACTTTGTTCCTGCAGCAACGCCTTGACTTTCTTCGCCAACAGCTTCGTCATATTCATAGCCGCATATATTACATACATATTTTTTCATTATATGTTTCCTCCGTTTTTATTATTAATTAAAGGTCAGCCTTCCAAAGACCGTGAAGATTACAGTATGCATAAACTGCAACTGCCTTTTCGTCAGCAAGTGCAAAAGTTGTCTTAGGTTCTTCTCCGGGGGCAAGGTTCTTTCTCTGACCACCCTTATCCGTCTGAAGATATACCCAGGTAATGCTGTGCTCTTCTGTCATAGGGTGAGCTATCGAGCCTATCTCAACTGTTACAAGATTCCCCTCAACTTTTGCAACCGGTATATGCTTTTCATGACTTGCTTCAACCACTCCGGGTTCAAGTCTTATCATCTTCTGACCGCAGCACATCATAGGTACTCCTGCATCTTTAATAAGTCCTGCTGTATTGCCGCAATGTTCACAAATGAAAAATCTGTTATCACTCATAATAATTTCCTCCAATATGTTAATTATATAATTTATTCAATAGGTTCAAAATCTGCTGCCCCATGCTTACACAACGGACATACTATATCTTCGGGAAGCTCTTCTCCTTCATATACATATCCGCATATTCTACATACGTATCCTTTTTTGCCTTCCGTCTTTGGCTTCGGCTTAACGTTATTCTGATAATAAGTGTAAGTCATAGTTTCTTTGTCCGAAATAACTCTCGATTCGCTTACCGAGCATATAAACATACCGTGAGTATCAAGGTCTATATACTGTTCCACCTTAAGCGACATAAATGAGTTGATATGTCTTGGTAAGAATGCCAATCCGTTATCCGAACGAAGAGGCGTACTATCCGCAAACTTATCTACGTTTCTTCCGCTTATAAATCCAAATTTTTCAAATACAGAGAAAGGAGCGTCTACCGTAAGGCAGTTTATATTCATTTTTCCCGTTTGCTTTATAACGTGATGAGAGTAATTCTCTTTATTAATCGTAACTGCAATTCTGTTGGGAACGCTTGTTACCTGTGTTACCGTATTTACTATAAGTCCGTTATCTTTCTTTCCATCGTTGGAAGTTACAACGTAAAGACCATATCCGATATTAAAGAGGGCTGTCAAATCACTCTTATTAGCCGTTTCCGATCTCTGTGCTAAATAATCCTTGCAAAGCTCGTTAACTAACTTATTCAACTGCTCTGTACTTTCTTCGTTAAGGGCAGACAGAATCTTTACAGTTGTGTCAGTATAGGTAATATTTTTGCATTTTTCAAGCAACCCTTTCATTACCTTTGCAGCCATAGGTGCCCAGCTTCCGTTTTCAATAAGAGCAACCGTTCTGTTGCTGAAGTTTCTTTCTGCAAGATGGTTAATAAATTCGCGCATAAACGGGAATATTTCCGCATTGTAAGTCGTTGTTGCAAGTACTATCTTGCTGTATCTGAACGCATCTTCTACCGCCTCTGCCATATCACATCTTGCAAGGTCGTTAACAACTACCTTCGGACAACCGTTTGCCTTTAGCGCATCCGCAAGTTTCAGAACTGCTCTCTTTGTGTTACCGTAAACCGAAGTATAACAAATAACAATTCCCTCTTCTTCGGGCTGATAACTTGACCAAGTATTGTAAAGGTTAATGTAATAACCAAGATTTTCTTTAAGAACCGGACCGTGCAAGGGACAGATTATTTCAATATCAAGCCCTGCCGCTTTCTTGAGAAGTGACTGAACCTGTGCACCGTACTTTCCTACGATACCTATATAGTAACGTCTCGCTTCGCAAGCCCAATCCTCTTCAACGTCAAGAGCACCGAACTTTCCAAAACCGTCAGCCGAAAACAACACCTTATCGGTTGAGTCGTAAGTTACAATTACCTCGGGCCAATGCACCATGGGCGCGGTTACGAATGTAAGATTATGCTTACCGAGAGAAAGCTGACTGCCCTCGCCTACAACTATCTGTCTTTCGGCAAAATCGGTACCGAAAAAGTTTTTCATCATTTTAAATGCTTTATCGGAAGATACTATCTTTGCATCAGGATAGGTCTTGATAAAATTCATAATATTCGCTGAATGATCAGGCTCCATGTGCTGAATTATAAGATAATCGGGCTTTCTGTCTCCGAGCGTATTCTGCAAATTATCAAGCCATTCGTGAGTGAAGTTCGCATCTACGGTATCCATTACGGCTATCTTTTCATCAATGATTGCATAAGAATTGTATGCCATTCCGTTTGGCACGTCGTACTGACCTTCAAACAAATCAATCTTGTGGTCATTTACGCCGACATATCTTATGTCTTTGGTAATTATCATAATATTCACCTCATAGTAATATTATCATTCTTTTTGTATTTCGTCAACTGAAATTGTAACATTCGTTTCACAATATCTCTTGATTTTCTATAATTATTATAGTATAATCCTTTTTGTATTTCTGTTGAATTTTCAACAAAATGGAGGAAATTATGGAAAAGTATTCAGAAATCTTAAAAAAATGCGCGCTTTTTTTGAAAATAGAAGAAAATAATCTCCTAAAAATGCTGACTTGCTTCGGTGCAAAAATAAAAGCTTTTGACAAGAAATATACTATTTTCGCAGAAGGAATATCAGCTAAATATATAGGTATAGTCTTGTCAGGTTCAGCACAAATAATTCAAATGGACTACTACGGTAACAGAAATATTTTAGGAACACTTGAGCCTTCTCAGGTTTTTGCAGAAGAATTCGCATGCACAGAATCAACATCTCTCCCGGTTTCAATTGTTGCAAATGAGCCGTGTGTGGTTATGCTCGTTGACTGCCAACACATCTTACATACTTGCTCTAACAATTGTGAATTTCACCAACAGATTATTTATAACCTTATGAAAGATCTTGCATTAAAAAGCATTGATTTTCATCAAAAAATTGATATAACCTCAAAAAGAACAACAAGAGAAAAGCTTTTGACCTATCTGATTTATAAATCAAAGGAAGAAGGAAAAAGAAGCTTCGATATTCCCTTCAACCGACAAGAACTTGCCGACTATCTTGAAGTCGACAGAAGCGGTCTTTCCGCCGAAATCAGCAAATTACGTAACGAAGGAATACTCGAAAGCAACAAAAAACATTTTGTTTTGCTGTAATTTATAAAATTGAGGGGAGGTGGGCTTTGCCCACATCCCCTCTTATGTACTCTTTATGCTTTTTTTAATTCCTTATACTTTGCACAAGTTTCGTTTGTGTAACCGATAAGGCAACTATTGTTGTGATTATAAATCTCAATCAATGAATTCTTAATTTCGTCTTTCTTATCCTTGCCCATACTAACAACCAATCTGGGATTCATATTCTTTGTCGCAAGGTAAATAGACTCCGTAACACTTATCGGTATAAACAAAAATGACGTTGTCTGTCTGTGTTTATATGCCCAAAGAATCTCATCATAAGAAAATATAAAACCGTTTCCCTTGCAGAAAACAAAGCTATCTGTCAAAACTATCTTTTCCTTCATATAACGCTTGCTGTTCGAAGAAGTTAATTCAGCAGCAGCCTTAGACAATAATCCATTTGATTCTAATTCCTTAATCTTTTTGTTGCCGCGAAGAAGTGCCGGAAGTGTTGTCGTAAGAAAAAATATTAATGCAAAGAAATTTACGACGGGGATTATCAAAAGAATTACAACAGGTATCCATTTTGGGTTAATAAATCCCGAAACAATTTTTTCTCGTTCATAGTTAAATTCTCCATTATAGATTAATTAGTCTTATTTATATTATCAGAAAAATACAGATTTTGCTTTTTCTTTTATTTCTTTTGATGCAACAAAAGGAATTCTTGTAGTATATCCGTTTTTAGCCGCCACAATCTTCTTGGTGGGCCATTCAAATATATCCTTGTTCCACTGGTTAACGGTATCGTTGTAAAGCTCTCTTGCAGCCGTAATTTCTCTCTGCAAATACATATTCTGCTGCATTGCATCGGCAATTTCTCTATGAGATTGAAGGTCTGGATAGCTTTCTATTGCAACGTTGATACCTCTCGAAATAGTATCAAGATGACCGCCTATCTCATTACGAGCCTCATCAATATCGGTAACGTTTCCCGATCTGTACTTTGCAATGTTTTCAAACGTGCTTTTATCAAGATCAATAGCCTTATCCAAAAGACGAGCACAGTTTTGAAGTACCATAACTCTCTGTTCAAGATAGTTGTCTATTTGGGAGGCATTTCTCTGAATTTTCTGCTGCAATTGGTCAAAATGCTTTTGGGCATTTATTTTCATAAACAAGAATATAAGCCCCGGAAGTATACCGCATACCCACAGCATTATCTCAAAAAACTTTGAGCCGCCGCCTACCTCAGCAGGTATCTTTTTTACAATAACATTCGTGTCTAAACCCTCTTCTCTAACTTCGGGGTTGAGTTCGTCTAATTGATTTGCCATTTTTCTTTCTCCTTTTTTATTTAAGAATTAAATATACACAAGCCGTTACGTCTTGCTATAACTGTCTTATTTTTTGCAATTTCGTTTGTAGAAATACAGAAATTATTACGCACTTCAAGTGGTAAATAATCATCCCATTCAACACGCACGTTGTGATAGTGTCCATCGCCGCCGAGCATTGATACAATGTCCACCCTTTTTTCTATATCATAAGAATATGCAGTGATACATGTTTCATCAATACTATCCTTGGAACTTATAAATTCCGATTTCAAAATCGCTTGAGTTTTCGTCTGCGGATGTACAACGTATTTGCGGTCAACAGCATTTGCCAATACTTCACATTCCTTTAACGAATACAACTGCGAATAATCAGGGATAGGTTTCAAAGAATGTACCGGTCTCTCCTGATATATCGGTATAGACCAAAGAGGTGCAAAATCAAAGTATACCGCTTTGAAATATTCCTTGTTTTTCTCAATAAAGTTTTCTTTGATTATATCATAGGAATACGAAGTATAGTTTCCCGCCAACAGATTTATTGCTCTGCCTTGACTATGCTTTGATATAATCTTGTTTGTACGTTTTAGCTTTATAAAGTTAAAGTCATCGCCGTATCCGAGTTTTGACAGAATCAATGAAACCATATTGGTCTGCGCAAGCGGTGTAAAAAGAGTTCTGAACTGAACTTCATTATCTCTGTCAAGCGCATCAAAAATAACCTCAAAATCCGAGTTCGACATACTCATAAAGTCTTTGTTGTTGCTTATTGCCTTCTCGGTCTTTCTTTTCAGTTTCTTTTCGCCGCGTTTTACAAATCTCTTTATTTCTTTTTCGCTCTTTTGTTCCAAATGAGAAGCATCACGGCTAAATGATAAATCGGGGGCACCTTGCGAACAATAGTTCAGCACCACCTGCGTATCGTAAAACGGCTTTGGCTTCGTTACCGTAGCGTGAAGTGTTTGCGACCTTGTTCGCGTTCTCATTTTACCATTGGAATCGCGATACCTTTCTGTCCAATGAATCGTCTTGTATCCGTGATATGTTTCCGTGCCCATTGTGTGTATAACTTTATTTTCAAACAAAAACGGATTCCCGTTATAATACCCCGACAAAACTTCAAATGTTGACTGTTCGGCTTCATTACGTTCGCCGAAATCATAATTTATTTTCATATCGGCTTCTTGTTTTACCGAAAAACTTTTATTAAAAGAAATCATTGGAATTGTAGAATCGATGATATTCAATGCATCTCTGTCTGTAAAAAGATTATTAAGAGGAAGCATCTGATTATGTGCCTCTGCCAACAGTTCGTCAGCACGTTTATCCGCTTCTTCTATTTTAGTTCGAAGTTCCTTAATCATTGGGGTTATCTTCATAATAACAAGAGGTATCAGCAGGACAGTAATACACATCAGTACTCTGAAAAATCTTAAACAATTTAGCTTTTTCTTTAACTTTGCTAAATTCTCTTTATATTCATTATACTGTTTTACGGTATTTCTATTCTGTTCTATATCAATACCGGATTGTTTTACAAGATTGTCAAAAAATCTATTTGTGTTCTCTAAATGAATTTCTCTGTATTTGCCGTCAAACTCTTCTAACGGTTCATATATTACCGAATTCATTCTCTCACCCCTTTTTCAACATTATACAACAATCGACGCATATTGTAAATGGCTTATACTATTTTTCCACCATAAAAGTCGCAGTAATATTATTAGTTTTTTTTAAAATATAATCGACTTGCCTACAAAACTGACAGCCTCCAGCTATAGTCGGGTTTCTTTTGTAATTCCTCCTTCTTAAATTAAAAATATTGATGTTTAAAAATACTCTTTACTTAATCTTGATAACTCTCAATTACTCTATGTTTAAGATAAAGACTCATGATGCTTATATAATCATGAAGATTTATAAAGAGTCTTATATAAAAGAAAAAGAGTCATAAAGATTCTATAAGAATCGTTATAACTCATGAAGATTGCGGAAATATTGAAATTTTGAATGATTTATGGTATAATGCGATTAGTATGAAAGTTTGAGTTTAATGGGGTTGTCTATATGTTTGAACTTACTAATGAACAACGAAAATGTTTTGCGTTAGGTATAGTAAATCCAAATTGGGAATGTATTCAGATTAAAGCAAGTCCTTATGACACATTTGAAACTTATGTATATTGTGAAAACAATATAATAAGGAAATGTGTGCTTACAAGCGATATAGAATATTGCGAATATGAACTTTGCGAAGTTATCTCTGATGATGGTAAATATTTATTACCTAAAACACCTAAAGGAAAACCTGTCCTTTTGTCATCAACCAACTTGTTGAAAAGAACGAGTTTAGGTATGTGTTTAAACTACAATCACCGACACATAACTCTATATAACAGTTCAACAGAGTGCTCATATTATTCTACTTCTTATATAGATACTGAAATTGCAACTATTAAGGAGTTTGAAGAATGGGTAAATAATTGGTGTTCCGAAACTAACGAAAATGACATTGTTGATATTGAGAATTTTGCAAAACAATCTCGGCGAAATATTAAGTTTAAAGAAGGCGATGTTTTTCGTTTCAAAATAGACCGACGCCTTTATGGTTACGGACGAGTTATTTTAGATTTTGACAAAATGAGAAAACGAAAAGAGCCCTTTTGGGATATCCTTATGTCAAAACCTTTAGTTTGCAGCGCGTTTCATATTGCAACAGAAAGAAACGATGTAACCATTGATGAATTAAAAAAATTAAAATCGTTGCCCTCTACAATAATAGCAGACAACCGTTTGTTTTATGGGGAATATGAAATAATAGGAAACATTCCTTTATCCGCAAACGAGGACTATCCCATTATGTATGGACGGAGCATCGACATCAGAAAAGAGTCGATTTGTTTCCAATATGGGAAAACTTTTAAAGAAATTGAAAACGGTGTGCTTTTATATGGGGGATTTACAAACAATGGTGTATCGTTTACTTTAAACATACAAAAAAATGTTCTTTTAGAGTGCATACAAGCGAACTCCAATATTCCTTACTGGGAAAATTATTTTGAACATGCTGTCAATCGCGACTTAAGAAACCCCAAATACTACAAAGAAAGAATAGATATCGGGAATCAAATGGGAGTAATTCTTGAGTAATAATAAATATATAAACATTGCGACACAAAAAACACCCTATGACTTTTTACGGTCATAGGGTGTCTTCATTTTTTCATTTGTCGTAAATGTGTCGTAAATTTTCAAGTGGTGTTTCTTTACCCAACGATGTAAACACACTAATATACAATATCCCCCTTGCTGCCACTCATCGTCTGTAGACTTATAGTATGCTATGGGTCTATAATAAAGCACGTAGGGGGTGTTCATATGAATATAATAAAAGTTTTTGGAACAAATTTAAGAAAAAAGCGTATAGAAAAAGGTCTTTCCCAAGAAAAATTTGCTGAATTATGCAATCTGCATCGCACATACATAAGCGATATTGAATGTTTCACTCGCAATATTTCATTAGAAACAGTTCAAAAAATAGCAGACGCATTGGAAATAGATTCATATACACTGCTTATGATAGATGAGGAGGAAAAGCAATGACCTCAGAAGAAATTGGAGAAAAGATTTTAGAATTTTGTGATAATTACAAAATACCAGAGGAATATTTAATAGATATTTTAATTGACCAGAAAGTCGTACCTATGATTAGAGGGAAGGCAACAGAATATGCCGTCTTGCTTCTCTTGCAAGAAACACTTAATAGTCATGAATGGAGTGTTGCAAAACTTAATTTAAACGCTCAAACTGGAATACATGACGAAGATGTAACCATAACTCACCAAAGAACAGGAATAATAATTAAAGTAGAATGCAAAAACGCTGTACGAGGAAGTTTTAAGTATTCAAATCGTGCTAGGTTTAGTCATGAACCTTTCTGTTCTATAAAATGTCATAAAAGTCGCAGTGACCTTAGCAAGGCAACAACAACCAATGATAGATACCTTGTTGGCGATTTTGATATTATTGTTTCAAATCTTTCTAATGCTGTAATTGAAGGTGCAACGTATACAGAAAATTTTGAATTATTAAACGACAAAAAAGTTATAGAAAAACTTGCAGAATATTATAGTTGCACTCCAACATATGAAGAAATTTTCAACGCATCATATAATGATTGGCGTTTTGCAATGGCTGAAGAAATAGCTGAAAACGGTGTTATCCCTCGTACTCCAAAAGTCTTACTGGAAAATGATCCTAAATGGCACCCTATTACAGAATTAGAAGAATACCTTTTAAATTTCACAAAAACCCATAGATCAAGAATGAAAAAACGTTAAAAAAAGAGAGGCGAAAAGCCTCTCTTTTAATAATTTAGGATAAACAATTCTTTCCCTTTTTCTCGTTTGCCTTTATACCCATCTTCTAACTTATGACCTTCTTTTTGATCATCAGTTCTACTTATACAATAATTCCACTCTTTATCGTACATATGAGGCATAAAAGAATATAACTCACGAATTTCATCGCAATTATCGTAAGTGATGAAAATCCTTAATCTTTTATATTCATTCTTTATGGCTTCAGACAACCTTATATGATCTTCACGAGAAAAGAAACAAGTATAGAACTTATCTTGATCAGCATTAAAATATGGAGCATCAACGAAAATCAGTGCCCCGTCCGGCATAGAGTGTATACACTCTATCGCATCCGAACACCTCAGTTCAACACCTTGCAATTTTTGGCTTGTGTTTTCAATGTTTCTCGGCCAATTTTTAGGCTGCATACTATATTTATCGCCATAACCAAAATAGCAGTTTTGAAATTGCATAATTCCACTATAAGAAATACGATTAAGGTAAAACCATCTTGCTGCAGCTTCAATTTCATTTCTTGGGGTGTATTCATTTTTATAGTGATAGTGAGCCTCTTTTGATGGATATTCAAATGATTTTATGATTTGAATCAACTCTTTTGGATTATCTCTTATTGTGCGATAAACCAACATTAAATTTTCGTCTAAATCATTCAAAATATTTACTCTGCTTTTTTCTTTATAGAAAAATACAGATCCGCCACCAGCAAAAGGTTCACAATATACATCACTATCAATAAGATGCTCAGCAATTAATTTGCGAGCATAAAATTTCCCCCCAGGATAACGGAAAGGACTATTAATAGCGCTCATAATTTACACCTTAAAGTTAATTATAATCATTATATGTCTTTGTCGTAAGGTCGAAAGATTTTTCACAAATTCATTTGTCGTAAAACCTACGACGTGTTTCATTATTAAATTAACAAAACATCTCAAATGCTGTCAAAACGTGACTTTTTTGGTTTTTTACTCTGAAAGGGGCTTCATTGTGGGGAACAACAATACGTCTCTGATAGATGCGCTGTCGGTAAGGAGCATTACAAGTCTGTCGATACCAAATCCGAGACCGCCTGTAGGAGGCATACCATATTCAAGTGCTGTTACATAGTCATAGTCAACTTCTGCACCTGTTTCGGGTTCTGCTGCTCTCTTTGCAGCTACCTGCTTTTCAAAACGTTCCTTCTGGTCAATCGGGTCGTTAAGCTCACTAAACGCATTACCAAACTCTGTAGCATTTATAAAATATTCAAAACGCTCTGTAAATGCAGGGTTTGACGGCTTTCTCTTTGCCAAAGGACTGTTCTCAACGGGATAGTCATAAATAAACGTAGGCTGTATAAGCTTCTCTTCAACATAAGCATCAAAGAACTCAACCAGTACAGTTCCCTTTGTTGCATTATCTTCAACGTGAACGTGCATCTTCTTTGCAACCTCACGAGCTTCTTCGTCTGTCTTCCAGTCGTTATAATCAACGCCTGCATACTTCTTAACTGCCTCAACCATAGTAAGTCTTTCCCACTTACCCATATCTATCTCGTTGCCCTGATAGTTTATAACAAGGCCGCCACAAATCTTTTCAGCAAGAAGCTTGTAGAGTTCTTCAACCAAGTCCATCATACCGTAATAATCGGTAAATGCCTGATAAAGCTCGATAGAGGTAAACTCGGGGTTATGCTTTGTATCCATACCTTCGTTACGGAATATTCTTCCAACCTCGTAAACCTTATGCATACCGCCAACGATAAGTCTCTTCAAATAAAGCTCTGTCTCTATACGAAGATACATATCCATATCAAGTGTATTGTGATGCGTCTTAAAAGGTCTTGCAGACGCACCTATTTCAAGAGGAACAAGAATAGGTGTATCAACTTCAAGGAAGCCCTTTGAATCAAGATAATTTCTTATCTCTTTCAAAATCATTGAGCGTTTGTAGAACGTATCTCTGACCTCGGGATTTACTATAAGGTCAACATATCTCTGACGATATCTCAAATCAGTATCTTTCAAGCCGTGAAACTTCTCGGGCAAAGGAAGAAGTGATTTTGCAAGAAGAATAATTTTCTGTGCGTGAACTGACATTTCGCCTGTCTTCGTCTTAAATACAAAGCCCTCGATACCAATTATATCGCCAATATCCCATTTCTTAAATTCAGCATATACAGACTCACCCTCTTCAAGTCCCGCATCAACGTCGTCTCTGCGGATATAAGCCTGTATATTGCCCTCACTGTCCTGAATATTAACAAAGCTTGCTTTGCCCATAATTCTGCGACTGACAATTCTTCCCGCAATAGTTACGGTCTTGCCGTCGTATTTCTCAAAATCCGCCTTTATATCGGTAGAGTAAGCAGTTACGTCATACTTTGTAAGAGTAAAGGGGTCTTTGCCCGCTTCTTTAAGTCCTGCAAGCTTTTCTCTTCTTATTCTAACAACTTCGTTATATTCCTGTTCGGTCTGTTCAACATTTACATTTACATTGTCGCTCATTTTTGTTCACCTGTATTTCTATTGTAATTCTTCGTTGTCTAATCTTACTTCTTCATAATTTCAAGAACTTTAAACTGACGTTCGCCAGCAGGCGTCGTAACTGTAACCACTTCATCTACAGATGCTCCTATCAATGCACTTCCGATAGGTGAACGGTCGCTTATCTTTCCGTTCATAGCGTCAGCTTCCGTAGAACCTACTATCGTATATTCAAGCTCCTTATTTCTTACAACGTCGAGCAATCTTACGCTTGCACCTACGTTAACAGAGTTTGTGTGAATATCGCTGTCGCTGATAACTTTTACTTTCTTGAGCATCTCTTCAAGCTCAACAATTCTGGACTCTACCTTACCCTGTTCGTCCTTAGCTTCGGTATATTCGCTGTTTTCCGAAAGGTCGCCGAATGAAAGAGCCAATTTTATCGCTTCGGTTACTTCCTTACGCTTTGTGTTTTTTAAGTAAGCAAGTTCCTCTTGTAATTTCTTCAAACCTTCGTCGGTTACAATAATCTGATTATCCATTTTTCATATCTCCTCTTAATTGTAATTGTAATCTTTATATACCATGAAAACCGTCATTCACTAATCGCTTCAACTGCGGTTCTCAATTGAATATCTTGCTCGTAAGTCAGTTTATAAATACTTGTATTTTGATACTCTTCCGACAAGTGAACTTCTTTGTCGGGCGCAATACCTATACCGTCGTAGCTATCCGAGAACGGCGGATAATATTTCGCCGTCGTCATGCATACCGCCGAACCGTCGGGAAGTGGAATAACGCTCTGCATCGTTCCCTTTCCGTACGTCGTTTCACCTACTATAACTGCTTTCTTATAATCCTTCAGTGCCGACGTAAACAGCTCTGCTGCGCTCGCCGTACTACCGTTCGCTACAACCGCCATAGGATAGTTAAACTCTTTTTCGTCGGAATCTATAACTTCTTCCTTGCCGTAACGGTCTACCGCTTTTATAATCGGTCCCTCCGGCAAAATCATATCCAATATCTCTGTTATGGATTCCAAAGCCCCACCGGGATTATATCTTACGTCAAATACAAATCTGTCGGCTCCCATTTTCAGCAAAGAGTCTATCGCTTCCTTAAACTGCTTCGGGGTGCCCAAATCAAATTCTTCTATTCTGATTATCCCCACGTTTTCGCCATGAAGTCGGTGAGTTACCGTTTCTTCTACGATAAATCCACGCTCTATCTTAAAATCAATACTTTCAAAAACACCGTCTTCTTTCTCTCTCATAACCGAGAACGAGGCTATAGTACCTGCTTCGCCAAGCATTATATCAACGGCTACATTATACCCTACTTCAGCAACCTTTTGACCCTCGACTATATATATCAAGTCTCCGGTATTAACTCCGTTTTCAAGGGCGGGTGAACCGCTCATAACACCAACCACTTCAATGGCGTTATATTCGCTGTTGTATATAACGTTGACGCCTATGCCCTGCAAATCTGCATTGTTGTTTGAAGTAAAGGATTCATACTGCTCCTTGGACATATAATAGGTATACTTATCGTTGAGCGCGGCAACGTAAGCCGCCGGGAGAGTTTCCTCTAACGTCTTTAAAGGAATCTCTTTCAAAAAGTACATCTGTGTAAGCTCGTTTATATATTCAAGCTTATCTTCCCAAGTCTCTGACGAATCTGCGTTCATTTCGGCAATCTCTTTTCTGTACATCTGGCTTACTGCCAAAAAGGTTATCTGAAAAGTAATAATCACCAAAAATGCGCAAATCATCAAAAATACAGGAATACTAATCTTTTTCTTTGACATTGGTTCTCCTGCTTACTATATTATGAACGGTCAATAAGTTTGGGGTGATTCAAAAGTCCACTCTTCAATGGGTCTTGAAGCTTTCCGTTTATGCTTATCTCTAAATGCAAGTGAGGTCCGCTTGAATTTCCGGTGCTGCCCGATTTCGCTATTTGCTGTCCTCTCTTTACATATTGCCCAACTTTAACCAAAAGCGAACTATTGTGAGCATAAAGCGTAGTATATCCGGAGCCGTGGCTTATTACAACGTAATAACCGTAGCTGCCATTCCAACCCGCAATCTCAATCTTACCGTCTGCACCCGCATAAACCGGTGTTCCTGTTGGGCAAGCAAGGTCAATTCCTCTGTGATAGTCCGTAACCCACTTACCCCACATTTGATAAGTACGTGTGCCGTGTTTCGAAGTGAGTATGTTTTGATTTGTCGGCAACGGATAACTGAAAGGTCCGCCGTCGTAATAACCACTATTCTTTTTTGCAAGCTCTTCGAGGTATTTATCAAGCTCTTGCTCCGCTTTCTTTTGATCTTTCTGTGCCTGAGCAAGCATCTGTTCTGCTTTTTTCTGATTCTTCATAGTATCATCATAAAGCTTTTGCATTTCGTTAGCTTTCGCCTCAAGCTCGGCTTCTGTTTTCTGCAAACCTTCATGAACCGTTTGCTGAGATGCCTTTATCTGCTCAAGACTTGCCTTCTCGCTTGAGAGGTTCGCCTTTTCATCATTCATCTGCTTCATAACACGCTTATCATAATTAAGCATATTCGTCATTCTTTCAATACTTGTCAAAAATCCCGAAAGAGTTCTCGAGCTGAAAAGCATCGTCAAATAGCCCATTACGCCCTCCTCGTAAGAGGTGCGGAGTCTGTTCTTAAAATTATCGAACTTCACGTCGATCTCGCCCTGCTTTGACGTAATAGCCTCTTCCTTTGCAACTATTGCGTTGTTATATTCTATAAGCAAAGCGTTGGACAATTCAATCTCTTCGGTAAGAGAATTTATCTGTTTGTCAAGTATTTCTTTCTGTTCCATATAGCTTGCGGCATTTGCCTTTGCGTTCTTTATCTGCTGCTCGTAAGCTTTCTGGTCTTTTTTTAACTGTGCTATTCTGTCTTCATATCCCTTTGCCGTACTATCGGCAGCGGCGGATACTTTGTTTACATAATTCAACGGCGAAGATATGATAAATACAAAGCTGATAACAACTAATATAACCGCTGTAAGCTTGATTAAGAAACTTTGTCTGTCTTTCATATTATCTCCTTTTTTTATGTGTTTAAGCTCTAAGATTCTTTCTAAGCGATATACTGCTTCCGATTATACCGGTCAAAACACCGATTCCCACAAATCCCAATAATAAAACCATCTGTATTTCTTTGAACGGAATTATTGTAAACATACCGTAATCCGTCGCAACTATGTCCTGTATAAATTTATAAATATACACTTGAACGCCAAACGCTATTCCCGACGAGAAAAGTCCGATAAGAACACCTTCGAGAACAAACGGTGTCATAATAAACCAGTTCGTTGCTCCTACGTATCTCATTACGCTGATTTCCTGTCTTCTTCCAAATACTGCAAGTTTTATCGTATTTATTATAACGAACAAGCTTACAACCAACAACACAAGCAAGAACCAAAGGAAGAGCCAGATTATACCGTTCTTCATAGTTTCAATGGTCTCTGCTACGTCGGAACGGCAATTCACTTTGTAAATCCCATCCGTATGCTCAAGCTCATATTTCAAGGTCTCAACCTTTTCGTTATCTTCGTATGTAATAATCAACGATGCAGGATATATATCACTCGTAATTCCTTCAAAAAAGTCGGGATATTCTTTCTCATACTTTGACTTTTCTTCCGTCAAAGCATCTTCCTTTGACACGTATTTCATTTCTTTTACGTTGTCGTATCCATTCACCTTTTCGCGAATAGCCGTAATCTCTTCATCGGTCTTTTCAAGGTCTATAAACGCAACTATCTCGTTCATATCTCCAAGTGAGTCAAGATTCTCATTGAGGTTTGCAACCAAAAGTGCAAAGCTTCCCATTACTATAAGGCAAGACACAAGAACGGTTATCGATGCCAAAGTCATAACACCGTTTCTCCAAAGCCCCTTAAAGCTCTGGCTAATAAAATACATTACGCTGTATCTTCTCATTCAAACATTCCCCCTACTCTGTCCTCAATCATCTTGCCCTCTTCAAGTCTGATTACTCTTTCTTGGAAGTGGTCAACAAGGTTCTTTTCGTGGGTAATAACTACAACTGTCTTATTCTTGCTTTTGTTGATACGGCGAAGAAGATTCATCATATCAAAGCTAAGTTCAGGGTCAAGGTTACCCGTGGGCTCGTCGGCAATTATAATACTCGGGTTGTTCACCAATGCTCTCGCCAAAGCAACTCTCTGCTGTTCACCGCCCGAAAGTTCTCTCGGGTAATTCTTCATCTTGTTTTGAAGTCCAACAATATTCAATATCGCCGGAACACGTTTTCTTATAACAGAGTTAGGTTCTCCGATTGCTCTCATCGCAAAAGACACGTTTTCAAATACCGTCTTATTCTGAAATAATCTAAAATCCTGAAAAACTACGCCAAGTTGTCGTCTGTAATACGGTACTTTGTAGTTTGACATACGTGCAAGGTCAAATTCGTCAACCTTTATCGTGCCCGACGTAACCTTTTCTTCGCGTAGAAGAAGTTTCATCAACGTGGATTTGCCGGCACCCGATGAACCAACTATAAATACAAATTCACCGTCTTCTATCTTCAGATCCACTCCGTCAAGAGCCAAAGTACCGTTCGGATAGACTTTTTTAACGTTCTCAAATTCTATCATACAATTATCTTTTCCCCTGTTTTTTTAAACTTCATTTTAGGCTATTAAACTAATTTCAGCCTATTTTTTTGTGCATATATACCTAATTTTTTAACCCCTATAAACACACCAAAAGCTTGTATTCATTTCTTAATTTTTAGAAACAATACAAGCATCGGCAGTTTATTTTTATTTAAAACTTTGTAGGTTTAGAGGTCAGATACTTCTGTACCATCAAAGCTACTTTAAACGTAATCGCGTGTTCAAACTCGCGAAGGTCAAGCCCCGTAAGCTTTCTTATCTTCTCAAGACGGTAAACCAACGTATTTCTGTGAACAAAAAGCTTTCTTGCCGTCTCGGACACGTTCAGGTTGTTTTCAAAGAATGCCTGAATCGTCATCAAAGTCTCGTGGTCAAGCGTCTCAAGCGATCCCTTCTTAAATACTTCATGCATAAACATCTCACAGAGTGTTGTGGGAAGCTGGTATATAAGTCTGCCTATACCGAGGTTTTCATAGCTTACTATATTCTTTTCGGTATCAAATACCTTACCTACTTCAATAGCTATCTGTGCTTCCTTATAAGACGTTGCAAGATCTCTAATGTTCGAAACTGCAGTACCGATACCTACCGATACCTTTGCAAAGAACTCGGTATTCAAGGTATCTACTATTTGACGTGCAACCTTTTCCATTTCGCGCATATCGCAGTTATTGCCCTTAAGTTCGCTGATAAGAACAACGTCCTGTTCGCCTATGCTGATAACATAGTCCTTGTTCTTGTCGGGAAACATATTCTGAATTATGTCAAAAGGCATAACGTCGCTCTTGTTGTGGAACTTAATAAGGAAAACAATGCGCTGAATATCGTTGGAGAAATGAAGCTCCTTCGATTTCATATATATATCGCTCGGAAGAATATTGTCGAGAATAATATTCTTGAGGAATGAGCCCTTATCATATTTTTCATCATAAAGATTCTTAATGTTTGAAAGAGAAATAGCCAATATCATAGAAGTGCTTTCAGCTTTCTTATCTTCGCCCTCTACAAATACAATGTATTCAAACTTAGAACCGTTACCCAAAGGTCTGTATGTATATCCGTCTTTTGCTACTGCGCCTGCTGTGTATGCGAGTTCATCCTTAACGTTATTCTTGGATTCGCCGATCTTCCCAAGTTCACTGCAGGAAATAATTACTCCGTTTTCGTCAATAACACCGATAACTCGGTCTACTGCATCCTTCATTTGATGAATTATCCCCTGAAACAATCTGTTCGACATTTTTTTACCTGCTCCTTTTTCTAACACTATATATATTGTTATTTTGTATTACTTACAATTCTTTTTCATAAGAAAGACAAGAAAGAACGTACCCCGATGCCGTTTCCGTTCTGAGTATCCTTTTGCCAAGTCCTACCGTCTTTATACCGCTTTCGCGGCACATCTGTGCTTCTTTCTCGGAAAATCCGCCCTCGGAACCAATTATAAAAGCATAAACAGCTTCATTCTGCGATAAAGAAACAAATTCTTTCAAAGTCAGCGCGTCTTCGTCTTCGTAACACATAAAGCTGTTACCATAAATCTTCATTTCGGCTAAAACACTCTTTAAATCAGGCAACCAACGAACGTAAGGAACGTATCCCCTGCCGCTTTGTTTTGCCGCTTCAAGTGCTATCTTCTGCCACCTTGCGCACTTCTTTTCAAAGCCCTTTTCATCGTATCTGGCAATACATCTGTCACTCAAAAAGCACACTATACCGTAAGCACCAAGCTCGACCGCCTTTTGCACTATAGTATCCATCTTGTCTGATTTCGGGCAAGCTTGATATACTATCGCTTTATACGTAGGTTCAGAAACGTTTCTGCTAACGTCAACTATCTTTGCAGTTACGCTGTCTGACGTGAAAGAATCAAGAACACACTCGTATTCTTTTTTTGAGCCGTCGCACACTATTATTTTTTCACCTGACTTCATACGCAACGAACGTGATATATGCTGTGCTGATTCTCCGCTAATTACTACCGTATTTCCGTCTAACATCTCAAAATCATCAAAAAATCTTGGATATGACATTAATAACACCCCTTTTTTGTATGATTTTGCTACCTATTAGAAATACATTCCTAAGCATTATACAACAATATGGTCATTTTGTCAAACATTTTTAAAAATATTTACAAATATCTATGCAATTTTTTGTGCAATTTATATCTAACTTATGGGATTTTGCATAAAAACGTCATATTCTTTTAAACACAAAAGCACACCAATCGTTCTCTCTCATTTCGTCAATAAGCACAAAACCTTTTTCGCTTACCGCCTTTTTAACCCTTTCCGCCTGCGGTTCTATAATGCCCGATACCGCACATAAACCGTCTTTCTTTACGTAATCGCCCATACATTCGGAAAGTCTGATTACTATGTCGGCTACAATATTCGCACATACAAAATCATATTTTTCTCTCGTCTTGTCTGCGTTCTGCATAAGATCGGATACCGCACAATATATCTTGTCCTCAACGCCGTTTGCAGCGAAGTTTTCCTTTGCTACGCGTACGGCTACCGGATCAATATCGTATGCATCTATTTTTTCAGCACCTATCTTTGCCGCGTAAATGGCAAGAATCCCGCTTCCCGTACCCATATCCATAACCGTCATATCGGGTGTCATGTGCTTTTCCATCATCGCAAGACAAAGTCTTGTCGTTTCGTGCGTCCCCGTACCGAAAGCCATACCGGGATCCATTTTTATTGTAACCTCATCTTCTTCGGCAGCGTACTTTTCCCACATAGGAACGATAACTATTTTTTCGCCGCACTTGACCGGTTTATAGTATTGCTTCCAAGTGTCTGCCCAATCGTCTTCGTCAACGCCTATCACCTCGGTTACAACGTCAAGTCCAAGCAAAGAGAATCTGTCTCGTAGAAAAGTTACAGCCTCGGCATAATTCTTTTCTTCGCTTATAAATATGCTTACGGCAACTCTTTCCTTGTCTGCGTTGACGATACTTTCGTCAAGAAGCTCGCCGTACATAGCGTTGAGTCCCTCGGTAACGTCGCTGTAGTCCTCTATCATTAACCCTTGGTCAACCATAGTCATAACAGCACATATCTCGTCTTTATCCTTTATATTACCGCTTACCTTTACCTGTGTCCATTTCATTTTTTCTTACCTCATTATTTCCTTAAACATACATAATGATTATACCACAAACTCCAAATCTTCGCAATGGAAATATGTAAAAAAATCAAGAGCCGAATCAAATCAGATTCAGCTCTTTTAAAAGGCTCTATAATAAATGTTGGGGTTAAACCAAGGAGCCTACGAAAAAAATAGAAAGAAAAAACAAAAAAAGTAGAGCATAATTGGAAGAAATCCGTTAAAATGGAATTGCTAAAGAACCATGAACGGAGGAACCAAT
>JAZNCH010000036.1:0-127828 GCA_045587445.1 Eubacteriales bacterium | reverse complement strand
TAAGAGACGGATAATCGCCTACAAGGAACCATGGGTCAACAGAAATACAGTGTCCGCCAACACCGGGACCCGGCTGAAGAATATTTACTCGTGGGTGCATATTGCAGATACGGATAATTTCATATACATCCATATCATCATGACGGCAGATTTTTGCAAGCTCATTTGCAAATGCAATATTTACTGCGCGGTATGTATTTTCAATAACCTTTGTCATTTCTGCAGTTTTAATATCTGTAACAACAATATCACCAAGGCAGAAGGAAGCGTAAACCTCTTTAATCTTTTCGCCTATTGCAGGGTCATCTGCACCGATTGTACGCGAATTGTGAAGAAGCTCATAAACCATATTGCCGGGAATAATTCTTTCCGGAGCATGAACAAGGTTAATATCTTTACCGATAACAAAACCATTTGCTTCTATAACGGGACGAACATACTTATCAATAGTCCCGGGCGAAACAGTAGATTCTATAACAACAGTTGCACCCTTGGGGCAAACGTTCATAACTGTTTTTACAGCAGAAATAACATAACAAGCATCAACTTTTTTGCTAAACTTATCATAAGGTGTGGGAACAGAAACTATATAAGTATCGGTAACCTGATACTCTGTAGTAAATTTTATTCCCTTGCTTACCGCTTCTGCAAAAAGCTCGTCAAGCCCCTCTTCTTTAAAAGTTGTTTTTCCAGCATTCAGTGTTGCTACTAAATCTTTGTTATAGTCTGTACCAACTACTTCAATTCCGTGTGCTGCTAACATTAGTGCAGTGGGAAGTCCTATGTACCCCAATCCAATTACATTAATCATTTTTATCTCCTTAATAATCTATTTTTAATAATATTTTTTTCAACATCATTCAAACCAAATAATAACTGAAGAATAACAAAAGAAATCAAAAATGCACTAACATTTATAATTATTGAACCCCAACTTGAATGGATTCTTAAATGAATTGCATAAGTAATAAACATACTGATTAAAATACAAAACCACGTCCCCGAGAAAATACTTTTATATATTTTTATTATTCTTAGACCAATAACCTTTTTATAGTACAATCCCATAGTAATGACGCTACCAAATAAGAAGCTTATACCTGTACCTATTGCTGCCCAATAATATCCCCCGTACTTTACACCAACAATAGTTACTAAAGCATTTACAATGGTCGAACATATTAGGACAACCGTCCTAAATCCCATTCTGTTTTGTGCTCTCAAAATAGATATACAAACATTAATAATTAATTCCAAAAGGGATGGAATAAACAATAGCAATGTTAAATAATAAGCATCAATAAATCCGTCTCCAAGCCACAGATTAATAAAATCCTGTCCCAAAACAACAAATCCCGCCAATACAGAACCAAGAAGTATAAATTGAATACGCCCACAAGTAATAATTGTTTTTTCAGTTTTTTCTCCGGTTTTATCATGAACTAAAGTTTCCGTTATAGTCGGTAACATAACGTTTGAAATTGACATAGACAACTGCTCAAACATCACAAAAAAAGTTATGGCAATAGAATAAATTGTAACATATTCTGCACCTAGTTCGGCACCAATAACAACATTATCCAAACTACCGTTTACTTGAGATGCTATATTAGAAACAAACAATAAAGAAGTATATTTACCAGACTCGATAAATACATTTTTTTCCCACTTTTTAATTTTTGATATTATACGTATTTGATATTCCCCTTTAATGTATAAATATTCAAATACGATCAACAAAACTGTCAATGCTAAGTCTAGAGAAACCAACACTACTGAACTATTGTAAAATGTCAACAAAAGATAGGTAAATACAATTCTAAATATAATTCTAAATAGTTTTAACGTATTTGCATATGTATAATTATTGTATCCGGCAATAATTCCATTTAAAACATTTTCAATAATATGAAAAAGCAAATTAACCGATAAAATGAAAAACAATAATTGTGCAAGTTGAATCTGTTTATCTGAAAAAGAATTTTGATATATTGCGGGAATACTACAAAGAATTCCAAAAGAAATTATTAATACTATTCCGGATAATAAAATTCCTTCTACAAAGATCATAGAAACAAATGGTTGTATTTTTTCATTTTGTTTATCGGCTCTGTATCTTGCAATATATCTAGTTATTGTACTACCTATGCCTAAATCAAGAACCATAATTGACGAGGATAAGGATGCTATTGTTTTATATATTCCAAATTCAATTTCACCAATAGAACTTAGAATATAGGGGGTTAATGCAATGCTGTAAACAGCATTCAGTATAACAAGTAGATACGACAAAATAGATCCGTAGAAAACATCATTTATTTTGCTACTCTTTAGTTTACTGGATAGATTGAGGCTCAAGTTAAATCTCCTCCAATCTATATTTCGAATTATTTTTAAACAAAGATAATATTACAATAATTACAATAAACGAAACAAACGTAGCATATTGTGTTAATCCATATTGAACTCCGGGACGGTATGAAACAAAGAAATATACTATAGTAGAAGCTAACAACAATTTTCCGTTTTTCAAATCAGCTAAAAAACTCAAAAAAAACATTATAAAGAAAGCGAATGGAATCATAAGAATAAAAGCATATGTACGTCCATATACCATTATACCATCTCCCAAAACTGAAAGCAAAACGCCTCCAACACCACTCTCAAAATACCATTTACTTCCAAAAAAGTAATAGGAGAATACACGATAAATAATAGAGTTTGTTGTATCAACCCCCGGAATAGTAATAAAAGATTTGGGGATTGGCAAAGTTATTAACCAAAGCCAGAATGTAGAACTTTTGTATACCCCTCTGTCATGTAATTTTTCTGCCAACGCATAATTTTTCGGATAGTTAAATTCGCTATCTGCAAATGATTTAATAGCATCTCCTATCTTTATAGAAAAAATATTAAGATCAACACCGCTACGCAATCCTTCCAAGAAAACATATATTACAAAACAGCCTACAGCTACTGCGGAACAAGCGATAGTTACAATTTTTTTTTCCTTTTTTGTTTTTGTTCGTTGAAACATCAAACAACACATTATTATCAACGTAGAGATAATAGAGAGGCGTCCGATCGCACCATGACCTTCCAAATAAGTACAAATACAATCAAATGTAAAATAAACAACGACAAGGCTTGTCTTTTTGGAACTTAAATACAAATACGCAAAAGGTAACAGTATGGTTTCAACAGTGGACATCAAATGCCCAAAAGTAGTATTGTAGCTTGCACGAATTGCCGTGAGCATATCTCCGTATATAAAATTCGGACCGGAGAAAAGATAGACAAGTAAATTTTCCGGATAAACCAAAAGAATTACTTTCAGTAAAAAATATATAATTGCAATTAATCTTACAATCGACGAATGACGAGTAATAGTATTGTTTACCTTATCCATTAAGTTCATTTTGTTACAAAACAAACGCTTGTAAAAAATGTTTCCAACAACAAAGAATAAATTCATTGTAAACATCGATAGGCAATATGACAAGTAGTATCCCTCATCCAATGAATAAGTAGATATTCCTAAACAGCTGTAACAGAAAAACGCACAATTGAACAAGATTATTGAGTATCTCAATATGCTTTTCTCAAAATGTTTGCATGCTAATAGGATTGTTACTATATTCAGAATAATAACAAATATTATCATTTTTAGTTAATCCCCAATATAGACAAGTATTCAATAACCTTGTTTGCAACATTTTTCGGTCTAAATGCTTCAATAGGTTTGCTAATAACTTTGCCTTCATTTTTTTCAATTTTATTAATCGCGTCCTTTATGGCCTCCACATTGTTAGCACAAAAATAGTATCTGGAATAACCGGATAAAAATTTCTCTGTGTTCTTGTCCGCACCAATAATTAATATATCTTTTTCAGTCATAGCATAATGGTAAACCTTACCAGGAATCTGCAAACATTGGTCTTTCTTAGTATTATCATTGCAAAGACATACTAAAATTTTACACTTATCTTCAAACTCGGATACGGTTACTATACTTTGAGAATCATATACATCAATGTATTCACTAACAGGAGGCTTTTTGTCTCCTCGGCCCATAATAACGATTTTCTTTCTCAACTCCATTACTGCATGGCATAACGGCTCTATATTTCTCACACAAGAAAGATAGTTACCGAAATACCCTATATCAAACCCTTCGCTTTCACTTTCCGAAGCACTGTTATCGGAAAAAGCAAAAGGCGTTGGAACAAAATGCATTTTGTCTGCAGCATTTAAAAATAATTTCTTTTGAGCTTCCAAGACAATAGGATTTGTATAAACAACAACATCACAAGCCAACAAATATTTTTCTTCTACTTTAAATGCCTTTCTTTTATTTGAGAAATTTCTGGTAATGTCATAATACAAAGGATCTCCCCAGTATTGAATCCATTTCGCTTTACTGTGAAGTTTTTTATACATTAACGCCATTTCATGACTACTGATGGGGTCCGATGAACTAATGATAATATCGTACTCTTCTGTAGGAATTTCATCTTTGCTGATTTTTGCCACCGCAGGCATCAAGGTATCAATCAAAGAATACTTTAACACCATTTTCTTTGCCACGCCCAGCAACTTGAATTTCATTTTGTTGACAAAATTTTCTTTAGCAACTTTTTTCTCGGAAAAAAACTTTTGCAACGAATTGTTGGAACTTAAAAACACTTTGTTACGCGAAACAATATTTTTAATACTTTCGTCATAAATCTTTCCCGAGCTACCTGCTTCCAAAGACCAAACATCAACCTTGTGTCCTATCTCAATCAAGCCTTGAATTAAAGAAACATTTCTCAAATTACTCGAACTTGTGCTAAAAATATTTCCAGATGTAACAAATAAAATATCCAATATTCTTCCATTCCTTTCCGCACATTAACTTTTATTGATACAATTATAAAAAACTAATACTCCCCAAACAGTATTTGAAGAAACTCTTTTTGATTTTTTTCTTTGTTATGCAAAGTACAATATTTTAAATATGACTTTTCTGCCAACGAGGTTCTCTCCGCTTCATCCTCAAAGATCTTATAAAGCGCTTCACGAGACGAATCATCCAACGGCGAAAAGAAGCAACAAGCTACTCCCCTCAGATACTCCATTGAACCGATCTGTTCCGGACCGATAGCGATGATAGGTTTTTTGGTGGACAAATATTCGGGAACCTTTGTAGACAATGACAAACAAGTTCTTTCCTTATACTTTTCATCAAACGACTCTACAAACAACAAGGCGTCGGATTTATTAAATTCAATCAACAAGTCATTTTTTCCTAATGAACCGCAAAAACGGCAACATTGATATTTTTCCAGGTCCATCCTTTCAGTTTCATTCAATTTGTTATTTGAATATATAGCTAACTCAATGTTCGAGTTAAAGCGAACATTATAATCTTCAACAATCCGCGAAAATTCTATTATTTCCTTATCTCTTCCATAATACAAACTTCCTGCGTAAATAATTCTAAATGAATCATGATTTTCACAATCATTATCAAAAGAAATGGGCTCTGGCATATTGACAATAGTATAGCTCTTTCTGTTAAATATTTTCTCGTAAGCTTCTTGCATCTGTTGAGAAACCGTAAAAAATGTTTTTGAAACTGACAGAATATTTGTCATTGCCCGACGCAACAACTTCTTTCGAAACAAAGCAACAGAATCATCACCGGAATATGGAATAAAATAGTCATCTGTAACATAAGTAGACAGAGCACAACCATACCTCTTTACTATAAATTCGCATATATCATAAGCAAATAACGCATCTCCCGCAACAAAGAAAACGCAATCCGGCTTAAAATCATCCAACCATTTAATGAGTTGACTGGATTTCCATTTGCTTTTCCACAACAAATCTCTCATTAATCTTGTAAAATGGTTCTTTACTATTCGAGTATCCCCTTCAACCGAGGGACTATAGTGCGGTTCTGATGCTGTAACTGCCCGACCTCTTCTTTTTTTATTCAAAACACCTTTGATAATATCCATATCAGTCAACTGAAAATAGTCGTATCCATCAACAGTAGGCATCATGGAATGAAAATACAACTGCTTAACCTGCGCCTTTGGGATAGTATCAATATAAGATAATATTGTTTTTCCATTGTTATTTTCTTCCGATAACACATTATTACTTATTATTAATAATTTCAATCCATTAAACTCTTGCATGATCTTCCACCCGATAAATAACATTTTGCAATAAAATAATGACTACACCAATCGCAATTCTAAATTCAAAATATGTTTAAACAATACGCTATTTATAATCTTTACAAAAAATCTTTTTGTAACAAACCTCACTAGAAAAGAACTCTTCCAAATAAGCAAACTCTTTTTTCTGCATATCGGAAAAATCTTTTTTTTCTGTGACTATGTTTACTATATCCTTAAACCCATCAACATTATTGGACTCACACCACCATCCGAAACCACCGGCTACTATGTCCTTGCCAATATCGGTATTACGGTCGGTGCAAGCCAAAACAGGCAATCCTACCTGCATATACGCCAATAGTCTCGACGGATAATTTGGAATTGTAAATCTATGATCAAGAAAAATCATTCCAACGTCACAAGCAGCAACCATACGGTCATAATCGCTCTTCGGAAGTGCCCTCATTAGTTTCATGTTAGTAGGCTTCGATTCACTAAAATACGCTTCCAACTTTGTATATTCCGTTCCGTCACCAACTATAAGAAAAAATGCATCCTTGTTTTCTTCCTGTGACTTCAAACACTCAATTATAAACGGTATTCCCTGGGGCTTTCCTAAATTTCCACCATAAATGAAAACCTTTTTATCTTGGGGTATCCCATAAATATTCCGCAATTCAAATCTTTCCTCAGCAGTAATTGACATATCACGAACTTCTATGCTGTTGGAACACACCTCAATCTTGCTGCTCGAAATTTCCGGATTCTGATTCAATATGTAATCAACATTTGCTTTTGACATACAACCAATACGGTCTGAAATTGCATAAAGCTTTTTTTCTTTTCTTTTGAAGTACTTATATAATACTCCTTTCAGACCGGTGGTTGACAACATTCCCATATCAACTGCATTCTGAGGGAAAATGTCTTTAAGCATAAGATACGTTTTTGCATTGTCTCGCTTTTTTATATAGTTTATGGGACTTATCAAAGTTATAGGAGGGGTTGAATATAAAACGAGATCGTACTTAACATCATTAAAGTATTTTTTTATTTCTCTCAACAAAATGTATTCCAAAAGGACTGTAGACAAACCCTTTTCTATGATATTGGTTTTTTGGATATTACCCGTTTTTACCTTTAATATGTGGACCCTCTTGTTCAATTCATCCTTTTGGTTTTCCAAAAACATCGTTTTCATTCCATGACGACGTTCAATGGGAGAAACAATATATACCTCATGCCCATCCTTAGCAAACTCTCTCATAAGATCAGCATAAATATTATTTTCATCTATTGAACGAATATCAAGCAATGTTAAAAAAAGAACATTCATAACAACACCCTATAGTTTCTTTGCAGGCACTCCAACATATATACCTGTCTCTGTTATTTTTTTTACAACTACTGCCCCTGCACCAATCACACATTCATCACAAATACTCATATTATTTATAACAGTCGCACCGGCACAAACAAACACCTTTTTACCAACCCTAACAGTACCAGCAATGTGTGCTCCTACAGATACATGGGTATAGTCATCTATTACACAATCGTGATCAATCGAACTACATGTATTAACAATTACACCATTTCCTATTTTAGCACAAGAATTTACTACTACTCCCGCCATTACAACAGTTCCTCTTCCAAGTTCAACCCCATCACCTATTGTAGCATTCGGATGAACCAATGAAGTAAATAATGCACCTTCAAATTCAAGCTTTTGCTGAATGTCAGCTCTGACGCGATTATTTCCTATAGCAACAACAAAATCGCTGTTATCCAAATATTTACTATATTCACTAACCTTACCCGAAACATAAACCTTATCATTAACAGAGGCAGCATCATCAAGAAAAATCAGATTTTTGTAAGCTTTGCCTTTTCTTGCTATATCGGCAACCACTCTTCCGTGTCCGCCTGCACCTATTATAACAAGTGTATCGTTTTTCATTTTATTGCTTATCCTCTTCTATCGTTCCCTTGAACTCTTCCATAGTTACTGAGGTTTCTGAACTTATTCCGTCGCGTTTTAATACCGCCAGTATAGTCCCAACTATTATCTTAACATCTCCCCAAAAGGAAATATTATCCACATACTCTACATCAAGCTTAAACTTCTCTTCCCAGGTTATTGAGTTTCTACCATTCACCTGGGCATACCCCGTCAAGCCCGGTCTCACATCATGGCGATGTTTTTGTTCCTCATTATACAGATGTAGATATTTGACCAACAGTGGTCTTGGTCCAACTATTGCCATATCACCTTTAAGAATATTAACAAGCTCAGGCAACTCATCAAGACTCGTACTTCTCAAAAACTTACCGTATTTCGTAAGTCTAACATCGTCAGGCAACAAATTTCCATCTTTATCTTTTGCATTAGTCATTGTGCGAAACTTTATCAGTTTAAAAATCTTTTCATCTTTGCCTGGACGCAACTGTGTAAAGAAAGGATTTCCTTTCATTTTGACAGCACCAACAATAATCAAACCAAGAAGCACAGGTGAAAGTACCACAACCGCCAACAACGAAAGAGTAAAATCAATCACTCTTTTAAAGCATTTAGCATACATATGTAACCTCAAAAACAACTTTTAATTATTTCTATAATCTTGTCCTGTTCCTCAGGGGTCATCTTATTATCACTGGGCAAACAAAGACCGCGTTCAAATATATCAGCACCTACATCTTCTACTCCGCCGGCAATATAAGCATTGGTTCTGCAACGGCCGCTACCGTCCAGAGTAATAAAATCGTGCATACGGTACATCGGCTGCATATGCATCGGCTTCCAAATCGGTCTGCCTTCAGCGTTATACTTTGCAAGAGTTTCAAGAATTTCAGTCGGGCAAGTCTTGCCTGCCGCTTTAACGTACAAAGCTTTAGAGTCGTCTCTTACTTGTTTGCACATGTATTCCTTATCGATAATCATAGCAGATAACCAATAGTTAGGTTCCGTGCCATCAACAATCGGATTCATTTGAACAGGAAGACCTTTAAATCCCTCTCTATATCTCTCGTAGATAGCTTTTTTCTGTGCTATATGTTCTTCCAAGTACGGATACTGACCACGCACAACACCTGCAATGACATTACTCATACGGTAATTATATCCAACCTCTTCGTGCTGATACCAAGGCGCATTTTCTCTCGCCTGAGTTGACCATTTTCGAGCCTTGTTAGCAACCTCAATATCATTTGTCAGCAAACAACCGCCCGATGATCCGGTGATAATTTTATTTCCATTGTAGCTTATCGCTGAATAATCACCAAAGGAACCACATTGTTTACCGTCTATTGTTGCCCCCATCGCCTCTGCTGCGTCTTCAATTAAAAGAGCGCCGTGTTTTCTACAAATTTCTTTTATTAAATCCATACGTCCGGGAAAACCGTAAAGCTCGGCAGATACTACCAATTTAACATCTGGATAAATTTCAAAAGCTTTTTCCAAAGCTACAGGATCCATATTCCAAGATGCCGCTTCAGTATCAATAAAAACAGGAACGCCCCCCTCGTAAACAACAGGGTTCAACGTAGCATCAAAAGTCATATCAGAACAAAAAACACGTTTTCCTTCCAATGCACCATGACTAACAGCAGGCTTACCATACAATGATTCTCCGGCATGTTTAACCGCAAGATGAAGAGCTGCCGTACAACACGATAATGCTACAGCATATTTCATTTCTGCTTTTTCAGCAGCAATTCGTTCAACCTCATTGATATTTGCTCCAACGGTACTCATCCAATTTGTCTCATAAGCCTCAGTAATGTACTTGATTTCATCTCCATGCATTGTCGGGGTTGCCAACCAAACCTTTTCTTTAAACGGAATCATCTTTTTCCCTCTCTTTGTTTATTTAAATTAAATCAAAACATTTAATATTCATTTAGCATGATGCTACTAATATTTCTAAAATATATGTTATATATAAATACACTGCTATTTAGTATAACACACTCCCCTTTCAATGTCAAGGGGAAATAAATACATCCTTTAGCATTTTGCACATATACTTCCAATCACAACAACCAGTTTTTTGTCGTATTATAACAACACTTAAATTTTTTGTTAATTATCACCAACTCCTCTCGTTTTACACATAATATAGTGCTTTTTTACACAAAAAAGGAGTCATATCGACTCCTTTTCTGTCTTTATTTGCATTTTTTAAAACATTCACTACATAACTTTAATGCTCTTTATCACCATATCAAACATAGGTCTATCTGCATAACCCGTCTTTGTTGTTGCGATTTCATCAAGGGTTTCAAAACCATCTGTCATTTTACCGAAAGCCGCATATTGTCCATCAAGATGTGGTGCATCCTCGTGCATAATAAAGAACTGTGAACCTGCTGAATTAGGGTTCATAGATCTTGCCATAGAAATAACACCTCGTGTATGTTTAAGGTCATTTTTAATGCCATTAGCCGCAAATTCGCCTGTTATGCTGTATCCTGGACCGCCCATTCCGGTGCCTTCGGGGTCGCCGCCCTGAATCATAAATCCACGAATTACTCTGTGAAATATCAATCCATTATAAAAGCCTTTATTAGCCAATTTTTCAAAATTCTCAACGGTAATAGGCGCCTTTTCAGGATAAAGCTCCAACGTCATCTTACCGCCGTTTTCCATTTCAATCGTAGCAATCTTCATATATTCTTCTCCTTTTTGCAACATATTGCTAACAAAATTAAGCGAGCCGCAAATTTGCTTTTGGGCTCGCTAATTTTATTATAAGCTAAACGCTTTCTCAGTCTTTAAAAGCTTCTCTTGCTGCATAAATTGTATGGAGCAATTCGTGAGCCTTGTGAGAATTAGGTTCACCAAGGAACTTTTCGTAAAGCGCCTTAATCTGAGGATTGTTATGGCTCTGTCTGAGAGTCTGTCTTTCGTCCTCGGAATAAAGTGCCTTAGCACGTTTTTCCTTATATGTGTCAACAATGTCAGCATCTTCGTTAGGAAGGAACTGAGGCTTAATGTAAGGCTGACCGCCACCAGCGATACAACCGCCGGGACAACCCATAATTTCGATGAACGCATACTTGCTCTTGCCTGCTCTGATATCATCAAGAAGAACCTTTGCATTCTTCATACCGTGAGCAACAGCAACCCAAATAGTTGTTCCGTTAAGTTCAAGTGAAGCCTCTTTAATGCCGTCAAATCCACGAACAGCTTCAAACTTAACAGCCTCGTGTTCTTTACCGGTAAGTACGTAGAATGCAGTTCTGAGAGCCGCTTCCATAACACCGCCGGTAACACCGAAGATAACGCCTGCACCTGTGTAATCACCTACAACGTCATTATCAAATTCTTCATCGGGAAGCTTGTTGAAGTTGATACCCGAACGCTTAATAAGCTTTGCAAGTTCTCTTGTTGTAAGAACAGCATCAACGTCTTTAAGACCGTTTGTAACGAGCTGATCTCTTTCCTTTTCGCCCTTCTTAGCTGTACAAGGCATAATGGAAACAACAAACATATCCTTAGGATCAATGTCGTTTGCTTCTGCATAGTAGCTCTTAAGAATTGCACCGAACATTTCGTGAGGAGACTTGCAGGAAGAAAGGTGTCCGAGAAGATCACCGTAGTTAATCTCTGCATAGTTAATCCAACCGGGAGAACAAGATGTGATCATAGGAAGCTGACCGCCATTCTTAATTCTGCCGAGAAGTTCTGTAGCTTCTTCCATAATCGTAAGGTCTGCAGCGTAGTTTGTATCAAATACCTTCTTGAATCCGAGTCTCTTGAGGGCAGCAACCATCTTACCTGTGCAAGCGGTACCAACCTTCATACCAAACTCTTCACCAAGAGCAGCTCTAACTGCGGGAGCTGTCTGAACAACAACATACTTACCTTCAGCCATAGCCTTGTCAACCAAAGCAATTTCGCTCTTTTCCATCAATGCACCTGTAGGACATACGCTTACGCACTGACCGCAGAGGATACAGGGAGAGTTAGCGAAAGAACGGTTTTCAGCGGGAGCAACAATAGTGTTGAATCCTCTCTTTTCAAAACCGAGAACGCCCTTACCGTGAGCATTTTTACATCTTTCAACACAACGTCCGCAAAGAACGCACTTAGATGTATCTCTTACGATAGAAGGAGTGAGCTGGTCGATTGTAACAGGAGTCTGAGAACCCTTGAACATATCTTCTCTTGCACCTGTAACTTTAGCAGCATAAAGAAGCTCGCAGTATTCATTCTTATCGCACTGCTGACACTTCATAGAGTGGTTAGAGAGCAAAAGTTCAACAGATGCTCTTCTTGCTTTTACAGCCTTCGGAGAAGAAATTATAATCTTCATATCAGGTGTAATGGGATATACGCAGGAAGCAACGAGTCTCTGGGGTCCGTACATAACTTCACCCTGATCGTTTTTTCTTCCTTCCTGAACTTCTACAAGACATACACGGCAAGAGCCTTTTGAGCATTCACCGTGATTGTAAGCACAGAGAGTGGGGATATCGTAACCGCATGTCTTTGCAGCTTCGAGTACGGTCGTTCCTGCTTCAACCTGGTAGGAAACGCCTTCAATAAAAATATTAATCAATGCCATCTTTCATTTCCCCCTTATTATTTCTTTTCAATAGCCTTGAATTTACAAGAAGCTACGCACATACCGCACTTAATACACTTAGCGGTATCAATAGTTCTTGAGGGCAACTTGTGTCCGGGTGCAACGTAATCAGTCTTCTGAATAGCGTTAACGGGACACTGTCTTTCACAAAGTCCGCAACCGATACACTTATCCTGATCGATAACGTATTCCATAAGATTCTTACATACTTTTGCGGGACACTTCTTATCAACAACGTGAGCAACGTATTCATCTCTGAAGGAACGGAGAGTAGAAAGAACGGGGTTAGCCGCAGTCTGACCGAGAGCACAGAGAGAACCAATCTTAATGGTTTCGCTGAGTTCTTCGAGTTCATCAAGATCCTTCATAGTTGCCTTACCGTCGGTAATCTTGTTAAGGAGCTCAAGCAAACGCTTTGTACCGATACGGCAGGGAGAGCACTTACCGCAAGATTCGTCGCAAATAAATTCCATATAGAACTTAGCAACGACAACCATACAGTTGTCTTCGTCCATAACGATAGCACCACCGGAACCCATCATAGATCCCTTAGCAACGAGTGTATCAAAGTCAATAGCGGAATCGAGGTCTTTTTCTGTCAAGCAACCGCCGGAAGGACCACCTGTCTGGATAGCCTTGAACTTCTTACCGTCGGGAATACCGCCACCAATATCATAAATAAGTTCGCGAAGAGTTGTACCCATAGGAATTTCAACGAGACCAACGTTGTTGATCTTACCGCCGAGAGCGAATACCTTAGTACCCTTGGACTTTTCAGTTCCGTACTGACCGAACTTTTCAGCGCCTTCACGGAGAATGTAAGGTACGCAAGCGAGAGTTTCAACGTTGTTAACAATTGTAGGACAACCCCAAAGACCCTTAACTGCAGGGAAAGGAGGACGAGGTCTGGGCATACCTCTCTGACCTTCAATTGAGTTAAGAAGAGCAGTTTCTTCACCGCAAACGAATGCACCGGCACCAAGTCTGATATGTACGCGGAAGCTAAAGTCAGTACCGAGAATGTTGTCTCCGAGAAGACCCAATTCCTCAGCCTGCTTAATAGCGAGCTTAAGTCTGTTTACAGCGATAGGATATTCAGCACGAACGTAGAAGTAACCGTTCTGAGCACCGATAGCATAACCTGCGATAGCCATACCTTCGATAACTGCAAGGGGGTTACCTTCGAGAATAGATCTGTCCATAAATGCGCCGGGGTCCCCCTCGTCGCCGTTACAAACAACGTACTTTGCACCGTCGGGCTGAGCGTAAGCGAAGTTCCACTTCATACCTGTGGGGAAGCCGCCGCCTCCACGTCCGCGAAGACCGGATGCAAGAACAGAATCAATAACTGCCTTTCTGTCCATCTTAAGTGCGTTAGCAAGACCGATAAATGCACCCGAACCGAGAGCTTCTTCAATATTTTCGGGGTCAATGGCACCACAGCCGTGAAGAGAGATACGAACTTGCTTCTTGTAGAATTCGATATCTTCCTGCTTTGCAACTTTTTCCTTTGTCTTGGGGTCAACGTAAAGCAATCTATCAATTACTTCACCGCCAATAAGATCTTTTTCAACAATTTCTTCAACGTCGTCAATAGTAACGAGTCTGTAAAGAGTATCTTCAGGGTAAATCTTAACGAAAGGACCCTGAGAGCAGAAACCGAAACAACCAACCTGGTTAACAGTAACCTTGTCGGAAAGTCCCTTTTCTTCTATGAGCTTTTCAAATTTAGCTTTTATTTCAAGAGAGTTTGAAGAGATACAGCCTGTACCGCCGCAAAGAACTACAGCTCTCTTACCGCTTCCGCCTTCAATTTTCTTACCGTACGCATCTGCACAAACGGCACATTTAGCGGAAAGTTCTTCAAAATTCTTAATCTTTTCCATAATCTTTAAGCCTCCTTATTGCGATATTCTTCAACAACGCCAGGAACATCGGATACTTTAAGCTTAGGGTAAACCTTGCCGTTAATAGTAACAGCAGGAGCAATACCGCACGCACCGATACAACGGAGAGCGTCAAGTGTGAACATACCGTCTTCGGTAGTTCCTCCGGGAGCTATTCCTAAAAGTTCAGAGAACTTATCGATTATCTGCTGTGCCCCCTTAACGTAACAAGCAGTACCGAGGCAACAACCGATAACGTACTTTCCTTTCGGCTGAAGCGAGAAGAAAGAATAGAAGGTAACAACACCGTAAATTTCAGCAACGGAAATTCCGGTTCTTTCGGATACGATTTCCTGTACTTCAAGAGGAATATAGCCGTATTCTTCCTGAATTGCAGACAAAATCATCATCAAAGGTGTTTTTTCTTCAACGTATCTGTCACAGATTTCGTTGATCTTAGCAACTGATGCTTCACTCAAATGGGCCATGGTAGCCCTCCTTTTCTAAAGATTTTATATAATTTGCTTTTTTCGCAATCCATACACCGCATATTGTATCAAACAAACCTACAAATGTCAAGACAAAACGTTCATCAAATCGACGAATATTCCGTAATTTTTATTACAAATAAGATAAATATAACCAATTTCGTCAAAAAAATTATAACCAACCATTTCGCTATATTTATACAGATTTCACAATAGCTTTTCCCACTAAAAAAATATTGTTTTATTTATTAAAAAACCACCCGCAATTCAATTCTTGCAGGTGGTTATATTTTGTACGGAATTAGTTCCCTCTTCTCTTCTGAGCCTCAGCTTTAAGACGAAGTTCAGTATTAAGAATACGCTTACGAAGTCTGATGCTCTTGGGAGTTACCTCAATAAGCTCATCGTCGCTGATAAACTCAATAGCCTCTTCAAGACTCATTATTTTAGGTGTAACAAGTCTCAAAGCTTCGTCGGCACCCGTTGAACGAATAGCAGTAAGGTGCTTCTTTTTACAAACGTTGACCGTAATATCGCCCATCTTGGGATTTTCCCCTACAATCATTCCCTCGTAAACCTCTGTTGCGGGACCTATGAACATAACACCTCTGTCTTGAGCATTATATAAGCCGTAGGAAGTAGCCTCACCCGCCTCGTGCGCAACCAAAGAACCGGTGTAACGAAGAGTAATTTCACCCTTAAAAGGCTGATAACCGTCAAATAAGCTGTTGATTATCCCCTCACCTCTCGTATCGGTCAAGAACTCACTTCTGTAACCAAAAAGACAACGTGCGGGAATGACGTACTCAATCTTCATTCTGTTACCCGAAGGCTGCATTTCAACAAGCTCACCTTTTCTTGCACCAAGCTTTTCCATAACGGAACCCATACAGGTTTCGGGAACGTCAATGGAAACTCTTTCCATAGGCTCACAAAGAACGCCGTCAATTTCTTTCATAAGAACTCTCGGAGTACTTGCGCAAAGCTCGTAGCCCTCGCGTCTCATATTTTCTATAAGTATGGAAAGGTGCATTTCGCCTCTTCCACTTACTTTAAAGCTGTCCGTAGTTTCGCCGTCTTCAACGTGAAGCGATACGTCGCGGAGCAACTCTTTGTAAAGCCTGTCTCTGAGCTGACGAGATGTAACGAATTTACCCTCTCTCCCCGCCATAGGACTGTCGTTTACAGAAAAAGTCATTTCAAGAGTGGGTTCGCTAATTTTCACAAAAGGCAACGGTTCGGGCTTTTCGGTAGATGTGATAGTATCTCCTATAGTAATATCTTCTGCACCGGAGAAGCAAATGATGTCGCCGCATTTAGCTTCTGTTACAGGCATTCTGCCGAGACCGTCAAACTGATACATAGAAACGATTTTTGTTTTCTTGGGAGCCGCCTCGGTGTGATAGTTACAAATCATTACTTCTTGATTCTGCTTGATAGTACCTCTCTCAACTCTTCCGATACCTATTCTACCAACGTATTCGTTGTAGTCGATTGAAGATACGAGCACCTGCAAGTCCTCGTCGGGCTCACCCTTGGGAGCGGGCATATATTCAAGGATAGTTTCAAACAAAGGAACAAGGTCGGTACCCTGCTGGAAAGGAGAAAGTGAAGCAGTACCCGCTTTGCCGGAGCAGAATATCATAGGACTGTCGAGCTGTTCGTCTGTTGCGTTGAGGTCGATAAGAAGTTCAAGAACCTCGTCAACGACTTCGTCAAGACGAGCATCGGGCTTATCTATTTTGTTGACGACAACAATGACTCTGTGGTTTAATTCCAATGCCTTTTGAAGAACAAATCTCGTCTGAGGCATAGGACCTTCTGCCGCGTCAACGAGAAGCAAAACGCCGTTAACCATTTTAAGAATACGTTCAACCTCACCGCCAAAGTCAGCGTGTCCGGGGGTGTCGATTATGTTAATTTTAACGTCTTTGTAATGTATTGCAGTATTTTTTGCAAGAATTGTAATGCCACGCTCTTTTTCGATAGCGTTGCTGTCCATAACTCTTTCTTCAGTTGCCTGATTTTCGCGATATACACCGCCCTGCTTTAACATTTCGTCAACGAGGGTTGTTTTACCGTGGTCAACGTGAGCGATTATCGCAATATTACGAAGGTCTTCTCTTTTCATTAATTCTGTACCTACCTTAAAACAAATATCTTTCTTTTTTTCAACAACATATTTTCAACAATTTATTATTATAAAACAAAAAATTTCAATTTACAACACTTTACACAAAAATAATTTTAATTTTTTTATATTTTAGCCAAACAGATTTTATGAAATCATTATATTTGACAGCAAAACCCAAACCTCCTCTGTGCAGAAACATAAAACAAGCAGACACTTTGCCTTACCTCCATCTGACGAGGGAGGTGGCACGCAAAGCGTGACGGAGGGAGAGATAAGCGTTAAGTCTTGATATCAAAACCTCGAGGCACATATACTTTTTTATTTTAGTTTTTTATCTGTATACAGAGATAATAATACCAATATTTAAAGTTTTTCTCTCCCTCCGTCTCGGCAAATATTATTTGATTTTCTAATACTTATTTAATATTGCCGAGCCACCTCCCTCCTCAGATGGAGGTTTGATAATGTACCTACTAAATTGATGTAAATACACAGAGGTAATAAAAAAATCTTCCCTTTTCTGTTAAGGAAAATAATCCCCCTATATATTTTTTACATAATCTTCCAAAAAACCATTGACAAAGTAAATGGGATATATTATAATACAAACGAACACAAAAGTGTATCATTTGAGACGGTTTTTAAAAAAGGAGTGATGTTTTGGAAAAAGCAACAATAACGGAAATATTTTCAAATTCACCACTTTTTAAGTCGGCTTTGCCAAGCACGGTCGAATATGCCGTAAACAACTGCGTAATATGCAAAACGCAAAAGGGCGAAAAGTTTAACACCGAAAACCTCAGTATTTTCATCATACTTGACGGGAGTGCTTCCGTTTACGGAGTATCAAAAACACAGCCGGTTATACTAAACACGTTAAAGGTCGGAAGAGTATTCGGTATGGCATCATTATTCGGTGAAAAATGCTTGTCTACTTCAATTATCGCAAAAAACACTTGCACTTACGCCGTAATAACTCAAAACTGTATTGAAGAAATGCTGAAAAGAGATATTGGATTTACAAAAAACTATATCTGCTTTTTGTCGGACAAGATCAGATTTTTAAATAAGAAAATCGCCTTTTTCACCTCAGGAAGTGCCGAAAAGACGGTAGCGGGATACCTTTTGTCTTTGCCGATAGAAGACAATACCGTAAAAATCGAAATGAATATGACCAAACTTGCACAAAATCTTGATATAGGCAGAGCATCGCTTTACAGAGCCTTCGACTCGCTTGAAGCAAACTGCTTTATAACAAGAGAAAACAATATAATCAAAATCACTTCACCCGAAGAGTTTAAAAAAATCTATGGAGAAACACTATGAAAATAATCAAGCTTTCAGCACTCATTATGGCAATCATTATGACTCTTTCCCTCTTTTTATTTGCGTCTTGTGCAAACGAAAAAACAGACGCAAATGCAAATGAAACAAAGGGCGAAACAACACCAAACGAAACAGAAGAAGAAATAAAAGAAGGAAAACCCGAAAACATTCGCGTTATAACCCTTGCGGGCCCCACCGGTATGGGTATGGCTAAGCTTATCGACGACGATACAAACGGTAAAACGGCTTATAATTACGAGTTTACAGTAGCCTCTGCTCCCGACCAGGTAAGCCCCGAAGTAATAAAGGGTAACTACGACATCGCGGCAGTTCCTGTTAACCTCGCTTCTGTTCTTTACACCAAGACCGAAGGCAAGCTTCAAGTTGCAGGCATAAATACACTCGGCGTTTTGTATATATTGGAAAACGGCAACACAATAAACAGCGTTGCTGATTTAAAGGGCAAGACCATTTACGCAACAGGTCAAGGCTCGAATCCCGAATACGTTCTCCGTTACATTTTGACAAAGAACAATATTGACCCCGACAAAGATGTAACGATAGAATTTCTTGCAGAACACGCAGAACTCGCCACCAAGCTTAAAAACAATTCCGTAGCAATCGGTATGCTTCCCGAACCTCAGGTAACGGCGGCAACTACAGGAAGCGAAGTCAGAATTGCACTTGACTTAACAAAAGAATGGGACAAGGTATCCGAGGACAAGCTCGTTCAGGGTTGTATTATAGTAAGAAAAGAATTTGCGGACAAATATCCCACCGCCCTTGCAAAATTCCTTGAAGAATATAAGAGTTCAGTTGATTTTGTAAACAACAATATTGACGAAGCATCGGCACTTATCGAAAAGGCAGGAATTATCCCCAAGGCTACAGTCGCTAAAAAGGCTATTCCGAACTGCAATATATGCCTTATTACAGGAGAGGAAATGAAATCTTCTGTTTCACAGATGTTGAAGGTTTTCTTTGAAGCAAATGCGGCATCTGTAGGCGGAAAGCTCCCCGATGATGAATTCTATTATTAATAAAATCCCAAAATTTGCAAGGACATTAATTGTCCTTGCTTTTTGGATTATAGTTTGGCAAATAATTGCCGTAAAGGTTGATTCATCGGTTTTGGTTTCCACTCCTGCCGAGGTTGCAAAACGATTGATTCAGCTTATGAGCGAAAAGGAATATTACGTTATAATAACAAGCTCGGTATGGCGTATACTTTCGGGTTTTCTTATTGCCGTAGGAATTGGTACGGTTCTCAGTATAATTACAGCAAAAACACGAATACTTGACGAAATCTTCGCGCCAATTCTTTCGGTAATAAAGGCGACACCTGTTGCATCTTTTATTATATTGGCATTAGTATGGCTAAATAAAGAGACTATTCCCTCTTTTATATCATTTTTAATGGTTCTTCCTATAATACACGGCAACGTGTGCGAAGGGTTGAAGAACACTCCAAATGATTTAATAGAAATGTCGAAGATATATAACCTCTCTCTAAAGCATAAGCTGACGAAGCTTTTTATGCCGTCGATACTTCCCTATTTTTCGGCAGGCTTTAGAACGTCGCTCGGACTTGCGTGGAAAGCGGGCGTTGCAGCAGAGGTGTTGTCATTCCCAAAAAACTCTATAGGCAAACAGCTTTACGAGGGGAAAACGTATCTTGAAACGGTAGACGTATTTGCGTGGACGATAACGGTTATAGTAATAAGCGTTATTCTTGAATTTTTGCTTATGCAAACGGTAAAAAGACTGACCTCGCGAAAAAGGGAGGCTAAAAATATATGACAATAACCAACCTTTCAAAGAGATTCGGAAAAAAGATTCTTTTTGACAAATTCAATCTCGAAATTTCCGAAAACGGAATAACAGCGATAAAGGGCGAATCGGGCTGCGGTAAAACGACTCTTATGCGAATTATAGCAGGACTTGATAAGAAGTATTCGGGAAAGATAGAATACGGAAATATAAAGAAAATATCATACGTATTTCAAGAACCTCGCTTATTACCGAGCTGTACCGCACTTGAAAACGTTGCTCTGCCGTTAGGCAATACTGAAGAGGTAAAAGAAACAGCAAAATTATGGCTGACAAAATTAGGTCTTGAAGATGACTTAAACACATATCCCGACGAGCTTTCGGGAGGAATGAAAATGCGTGTTGCCATCGCCCGAGCGTTAGCCTACGACGGCGACATATTACTGCTTGACGAAGCATTTAACGGCATAGACGCAGACAGAACGAAAGCCATTATGGATATGGTAATCGAATACTCAAAGAAAAAACCCTGCATTGTAATAACACACAATCAGGAACATCTTGATTACCTCCAATGTAAAATCGTGAAATTTATGAAATAATCCCCCTTTATTTTTTCGAAACAAAACTGATTTTTATGTTGTATATGATATAATATTTGACAAAAACAAGCGATTTTCTTTCAAGCCCTTTCCTTTGGGAGAGGGCTTATCTATTTACAATAATATTTAATAAAAAAATGTAGACTTTTTTAAAAATATATGTTATAATGTATTGTTAATATGGTGCATTGTACCCGTTTTAACTTAAACATAAAAAGCGTCCCTCGCAAAAATTCAAGGAGAACCAAATGATTAGATACATAGAAAAAGCAGAAAAAATGACTTTACAGCTTGTGCTGTTAAGAGGAATAACGGTATTCCCCTCTATTCCTCAGAGCGTTGAAATATCGGATAAAACTGCAAAAAAAGCTTGTATTTTCGCTAAAGAAATAGATGAACCGGTATTTCTTGTTTCGCCCAAGGATATTACTAATAAAAAATGCGAAACAGTCGAGGATTTTGAAAGAGTCGGTACTGCGGCTAAGGTTAAAGACTACCTTAAGCTTCCAAACGGCAATCTTCGAATCGTATTCGACGGTTTTTGCCGTGCTTCTTTACTTTCGATAACCGTTAAAGGCGATAAGCTTTTCGCTGACACTCTCTGCAAAAAAATCAGTGCAGAAAACGAAGCGGGCATCAAGGGCGAAGCTCTTATAAGAGAAACAGTACAAAACTTCGAAAAATTTGCAAAATATCTCCCCAATCTTTCGGAAGATATTAAGCTCTCGGTAAAAACCATAAAATCACTCGGCTTTCTTGCCGATTACATCGCTTGCAACCTCTTTACTTCAATAGACGATAAGCAGGCTATACTTAATGAGTTTGACCCATTTAAACGTCTTGAACTTTTGAACGTTATTATAGAAAAAGAAACCAAAATTCTTGAAATGGAGGTTTCCGTACACAAAAAGGTTATCGCAAGACTTGAATCAAATCAAAGAGAACATTATCTCCGCGAGCAGATGAGGGTTATTCAGGGTGAGCTCGGATACGGCGACGCCGAAAACGAAACCGAAGACTATCTTGATGCTATTTACGACAAAAAACTCCCCAAAGATGTTGAGAAAAAACTCGTAAAAGAAGTGTACAAGCTTCAAAAAATGCCTTTCGGCTCTGCTGAAAGCGCAGTTATAAGAACATATCTTGATACTTGCCTCGAATTGCCTTGGACAAAGGTTACTAAGGACAGACTTGATACTGCTTACGCAAAAAAGATACTCGACAGAGACCATGACGGTCTCGAAAAAGTTAAGGAAAGAATTATCGAATATCTCTCGGTAAAACAGCTTAACCCCGAATTGAAAAATCAAATTATTTGTCTTGTAGGTCCTCCCGGAACAGGTAAAACCTCTGTTGCTCAATCTATCGCTACGGCCATGAACCGTAAATACGTTCGCGTTGCACTCGGCGGTATCAGAGACGAGGCAGATATAAGAGGACACAGAAAAACGTACGTCGGCGCTATGCCCGGCAGAATTATAAATGCAATAAGTCAGGCAAAGGTGCGTAATCCGCTTATTCTTCTTGACGAGGTAGACAAACTTACACGCGACAGTCACGGAGACCCCTCTTCCGCACTTCTTGAAGTGCTTGACGGCGAACAGAACAAGAATTTCCGCGACCATTTTATTGAACTTCCTTTCGATCTTTCCGAATGTGTATTTATTGCAACCGCAAACACGCTTGACACTATTCCTAAGCCTTTGCTCGACAGAATGGAAGTTATTGAACTTCAGATATATACGCGCACGGAAAAGTTGTCAATTGCCAAAAATCACCTTGTCCCAAAACAGCTTAAAAGACACGGTCTTACAAAAAAACAGCTTCGTTTTGACGACAGCGCAATTTTGGAAATTGCTGATTTTTATACCAGAGAAGCGGGCGTCCGTAATCTTGAAAGAGAAATAGCATCTGTATGCCGTAAAGCTGCAAAGAAAATCGTCGAGGACGGTATTACATCCATTCGACTTACCGATAAAAACATCGTCGATTATCTCGGCGGCAGAAAGGTTATTCCCGATGCTATATACGAGCACGATGAAATAGGAACGGTAAACGGACTTGCATACACTTCAGTCGGCGGCGACCTCTTAAGAATTGAGGCAACCACTATGCTCGGAACCGGTAAAATTGAACTTACAGGCTCGCTCGGTGATATTATGAAAGAATCAGCTAAAGCGGCTGTAAGTTATATCAGAAGTAACTGTGAATCTTTGGGCGTTGACCCCGATTTTTATAAAACTAAAGATATACATATCCACGTACCCGAGGGTGCAGTTCCAAAAGACGGTCCTTCGGCAGGTGTTTCTCTTACAACTGCTCTTCTCAGCGAACTGACGCAAAGAAAAGTACGTCGCGATATTGCTATGACAGGCGAAATCACTTTGCACGGCAGAGTTCTTGCAATAGGCGGTCTTCGAGAAAAAACTATGGCGGCTTACAAAGCGGGGGTAAAAACGGTACTTATTCCCGCCGATAACGCAAAAGACCTTGAAGAGCTTGACAAAAATGCAAGAGATGGGCTTGAAATAATACTTTGTTCAACTCTTGACGACGTAATAAAAAACGCATTTGCAAATGAAAAGATTTCCAAAAACACGGTTCTTGAAAATCTTAAAAATACGACTTGTTTGGACATTCCCGAAAATAAACCACGCACAACGAGGTCGGTATGAAATTAAATATTCAAAACTCTAATCTTGAAATAACTGCGGGAACAACAAAACAGTTCCCCGCGTTCTCTATGCCGCAGATAGCTTTTTCAGGCAGGTCAAATGTCGGAAAAAGCTCGCTTATAAACACTCTGCTCGGCAGAAAAAAGCTTGCCCGAGTCAGCTCTGCTCCCGGTAAAACTATTACCGTTAACTTCTACTCGGTAGACAAAAAGCTTTATCTTGTTGACCTTCCGGGTTATGGTTATGCAAAGCGAAGTGCAGAGGACAAAAAAAGATGGTCAGCACTTACTGACGGATTTTTTACCGCACGGAATGAGGGAGATACCTCTCTCAAGGCTGTAGCACAGCTTATCGATATGAAAGCGGGTCCTACCTCCGATGACATAATGATGCTTGACTATCTCAATGCCGTAAATATTCCCTATTTTATAGTCGTTACAAAATCGGATAAAACTAATAAAACAGACAGAAACAAAATGCTTGAATTCATAAAAAACCACCCTTCTGTAAAGGAAAATTCTCCCATAATCCCCTTTTCTTCATTAAAAAACGAAGGTAAAGACGACGTATGGGCACAAATAATGAATTTTTGCGACACGTCTAAATAAAACTGTTTGAGGATAATTATGTTACACAAAAACTTAGGAAAAAATGAAAACAATCATCTTACCTTTTGCGGCTACGATACAGTAGAACTTGCAAAAGAATACGGTACTCCCGTATATATTATGGACGAGGATCTTATAAGAGAAAACTGCAGAATATACAGAACAGCTCTTGAAAGAAATTTCGGAAAAGGCAGTATGCCCCTCTATGCAAGCAAAGCATTTTCTTGTAAGAAAATATATGAAATTGCAAAGGATGAAGGACTCGGCTGCGACGTTGTTTCGGGCGGAGAATTATACACCGCTTACAAAGCAGGTTTCGATATGGAAAACGTCTTCTTTCACGGAAACAACAAAACGGAAAAAGATATTGAATTTGCAATAAACTGCAAGTTGGGCTATTTTGTTGTCGATAATAACGAAGAGCTCGTTGAAGTTAACAGACAAGCGGGAGAAAGAAATATTAAGCAAAAGATTCTCCTCCGCATAACCCCCGGAATCGACCCCCATACGCACAAAGCAGTCGTTACCGGCAGCGTTGATTCTAAATTCGGCTCAGCCATTGAAACCGGACAAGCTATGGCTATTGTAAAGCACGCACTCTCTCTTTCTAACATTGACCTTTGCGGTCTTCATTGCCACATAGGCTCACAGATATTTGAATGTGAACCCTTTACCGATGCGGCTGAAATTATGATAAAATTCATAAAACAGATAAAAGACGAAACGGGTTACGAAACAAAAATACTAAATCTTGGCGGCGGTATGGGTGTTCGATATATCGAAGAAGACCCTGTTATCGACTACGGCAAAAATATTGATACTATCGCTGAAAAGATTAAAACCTACGCATTGGCTAACGGCATAAAAATGCCTATCATTCTTATGGAACCGGGCCGTTCGCTCGTTGCGGCGGCGGGACTTACGCTCTACACTGTGGGCAGTGTAAAAGAGATTCCGGGATTTAAAAAATACGTATCAATCGACGGCGGTATGCCCGACAACCCGAGATACGCACTCTATCAATCAATCTACACCTGTATACTCGCAAACAAAGCAGGAGATAATGCGGATTATACTTGTACGATTGCGGGACGTTGCTGTGAAAGCGGAGACCTTATCGCAGAAAATACGAAGATTGCATATCCTGCAAGAAACGATACCCTCGCCGTTCTTTGCACCGGTGCATACAACTATTCTATGGCATCAAACTACAACAAGCTTCCTCGTCCGCCCGTAGTTATGGTATCAAAGGATAAAAAATATATTGCAGTAACAAAAGAAAGCTACGAAGACTTAATAAGGAACGATTTATGATTACAAGTATTCTTTCGGGTGATTTTGACCCTATCCTTTTGCTGTTACGTATTCCCATAGTTCTTCTATCCCTCTCGCTCCATGAATGCGCGCACGGATATGCAGCATACAAAATGGGGGACCCTACGGCAAAAATGTTCGGCAGAATTACTTTAAATCCCTTAAAACACCTTGATATATTGGGAACTATATGTATGTTTCTGTTCGGCTTCGGTTGGGCAAAGCCTGTTCCCGTAAACGCAAGAAGATTTAATAATCCCAAAAAAGGTATGGCTCTCACTGCGGCTGCAGGTCCTATATCCAACGTATTACTCTCTTTGGTGGGACTTATCGTCTACAATATCATTCTACAAAACTATACTCTCTTTGCAGGTTCAGAATTTGCCGCTGATTTATATTACGTATTGCTGGTCTTTTTCTTGAGTCTTCACTATATGAATCTCTCCCTCGCGGTATTTAATCTTATTCCCGTACCGCCTCTTGACGGCTCACGCTTGGCATTTATATTCTTGCCCGATAATGTTTATTTCAAATTTATGAAGTACGAGCAGATTATTCAGATAATTATTATGGTATCACTCTTTACCGGATTGCTTGATAAACCTCTTACTCTTATCGTATCAGGATTATCTAACGGTATGCAATATATTATTGATTTGATTATAGGAATATTTGTATGACAGAAATAACACCGAAATATAAGCTGGAAGTATTTGAAGGTCCTCTTGACCTCTTGCTTTCACTTATCGCTAAAAACAAAATAGATATTTGCGATATTCCAATTGCACTTATCCTCGATCAGTATATGGAATATCTGTCCATGATGGAAAAAATGGATATGGATATTGCGGGTGAATTTATCGCTATGGCATCGGAGCTTATGCTTATAAAAAGCCGTATGCTCTTCCCCAAGCAAGAAGAGGAAGACGAAGAGGACCCGAGAGCCGCCCTTGCCGCCGCGTTGCTTGAATATAAAAAAGCAAAAGAAGCCGCAGTTTTGCTTAACGGTATGTTTTCGGAATATTCGGGAAGATTCGCAAAAGAAAGCGACGTTTTCCCCATTCGACGAGACGAACAGCCGACAGATATGGATTCAACACTTCTTCAAAAAGCCTTTGTCAGACTTATAAACAGAAGTAAGCTCTATTCGGCTCCGCCCGAAAAGGTATTTGCGCCCCTTCTTCGCGGACGAATGGTTTCGGTATCTGAAAAGATACTTTCTATTATGAAAAGACTTCGTAAACAAGGCAGAGATTCGTTTGACAATCTTATGCTCCTCTGCGAAAACCGTTCCGAGCTTGTCGCATCTTTTATGGCTATTTTGGAATTGGCGAAGGCAAGAAGAATCGAGCTTGAAGAAACGGATAACGGAGAACTCGATATTATCCTCAACACTCACTCTAACCGAAAGGCAGTAAACGAAAATGCAGAATGAACTTGACATTTCAAAAAGTTTTGAAATAATTGAAGCTGTGCTTTATGCCGCAGGACACCCTGTTTCATACGATAAAATTGCCGATATTCTTGAAACCACTCCTGCTATTGCAAAAAAAATGGTTGAAGAGTACAGCGAAAAATACAACAACAGCGATACTCCGAGAGGCGTTCAGCTCATTATGTTTGACAAGGCGTGTCAGCTTTGCACCAAGAGCGAATACGAATCCTACGTAAAAATGGCACTCGGTATTAAGCAAGGCAGAGGTAATCTCTCAAACTCATCTCTTGAGGTTCTCGCTATAATCGCATATCACCAGCCGGTAACTCGTGCATACATAGAACAAGTCAGAGGACTCGACAGCTCGTATTCCGTCGCTCTTCTTCTTGAAAAAAATCTTATTGAAAAAAAAGGACGGCTTGACGTTCCCGGAAGACCCTCACTTTACGGTACTACTCTTGACTTTCTCCGTTGCTTCGGTCTTACCTCCCTCGACCAGCTCCCCTCGGTCGAAATGCTGACCTTTGACGTAAACGACGACGAACAAGCAGAAGAAGTAACTAACGCAGAAGCGACTGTAACCGAATAATTCAATAAAAATAATTATTTAAAAAAGGAGGATACTTGTATGTGGTGGCTTATACTTCTTATACCTATTATATTGCTTGTTCTCCTTATGTTTTTAAAAGTAAGACTTTGTCTTGCTTACGAAGACGATTTTTCGGTAAAAATAAAAGTACTGCTTTTTAATATTAATATATATCCGCGTTCGGTAAAAAAACCTAATCCTAAAAAATACTCAATAAAAGCATTACAAAAAAAGCAAAAAAAGCTTGGTAAAAACAAAACAAAAAAAAGCCAACCAGCCCCCAACGCTTCCCCCGAAAAAGATAAGGCAACCAAAATAAAAGAAATTCTTGAACTTATAAAAATTATTCTCAAAAACGTTATGTCGCCCTTCGGTCGTTATCTAAAAGTCGAAATAATCAAAATGCATATAACGGTAGGAACAGATGACCCTGCCAAAACGGCGGTTGTTTACGGTGGAATTTGTCAGCTTACTTCATATATTGTCGAATTGCTATCAAACTTAACTAACGTTGACGTAAAAAAGAAAAACAGCATCATTGTCAAGCCCGATTTTTTGGAGGGTAAAACGAATGCCAAAATCAATATTACTTTAGGTTTAAGAGTATGGCATAGCCTATCCATCGCTTTCAAATTTTTTATGGCGTATATAAAAAGAAAAAATCAAAAAAATACAACAGCAAATAATTAAAATATTAAATATATCTCTTCATCAGGAGGATTAACTATGGACAGCAAACAAAATGATATTATCAGAACTACTCTCGACAGCCTAAAAGGAATTGTTGAAGCTAACACGGTTATCGGTGAGCCTGTTACAACTTCGGGCGGTGTTACTATTATCCCCGTATCAAAAATATCTCTCGGCTTCGCTTCGGGCGGTCTTGACTACGCGTCAAAAAAAGAACAGGCCGAAAAAAACAACAATTTCGGCGGTGGCTCCGGTACGGGCGTCTCGGTTACACCTATGGCATTTTTGGTAATCAAACCTGATTCTACCGTTGAACTTCTCAGTATGTCTACCCCCGATACAACAACAAACAAAATTGCAACTGTAGGCAATATCATCGAAAAATCCCCCGATATTTTGGAAAAAATTAAAAACGTCTTTACAAAAGAAAATAAAGGCGAATAAGTAAACTCTTTCCTCTGTCTTTTTTGCATACAAATACTCTTCATTTGAAATAAATACTAATAAAGATATTTATTTTCAACGGAGTATTTTATGAAAAAAACAATTATATTATTGATTATAACGGTATTATTTGCCTCAATTTTGTGTGTAAATACCTACGCTTTGTCAACGTCAGCGCAAAGTGCTGTATTGATTGACGGACACGGAGGTTCTGTAATCTATGAAAAGAATGCACACTCAAGAATGGGTATGGCAAGTACAACAAAAATAATGACAGCTCTTGTCGCAATCGAAAAATGCCCTCTTCAAAAACAGGTCCGGATTGCCGATGACGCTGTAGGAATTGAAGGCTCTTCAATTTATCTTAAACATGGCGAAACGCTTACAATGGAGCAGTTACTTTACGCTCTGCTTCTTCAAAGTGCAAACGATGCCGCAACGGCAATCGCCATTGAGGTTGCGGGAAGTGTCGATGAGTTCGCTCTTCTTATGAACGAAAAAGCGGCGAGTATTGGACTTAAAGATACACACTTTACCAACCCGCACGGTCTATACGACGACAACCATTACACTACCGCTTTTGAATTAGCCGTTATAACCAAAAATGCGCTCGAAAACGAAACGTTTCGTAAAATAGTTTCTACTTTTAAACAAACTATTCCGCTTAATAACGGAGACGGAACGCGGCTTCTCGTTAATCACAACAAGTTACTCAAAATATATGATGACGCTATAGGTGTAAAAACAGGATTCACCAAGAAAACAGGGCGTTGTCTTGTATCTGCCGCAGAAAAAGACGGTACCACCGTTATTGCTGTTACTCTTAACGCGCCAAACGATTGGAACGACCATATATCTATGCTCGACCTCGGTTTTGAAAAAGTCAAGACATACCACCTTGCTTCGCCGAACGGCATATCTCTTAAGGTTCCCGTAGTCGGCGGAAATACCGATTACGTAACTGTTACAAACCCGAGCGGTCTAAGCTATACGTGCGACAAACAAACAGCAAATATTACAAGTGAATTTATTCTTGACAGATTTCTTTTTGCCCCTATAAAACGAAATGACGTTGTTGGATACGTTGTCTATTACAATAACGGCGAGGAAATCGGCAGAGTTGATTTGTTGGCTCAAAATGATGTAAATCAGAGAAAATACAAAAAATCTATTTTAGACTTTTTCAGGAGTATTATATAATTATGGAAGAAATCCGTCTTCAAAAATTTTTATCAACAGCAGGTATTATGAGCCGACGCGCTGCAGAAAAAGAAATTGAAGCAGGCAGAATAAAAGTTAATGATATGCCTGCCGAGCTCGGTCAAAAGGTTATTCCCGGTAAAGACCGGGTTACATATAAGGGAAAGACTATTGAAATCAAACAAAACGACCGAAAAGTATATATTATGCTCAATAAGCCGCGCGGTTACGTTACCACCCTATCCGACGATAAGTCAAGAAAATGCGTTGCAGAGCTTGTTGAAGACGTGGGAACAAGAGTTTACCCCATAGGCAGACTCGATATGGATTCCGAAGGCTTGCTTCTCCTCACTAACGACGGCGACCTTGCAAACAAGCTTATGCACCCACGCCACCGTATTCCGAAAATATATCACGTTAAAGTCAAAGGCGAAATTACTCCCGAACAGCTAAAAGCATTGGGAAAGCCTATGATTATAGACGACTATGAAATATTACCTGTAGCTTGTGATATTGTTACAAGAAAAGATAATTACACGGTTATACGTATGGAGCTCTATGAAGGCAGAAACAGACAGATACGTAAAATGTGCGAACAAACGGAACTCGAAATCACAAAGTTACAGCGTGTCGCTATCGGTAACATAAAGCTCGGTGATATTCCCCCGGGGAATTGGCGTCATCTCACTAAATCACAGGTAGATTATTTAAAAAAAGCATAATAACAATATGGGACTGAAGTGTAAACTTAGTCCCTTTTTTTCAGTTCAAAACCAATAAACAAACTGTCAATTTCATAATATACACTAAATTAAAATGATTATTATAAACAACCTCATCCGTCTCGGCAGCAAGGTAATATAATAAGTAAAGTTTGTACACTGCCTCGACACCTTCTCCGGCGGGAGAAGGTGTCGCGTCGCCATTATCCTTATATATATTATTCTACAAGCGGCGTGACGGATAAGGTCGTCAATTCTTCTTTATTAGTTGAACTTACGTTTGTTGTTTTATCCCCTAAAATATCTATTTCCCAACTCTTAATTTCGTTATTTGGTAAATTTTGGTAGATTTAACCACATATCGACAAAATTTTTTAGTTAGTATTTTATTAAAAAAACTATTGCAATAATTGGAAATTTATGGTAATATAAATTCATAGAATACAGAACAAAATAATACGGAGTGTGTGGAAAATGGAACAATCAATAAAAATTCTTATTGCAGACGAGAGTGTTGATTTTCGTATCGGCTGCAAGGACAACCTTTCAAAGCTTGGCTTTAAATCAATAGAACTTGCAATTAACGGCGAAGATGCTGAAAACAAAATCAGACTTTTCCGTCCCGATATTGTTATACTTGACGCTTGGCTGTCAAAGCTCGATTTCATTAAAGTAATGACTAAAGTCAAAGATATGGACAATCCCCCTGCCTTTATCGTCGTTTCTATGGTAAATAATCCTAATATCTTTTCCGAGGCTACTGAAGCCGGTGCTGAATACTGCCTCGTTAAGCCTCTCGATTATGCAACGTTAAAAGAACGCATAATCAGAATTGCATCTAAAAATAAACGCCCGACTCAAAACACCTATTCTCAAAAAGCTTCCCATGCCGATATGGAAACTCAAATTACCAAAATTATTCACCAAATCGGCGTCCCCGCACACATCAAAGGTTATCAATATCTTCGCACCGCCATTATGATGGCTATTGAAGACAATAATATTATAAACTCGGTTACAAAAATCCTCTATCCGTCGGTAGCACAAAAATACTCTACTACCTCCTCAAGAGTTGAACGCGCTATAAGACACGCTATTGAAGTCGCTTGGGACAGAGGAGATATCGACACCCTTAATTCCTATTTCGGCTACACTATTCAAAATAACCGAGGTAAGCCCACAAACAGCGAATTTATCGCCATGATTGCCGATAATTTGCGTTTGAAAAATAAATTCTCCTAATTTTTTATCCCTATTATTCCCATTTAAAGCTACATAAGCTTTAAAAACAAAAAGCCGTGTTCCCCTCACGGCTTTTTTGTATGCTCGCTTTTTGAAAAAAGCTTGGCAAAAACTTTACTATATGGGTTTGTACTTTCCCATAGACTTATCACATAATTATAATTTCCACAACATCGTTACGTTTTTTCTTCTTGAAAAGCTTGGCAAAAACCTTGCCTCTCGGGTTTGTGCCTCACATTTTAGTCTTATGAAATGATTTTTTAAATTACCTCTTGTTAAGAGCATAGTTTTGTGTTAAAATAGTTGGAGTACATTAATAAGAGGTATAATAAATGAAGCATCCTTTACTTCCCGATTATGATTTTGATTCATACAAAGATATTTCTCCCGATTTTTTAAAAAGTATAGAAAAAACTTGCGTACTTTGCGATATTGATAACACACTCGTTCCCTATGATGTTGCCGCCCCTACCGACGACGTATGTATGTGGGTCAAAACTATAACCGATGCGGGAATAAAGCTTATTCTTGTTTCCAATAACGAAAAAGAAAGAGTAGAAAAATTTAACGAAAAATTAAATTTGCCCTATCTATATAAGTCAGGGAAACCGTCGCGCCGTACCGTAAAAAATGCATTACGCATACTTAACGACGAAAAGAAAAACGCAGTTATGGTAGGCGACCAGCTTTTAACCGACGTCATTACGGCAAGAGTTTCGGGTATCACGTCAGTTTGGGTGCCCACTATAAAAAAAGTCGAAACACCTTTCTTCAGATGCAAGTCGGCTATTGAGAAGCCATTTATTAAATATTATTACAATAAGAAGGCGAAGAAAAATATATGAGCGCATTATTTGGTCCGGGCGGCAACTCCCTTTCCTTTTACGCATCCGGTAAAAAAAGTACTGTCGAAGCACCCGAATGGGTTTCAAACTTTGGGCTTGATTGCTACGAATATCAAGCGGGCAAAGGGCTTTTCGGAAGCGATGAAACTTTTAGAAAAATCGGCGATGAAGCAAAAAAACATAATATCCGTATGTCTCTTCACGCACCCTACTATATCTCTCTTTCGGGAATTGAAACTGAAAAACGCCTTAAAAGTATTGATTATATAACCAAAAGCGTTAAAGCGGCTGAGCTTATGAACGCTGAGCTTATTGTTATACACACCGGAAGCGCATCAAAAATTTCCAGAGAAGAGGCTGTTTATCTTGCTAAAGATACTATGTATAAAGCTCTTGAAGCTGTAAATGATACTAAAGTTACTCTTGCGCTTGAAACTATGGGTAAACTCAATCAGCTCGGCACTCTCGACGAGGTTCTTGATATTTGCTCGATAGATAAGCGTCTCTGCCCTGTTGTTGATTTCGGTCATCTGAATGCAAGAAATATCGGTAATCTGTTCGTCTCTGTTGACGATTACAGACATGTATTCAACACTATCGCAGAAAAACTCGGCGACAGCTATGCCGATACTCTTCACTGCCACTTTTCAAAAATCGAGTTTACAAATGCAGGTGAAAAAAAGCATCTCACATTTGAAGATTCGGTTTTCGGTCCCCCATTTGAGCCCCTTATGGAAGCTATTGTTAAAGAAAACGTTTCGCCGAGAATTATTTGCGAATCCGACGGTACTATGGCAGAAGATGCTTTGGCTATGAAAAAATATTATAACTCGATTATAAATTAACACTATAAAAATTACCGGGAGAAAAAAATGGACATCTTACCGCAATTGTTTTTACAACTTTTGCTTATTTTACTTAACGCTTTTTTTGCGGCAACGGAGATTGCCTTTGTTTCACTAAACGAAAATAAACTTAAACATCAGGCAGAGGACGGCGATAAAAAAGCCAAGAAAATGCTCAAAATGGTTCAGGAACCTACAGGCTTCCTCTCAACTATCCAAATCGGCATTACCTTAGCCGGCTTCCTCGGCTCCGCTTTCGCGGCCGACAGCTTCTCGGACAGGCTCGTTAATTGGCTGATAAAGCTCTTTAACCTCGCTGAATCCGCAAGACCTACCCTCGATGCTGTTGCGGTTATCGTTATTACGCTTATTCTCTCGTACTTTACGCTTGTGCTCGGTGAACTTGTACCTAAACGAATAGCTATGAAAAATTCGGAAAAGTTTGCACGTACCGTATGTGGTTTTATTAACGGTCTTGCTACCGTCCTTAAACCTATAGTTTGGTTTATGACCGTGTCTACAAACGGCGTTCTTCGTGTCTGCGGTATTAATCCCAAAGAAAAAGAGGAAACTATCTCCGAAGACGATATTAGACTTATGATCGACATTGGTGAAGAGAAAGGCACTATCGATGCCGATGAAAAAGAAATGATTGAAAATATTTTTGAGTTCGGTGATACTACCATAAATGAAATTATGATTCACCGTACTACCGTTACGTTTATCGACGTTTCAAGCACACACGATGAAATTATGCAAATAATTGAAGAGTCGGGTTTCTCACGCTTCCCTGTTTACGAAGAAAACGCAGATAACATAATCGGTATTTTAAGAGCACGTGAATACTTGCTTCAAACAAAGAAAAACGATAATATTGATATTAAAACCTTAGTTAAACCCGCAAAGTTTGTTCACGAATCGGTAAGAGCCGACGTTCTTTTCAAGGATATGCAAAAAACTCACGTTCATATGTCTATTGTCGTTGACGAATTCGGCGGTACTTCGGGTATTATTACTCTTGAAGATTTACTTGAAGAAATCGTCGGTAATATCTACGACGAATATGATGAGCAAAACAAACCCGATATTACACAGCTTGAAGATAACCTTTGGAGAATTGCGGGTACAACACAACTTGACGATATTTGCGACACTCTTGATATTGACATTGACTATGAAACAGAAGAATATAAAACCTTGGGCGGTATGGTATTCTCCGAAATGCCCTCTATCCCTGACAACGGCGCTCTTCCCGAAGTTGAAATAAAGGGACTGAAAATCAAAGTCGAAAAAATCGTTGACCTCAAAATTGAATCGGCTCTCGTTTCAAAGCTTGTTGTTGAAACCGAAGAAGAAATATAGAGTTCACGGGCTTCGCCCGTGAACTCTAATGTTATACTTTCCGTATTTTTGGAAATAATTATATTATCATTATTTTCAACAGTACGGAGTTTTTTTATGTCAAATATTAATTTTAAGGATTTTGTAACACAGTTTGATAAAACGCTAAGGGTAGACGACAGCTTTGATATAAAAAAGCGAGAACTCACTCTTTACAACAAAAAAGCTTGTATGTATTTCATCGACGGTTGTGTCAGAAGCGACTTACTCGAAAGACTCGTCGAATTCTTTATGGAAAACCGCACCTACGCTATTCCCGATAATACGTCGCCCGCCGATTTTATTAATGCAAATATTCCATATATTGAAGTTATGCAAACTACAGATATGCAAAAATTAGTTGAAGCGGTACTCAACGGCGAAACGGTTTTGCTCGTTGACGGTGTAGGTGCAGGTATTCACATCAATGCACGTATGTTTCCTGCAAGAGAAGTAGATGAACCCGAAAACGAGAGAGTTATAAGAGGCTCAAGAGACGGCTTTGTTGAAGCTATTTTAAAAAATACCGCTATAATACGCCGCAGAATAAGAAATCCCGCACTGACTTTTTCACATTTTTCTATAGGAGAAAACACAAAGACTGACATCGCTGTAGTCTATATGGAAGATAAAGCCGACAAAAATTTTGTCAAATATATAACGGACAAACTAAATAACATTAAAGTCTACGGACTTTCTATGGGCCATGAAAGCTTGGCTGAATGTCTTATTACACGAAAATGGTATAATCCTTTTCCCAAAATAAGATATACCGAACGCCCCGACGCCGCAACGGCTATGCTGCTTGAAGGCAGTGTCATCATTCTTTGCGACAATTCCCCCGAGGCTATGATTCTCCCTACTTCAATCTTTGATTTTATGCAAGAAACGGGTGATTATTATCACCCCCCGTTAGTGGGAACCTATATGCGTTTATTACGTGTTTTTATCTTTGGGCTTACTGTTATTCTCACACCTCTTTGGTATCTGCTTATCAGTAATCCTCAGTTTTTGCCCAATTGGCTTGAATTTATAAAAGTATCATATACAGGTGGACTTCCCATAATTATTCAGCTATTTATACTTGAACTTGCTATAGACGGACTTAAACTTGCCTCGCTCAATACGCCGAATGCACTCAATAATTCGCTCAGCGTTATCGGCGGTCTTATTCTCGGTGAATACGCGGTACAAAGCGGTTGGTTTATTCCCGAAGTTATACTGTATATGGCTTTTGTTTCACTTGCAAACTTTGCGCAACCAAGTAACGAGCTTGGATATGCCTTTAAATTCCTGCGCGTTCTTTTGCTTATCTTGACCGCCTTCTTCAATATAATCGGCTTTTTCGTGGGAATTGTTCTCTCTTTGGTTCTAATTGCTTCGAACAAGACGGTTAACGGAAAACGCTCTTACCTCTATCCTCTTATTCCATTTAATGCAAAAGCTCTCAAAAGACTGTTCTTTAGGGTGAAATTAAGATAATACGCAAACACGCTGTAAGCTAAAAATCTTACAGCGTGTTTTTTATATCTCCTTCAGCCTCTGCGATATGTGTGCAAACTCCTCGGGTTTGACCTTTAGCACTCGGCGGTCATAGGTAAACAGTCCATTAGTCTCGTCCTCTACGTCGGATACCTGCGTATACACCGATGCGCAAAGTCCTTGCTTTACAAGGGGCATTATCTCTTTCTCGTACAAATTGCAAAACGCTTTTACAAAATCCTCGCGCGTTTTATATTTACCGTAACCATATTCGTTATCGGGATTAAAAATATGCCCCTCCACCCTATATGAATATCCGCCAAACTCCGAAAGCACAAGAGGTTTTTTCCCTGCTTTCAGCTTAACTTTACGGAAATATACGTGCTCCGAATCAACGTCGGATTCAACGCCCTTAAACCAGCCCGACGCAGTATCTATAAACCTCGTACTATCAATCTCTTTAAGCTTTTTATACATTTCCGTACCGCAAAACTGTCCCCAGCCTTCGTTAAATATAGTCCAACAACAAATAGAGGGGTAGCCTTTCAGCACTTCAACCGTGTTTTCCATATATTCGGCAAAAATCTCTCGCGGTGCTTCATCTTTGTGCATATATTTATCGTTAAGTCTTTTTACCCCAATCGTTGGCAATGCGGTATCTCTCAAAAAGTTATAGTCGCCGTTGTTTATCATATCCTGAAAAACAACCATACCGAGCCTATCGCAATCATAATAGAACTGTGGAGGCTCTATCTTTATATGCTTTCTCAGCATATTGAAGCCTAACAATTTCATAGCCATTATATCTTTTTCATAAGACGTAGGCAACGGCGGTGTCAGACCTCCGTCACTCCAATATCCTTGGTCAAGCAGTCCATGAAAAAAGTAGGGTTTACCGTTCAAGCAAAGTCTTTCGTATCCGTCTATATTCTTTATTTCCAAAGTTCTAAATGCAAAATATGACTCAACCTTATCACACTCTGTCTCAACAGAAAAATAATATAAATAAGGGGATTCGGGCGACCAATATCTCGGCTCGTCTATCTCTATCTCGCATACGCCGTTACACATATCAAACACGGATATGCCATTTTCTGTAGTCAGCTTAACTTTTGCATTTTCTGTGCCGTCAGCCTTTATTATTACTTTGTTATCTTTCGTTTCCGTTTTAATACTCTTTATATATTCGGCAGGTACGCTTTCAAGCCATACCGTCTGCCAAATTCCCGAGGTTGGCGTATACCACATACCGCCGCGTTTTCGGCTCTGCTTTCCGTATGGCAAAAGATTGTCTCGAAGTATGTTCTTCACATATACTTCAAGCGTGTTATCACTCTTTAAGTAGTCTGTTATATCAAAGAAAAACGAATCGTATGCGCCTCTGTGTATACCAACTGTTTTTCCGTTCAGTATTATTTCGGAATAATTCGACACTGCTCCAAAATGAAGCAAAACCTTCCCTTCGTTAAACCCTTCGGGTAAAACAAATTGCTTCTTATAAACAAAAGAATCATAACAGTCCTCGTCTAAATTTATTCCCACTCCCGACAGCAAAGTTTCGGGGGCAAAAGGAACGGTTATTTTTTCATTTTCGGTATATTCATCACCCTTGCACACACAAAAATCCCATTCTCCGTTCAAACAATAAAACGAATCCCTTTTCATAAGCGGTCTCGGGTAAATATTCCAAGGAATATCGGGCATATTCAATCCCTCTTCGGTATAAATTTCGGCAAAATTACTCATACAAACGCTCCACTGTATACTTTTGTAACACTTTCTATCATTATAGCACAAATTGTATTTTAAAACAAGTAATCATTTTTGTTACAAAAACGGCAGAGGAACAATACCTCTGCCGTTTTTAGTTAAAGTTTTTGAGAGTCAAGAGAGCTTTTTTCAAAAAGTTCTTTTGAAAAAAATCAACCTAATTTCTGTTTGATTGTAGCAAGTCTTTCGAGTGCTTCGTAAAGCGTCTCGTCTTTCTTCGCATAGTGAAGTCTTACAATATCTCTTACGTCTTCCATAAAGAATGAAGTTCCGGGTACTGCGGCAACGCCTACCTTGGCAGCCATCTGTTCACAGAATTCCACGTCGTTCTGTCCCTTCTTCATAAATTGACCGATATTCGCCAATACGAAATACGTTCCCTGCGGGTCGGAATATTCAATACCGAGTCTGTCAAGACCTTCGGTAAATATCTTCTTCATATGAGCATAGTGCTGACCGAATTCGTCATAGTAGCTGTCGGGAAGCTCAAGTCCGACAACTGCCGCTTCCATAAGAGGAGAAGGCGCACCAACGGTATTAAAGTCATGGTATTGCTTAATTCTTTCCATAATATGCTGAGGAGCTATAGCATAACCAAGTCTCCAGCCTGTTATCGAATAGGTCTTTGACAAGCTACTACAAGAAATTGTTCTCTCCCACATTCCCGGAAGACTGTTCATATAGATGTGCTTATGACCCTCGTATACGATATGCTCATAAACTTCATCCATAATAACGTAAGTATCATATTTAATAGCAAGGTCTGCTATCTGCTTAAGTTCAGCCTCTGTAAAAACCTTACCGCTGGGGTTTGAAGGGTTACAAATAAGAATTGCCTTTGCACCCTGCTTAAAAGCATCTTCGAGTACATTTGCATCGTAGTTGAATGCAGGGGGAATAAGGGGTACGAATATGGGCTCGCAGTCAACCAGAAGAGTCTGCGCACGATAATTCTCGAAATAAGGTGAGAACATAATTATTTTGTCGCCGGGGTTAGTAATGGCAAACAAAGTATCTACCATCGCTTCCGTCGAACCTATAGTAACAACTACCTCTGTTTCGGGGTCAATCTTTCTACCCATAAATCTTCCGCACTTTTCAGCTAAAGCACGTCTAAAGTTTGGTGCGCCCATAGTAATAGGATACTGGTGAGGACCGAGTTGACTAATCTCCTCAAGTCTGTCTGTCAAAACTTTGGGCGGATCAAAATCGGGGAACCCCTGCGCCAAGTTAATCGCGTTATTCGCTATAGCGATTCTTGTCATACGGCGTATAACAGAATCTGTAAAATGTTTTGTTTTTCTGCTTAATTCCTGCATTTTATTTCACCTCAATTTATAATCAGTTAAGTCCGAGTTTTGCTCCGGGAACGGTCTTTAATCCGTTCGCTTCAAGAACGTCAAGCACATTGGCATCGTCAGCAAAACGGAATACCATATATGCATCTTCTGTTCCTCTGTCTATAAGAGAATACATATATTCAATATCTATATGCGCGTCTGACATCTTCTGCAAAACCTCTGCCAGACCGCCGGGTCTGTCGGGAACTAACACAACATCAACTTCGTTCACGCTTACGATACAGTTTTCTTTTGCCAAAGCCAATCTCGCTTTTTCAACATCGCTTACAAGCATACGTAATATTCCGAAATCTGCCGTATCCGCAATAGAAAGAGCGCGAATGTCAATTCCATTCTCATAAAGAGTTCTTGTAACGGATGCTATTTTACCCGATTTATTTTGAATAAATACCGATAACTGTTTTACCATTTTACTTAACACCCCTATATTTTAGTCTAAAAGCTTACGCTTGTCAATTACTCTAACGGCCTTGCCTTCGGAACGAGGAAGTGAGTTAGGCTCCATCAATATTACCTTAGCGTTAATACCGAGAATAACCTTAAGTCCCTCTGCAAGCTCTTTTGCCTGCTTATCAAGTCCCTTAACTGTATCGCGGAAGTTTTCGGGTGAAAGCTCTACGCGCACTTCAATGCTGTCAAAGTTGTTTTCTCTGTCAACAACAATCTGATAGTTTGCAGTATATCCCTTTTCAATAAGAACGGTCTCAATCTGCGATGGAAATACGTTAACACCTCTGATAATAAGCATATCGTCGCTTCTGCCTCTCGGCTTTGTCATTTTCACAAGCGTTCTGCCGCAAGAGCATTTCTCTCTTGTAATAACCCCTATATCTCTCGTTCTGTATCTGAGTATCGGAAATGCTTCTTTAGTTATGCAAGAGAATACAAGCTCGCCCTGTGTCCCCTCGGGAAGTACTTCACCTGTATCGGGGTCAATTACCTCAACGATAAAGTGGTCTTCGTTTATATGCATCCCCGTCTGTTCTTCACATTCAAAGCCGACACCCGGACCGATTATCTCAGTCAAGCCGTATATATCAAAAGCCTTAAGTCCGAGCATTTCCTCAATCTGATGACGCATCTCGTTTGTCCAAGGTTCAGCTCCGAATATTCCCGCCTTTAACTTTATATCGTCCTTCGTATAACCCATATCGTGAAGTGTCTCTGCTATATGCAATGCATAAGAGGGAGTACAGCACAGTATAGTCGAACCGAAATCTTTTAAAATAGTTATCTGTCTCTGGGTATTTCCGCTTGATACGGGTATTGCCGTCGCGCCTATTCTTCTCGCGCCCCCGTCAGCGCCAAGTCCGCCGGTGAACAATCCATAACCGTATGAAACGTGAACTAAGTCTTCATCAGTACAGCCTGCCGCCGTAAACGCTCTGGCACAACAGTCAGCCCACAAGTCCATATCGTTCTGCGTATAGCCAACAACTATCTGCTTTCCTGTCGTACCGCTTGACGCGTGAAGTCTTACTACGTCCTTCATCGGTACTGCAAACATTCCGTAAGGGTATGTATCGCGCAAATCTTGCTTATAGTTAAACGGAAGCTTACAGAGGTCGTATACACTATTAATGTCATCAGGAGTAACACCCATCTCCTCCATCTTCTTACGGTAATGGGGAACCTTTTCATACACTCTTTTTACTGTGTTTATAAGACGCTCACTTTGAAGCGCTTTCATTTCTTCCCGAGTAGCTGTTTCTATCTCCGGCTGATAGTATTTTTCCATTTATACAAAACCCCTTTTTTACGCATTTGCTCCCAGTGCAAATGCCTTTTTGTTCATTTCCAAGAATTTTTGAGGAACGCTTTCCTCGATTGCCTTCATCCATTCTTCTTCGGTAAAGTCAAAATACTTTGAAAGTCTGCCCATAAGCACGAGGTTAACGGCCTTTGATGAACCTGCCGTCTCTGCAAGTTCAAGTGCGTTTATCGCGTCAACATTAAATCCGTCAGCCTTCATTTTTACAACAAGCTCCGCAGGATATTCTGCCGCTCCCGTAACAACCGGCATAGGATTAATCTGCTGGGTATTGGTTATAATCTTTCCGTTTTCTCTCAAGAACTTCGTCCATCTTGCCGCTTCAAGAAGTTCAAATGATACTACAAAATCCGCTTCACCTTCGTCAATAACCGGTGAATATACTTCGTCTCCGAAACGAACGTACGTTACAACAGAACCGCCTCTCTGGCTCATGCCGTGAACCTCTGAAACCTTTACGTCATATCCTTTGGTAAGAAGCAATCTTCCGAGCAGCTTACTTGCAAGAAGCGACCCTTGACCGCCTACACCGACAATCATTATATTTTTCGTATTGTTGCTCATTTTTCTGCCTCCTGCATTGCTCCGAATTTGCAAAGCTGTGTGCATACTCCGCAACCCGTACAAAGTGTTGCATCTATTACTGCCTTGCCGTCAACCATACTTATCGCGGGACAGCCTATCTTCATACACATCTTACAGCTCTTACACTTGTCTGCCGAAACGGTTACGGGAGAATTATGTTTTACGTATTTAAGAAGTGCGCAGGGACGTCTCGATATAATAACAGAGGGCTCTTCTTTTGCCAATTCTTCTTTAATAACTGTTTCACATTCGGCAATATTATATGGATCTACAACTCTTACAGAATTAATACCGATAGCACGGCACAAAGCTTCAAGGTCAACCTTTGCCGCAGGGTCTCCCTTTAGGTTAAATCCTGTGGTGGGATTATGCTGATGTCCTGTCATTCCCGTAATTGAGTTGTCAAGGATAATAACGGTACTGTTGGAATTGTTATATGAAATATTAACAAGTCCCGTCATTCCCGAATGCATAAACGTCGAGTCGCCTATTACTGCAACGGTCTTATTATCGCTCTTACCGTCATTCGCCTTGTTAAATCCGTGTGCTCCAGATATAGAAGCACCCATACAAATTACGCTGTCTACTGCGTTAAGCGGAGCAACTGCACCGAGTGTATAACAGCCTATATCACCGATAACGTTAAGCTTCAATTTTGACAAAACGTAGTAAAGCCCTCTGTGAGGACAACCTGCACACATAACGGGGGGACGGTTGGGAATAACGGCATCTACAGCCTCTCCCTCGGTATATTCTATACCAAGTCCCTTTGCAACCTTGTTCTGAGACAATTCATCAATGTTCGAGAACAAGTTCTTGCCATCGGTTACAATACCGAGTGCATTGCAAAATTCTTCGATAAAACCGTCAAGCTCTTCTACTACTATCACTTTTTCAACGGAAGATGCAAAGTCTTTTATCATCTTCTCGGAAATGGGCCAAACCATACCGAGCTTCAAAATACTTACGTCGTTTCCGCAAACTTCCTTTACGTACTGATAACAAGTTCCGGCGGTAATAATACCTATCTTATTATCGGTTCCCTTTTCCCACTTGTTGAGTGTAGAAGTTTCAGCATATTCAGCTAATTTTGCCATTCTTTCTTCAACAATGGGGTGTCTTTTCTTTGCAAATCCGGGCATCATTATGTATTTTGACGGATTTTTAACGTATTCAACCTGTTCCTTTTCAACACGGTCAGATGTTTCAACAATACTCTGCGAATGAGCAACACGTGTGCACATCTTCAAAAGTACAGGGGTATCAAAGCCTTCGGATATTTCATAAGCCGCCTTTGCAAACTCAAGTGCTTCTTTTGAGTTAGAGGGCTCAAGCATAGGCAGTTTTGCCGCCTTTGCGTAATGTCTTGAATCCTGTTCGTTCTGTGAGCTGTGCATACCGGGGTCATCAGCCACGCCGATAACCATTCCTGCATTAATACCTGTATACGATATAGTGAATAATGGGTCTGCCGCAACGTTAAGTCCAACGTGCTTCATACCGCAAAAGCTTCTCTTTCCTGCCAAAGCCGCGCCAAACGCAGTCTCCATAGCTACCTTTTCATTAGGTGCCCATTCTGCATAAATCTCAGCATATTTCGCCGCGCATTCGGTTATTTCCGTACTGGGAGTGCCGGGATAGCTTGAAACGAACGAACATCCTGCCTCAAACAAACCTCTTGCAACAGCCTCATTCCCCAACATTAGCTGTTTCATCTATATTTTTCCTCTCTTTCTTTCCGCTAAACCACGGAGGAACTATCAAAAAATAATATTGATATTATATCACAAATATAAAATATATTCAATAATATATTAAAGTTCTTTTTTACATTTTTGTATATTTTTTAACCCATATGCTCTTTTACGGATACCGTAACACTCTGTGAATAGCAAGAGAATACCTCTTCTACCATTTTTTTATCGGGCTTCTTTGTAAATCTACTTACTATGGGTACTATTATCAGTCCCGCAAGCATACAAAATGCACCCGCATTTATCGGAGACTGCAATATAGACGGAAATACACCTCTTACCAATATGTTCGCAATCATAACAATTGTAGAAAATATTATATTTACCAAAACCGCCGCCTTTGTTACGCCCTTCCAGTACAAACCGTATAAGAACGGAGCTAAAAACGCTCCTGCCAAAGCTCCCCATGATACACCCATAAGCTGAGCTATAAATGAAACACTTCCCTTATGCTGAATAATCGCAATTACTGCAGATACAGCAATAAATATAACTATCAAAACACGCATAATAAATACTTGCTTTTTCTCATTCATGTTTCTTGCGATTCTTTCTTTTATAAAGTCAAGCGTAAGAGTAGAGCTTGAAGTCAAAACAAGTGAAGAAAGTGTTGACATCGAAGCTGAAAGAACAAGAACTATTACTACCCCTATCAAAACATCGGGCAATCCTTTGAGCATATTCGGTACTATTGAGTCAAAAATAATCGCACCTTCTGCCGTCGTATCGGGTGTAAATAATCTGCCGAAGCCTCCAAGGAAATAACAACCACCCGCAACTATCAGCGCAAATATGGTCGAAATAATAGTGCCCTTGGTTATCGCCTTTTCATTCTTTATCGCATAAAACTTTTGCACCATCTGCGGAAGTCCCCATGTACCAAGTGAGGTAAGAAGAACTACACCGGCCAAATTTATCGGATCGGGACCAAAGAATGAAGTTAACGCCCCCTGTTTTATTCCCTCCGCTTCGCTTGATATTTGGCTTAAACTGTCCATAGCGGCAGTCAATCCGCCCTGTGTATTAAGTACTGCAATTATTACGGCTATAATACCGACTATCATAATGATTCCCTGTATAAAATCATTTATAGCAGTTGCCATATATCCACCCGCTATAACGTATATCGCAGTCAATATCGACATTACTATTACGCACACCTCATACGGTATATCAAAAGCCATGCCGAACAAACGGCTGAGTCCGTTGTAAAGCGATGCCGTGTACGGAATTAAAAATATAAATATTACCGCCGATGACAGTAGTTTTAACCCTTGACTGTTGTAACGGCTACAAAAAAACTGAGGCATCGTTGCACTGTCCAAATGCTGTGTCATAATACGAGTACGTCTGCCAAGTATCATCCACGCGAGCAATGAACCGAGTATCGCATTTCCTATTCCTGCCCATGTCGCTGCAATACCGTATTTCCAGCCAAACTGCCCTGCATATCCAACAAACACAACAGCCGAAAAATACGATGTACCGTAAGCAAAAGCTGTCAACCAAGGACCTACGCTTCGTCCGCCCAGTACAAAACCATTAACGTCTGTTGAATGTTTCATGCAATATAAACCGATACCTATCATCGTACCAAAAAATATTACCAGCATTGCAATTTTTATAAACATTTTGTATCACCTTGTTTTTGTTGCTTATTTTGTAGTCTGCGCCTCTACAAGTCTTCCTGCGCCATACATCTGACGCAATACCGGCTTTTCAATTTTACCGGTGGGATTTCTGGGAACTTTTGCAAATATAAGCTTCTTGGGACGCTTATATCTCGGCAGCGCATGACAAAATTCGTTTATTTCTTCTTCTGTCGCCGTCATTCCATCTTTAAATTCAATAACCGCTGCTGCAATTTCACCAAGTCTCTCATCAGGAAGACCAATAACTGCAACGTCTTTTATTTTTGTATTAGTATTCAAGAAGTCTTCAATTTCAACGGGATACAGATTCTCACCGCCCGAAATAATAACGTCCTTCTTTCTGTCAACAAGATAGATAAAGCCCTCTTCGTCCATTCTTGCAACGTCTCCGGTAAACAGCCAACCCTCCTTCAAAACTTCATTTGTCGCCTTTTCGTTTTTATAGTAACAAAGCATTACGCCGTCTCCCTTAACAGCAAGTTCTCCGACTTCGCCCTGTTCTACGGTATTAGCGTTTTCGTCAACAATCTTCGCTTCCCAGTTATATCCGGGCTTACCTATTGCACCTACCTTATGAATATTCTCAACACCGAGATGTACGCAACCGGGACCAATAGATTCCGACAAACCGTAATTCGTATCATACTCATGATTCGGGAATTTCTTCTTCCACCTGTTTATAAGACTGGGCGGTACAGGCTGAGCACCAATATGCATAAGTCTCCATTGGTCAAGCATATAATCGCCAATATTTATCTTACCCGCTTCAACTGCATTAAGCAAATCTTGTGCCCACGGTACAAGTAACCATACAATAGTACATTTTTCTTCTGTTACCGCACGCAATATCCACTCGGGCTTCACACCTCTTAGAAGTACTGCTCGGCTTCCCGAAAGCAAGCTTCCGAACCAGTGCATTTTTGCACCCGTATGATAAAGGGGAGGAATACACAAAAACACGTCATCTCTCGACTGTCTGTGGTGATTCTGCTCGGTTTCGCAAGAACAAACCAATGCTCTGTGATTATGCAAAATAGCCTTCGGTCTACCTGTCGTACCCGATGAAAAATATATTGCCGCGTAGTCTTTTTCTCCCACCATTACGGGAGGTGCCTTTGTTGAGGTATAAGTTACAAGCTCAAGATAGCTTTCAGCAAATGCAGGAACGTCTCTTCCCACAAAGAATTTAAACTTAAGTCTATCAAGTGCATTCGGAACAGTCTCAAGTCGCTCTGTAAATTCGGGACCAAATACCAAAACGTCAACGTCAGCCAAATCAAGACAGTATTCAATTTCATCGCCCGAATATCTAAAATTCATGGGAACAGCAAGAGCACCCGATTTCAATATTCCAAAATATATCGGCAACCATTCAAGACAGTTCATAAGCAGTATCGCTACTTTCTGTCCTTTCTTGATACCTCGGCTGAGCAAAAGGTTTGCAAATCTGTTCGCCTTTTCATCAAACTGTCTCCAATTTATTTCTCTTCTGTAAGGAAGGTCGGGGCTTGTATTCTCAATAAGACTAAAATCTCTCCAAGTTACCGCATTGTCTCTTTCTTCGGAAGGGTTTATTTCAACCAATGCCGTTTCATCTCCGTAAAGACGCGCATTTCTTTCCAAAAAATCCGCTATTACCATTTTCTTTCTCCTTCTATATCTAAAGCTTAATATTTTTCTAATTTAATAAACAACCATAGAGAATATGTGCTCCGCCCATATTCTCCCAATTTTACAAAACAAAAAGTCCTCTGCGAAAAAAAATCGCAGAGGACGATTATTACACCGTGGTACCACCTCAGTTGGTTCTCATTAAGTCCGGGACAATATTTATCCTTAGACTCTTACGCTGTAACGGGCGTCCCCGTCTTACCCTACTGTACAAATTCGGACAAGCCGCTCGGAAATGTATTCAATAACATCGTCGTCTTTGTCTCGCACCAACCGACAATTCTCTGTAAGAGTCTCGACGTTATCTACTTGTTTTCGTCAACGCATTTAAATTATGTCAGCATTTTACCACTTTCCTGTGCTAAAGTCAAGAAGTATTTGAAATTTTTTTTATATTTTTCAAAAAAACATTCAACAATATAACCCAAAAAAGCTAATACAACACAACTTTCAAGCTGATTTTTATAAATATAATCGTATCTAAATCTATATTTTCCCTCTTTTAGGTCTTACAAGACTGTACATTTCTTCAGCCGCAAGTCTTGTCTTTGCAACAAAATCGCCCTTCGTCTTCGGAAAACAGTAATATAAAGTCTCCCTGTTACCGATACTTATCACGTCGCCTATCTCATACCAATAATAATCGGAGTTAACACTGTGCGAAACAAGCGGCTTTTGGGTATATTCAAGCTTTCCGTCGCAACCTGTCAAATAAAAACCGTTCTTATCGTGAACTAAGTGTCCTTCTCCTATTTTATATAAGGCCTTGTAATCAACCAGTGCGCATATATCTACGTCAACGTCAAGCTTATAACTGCCGTCAAGTATTTCTTGTCTTACACAATCCCTCTCCCAATTGTACCAATCCGGAATATGACCGAACTCTGTTTCTCCGTCTAATGCTTTTAATTTACCGTACTCGTCAAGCTCATATTCCTTGCCGCATTCGTGGCATATAAGCTTTGTTCCCTTGCCCTCCATTTTTCCTTCTGTTTGGCAATGGGCGCATTTATACAATATTCTGTTCAGTCCGTCTGCACGGAACGTCTCGTCTATCTTGACCTTGTTTTCATACTGCCACTCAAAATTATCAAAAGTAAATGTCTTTTCCAAAACCTCATCTATTTCGGCAACAGACTTTTCTCTTACATCATCAAGAGAAAGAATACACGAAATATCGGCACTCACCTTAACTTTTCTCTTCTGTAAACAATTATAAAGCGGGTCGCGTGAAAATGCTCCAAAAGTGTGTATGCTTAGAACCGGAACATCAAGCTTCTTCACAAGCCTTCCCAAGCCGCGAGGTAACGTAGTAGCACAACCGTCAAAGCTGTATCCCGCTTCCGGATACATAAGAACACTTGTTTTCAGCTCATTCAAAGCGTAAGCCATATCTGATATAAGCGTAACGTCATTTACAAACTTTTGTGTCGGTATACATCCAATCTGTCTCATAAGCCAAGCCTTGCTTACAAAAGCATCGGTTGTTGCAACAAAGCAAAAAGGTGTCGGGTACAAAATCTTATTCGCAATTTCAAAATCAATAAAGCTTGAGTGATTCATTAGTATAAGATACGGACCTTTTCCCGCCTTTTCCATATCGGTTTTCGTATATGAAAATTTTGTCGCCCACATATCAAACTGCGACAGTAGCCTTACAAGCGTTCTGAAAAATATATTCGGCTTCTTTGGATTAAAATGCTTCGGCCTCTTTATTTCGCTTAATTCTTCATATTGTATTCTTTTGGTTTTTATTTTCATAAAAAGCCTCCAAATATTTAAAATACTAAAAAAATTATATCATATATTCTTTTACAATTCAACAAAAAATACATTATTTTTATATTTAAAATACTTTCATAAAAGGCTATACAACTAAATTAAATTTCGGGGCATACTGTATATACAAATACAAAAGAAAGGATTAACAAAAATGATAGAACACGATACAATAAGACTGCTTCGAGAATGTGATTCGGGTGTAAAAATGGGCGTTTCCTCAATCGAAGACGTAGTAGATACGGTAAAAAACAGAGAGTTTAAAGAAAAGCTTATCGAATGTAAAAAAGACCACGAAGAGCTTGAAAGTAAAATAAGACTTCAACTCAACCGCTTCAGCGATGACGGAAAAGAACCCAACCCAATCGCAAAAGGTATGTCCTGGATAAAAACAAACGCAAAATTAGCTGTTGACGAATCAGACAACACGGTTGCCGACCTTATGACAGACGGCTGTAATATGGGTGTTAAATCGCTTAGCCGTTATCTCAACCAATACAAAGCGGCAGACGAATATTCAAAAAATATTGCAAAAGACCTTATCTCTCTCGAAAACAATCTTGCAAACGATATTAGACAATATCTTTAACGCAAAAATGTGTGTGGTTTTTCCACACACATTTTATTGTTTATTCAGAGCTTCATAAGCAAATTTTGCCGAGTCGGACGAGTACGTTACACCTAATGAATAAACGGGTACTTTCTTAAAAAAGCTGTCCAATATTTCAAACAATAAATTTATTGACTGCGGTTTGCTTGGTCTTAAAATCTGCCCAAACAACAGTTCCATAGCCTCGGAAGGAGTTAATCTCTTTATTTCATTCTGTTCAGATCTATGAATAAAGCATACTGCTTTCAACGGTACAACAATATTTTTGCTCAAATTACTTTTTCCGGAAAAAGGAGTTCCAGCCGCATGAAACACACCGTTTATTTCTCTTATAGCAGGCTTATCGTCGTTTATATAGGTTACGTTGTCTTTACCAAAAACATCTTGCCAAAAGTGTGTATGGGTTGATTTTCCCGTTCCGCTATCTGCCGAAAACAAATATGCATTTCCCTCATAGGCAATTGCCGACGAGTGAAGTACAAAACCGTTATATTTCAAAAGACGCGCCGCAAAACAAGCCCCGAAAAATATATATTCACATTCTTCTGCCGAAAGATATGAATGTTCTTCATTTTTCATCTTCAATATATCTTCGGAAATTTCAACTTTCATCACGTTCTCGGGTGTTTCATTTCCGGTATATAAATACTTTTCAGCATATTTTTTTAATCGGTTATGACAAGGGGTCATCTCCACAAAAAGGTCTGCTATTTTATATATTGCCATACAATCCTCCGTTTTTTTATTAAAAAAACAAAAAAATGCGTTTTGTTAATATTTTTGTAAAAGAAAAGTGATATATTTCTTTTAATGGGTTTATTTAATACACAGAATATTATACATTGTTCAAATATTTTTGTCAACAAATTCGCATTATTCCTTCTTTATGTTTTATTGTGAAAAGGATAAGATTATGAATTTATTTAAAAAGATTTCTGAAAACTGCATTTTAAAATTTTTTGTAAGTTTTTCAAAAAAGGCAATGGCTTTTCTTCGCACCCACCCTTTCTGGCGCTGTCTTTCCATTACCTTTTTTACACTAATCGTCTCCGAGTCATTATGCCGACATTCCGTCTTTGAAGCCTTTGCGTTTCTTTTTAATTCCCCCTACGCATTCTTTTATAATTACATAATTATTTTGCTTACTTTTTCGGCAGCACTCTTTTTTCCAAAGAAGGCCTTTGCTCTGGCAACCGTATCATCTGTATGGATAATTTTATCCCTTATTAACTGTATTGTACTTTCCTACAGAATTACACCGTTTTCAGCCATTGACTTTTCTATCGCAATAAATATGCTTGGAATAATTGATATTTATCTCAATCTGTTCCAGCTTTCACTTATAATAATCGGCGGGCTTCTGCTTATTACCCTGTTCGTTATTTTCTGGAAGAAAAACGCTTCAACCAAAATTGACTTCAAGAAAAACAGTGTATTCGTTGTGGTTATAGTAGTAACGATTCTTATATCCGGAGCTGTTGGTACACAAACCGGATTGCTCGGCAAAAAATTCCCAAGTCTTGCCGAGGCTTACAAGGATTACGGCTTTGCTTACTGCTTCTCGTTAAGTATTTTTGATGTAGGAATAAGCCAACCGCCTGAATATGCCAACGATACCGTTGAAAGCATTTTGGAAGAAATAAACAACAACGTCGATATTGCTCCCGCCAAAAAACCAAATATTATTGTCGTGCAACTTGAATCATTTTTTGATATAAACCGTGTATCAAATCTTGTTACTACCACAAACCTTATCCCAAATTTCACATATCTAAAGAAAAACTATCCGCACGGTCTCATTACCGTTCCCTCCATTGGGGGCGGTACTGCAAATACCGAATTTGAAATACTTACCGGTATGAATCTTGACCACTTCGGTCCCGGGGAATACCCTTATAAAACCGTTCTTCAGTCAACGACCTGCGAAACACCGGCATTCACCTTAAAAGAATACGGTTATTCCTCACACGCTATCCACAATCATACTGCCACATTCTATGACCGCAACGTCGTATATTCTTCTTTGGGATTTGATACTTTCATTCCGCTTGAAATGATGCATAATCCCGAATTTACCACTCTCGGCTGGGCAAAAGATAACATTCTTACAGAACAGATTACGGACTGTCTTTTGTCTACGGAAGACCGTGACTTTGTGTTTACGGTAAGCGTTCAGGCTCATGGCAAATATCCCGATGAAGAACTGCCTTCGGAACACGATATTCAAGTTGAGTTACAAAACAATACCGATGCGGAAAATAAAGCTAATTACCGTTATTACGTTGAACAACTTAATGAAACGGACGCTTTCATCGGCGAAATTATTAATTTCTTAAAAACTTTTGAAGAACCTACCGCAGTTTTGTTTTACGGAGATCATTTCCCGACAATATACCTCGAAGAAGACAAGCTTTTAGAGGGGTCTAAATATCAGACTGACTGGGCAATATGGGCAAATTACGATATAAAAGGCGTAAACAAAAATTTAAACAGCTATCAGCTTATGTCGCATTTTCTCTCTACGCTCGGCTCTAATCTCGGCACTACAACAAAATTGCATCAAATGTGCGACACCATTGAAAACTACCAAAACAAGCTTGAAATGCTTGAATATGACGTTCTTTACGGCGACAGAATAACGTATAATGGAGTAAGCCCATATTCTTTCACCAATATCGAAATGGGAGTATATGATATTTATGTTACATCGCTTGAATATAACGGAAACAGCCTTTTGGTAAGCGGAAACAGATTTAACGAATATACAAAAATTAAGCTTGATGGAAAAACTAAAGAAACCGTATTTGTTGATGAGCACAGTATAATGGTTGAAAATATTGATATAAGCGATTTTGAAACGCTCCAAATAGCACAGATAACCCACGACAGAACAGAACTCAGAACAAGTGCCGAGTATGAAATTAACAGCTTTATTCCGAATACGATATACGAACAGTAAACATTACATAAAACAAGGCTATACACTTTAATGGTGTATAGCCTTGTTTTATGGTTTACAATTACCGCAAGGAGCATATCCGTCAAGTATAAGCTCCTCACGAGTACCTTTATATCCTTTTTTGTTCGCCGAAGCTATGTCTTTTACGGAAGAACAGTCAACCTTATGGAACTTTCGTGAACCCGTATTCAATATGTACGATGCATTTTCCTGTACAGAGGTATTTATTCCCTCTTCACTGTAGTTAGAACCGTCGATATAGTTTATATGCACTTTAGGCTGTACGTTGTAGCAAAATACGTTAAAACATATTCCGTCGCCGTCATCTTCTATTGATATGGCTTCCATCAATACGCCTCTTGCAACCAATTCATTATCTAAAAATATCGGCGTTACTCTATACAAAACGTGGTTTTCGGTTTCTTTTACGTAGTCTGCAACCATATCTTCAAACGGCAACATTCCTTGCACGTTCATATATCTTGTACCTGTTATCAAATTGCTTTTATTCGCATTTTCACCGGTCAACTGGTATCCAATAAGATGACACCTGTTATATAGATAGGTTCCGTCAACAAAATCGTATTTTGATATATGCCAACCCGTAGGCTTAACCGAGCCTATGGAACCTCGCTCTTCAGTCGGCATCAAATCTTTGCCTATACTTGCCATAGCATAGGTGCATCTTCCCTTATTGTCAAGTTTTCCGTACTCTTCGTAGGAATTGGTCGTATAGCTTCTTTCGTCAAAATACGGCTTGTTATCATTTACGACAACGTAAGGTTTTTTGCCGTCGAATTCCGGTATTTTTGTGTAATCAAAGTAATCTAATGAAATCTGCTCAACTTCCCCGTTGTCGCTCTCGGAATACGGCGGAACTATATTCATATATGCAACAACCGCAAAAGCGATTAATATTACCGCCAAAACAAAATATACTTTTTTCATCTAACCCATACCTCGTAGGTTATTTTTTCGTGCGAAGTTCCCTCAAAATCATAGCTTTCTTTAAGTTCTCTATCATTAAATCCTATATCAAGCTGTTTGTCAAAGGGGTATATTCTGTTCCACTTGAATATCACAAGTGTTTTTATCTTTTCGTCATATTCCTTTAAATATGCCTTTTCAACAAAACAGAAATCTTCTTCGGTCATTTTTTCCAAGAAGTTATCGTCAACTATAACCTCAAAATCCTCAAACAACTTCGCCGAATAACTGTCCATATAAAGCTTTCTTCCCATAGATATAGCTTTTATTTGCTCAATCACCTTTGAATCTCGGCTTTGTCTTCTGTTATTGAATAACATTCCGTTATTATCATCTAAACACACAAATACTGTCATAAAAATCACCTCGTATTTTCATTATATCAAATAATTATACCGTATGCAATATATAATAAATACAAATGTGGCGCACTTCTTTTAAGAAGTACGCCACTTTTGAAATATAGCTATTTTTATTCTGCGAGGTTAGCTTCGAGAGTTGCAAGTTCAGCCTTAAGTTCTGCGGGAACTGTGTCGCCAATCTTTGCATAGAATTCTTTGATACCGCCGATTTCTTCTCTCCATACTGCCTTGTCAACGTTAAGAAGCTCTTTAACAACGTCAATGTCAATATCAAGACCTTCGATGTTGATGTCTTCGGCCTTCGGAACGTAACCGATTGCTGTTTCTACAGCGTCTACCTTGCCTTCGCAACGAGCGAGAATCCAAAGAAGAACACGCATATTGTCGCCGAAGCCGGGCCAAATGAAGTTTCCTTCATCATCTGTACGGAACCAGTTAACGTTGAAGATAAGGGGCTTGTTTGTAACCTTTGTGCCCATTTCAATCCAATGCTTGAAGTAGTCACCCATATTGTAGCCTGCGAAAGGAAGCATAGCCATCGGGTCACGACGAACTACGCCGACAGCACCTGCTGCAGCTGCTGTTGTTTCGGAAGCCATGATAGAGCCAACGAATACGCCGTTGTTCCAGTTACGAGACTGATATACCAACGGAGCTGTCTTCGCACGTCTGCCGCCAAATACAATCGCAGAAATCGGAACACCTGCGGGATTGTTGAATTCAGAAGAAATGCAGGGGCAGTTAATTGCCATAGATGTGAATCTGGAGTTGGGGTGAGCACCGCAAGTAGACTTATCCTTCTTGTCAAACTTTGTGAAGTCCCACTTATTGCCCTTCCAGTCAAGAGCATTTGCGGGAGGATTCTTGTCGAGACCTTCCCACCATACTGTATTATCATCAAGATTGTGTACAACGTTTGTGAAGATAGTATCACGCATTGTTGTCTTAAGAGCGTTGGGGTTAGACTTGTCGTGTGTACCGGGAGCAACACCGAAGAATCCGTTTTCGGGGTTAACTGCCCAAAGTCTGCCGTCAGCACCAACACGGAGCCATGCAATATCGTCGCCTACGCACCATACTTTGTAGCCCTGTTTACCGTAAATTTCGGGTGGAATAAGCATTGCGAGGTTTGTCTTACCGCATGCAGAGGGGAATGCTGCAGAAATATACTTGATTTCGCCATTGGGATATTCAATACCGAGAATAAGCATATGCTCAGCCATCCAGCCTTCTTTTCTGCCAAGGTAGGATGCAATACGAAGTGCAAAGCATTTCTTACCGAGAAGAACGTTTCCGCCGTAACCGGAGTTAATTGACCAGATTGTGTTATCCTGAGGGAAGTGAACGATGTATCTGTTCTCTTCGTCGAGGTCAGCTCTTGCATGGAGACCCTTAATAAAGCCTGCATCGTCATCTTTAAGAGCTGCCAAAACTTTTGTTCCAACTCTTGTCATAATAAGCATATTGAGTACTACGTAGATAGAGTCTGTAAGCTCAATACCTATCTTTGCAAAGTCAGAGCCGGGAATACCCATAGAATAAGGAATAACATACATTGTTCTTCCCTTATATGAACCCTTATAGAGCTTTCTAAGCTTTTCATACATTTCAGCGGGAGCCATCCAGTTGTTGAGAGGTCCTGCTTCTTCTTTTGTTTCTGTACAAATAAATGTTCTGTTTTCTACACGTGCAACGTCGTTAATTGCTGTACGATGCAAATAGCAGCCGGGAAGCTTATCCTGGTTAAGCTTATACATTTCAGATGTTGCACATGCCTCTTCACGAAGAGCCTCTCTCTGTTCGTCCGAACCGTCGATCCATACGATCTTGTCAGGACAAGTAAGTTCAGCCATCTCCTTAATCCATTCGTTTACATACTTGTTGGTTGTCATTTGGTTTTGCCTCCAATAAATATAATTATTTTTATTTTTTTCTTTATATAAAACAGAGTTTATTTCTCCGTTTGTTTGCGTTTGATTATATCTGATAATTTTGCAAATTCGGCTATATCAAGTCTTTCTCCCCTTATATTCGGGTCAAGCCCCGCCTCTGTAACAGCAGAAACTATTTCATCTTTGCTTATATCCATTTTTCCCGACAGTGCGTTTACCAAAGTCTTTCTTCTTTGCTCAAATGCCGCCTTTATAACCTTGAAAAACAACTTTTCATCAACCACCTTAACAGGAGGTTCATCATAAAGGGTTATCTGTATCACTGCCGAGTCTACCTTCGGTGCCGGCATAAAATTGCCCGCACTTACATTAAACAACTTCTCAACCTTGCCGTAATAACTTACTGATGCCGTAACCGCACCGTAATCGCCCTCTTTTGAGTTAGATGAAAGTCTGTCAGCCACCTCTTTTTGTACCATAAACGTCATCTTCTTAAATGGCAGTCTGCTTTCGAGCAACATCATTAATATGGGTGTCGTTATATAGTATGGTAAATTTGCACAAACATAAACGTTTTTGCCCTTGAATTTCTCTTCATAAAGCTTGTTTATGTCAATTTTCATAATATCTGAATTAATAACTTCTACGTTATCAAAATCAGCCAAAGTATCTTTTAACACCGGCATCAAGCCACTGTCAATTTCAACGGCAACCACTTTACCTGCAACAGAACAAAGTTCACGTGTCAATGTCCCAATCCCCGGACCTATTTCAAGTACGCAATCAGCTTCGCCGACACCGCACTCCTCGGCTATTCGCATCGGTATCTCTTCGTTTATAAGAAAGTTCTGTCCATACTTTTTCTGAAATTTTATACCATGCTTTTCCATCAAACCTTTTACAGTTCCGATATTTGTAAGCCTCATTGTTTTTTCCTCTTGACAAAGTAGTTTTCCTATGCTATAATACCTCGTGGTTTGCCGATGTAGCACAGTGGTAGTGCAGCTGATTCGTAATCAGCAGGTCGTGGGTTCAATCCCCACCATCGGCTCCATTTTTTTATTTATTTTGCTTTTTCTTCGGCAAATCAAGTCTTATCATAGCTGTTATAATAGAAATCATAACAAACACTTCCGTAAGCACTCCTGCCGTCGAACCACAGATAAAGTTATATACGATCCATAACGGTGAGCTTGGTAAAGATACAAGTCTGACAAGACTCGCCTTTTCTATTCCCCAAGCAATCGATGTCAAAACCATACCTACCATAGGCATCAAGCTTAACGCACTTTCCCATGTGAATCCCACCGCAATAACGCAAACCAACGAGAAAAATACAATCCACCAATTGCTCTTTCCCCATTTTTTATCTTTATTTGCAAAGATAACCGAACGAACTGCTGCAATAAAATTCATCAAAGCACCCGTATAAGCATTTAACAACAGAAAATGAATTGCAAAAAACGTACAGCTTATTATTTGGATAAGTACGATTCTCTTTTGAGTCTTCATCTGGTATGAAATCATAGAAAATACAAGTGCTATAAAACCTATTACTTGCGCTATTCCTGCTTGCAAACTGTCAAATCTAAATATGTCAAGCAACCAATCCATCATATAACCTCAAAAAATCCATAATCAACATATATTTTACCATATTATTCAAAACTTGTCAACGAACTTTGTGTGATTTTCTGATTTATTTTGACTTGATTTTTAAAAAACCTATACTATAATATATATTGAACAGATAATTTTCGATACTCAGGGAGACAAAATCGCATGGAAGAAAAAACAAACTATCAAAAATTGCTCGACGAGCAACTAAATACGATTATATCATTAAAAAACAAACCAACCTTGTTGCTTCACGCATGTTGTGCTCCCTGCTCAAGCTATGTTCTTGAATATCTCAGCAACTGTTTTGATATAACTCTCTATTTCTATAACCCCAATATTTCCCCTCTTGATGAATACGTTTTTCGCGCTAACGAACTGACGCGTCTTGTAACCGAAATGAATCTCTCCGACAAAGTAAAAATTATTATTCCCGAATATACCCCCGATAAATTTACCGAAATATCTATCGGCAAAGAAGACCTGCCGGAACGAGGACTGCGTTGTACTGATTGTTATTTTTTAAGACTTCAAAAAGCATTTGAATTTGCCGAAGCAAATAATTTCAATTTCTTTTCAACTACACTTTCAATAAGTCCGCATAAAGATGCTGTTAGACTAAACAACATTGGTTTAAAACTTTCAGAAGCCAGTGCTGTACAATGGCTCTACTCCGATTTCAAAAAGAAAAACGGATACAAACGCTCTATTCAACTTTCAGAAAAATACAACCTATACAGACAAAATTACTGTGGTTGTATCTACTCGAAAAAGTAAAACAAATACCACCTCTATTTACTTTATAGAGGTGGTATTTGTTTATCACTATGAACCGCACACACAATTAGATTTCAAAGCTCTCAGCTCTATGTATTTATAAAAAATCTTATTATATGTGTGCTACAACATAAAAACAACCCCGAATTAATCGAGGTTGTTTTATATTTAAGTTTAATTATTTATCAGTTAAACTGATTTCTTTTTCTTTGCAAGAACGATACCAACTACTACACCTGCGATTACTACTACTGCAACGATTGCAATAATAATAATTGTCATGTTAGAGCCGCCTTCTTCGCCGTCATCAACAACAGGAGCATTTGTTTCATCAACAACAGGAGCCTTTGTTTCTGCAGGTGTTTCTGCAGGAGTTGTTTCTGCGGGTGTTTCTGCAGGCTCTGTATCTGCAGGTTCAGTAGCTGTTGTAGCTGCTGCCAATACCTGTTCGGCTGTCACACCTGCAGGCAATTTAATTTCAGAAAATTCCGTTGCAATAACACCGTATGCATTTGCAAGATCGGAAAGTTCACCTGTCCAACCTGAGAAGTCAAGTACGGACAATGCGGGCATATTGTTTGTAGCACCTGCTACAGCATTATTGATAGACCATGCACCTGCGAAATCACCGCCGTTAATCTTAAGAGTAACTTTACCATCTGTGTTCAACATACCACTCTTGCCAACCATGTTGATATCACATTCAAACTTACCGCCGTTAATTGTAATTGTAGAATCACCTGAGAAATCAGCTACATATTTGTTTGTACCGAGGATTTCACCGTATACGGTTGTTGTGCCTTCGATTACCACGTTAGCGTTTGTATTACCCTCAAGGTTATTAGTCCATTTAATTGTACCGTCATCTGCAACAGATTTCTGGTTGTTAACGCCCCATATACCTGATGCAATTACGTTGTAAGTACCGGATTTAACAACAAGGTTTGTTGTAAGGTCAACACCACCTTCATATCTGTGACCTGCCGAAAGGCTTACGTAGTTTGCTGCAACACCCTCAAATGCTTCGTCTGTAGGATAGCAGTTAACGCCTTCACCGATAAGTGTAGCATAGTTACTGAAAGAAATTACACGAGTTGTACTTGCTGTAGCTATATCAACGTTTTCCCAAATCGACTGACCATACATACCGATTTCTGCGGGAGATTCAAGAATAATCTTAGCACCTGCTGTTTCACGGTAGTCAACACCATTGTAAACAGAAGTAATCTTGATTGTATTTTTGCCAAATTTAGCTGTGAATACGTCTCTTGTAGAAGGGCCGGAGCCGTAGCTTTCGTCAATACCGAAAAATACGGGACCGCAGATAACGATTGTTCCGCCTGTATCCTTCAAAAGTTCTGTTGCCTGATAGAAAGCTGTCTGGAGATGCCATTTAGGATACGTAGCATTGACATCGAAGTCTTGGTGGTCCACAGGCTGTAAGGGGTTATCAGCATCGGAACCTGTTCCGTCACCTTCGAGTTTTCCAACAATCTTATTGTTTTCGTCTCTGGGAGCATCCTTGATAAAATAAACATTTTCACTTCCGGGCTGGAGTGTGTTGGGGTCAACAAGTTCTGCAGCTGAAGAGCTTACTGCAAACAAGGATGCGATGATTGCAACTGAAAGAGCTACAACCAAAAGTTTTGCAAATTTTTTCATCGTTATAAATCTCCTTTTGATTTTTTGTTATAACAGTTATCTTGTTTTTATAACTATTGGTATTATACACCATGAATTTGATTTTTGCAATATATATTTTGCATTTTGTGGATATTTTTTTTACTTTTTTTATCTTTTAAAGACCACTATATGTTAAAATTGTACATATATTTTTGTTATAAATAGACAAAAACGCCCTCAATTTCTTAATGCCGTTTAACATATAACGTCTTTGTAGGTTAAACTTATTTTATATTCCAAACCCCAACGCTAACAACTACTACGCCTACAATTACTGCAACTGCAACAAGATACACCCATAGCTACCGATAACGACAAAATTCTAAGTTTTACAAGGTTTTTCATAATAAAACTTTCCTTATATATATTTCGTTCTATTGCCTCCGCCCGATTTTGAGTATGCAACCTTAAGCATCTTTTCTACTTCTCTGCCGATTATATCCGCCATCCTTAAAAATCCCGCATCGTTCGGGTGTGACCCATCAACAGTATAAACGTTTCCGTATCTTCCTCCGAACATAGTATTTCCGTCGATATAACTTACAAGATTATCACCATGAGAAAGGGCGTACATATAAGTATCCAATATTATCTGCTTACGTTTTATAAGGTCCCCGCTTGAATAGTGAACCTTTACCCCCGTAACAAAGATAATCGGAGTATTGGGGTTCTTTTCTCTATACAACTTATAAAGGGGCAAATGCGTCGCCTTCAAATGCTCTGAATCGGGCGCATTATAATCGTAGTCACATACAAATACGGATGCGTCAAGACTTGCAAGATAATCAACAATATTTTTTTCGCCTTTTGCGCTCCCCGAAAAACCGAGATTAATATAATCGCAATCAAGGTCATGGGAAATTATTGCTTGATAACTGTTACTCGGCTTTGAAGCACATCCGCCTTGTGTTATCGACGAACCATAGTAAAGCACCGGTTTTGCGTATTTGTACTTATCACCGCTTTCGACATACGAACCTTCTCTAAGCCCTACATAAAGTTCATCTACTCTATTATACAAAGGAAAGTTTATTTCAAAGCAACGTCTCTTTTTACCCTTTAAATATGCAATAGACTCATATCCGTCTGTCATATTCATCGGCGGGACGAAAGTGTTTACGTAAGTACACGTTCCATCTTCAACTTCATAGAGATCAAATCCCGAGGTACCTGTTCTCGGCATATGAGAAAAGTTTCTCACCATTGGAAGTATGCACTTTATGGCAACATAATCTGAATCAGTCGTAAAACGCACTCTTCCGCCTGCTGTATCAAAATTCAATGAAGCAACGCTTTTGCTCACCGATTCCGCAACCTTTTCGGGCATTCTTTTGAATACGTCAAGTTCTTCAAGATAAATTCCGTACAAATCAAAAGGCGGCTTCTTTACATCATAAAATACTATATCTTTCTCTTCAAGAGCGGTCTTAACCTCAAGGTTTTTATCCACCTTAGCTATATCGTCTTCGATTGTTTTCTTTTCTTTTGCCATATGGGTTTCCTCTCTTTTTGCGTTGTTTATTCCTATTTTTTATTTTATCACACCTATAATAAAAGTCAATACCGAAAACCGCTTGACAATTGCTGTCATTTAATGCATAATAATAAGGATAGAATTATTTTTATTTAAAGAGGTTCAAATTATGGCTAAAGACAAGAAAATGGTAGAGGACATAACCTCTATGGACGTTGACTTCGCCCAGTGGTATACAGACATCTGCAAAAAGGCGGAGCTTATAGAATACACCAGCGTTAAGGGCTGTATGGTAATTAGACCTTACGGATACGCAATTTGGGAGCTCATACAGAAAACTCTTGACACTATGTTCAAAGAACTCGGCCACGAAAACGTATGTATGCCTATGTTCATTCCCGAAAGTCTGCTAAACAAAGAAAAAGACCACGTTGAAGGCTTTGCTCCTGAGGTCGCTTGGGTTACTCACGGCGGCAAGGAACAACTCGAAGAAAGACTCTGCGTACGTCCTACCTCCGAAACACTTTTCTGCGAACACTATGCCAATATTATTCATTCATACAGAGATTTGCCTAAGCTTTACAATCAGTGGGTAAGCGTTGTAAGATGGGAAAAGACAACAAGACCTTTCCTCCGTTCAAGAGAATTTCTCTGGCAGGAGGGGCACACCATTCATGCAACAGCTGAAGAAGCAATTACCGAAACAGAACAGATGCTCAACGTATATGCAAAATTCTGCGAAGAATATCTTGCTATGCCGGTAGTAAAAGGTAAAAAGACAGAAAGCGATAAGTTTGCAGGAGCTGTTTCCACCTATGCTATCGAAGCTTTGATGCATGACGGAAAAGCTCTTCAAGCAGGCACTTCCCACTACTTTGGCGACGGCTTTGCTAAAGCATTTGATATTATGTACACCGACAAGGAAAACAAAAAAGTATATCCTCACCAGACAAGCTGGGGCGTTACAACAAGACTTATCGGTGCTATCATTATGACTCACGGCGACGATTCCGGTCTCGTTCTTCCGCCTGCAGTCGCTCCTATTCAGACTGTTATCATTCCTATAGCACAGCATAAAGATGGGGTACTTGAAAAATGCGCAGAGGTACGCGACAGACTTGCAAAACAGTTTAGAGTTAAGCTCGACGATACCGACAATTCTGCGGGTTGGAAATTCTCGGAATACGAAATGAAAGGTGTTCCCGTACGTCTCGAAATGGGCCCTCGCGATATTGAAAATAATCAGTGCGTTCTCGTCACAAGACACGATAGACAGAAATATATCGTTTCTCTCGATAACCTTGAAGCAGAAGTTGCAGAAAAGCTCCAAATGGTACGTGACGGTATATTCCAGAAAGCTCTTGAAAACCGCGAAAAGCACACTTACGAATGTAAATCTATCGACGAAATCAATGCTAAACTTGCTGAAAACGGCGACGGCTTCGTAAAAGCTATGTGGTGTGGAGACGAAGCTTGCGAAGACAAGGTTAAAGAGCTTACCGGCGTTGGCTCAAGATGTATCCCTATGGACGGCGAACACTTCAGCGATACCTGTGTATGCTGCGGTAAAAAAGCAACACATATGGTTTACTGGGGTAAAGCATATTAATTTTTAATTAAAAGGAAATAATTATGTTCAAATACCGAAAAAAATTCGGCAAAAACAAAACATCGTTCGACTATACTACGGCAGTTATTGCAATAGTATTGTCAATCTTCGGCGTTTTTATGGTTGCAAGCGCGACGAGAGGGGGAAACACTTCCTACGTTACCAAGCAAGCCTTTGCGGTTTTTCTCGGTATTTGTTTTATGCTTATTTTATCATTTATTAATTATGAAATCTTCCTTAACACCAAACTCTGCATAGCTTTGTTTTCGGCCTCGGTTGCCGTACTTGTTTTAACACTTTTTATCGGTGTTGGGCAAGGAAATCAAAGTTGGATAGAGTTTGAGGGTATAGCACTTAACGTTCAGCCGTCGGAATTTGTAAAAGTATGCTTTATCATAACCTTTGCAAAACACCTCGACTCGATAAAAGGAAAGATAAATAAGCCTCTAAACATTTTATTACTTATACTTCACGCGGGTACGGTAACAGGTCTTATAATTCTGCAAGGAGACCTCGGTTCTGCTCTTGTATTTATGTTTATTGCAGTTGTAATGTGTTTTACTCAAGGGTTAAGCATCTTCTATTTGCTCGGCGGTTCGGCGGCAGTAGTTCTTGCATCACCTTATCTATGGCAATTATTAAAGCCCTATCAACAGCAACGTATTCTTGTAGGATTCAACCCGGAATCGGACCCATTAGGATATGGGTATCAGCAGATACTTTCAAAGGAGGCTATATCCGCAGGTTCAATTTTCGGCACCGGATATATGGATTCGAGCATTGCACCAACCATTCCCTACAATCACACAGATATGATATTTGCAGTAACTGCCGAAGAACTTGGACTCATCGGCACCGCATTACTTATGTTTTTACTCGTCTTTCTCGTTTTCCGCATAATATCCGTAGCCTTTATCGCACGTAAAGATATAGGTTCTGCAATATGCGGCGGTGTTGCCGCAATGATAGTAGCGCAAACAGTTGAAAACATCGGTATGTCGCTCGGCATTCTGCCAATAATCGGAATAACACTTCCCTTTATGAGCTACGGCGGCTCTTCTGTATTAAGCTTGTTTATATCACTGGGGTTAGTGCTCAGCATATACCGTTACCGAAGTAAATATTTCTTTGAAAGAGAACCTACTTAATAACATTAAAACAGGGGCTGAGTCATTAACTTAGCCTCAATTTTATTGGTTAATACTAATAAATGAACTAAAGAATGCATAATAAACAATAAAAATAGAATTGTTTAATATTTACTACTTTTTCAATTTGACTCAACCCCTGTTTATATTATTTTAATATCTTCATGTCATTTTTCTACATTCGTATTTTAACGTATCTATTCAATAACATCAAGGTTTTGACAAAAACTGTTGAAATATTAAGCATTTTATGTTAGAATAAGTCGTTGTTTATTTTTGTATATATTACAGTATTTTCCTCCATACTAATTCTAAAAAAGGAGGAAATAGGTATTATGAACAACAACCTTAACAAATTCGGATTAGGATTTATTCTCGGTGTCTTTTTTTTCGGAATAATGGCTCTGATGCTTATGTCTTATCTACAATATTAAAAAAACGGTGATTATTTTGAGTATGAGAATCGATAAGCTGCTGTCATCCATGGGACTCGCCTCCCGAACGGAATCGGCTAAAGCGGCAAAACTTGGGTTAATTAAGGTCAACGGAAATATCATTTCCAAGTCTGATGTAAAAATTAACCCCGACGTTGACGTTATTGAATATATGGGAAAAAACGTCTCTTATAAAAAGAACATATATATAATGATGAATAAACCCGCAGGGGTTGTGTCATCGACCGACGGAAAAGACGGCGATACCGTTATTTCTCTTTTGCCCGAGGAACTGCAAAAATGCGGTCTCTTTCCATGCGGCAGACTTGATAAAGATACGGTGGGACTTCTTATTATTACAAACGACGGTGCGACTTCCCATTATCTTTTATCGCCTAAGAGGCACGTCAGCAAAATTTATCACGTAAAAACCGCTTTTCCCGTTACAGAAAACGACATAAAAATGCTCGAAAACGGTGTACAATTGGATAAGGGCGACGTTGCCCGTCCCGCAAAAGTACAACAAGTCGGCGAAAATGAGCTTTATATTACAATTGTTGAGGGTATGTACCACCAGATAAAACGTATGCTCGAAGCGGTAAATAATAAAGTTATTTTTCTTGAACGTGTGGAATTCGGAACTCTTCCGCTTGACACTACGCTTAACAGAGGCCAATGGCGGTATCTGACACAAGAAGAAATCGACATTCTTTTAAGACAGACAAAATAAAGGAGTTCACATATATGGATATCAACAAGACACTTGCCGAGGAATTCGGTATTAAACAAACACAGGTAGATAATACGGTTAAGCTTATCGACGAGGGTAACACTATCCCCTTTATTGCTCGTTACAGAAAAGAGCTTACAGGCTCTCTTGACGACGAGATACTAAGAGACCTCTTTGACAGATTGAACTATTTGCGCAATCTGCAAAAGAGAAAGGAAGAGGTGTTCAATCTTATTTCAGAGCAAGGCAAAATGACACCCGAGATTGAAAAAGCCTTGGCTGATGCAAAAATACTTACTGAAGTCGAAGATATTTACCGTCCCTATAAGCCCCACAGAAAAACAAGAGCTTCGGTTGCAAGAGAAAAGGGCCTCGAACCTTTGTCTGCGCTAATTATGGAACAAAAGTCTTCATACGAAAAATCATTTGAAGAATTTGCCGAAGAATACATAAACGAAGAAAAAGGCGTGAGCACCGTTGAAGAAGCATTAGCAGGTGCTTGTGATATTATTGCAGAAGACGTTTCCGACAACGCAGAATACAGAAAGAGCATTAGAAGCCTTACCTTCGGTTACGGAAAAATTACTACAAAACAAACCAAGGAAGAAGATTCTGTTTATGCGCAGTATTATGATTTCTCTGGTAGTCTCAAAGACTTACCCGACCACAGAATTTTGGCTATCAACCGTGCAGAAAAAGAAGAATTTATTAAAGCCGATATAGACATCGACAGCGATATTATTCTTAACTACCTCTTTAATCAAGTTATAACCGATATAAACAGCCCCGCAAAGAAATACATTTCCGGTGCTATAGTGGACAGCTACGACAGACTTATCGCACCTTCTATAGAAAGAGAGATACGTTCAGCCCTCTTTGACGATGCAAGCGAAGGCGCTATAAAGCTTTTTGAAGAAAACCTTAAAAACTTGCTTATGTCTGCCCCCTTGAAAGGTAAGACGGTTATGGGTTATGACCCCGGTTACCGTACAGGTTGTAAATTAGCTGTTGTAGATAAAACAGGTAAGGTGCTTGATACGGCTGTTATCTATCCCACAAAGCCGCAGGAAAGAATAGAAGAATCGGCTGAAAAGGTTAAAAAGCTTATAAGAAAATACGGTGTTGATACAATTGCTATCGGCAACGGTACAGCATCAAAAGAAAGTGAAATATTTATCGCAAACGTTCTAAAGGACATTCCCGAAGACGTAAAATACGCTATGGTCAGCGAGGCTGGTGCATCCGTTTACTCGGCTTCAAAGTTAGGTACAGAAGAATTCCCCGATTTTGACGTAACCCAAAGAAGTGCCGTATCTATTGCAAGAAGACTTCAAGACCCCCTTGCAGAGCTTGTTAAGATAGACCCGAAGTCAATAGGTGTAGGTCAGTATCAGCACGATATGAAACCCGCAAGACTTGACGCGGCATTGACAGGTGTCGTCGAAGACTGCGTTAACACAGTAGGAGTTGACGTAAATACCGCAAGCTATTCTCTGCTCTCATATATTTCGGGAATTAATATGACTTCTGCAAAGAATATCGTTAAGTACAGAGAAGAAAACGGCGAATTTACAAACAGAAAGCAAATACTTAAGGTTCCAAAAATTGGAGCAAAAGCATTTGAACAGTGCGCAGGTTTTTTGCGTGTATCCGGTTCTGATGAAATTCTCGATAACACAGGCGTTCACCCCGAATCTTACGGCATTGCAAGAAGACTTCTCAAAAAGTTCGGTCTTGACGAATCGGATATAGGTAACGAAAAGATAAAACTCCTTCGTATAAAGATAGATATGGAAGGTCAAAAGAAAGTTTGCGAAGAACTTGAAGTCGGCGAACCAACCTTGGTAGATATAGTAAACGAACTTGAAAAGCCCGGAAGAGACGTAAGAGACAGCCTTCCCCAGCCTATACTCCGTACGGATGTTATGGATATGAGCGACCTTACCCCCGGTATGCAGCTTACGGGAACTGTCAGAAACGTTATCGACTTCGGTGCATTCGTTGACATCGGTGTTCATCAGGACGGTCTCGTACATATTTCGGAAATCTCGGACAGATTTATTAAGCACCCTTCCGAAGTTCTCTCGGTAGGAGACGTGGTAAACGTTAAAGTAAAAAGCGTTGACCTAAACAAGAAACGTATCGCTCTCACTATGAAAGATACAATATAAATCTAATTTATTAGAATTCAGCAACATTCTTTCAAATTATGTATTCACAGTTTATTATTTTAAATTATGCAACTTGCACAAATGATATAGTGTAAATTTGGGGAAATAACATCTTTAAAAATCGCAAGAAATTTGTTAGAATATTGTAGATAAAAAAGTATGTTTTCGAGTGCGGCAGACATAACCGTACTCTGAATTAATCTTAGGAGGATTTTATAAATGGCAGGCTTATCATTTAGACACATTTACAAAAAGTATCCGGGCGGCGTTACAGCTGTATCCGATTTTTGTCTTGAAGTAAAAGACAAGGAATTCATTATCTTCGTTGGTCCTTCCGGTTGCGGTAAATCCACAACACTCCGTATGGTAGCGGGACTTGAAGAAATTACAGAGGGCGAGCTTTTTATAGGTGATAAGCTCGTTAACGATATTGCTCCTAAGGACAGAGATATTGCGATGGTTTTCCAGAACTACGCTCTCTATCCCCACATGACAGTATTTGACAACATGGCATTCGGTCTTAAGCTCAGAAAGACTCCCAAAGAAGAAATCAAGCGCCGCGTTGAAGAAGCTGCTCGTATCCTTGATATAAGCCACCTTCTCGACAGACGTCCTAAGGCATTGTCCGGTGGTCAGAAGCAGCGTGTTGCGTTGGGTCGTGCGATCGTTCGTGAACCCCGCGTATTCCTTCTTGACGAACCTCTCTCAAACCTTGACGCTAAACTCCGTGCAACCATGAGAACCGAGATTACAAAGATTCATAAGAAGCTGGGTACTACATTTATCTACGTAACTCACGACCAGGTAGAAGCTATGACAATGGCTACCAGAATCGTTGTTATGAAAGACGGTATAATTCAGCAGGTTGACTCTCCTCAAAATCTCTATGATGTTCCTGTTAACCTCTTCGTTGCAGGCTTTATCGGTACACCTCCTATGAACTTCATCGAAGGCACTCTCGAAAAGAAGAAGAACGAAGAAGACGTTTATTTCGTATTTGGCGAAAACAGACTTAAGGTTCCGAAGGCTAAGTTTGAAGACTCCAACCTTAATGAATACATCGGCAAAGAAATTATCGCAGGTATCCGTCCCGAATGCTTGTACGATGATGAAGAAAACCTCGCTAAGTTTGCTGAAACTGTTATTGAAACAGACGTTGAAGTTACAGAACTTATGGGTGCTGAAATATACCTCTACCTCACATCTTACGAACAGAAGCTTACAGCTCGTGTATCTTCTCGTTCAAAGGTTAGAGCAGGCGACAAAGTTAAGATTGCTATCGAAATCGACAGAATGCACTTCTTCGATAAAGATACAGAAAGATGCATCGTTCATTAATCTGAAAAACGAACATAATTACACCCTCGGTTTTCCGAGGGTGTTTTATTTTCCAAAACATATTATCACACCAAAAAAAGAACCGTCAAAATCGACGGTTCTTATCTTTGCTTTATTTAATCTTATTATTTCTTATTCAGAAATTAAAGACCCTTCTGCATTTCTTCAACTGCTTCAAGAACAGCATTTGCCATGTATTCAACCTGTTCATCATCAATACCGTAGAGAGGAAGGTGTGTGAATCTGTGGTCAAATACTTCGTTAGCCACGGGGCAAGATGCAGACATAGCTTCTACATCATAACCAAGCTGCTTGAGTATGTTGAATCTGTAAAGAGGACCGAAGTGAGGAAGGTTTGTAACGCCCTTAGCTTCGAGTTTCTTTCTGAGTACCTGAACGTCGCCGCCGGCCTTTGCGGGATCGATCTGGAGCAAATAGAGGTGGAATGTAGGAAGAACATCGTCTCCGCCAATATCCTGAGGAATAATAGCGTCGTTAGCCTTAAACTTTTCTGTAAGGTATGCAGCGTTAGCACGTCTCTTAGCAATAATTTCTTCGTTACGAGCCACCTGAAGCTTAAGACCGATAGCCTGAATTTCTGTTGTAGAGCTGTTGAGAGCTACGAAAGGACCGTATTTACCGGGCATAGCGTCAACGTTGTAGAACCAATTGTCAATGGGATTTACGCCGAAGTCAGATCCGAAGAATCTGCAACGAGGCATCAAAGGACGCATTTCTTCAACGTTTGTGCAAACGATACCGCCTTCACCGAAAGATGTAACGTTCTTAACTTCGTGGAATGAGAATGAACCGAAGTCGCCGATTGTACCAATTCTCTTGCCCTTGTAGATAGCACCGAATGCGTGTGCAGCGTCTTCAAGAACTACGATGTCTTTGTTGTATTCCTTAGTAACCTTCATGATCTCTTCCATGTTACAGGGGTAACCACCGATATGTACGGGAACTACCATCTTTGTCTTGGGAGAAAGCTTCTTCTTAAGGTCTTCGGGGTCCATGTTTATTGTGTTGGGAGCAACGTCACAGATAACGATCTTTGCACCAACAGAAAGAGGATAAGCCATTGTAGCGATAAATGTGATAGCGGGAACGATAACTTCATCGCCGGGGCCGATGTTTGCATACTTGTAAGCAATTTCAAAACCTGCTGTAGCATTTGTTACGAAGAGAGAGTTCTCTGTTTCAAGGTACTTATCACAAGCTTCTTCAGCAGCCTGAACGTGTACGTCGAGAGAGAGCTTACCGGGAGCACTTGATACCTTGTCAAGATCATAGATCTTGTCAGCAACAGCCTTGAGTGCGTTGTCATACTCTTCTCCCTGTCCCTGCATCATAAATTCAATAACCTTCATAAGGTCAGCTGCATTGTAGTTTTCACCTACTGCAGGCCACGGAACTCTGGTTTCACCGGTGTTATAACGGAAATCCGATGCTTTCTTTTTCATTGTAAAAATCTCCTTTTATAAAAGAAATTAAATATCTTTATCTATATTAATTATATCATCTGCAAATATAGTTGTCAATAAATTTTTTTCAAATATTTATGCTCTAAAAGCACAAAAAATATATTTTTACAGTGAATATTGTACAATATAATTTCCACTGGACAAAACAACGATTCACTCTCACTCAAGGTAGTAAATTGCATTTATACGCTTATTCGTCTTGTAAATAAAAAGGAACAGCTTTTGTGGAGCCGTTCCTTTACTTTCTATGTATTACTTCAAAAGAGAAGCTGCGTCCTTGTCAAGAATCATTGTTACGTCGTTGTGGTACTGAAGAACGGAGCACTGATTGTTAGGTGTTACGTCACAGCAAAGAGCTTCGTAAAGCACCTGTGCCTTGTTCTTTCCGTTTGCAACAAGTACTATCTTCTTAGCATTCATAATAGTACCAACGCCCATTGTAATAGCCTTCTTGGGAACAAGGTCTGCAGATTCAAAGAATCTGGAGTTTGCTTCGATTGTATTATCAGTAAGCTCGACAACGTGAGTAATGTTGTAGAACTTATCGCAGGGTTCGTTAAAACCAATATGACCATTGTTACCTATACCGAGAACCTGAAGGTCAATGCCGCCTGCAGCCTTAATATCAGCTTCATAGCTTTCACAGAAGTTATCTGTATCTTCCGCCGTACCGTCGGGCACTCTTGTATTTTCAAGCTTAATGTTAGTCTTATTAAACAAGTTCTTGTTCATAAAATAACGGTAGCTCTGGTCGTTACTTGGGTCAATAGGATAATACTCGTCAAGATTAAACGTGCGCACCTTCGCAAAGTCAATCTCCCCTGCCTGATTCTTTTCAGCAAGTCTTGTATACAAGCCAACGGGAGAGGAACCTGTAGCAAGACCGAGTACAAATTCCGGCTTCTTTTTCATTTCTGCAGCTACTATTTCTGCTGCTTCAGCGCTAAGTTCTTCGTATGTATCGCATACGATTACTTTAATTTTGTTGAATTGCATTTCTTTTTTCATCTTCATTACCTCTGCGTTTATATAATTTATTTATTAGTTTATGCCTCTTTACCATTTACAAACCGTCTTTGCAACGTTGTAACCGTTATCACTTGTACAAATGTCGCCACTGTATAACTTATTGATATTACAGCATCGGAGTTTTTCGTTATCGCCTTTAAAATATCATTCAAACACTTTTCAATTTCATCTGAAGAATCCTATCCCACATATCCGTGAATATGCAGGTATATAGGTACCGGCGTAATTATTCCACCCTTGGCATCAAACACCTCGCCTCAGTCATAACTGCTTATCTGTTTTTCATTTCTATCAACTATCTTGCTTGAAAAACAAGTACTTTGCCGGTTATCTCACCAATTCATAAAGCGTTCTACTGAATTTTACATACTCTTACAAATACAATATAATATCATCTATCATATTCATTATACATTAATTTATGTTGTTTGTTAATGTATTAATGTATCTTTTTATAAAAAAATTATTTTTGCCTATCCAAAACCGACAAAATCCTTACAAGGTTTGTGATACCATAAATCTTACAAAAAACAGCAAGGCGGGTGATTTGCTCTATTGAAAGAATAATATACGGCGACGTGCTTATTATCATTAATTTCAGCATGGATTTCCTTGCCCTCTTCATTACCGCAAAAATAATGCACATAAAACTTAGTTCAAAAAGAATAACCCTCTCGAGTCTTATCGGAGCTATATACTCCCTTGTAATTCTGTCGTTAAATTTGCGCCAAATCATAAGCGGTTTTATAAGCATCGGAATGGCATTTTTGCTTACGTTTACCGCATACGGAAAACAGAAAATATCTATATTTTTAAAAAATACAGTTGTATTCTACATAGTCAATTTTGCTCTTGGCGGCGGAATAACCGCGATATGTAATCTGCTTAATATTTGGCAAAACAAAAGGAACCTTATGATAAACGGCACGTTTGACGTCCTTTACGGCGACCTGCCGTTTGGTATTTTAGCTTTACTTGCTCTGCTATGCGGTATTTTTTCTCTTGTATCGGGAAAGCTTATAAAGAAAAAGAGTGCTGAAAAGACTTGTTCCCTTTTTATTTCCTTTAATCAGAATTCAACCACGCTTGAAGCCCTTGTTGATTCGGGAAATCTCCTACGAGAGCCATTAAGCGGAAAGCCTGTTATAATCGTTTCATATAGCGGAATACGAAAACTTATTCCTATCGAGCTTATTCCCCTTTTTAAAAACAAAGATACAAGCTGTCTTGAAAACAGTATTTTTTCTGCAAAAATCAGAATAATACCTATATCCACAGTAGGCGGTAACAGTATATTGTTTGGGCTTTTGGCGGACAAAGTTAATCTTAACGAAAAAGATGTTGACGTCTATATTGCCATAACGCCCGAGTCTAATGATTTCGGCGGTTTCCCCGCCGTCGTTCCTCTTGAAATAACACAATAAATTTTAATGAAAAGGTGAAAAAAATGTTTAAAACCCTCTCAAAATTTTTAGAATACGTAAAAAAAATCATTCTCAAAAAAGAGAACGGAATATATTACATAAACGGTCCCGAAACGCTTCCGCCGCCGCTTGATACCGAAGAAGAAAACGAATGTCTGAAAAAACTTTTGTTAAACGACAGCGATGCCAAAAACAAGCTTGTCGAGCATAATTTGAGGCTTGTTGTATATATAGCGAAAAAGTTTGAAAATACGGGAGTCGGGCTTGAAGACCTTATATCAATAGGTACTATCGGGCTTATCAAAGCGATAAACACGTTCAACCCCGAAAAGAACATTAAACTTGCTACGTATGCAAGTCGGTGTATCGAAAACGAAATACTTATGTACATAAGAAAAATCAATAACCACAAATTTGAAATATCCATAGACGAGCCTATCAATATTGATTGGGACGGAAACGAACTATTACTTTCCGATATTTTAGGCTCTGACGGAGATTCGGTATACAGCGATCTTGAAATAGACGAAGACAGAAAGACGGTAAAAAAAGCCATAACCGAACTGAACGACAGAGACAGGCTTATCATAACCTTGCGGTTTGGGCTGGAATCGGGAAAGGAAAAAACGCAAAAAGAAGTTGCCGATCTCCTCGGAATTTCTCAATCTTACATTTCCCGTCTCGAAAAAAGAATTATTGAAAAACTCAAAAAGGAAATCGGCAACAAAATTTAACTAAACAAATCCGCCAAATCTTCAAACCATTCAAGTATGCGAAAACGTATAACGTATTTCGGGGTTTCAGAATCGGTAAGCACTTTTATTTGATTTGGAGTAAATCCGGTTGCAACCAATTCTTCCTCTGCCTCTGCCGCTTCTACGCAAAGAGGAGGAAACAGAACGCACCACCAGTTTTGCCCGTCGCTTTCGCCAATACTGACTTTTAAGGAGTTATATCTGCCCGACGGAAGTCTGATGTTGCCGTATTGTCTTTCCGGGTAGTATTCCTCGCTGAGTTCTACTTTAACCTTGTCCGTCTTGCCCTCATTACGTATAACGGATTCGGCAACAGTTTGCAAATCATCAAGGTTTTCGGCGTAAACTTTTTTGGCATCGGAAAGGTTTGAACACCCAACCGACAAACGTGCCGTCTCTTCAACCAAAGCATCTCGTACCAGCAGCTTTAGGGTTTGGTCTTCGGTGCTGTCAGAGTTAGCAAGCACGTGCAAACGCAGTGTGTTTTCGTATATTTCCCCCTCGTCTCTCACCGGCAAAAACGGCATAATTAACATAAGTAGAACAACGGATACGCAAAATGTAATTCTTGTTTTCATATATTTTAAATCACCTCTTTCTGTTTTGAATTATTGACTACAGATTACTGATTTATTCAAATAATTTTTTCTTAATATTGATTAATTTGGTGTATGCAAAACAATAATCACAAAAAAGGGAGGATTTAGCTATGTATATGGGAACACAGAAAAAAGCCGTAGTTTTGAAACCCGGTGTAAACAGTATAATCGAAGAAGCGTACTTTATTATTAAGGACGATTTTTCGAACATTAAAGAGTCAGAAATGATTAGAGAAGCAAACAAAATACTGAACAATAATATAGTAGGAAGTTACTTTTTTGAAAATGGAAAAAATGAACAAAGCAAAACACAAAAGAATAGTTTGATTTACTTTCTTTTGGGAGCTTTTTTGTCTTTTGTTTTGTGTACGTTCTTCTTTCTTTTGTTAAAATAAGCATAAGAAATCATTTTATTCATACTGTATTCACAATTATTTGTTATAATATTCTTAAATTAAATTGTGCGTTTCAAAGGCATAAGAAAACATTGCATAGATCGCCCGTTGCAATACGTTTTCTTATGTACATATTAAGAAAAACAAAGCGTGGTTTTTTGTACATGCTTTGTCTTTTCGTTTAGATTTTTTAAAATACTATTTTTGAAAGGAATTTTTATGCAGAAAAAAAATAACGCCAAGCTTCGTGTTATAAGCCTTGGCGGACTGAACGAAATTGGCAAAAATATTACCGTACTCGAATATCAAGACGACATAATTATAGTCGACTGCGGTCTCGGTTTTCCCGACAACGAAATGCTCGGAGTAGATTTGGTTATTCCCGACATTTCATACCTTGAAAAAAACGCTTCAAAAATCAAAGGAATTTTTCTTACTCACGGTCATGAGGATCATATAGGAGCTATCCCCTACGTTTTGCGTACCATTAATCCCCCCATATATGGAACAAAGCTTACTTTGGGTATTATTGAAAACAAGCTTACAGAGCACGTTCTCGACATTGAACCCGAGCTTATATGCGTAAAACCGGGAGATATTGTTAAAGCGGGGGTATTCAGCGTTGAATTTATCCACGTTAACCACTCTATTGCCGATGCTTGCTGTTTGGCTATAAAAACACCTTTGGGAATGGTTATTCATTCGGGAGATTTTAAGCTTGACCTTACCCCTGTTGACAGCGATATAATGGATATAACAAGATTGGGAGAGCTGGGAAACAAGGGTGTTACTCTGCTTCTCTGCGAATCAACCAATGCCGAAGAACCCGGATACACCATGTCGGAAAAAACGGTAGGCGCATCATTGGAAAACATTTTTATGCACCATACCGACAAAAGAATCGTCATTGCAACGTTTTCCTCAAACGTTCACCGCGTTCAACAGATAATCAATACCAGTGAAAAGTACGGTCGTAAAGTCGCTGTCCTCGGCAGAAGCATGGTAAATATTGTTCGTGCAGCAAACGAACTCGGATATATGAATATCCCCGAGGGAACTCTCATTGATATAAGCGAAATAAAACGTTTCCGCCCCGACCAATTAACGCTCGTTACAACGGGAAGTCAGGGCGAACCTATGTCTGCGCTCTATAGAATGGCTTTTTCAGACCACGATAAAGTTATACTCGACTCAAACGACCTCGTTGTTATCAGTGCGCACCCGATTCCGGGTAATGAAAAACTTGTAAACAAAATTATTAACGAGCTTATGAAAAAGGGTGTTTCGGTATTTCAGGACAACCTTATTGAGGTTCACGTTTCGGGACACGGCTGTCAGGAAGAATTAAAATTGATGCACGCACTCACAAAACCAAAATACTTCGTACCGATTCACGGCGAATGCAGACACCTTATGCAGCATAGAAATTTAGCATTGCAAATGGGTATGTCTCCCGAAAACATACTCGTCAGCGACATTGGTAAGGTTATTGAAGTGGATAAAAAAGGAATACGCTTTAACGGCACCGTTCCTTCGGGAAAAATACTTGTTGACGGTTATGGTGTCGGCGACGTAGGAAATATCGTACTTAGAGACAGACGGCACTTGGCACTCGACGGACTTATCGTAGTCGTAGCCACCGTAGATATTGAAGAACGTACGGTCATTTCGGGCCCCGATATAATATCAAGAGGTTTTGTTTACGTAAGAGAGTCTGAGGAGTTGCTTGAAACCGTTAAAGAGATTGCAACAGACGCGCTTTGGGATTGCCTTGAGGACGATATAACCGATTGGACACATATGAAGAACCGCGTTAAAGATAAGGTCAGCAGATATCTTGTGGACAAAACCAACAGAAAACCTATGATTCTGCCTTTGATTATGAACGTGTAAGAGTAATCCTCAAATTTTTCACTTTTTTTGCAAAAAATGTTAAAAATACTATTGCAATTAGCTTAAATTTGTGGTATTATATTCCTACTGTCTAAAATTATGTTTAAAAAAGTTTTTACTATTCGGAGGATATATAAATGACTGTATTGGAAACTATTTTGGGGGTTATACTTTTAGTAGCCGCCGTATTTATCGTAATTGCAGTACTTATGCAGGAAGGCAAAACAAAGGGTATGGGCGCTATTAGCGGTGGCAGCTCTGATACTTTCTTTGGCAAAACAAAGGGCAAGACTTGGGAGAAGACTCTCGCTAAACTTACAACAATCGTTGGTATAGTTTTTGTTGTTATAGTACTTGTTATGTTCGTTATCCAGAAGGACATCGACCCCGATGACCACTTCAACGAAAACATTGACGCTCCCGACACAACTGTTGAAGAAACTGTAAAGAACGATCCCGAAGAAAGTGCAGAAGTTACAAAAGATGAAACAACTGCTGAAACTACAGCATCAACAACAGCTCAGTAAGTTTTTAATGACTATTTCAATCCGCCTTCCCTTGAAGGCGGATTATTTTTTGATAATATAATAGACACTCGTTAAACTTATAAACGTCTTATATTTTTTAGGATAATAGATGGGGCTGAGTTAATGACTCAACCATATCCTATTTTTTCGGAGTAATAATTTATGGAATTAACAGAATTAAAAGAAAAAATAAAAGATTTATTGAATGAAGAAGATTTGGCATACAAACCGTATGAATTATATTCGATTATTTGCGGAGACGATACAAACGAATACGATGTATTCTACAAATCACTCGGTGCACTCGAAAAAGAGGGCGAGATTGTTTATACCAAAAAAGGCAAGATAATGGCGGTAAAATTCTCGGGTGTTGTAAAGGGTATTTTCAGAGCTTCGGCACGAGGCTTCGGTTTTGTTACCCCCGATGGAGCTTTAACCAAGGAACGCGATATTTTTATATCCCGCGACAGCACCTTTGATGCTATAGAGGGTGATACCGTACTTGTAAGTCTTACCAAACCGAGAAACAAAATAACACACGGTCAAAGCGAAGAAGGTAAGGTAATTAAAATAGTTTCGCACGGTCTCAAAACCTTTACCGGCACTCTTCTTATCGCAAGAGGCAGAAATAAGGCAAGACCTATTTACTATATAGTTCCCGACAACAAGAAGCTGAATATAGATATTATTATTGAAAAATTTGACCTTGCCGACGCCGACGTGGGCGATAAGGTTGAAGTGGAGATAACAAAATATCCGACAGGCAGAAATGCAGGTAAGGGTAAAATTATTACCGTATTCGGCGAAAGCGATTCACTGTACGCTAACTATAATGCTGTTTTGCATAGCCACAATATAAAGACACTCTTCCCTAAAAACGTACTTGAAGAGGCAGATAGATTAGCAGAAACCGAAATTATTACAGAAAACAGACTTGACCTCAGAGATAAGACAATATTTACAATAGACGGAATAGATGCAAAAGACCTCGACGATGCTATATCTGTAGAAAAGACAGAAGAGGGCTTTATTCTCGGCGTTCATATTGCCGACGTGTCGAATTACGTAACGGAAAATTCTTGTCTTGACGAAGAAGCTATGGTACGAGGAACAAGTGTTTACTTTGCAGACAAGGTAGTTCCCATGCTGCCTAAGGCATTGTCAAACGGCATTTGTTCGCTTAATGCAGGAGTGGACAGATATACTCTTTCAGCATTTGTTTCTTTAAGTAAAAATGGCGATATACTTGACGTTGATATTAAAGAAAGTGTAATTAACTCAAAAATACGAGGTGTATATTCCGAGTTAAATGATGTTATCAAAAACAAGAATAAGTCCGCATATTTTGAAAAATATTCTTCTGTTTTAAACAATACTTTGCCGACAATGCTTGAGCTTTATGAAATCTTGAGCAAAAAATCAGCGAAGCGTGGTGCACTTGATATTGAAACGAGCGAAGCAAAGATTATTGTTAATGAGTATAACGAGCCTACGGATATAATTAAGATAGAGCGCGGTGTTGCGGAAATGCTTATTGAACAGTTTATGCTCTGTGCAAACGAGGGAGTGGCGAATTGGCTGTCGTGGAGAGATATGCCGTGCGTATACCGTATACACGAAGAGCCTGACCCCGAAAAGATGCGAAGCTTTGATATTTTCGCACACAATCTTGGTATCAACACAACTCCTCTTCATTCAAAAAAGATACACCCGACAGCCCTCCGTAAAGTTTTGTCAGATGCAAGAGAAAAGAATCTTGATTCTATCCTTTCAAATATATTGCTCCGTTCGCTTATGAAAGCAAAATATTCTTCAAGCTGTTCTGCTCACTTTGGCTTGGCAATAGATAAATACTGCCACTTCACTTCCCCAATAAGACGTTATCCCGACCTTGCAACGCACAGAATCATAAAAAAGGTTTTAAGAAATGAAATAACCGATAAGAATATCGGTAAGTATATTGCGTTTGCTTCTCAAGCCGCTATTAATTCAAGCGAAAATGAAGTTAAGGCACAGATGGCAGAAAGAGATATTGAAGACCTCTACAAGTCGGTTTATATGATGAACTATATCGGAGAAACATTCAAGGGGGTTATCACAAGCGTAACGTCATTCGGCTTTTTTGTTGAGCTTGAGAATACTTGCGAAGGACTTGTGCCTGTTTCTTCACTCGACGGCTACTATGAATTTGATGAAAGGAATTATACTCTTTCAAACGGTTTTGAAAAATTCAGTCTCGGTATGGAAGTCGAAGTTCTTATCGAAGATGTGGACATTATAACACGTAAGACAGATATGAGAATTGTTTAATTGTTTCGTGGGAACTTTTTGAAAAAAGTTTCCACACCCTCAAAAACTTTACTAATTCGTTATTTTTTATACAAGCAAAGAGAGGATATGGGCTTCGCCCATATCCTCTCTTTTGTACACAAAAAGCTCCCAAGAGATTTCTCTCTCGGGAGCAGTTTTTGTGTTTGGGATAGATTACTATTATATAATCAATACTAACCTATCTTGGGAGTATTGGCAAATCAATTGAATCTACTTTACCAGTCCCATTCACCCTCGTCTTTATTACTACCTGTCAAAATAACATCATTCTTAATTTCAATTACTTCAACGATAGGTTCTTCAAATAATTCCTTCATAATGCTACACCTCCTGTCTAATTTAAGCACTTGTTGGAAATATAATAAAATGATTTAATCTAAATTATTTTTCTGAGAAATATGCAACCGCACTATCACTGTAAGCCATCATAGCTTTTAGCAAGTCAACAAATTGTTGGTCAGTTGATGAAAGTTTTTTTGCAACGTAGGCTTCAACACTATACGTTAACTCATCACTTACCTGAACACCATTATGTAGAACTTTTATAGTCATTACATTTCTAAGTTCAGCCGCTTTCAAGGTATCCAAGTATGCACAATGCATTTCTAAATCTTCTCTATATTCAAACTTATCGCTTGTTATATTGACATTCTGAGGAACATCATCCTTATCCACGTATTGTATGTTAAGCACAAGTCCGCTTAAATCATCGCCATAAGCACCAAGATCCATTGCAAACATTGCCACAATACTGTTACCAAATGTAATATTCTTTCCGAATGTTTCTATAGTTTTGCCTACTTCAAGAGTATTCTTTTTATCAGCCTCTGCTGTTACTGGGTTATACGTACCTGTTGAATAAGACAAATGCGTTTCTGTTAAGTCTGCATTTACAAGTGCATCTATTCTATACTCGCTTCTAATTTGCGCTGCTGAACAGTAATTCAATACATCTACCAGAAGTCTCTTGAACGTATTCGAGTTAGATTTATCTAACTGGTTATATGCATACGTCTTAAGGTTGTATTCATCCACTGCACTTTCGTATACTATACCGTCTTTTTCTGCCTTTAATATTGCACGAATACCATCGCTTAGCATTCTCGCATATAGACCAGTATATTCGAATCTGTAACAGATTTTACCACCGGCATCATAGTTGTTGGAAGTAGGAGACAATGTGGTAACTTCTGTTCCTACAATTACACTGTTACTGATCTTTTCATCATATATATCTTTTTCTACAACAAGCTGAATGTTGCTATAGCCTTCAAGCATCTCAACAGGAACTGCGTAGACTAAAGAGAAGCTATTACCAAATGAAACGTTGTGTCCAAACTTGACGTCAAGTACGGGTTTAACAAGCTCAACATTTTCTGTTACAGCCGCTGCTGCTACAGTAATTTCCTTTGTATAAGGTACGCGACCTGCAGATGTAACTTTCAATGTGTATGTGCCTGCGGTTACGAAGTCGATTGCATATGTTGCAGTACCGTCATCTCCAGGTGTTACTGTTTTTTCGAATGCTGCTTCTGTTTCACCGTCCCTAATAAGCTGAACTGTTACGTCAGATGCTGCATTTGTTACTGTACCGTTTACTTCGACGCCTTCAAAGCTGAGCAACGAAGCCTTAGAGTAAACAACGCCTTGCTCAACTACGCCTGACTTAACTACGATCTTCTGATTGCGGTCTGCGGGAACTGTTTCTATCTTCTCGCCGGCAGTACCATCTTCTTTTGCAAGATAAAATTCAAAAGCATTGGGAGATTCAGAAGCGTAGTCGAATTTTGTAAATAAATCGTAATCAAGAACTTTTGGGTAATACCCGGTAAGGGAGTAATCAGTATGGAACATCAAACCTTCTATAGCAAGAAGATCTGCAAACTTCATACCGGGTCTTACTTTAATTTCTGTATAGTTGGAGGTTGTAGCACCTGCTTCTACGAATTTAATATACTTATCCGGAGAAGTTCCTCCCATAATTCTCTCAAATATAGTAGAATAATATCTCTCGTTACTCGAACCTGATTTATAATATTCTATGACCGGACATCCAGTAGCTTGAGTTAGATCATAATAATCTACCTGGTAGTTTGTGTAAATAAAATATTTATTATCATTATACTGTTGGTCTTCAAATTCACCAACAAGCTTCACACATTTTTCTCCAACAAGAGTAGAGGAATCAGACACTCCGGAATATACGCTATCACCAAATTCGGCTGATCCGGAATGAACTTCAACCAACTGATCACCTTGTTGTGTAAGTGAAGCGGGATTTCCCATATTAGCCAGACCAATATAAGGAGTTCTTGCCAAATTAGATTTGGGCATCAATATAAGGGCAGTATTAGTAATGTATGTTGCCGCTTCTTTGTTATTAACATTCACTTCACCGCCGGCATAAACATCATAATCACTGTCGTAAGTTCCGTTTACAATCATTCTTGATGTAGGAACACGGTCAACTTCGCCTGATGGGGGACGATTACTGTGGTAAGGTCCGGCAACTAATCTTGCATAACCCTTTACTGTATTTTCAATATAAACTTCAGAGTCGTAGGTATGACGGAGTCTTGGAACCCAGCTACCATAATGGTTAGCACCGCCACAAGTAACTCCAGCTACAAGATTCAACGCGTGATTATAGTCAGTAGCAATATAGTCTTCAGGTCCAATGAGTCGAACTGCAGACTTACCAAGCTGAGCTACCTTTGAACTTGTAATATCTGTGTATTTTGCATATGCTTCTTCAAGATAACCGTTCACAAGACAACCGCCGAATATATAGTCGACGATTCTTGCCCAACCATTTTCTCCGGGAGTTTCTTCTCCTGTTGTTGCATCATAACCTGTATTTGCATCAACAATAAACGTGGAATTTCCGCTATGTACGTTGTAGTCACCGTCAAGTCTGGAACCCGCGTAGAATCTTTTTGCATTGTCGCCGATTATAGATCTCTGAACAATAATTTTTGAATGACCTTTGTGCTCATGTCTGTCGTCTGCACTTCCGGTAACACCGTCCAAAATGGAGCCTCCAAAGAATGTGCCTACGATGCTCATATTGTCTGTCCATCCAAATGTATTTGCGTTTACAATATCTTTAAGATAAATAGTTGTGTTACCTACGTGGTAGTTACGCTGGCAATTAGTGGTACCGTTAGCTCCGGTATACTCGTATTCGAATGTTGAACCTCCCGCAACCTGGCTACCGCGCAAGTCAATCAAACTTCCGTTTTTACCCTGAAATGTGATTGTTGTTTCACCGGTATGCTCTCCGTCAGAACCCATAAAGCGCGAACCGCCATATACACCAGCACAGAAAGTACCATTCGTAATTGTTATATCGGAAGCACCCGCGTGTTTAGAATTGTCGGGAGCATTGATACACGAACCAAAGTACAATCTTGCATTGAACTGACCACCTGTAATATCAATATCTCTTACAAGTTTATCTATAACCTGATGTGAATTTGTAGGTTCAGTCTTATAGTCGTAGTTAAGATAGCTTCCCAAATATACATTATTTGTAAATATACCACCGGATATATTTATCTCCACTTCACCCTCAATAGCCATAGAATTCATTGAGTTATTGGTATACATTCCTGTACATACTAAAGATTGAATGGTTCCGCCCTGAATGTCATATACAAAGTTACAATTTCTTGCGGTACCGGCCTTAGCTTTGTAACCACAAAAACCGCTGGTGGCTTCACCAATAGTTCCTTTAATTATAGTTACTTTATATTCAACGTTATTGTAATTTGTTTCAACGTTTTCTTGTTCGTGTCCCAAAACGAAATTTTTTACACTACCCGTTGTATTAATTTCAATATCAACACCGTTTACATGCGTAGGAGCATTAAAGCTTCCGCCTCTCAAATTCTCCGATACTTTAGCGCCATCAAGAATGTCTATGTTTGTAGGTCCACTCAAGGGGTTGTTTTTTGCATAACACACACCGCCGAAAACTCTGGTAACTGTTGAATTACCACGAATTATAAGCTCAGGTGTCTCTACAGTAACGTTACTGTCGTAGTAGTTACCTGTTGCAGTATAATAGTAACCTGTATAAGTTGTAACGTGACCTGCAAGATGAATAGCGTAAGTCTCACTATATGTTTCTAATGTTTGACCGTCAGCACTTACTTTAAGAGCGTATGTATCGGGATATATATCAATATAACCATAGCCCGTACTTTCATTATATGCATGACCAAAAGTACCCATACCCTTTGTAAACTGGAGACAACCACCGGTATTAATATCCTGCATCTTAATCTTATTCTCTGTGCTATTAAACTCTTCGGGAGTTGTAGCAGGCGTTTCACCATATTTATACTGTGTGTTACCAATTAAGATATTGTTGAAGTTTACTTTACCATAGAAATCAACAATAACGTCAGCATAAATCTTTATGCCGGTAACAGGCTCTCCGTCTTGTCCGAGAGTTGCGGAAATATAAACCGTACCTGCCTCTTCTGTGTATGTTTCAGCATTACCAATTGTAGCATCCTGCGTAAATGCCATTTCAGAATTTACAGTAACATTTACGTCCAGCCCTGTTGTAGCTGCATATTCAAGTGCACCGTTCAAGAACTCAACAGGATCAGTTCCGTTATAAGGCATATCACCGGAAAATCCTTCGCCTGTAGCAAAAACGGTATTAGCCTTAACGTCCTTCTTCAATTCCTTTGCAACAAAGCCTTCTGTGTAACCAAAGTTGTCAACAGTAATGTCAACTGTTGCATAACCATCGTTAGCTATGCCCTTGTTTGCAAAGTCTACGGTAAAGAGTTCGCCTTCTGCGGCAGTAATATTAGAACCTGCCCAAGCTATAACAGCTTTACCCTCTTCGATTTTGAAACCGAACTGTGCTCCATTCAACGCATCAGCTTTGCTGATGTTTGTTGCGGTCATCTTGTTCGAATTCCATGTCAATGTGATTTTACCACATTCAACCTTAGTGTTGTTGTTTCTAAAATCGAAATCAACACTAAAGTTTTCGTTTTCAGCCACTTCAGTCGATGTACCGTAAACAACAGCAGTAGACACAGTCTCTGCAGCGAATACGCCAATAGCTGTACAAGCAAGTACTGCTGCTACAACTAAAGCAACCCAAAAAAGTTTTGAAAACTTTTTCATAAAATATACCCTCCATAAAATAAAATTTTTTATTGACCGTATTGTTATATATAAAATCTTCCGTCGTTGCTGCTAACCAATAACGGAAAATACGGTTTCGTTTTGCCGCCCCACACCGAAAGCTCAACCATTCAATACACTCTCGTCAGGGTATAGTACACTATGATAAATTATACACTTTATTCTACCACATATTAACCACCGTGTCAATACCGGAGTAAAATATTTCTCCATATTTTTTTACATTTTAAAAATATATTTTATAACTATTAAAAGCAAATTTGCACCTTGTTTTTTGCCCATCCTGCAAACAGTACAAAAAAACGTATACATGACAGCAGTAAAGGAAATTCAATAATTGCCCGAGACTTTGTTTGTACGAATAAAAACACCCTCTCCCATCAGAGAAGGTGTTTTCACTTGTGCATTATTCTTCGTTTTCTAAAGGCTCTTGATAAATTTTACTCCACAGCTAAATAGAAGTAAAATCTTCTTGCACCTTTTATACCACTTATCATTTGGCATTATTACTTTGTTGAAAATATAAAAGAATAATCCTTCTTTGCCTGCTTCATATCTTTGGTTGCAGAATTTTCATAGTTTATAAGCGTGTACGTAGCATCAATTAAATGACCGAAATTAGGATCATCTAAGGCTTTACAAACAAACGATTGTCTGGGAGAATTTATATCTTCTCCGCTTATTTCAAAAAATCCGTTGTCTTTGCAGAGCTTCATAAGCCTTTGTAATTGCTCCAACGTGTTTCTGGTAGGCATATACGTTATTGCATCAAAGCCTATCTCTTTCAAGACATCTATAAGCAAATCAAGATAATCATCCTCAAATTTTTGTGCTTTCTTATCTCCCGTTACAGAATCGCCCACATCTCCAAGATAGGCATAAGCCGCAATGCCTCCGTTTTTATGCACCATTTCAACAAAATCCTTAACATCCGGGCACTCATCGGTAGCATCAATATAAAACTTTTCAACAAGATTGCTTTTCAAAGCTCCCAATATATCGTATTCATAATAATCCGGCGTTTCTCTGCCGCCGAGTATCTGATTACATACCTTATCGGAAAGCTCAAGTCTCATTTCTTCCAATAAAAACTTTATTACGGCTTCGGGAGTAGTATAACGCGCTGTTATTTTTTTAGTAAGCGCAAACAAAATATGTCTCTCCGTTACAGAACCTCCTATCGCATAATTTGAAATCGGTAAGACATCTTTTTCAAAATCAAGCGAAAGACCGTACGGAGCTACTAATGCTGTTATATTCTCACACATTTTTTTGTTTCTGACGTTTCTCTTTTCACGATATGGCGCAAAAAATTCCTGTACTGCATCAATATTTTGATGAGGTATTCCATGCATAGCAACATACGCTATACCTTTTTGATCGGGATTGTTAATGCGTTTACCGCCCAAAACAGTTTTCGACATATCCACGCGACACTCAACGCCGCAAGTTACAGGCATACCGATCACTTCAGCCGCTTCAAGAAACTCTTTTGCTCCGCCGACTGAATCGTGATCCATTATTCCGGCGGTTTTTAAGCCGTTCTGCCAAGCCATATACAACGCTTTTGTTGGCGAATACGGCGAAAAAGAATACGTTGTATGAATATGATTATTCACATAAACCGTTTCGCGAGGAGCTTCAAGCTCCCCTTTCTCAGTTTTTTCTTTTATTATTTTAAGCTGTTCTAAAGTCATAACTTTTCTCCTGCCTCAGTTAAGCATTTCCTGTCCGCCTGTTACCGGAAGAGCCTGACCTGTTTCATACTTTTGTTCAACAAGATAAGTGATTGCACAAGCAACGTCTTTTGGCAAGCAACCTCTGTTCATGGGAACCTTGCTCTCATAGAAACGTCGTACGTCTTCGACTGTTTTCGCACCGGGAACCTTACCTGCATTAAGATATTGAACAAAAAGTCCTTTTTCGGGGTCTGACCACAACGGTCCGTCAAGGAAGTTTCCGGGACATACAGCGTTTACTTTGACATTAAAGGGAGCAAGCTCAAGAGCAAAACTCTGAGTTAATCCAATTCCGCCGAACTTACTGCCTGCATAAGCAAAATTCTTATTTGAACCCGCAAGCCCCGATTTTGAGTTAACAGATATAATATCCATCATATAATTTGGAGCATACTCGTTCTGAATCTTCATAATTTTAGAAGCATATTTTGCACAGAGGAAATAGCCGGTGTAGTTAACCGCAGTTACAAGGTCAAACACATTTTTGGTCATTTCATCAAGACTTCCCGCTTTTGCAATTCCCGCATTTGAAACAAATATATCCAATCCGCCGTATCTCAACACAGTCTTATCAATCATATTTTTCACTGATTCTTCATCGGATACGTTAACTGCAACCGCAGAGCCTGTAGGCATAAAATCATTAGCTGCGGCAGTCGCTCCTTCTTCGTTCATATCTGCAATCACAAGATATGCGCCGTCCTTGTATAATTCATCGGCAATTCCCTTACCAAAGCCCTGCGCACCGCCTGTTACAACCGTTATCTTGCCGTCAAGACGCTTCGCTGAACCTGCTGAAAGGCTCACCTTTGCTCGATAACTCTCAACTTCCCAGTTTACAATAAAGTCAATAAGCTCATCTCTCATGGGGCTGAAGCCTCCAAAAGCTTCAGCGTATGCCATGACTGCCAAAGCATCGAAAAATACCTCTCGTGCCGTTATAGCTTCAGAATATGTTTTTCCGCAAGCATACATACCGAGACCTTCAACAATTATGATCTTCGGCTTATATCCGTTTTGAGCAACAAAGTCTTTAAATCTTGCAGCAAGCTCTTCTCCGGTTGTTTTGCTGTTTACCCAAAGCACCTTCGCTTTCGTATACACAATGTGGTCAGGTGTTGCGCTCTTGGATAACGGATCAAAATTCAAGACCTCTTTATTCGATGAGAAATTAGCTGTTGCAGTTTCTCCTTCTCCGTAAAGCATACGTACAACGGGCGCCAATGCAACTGCACGGTCAACATCAAATTCAACTTCTGAAAAATCCGGCTGACGCTTAATTTCGCCACGCACCTTTTCCATTACCTCTTTTGCCAGAGCATCTATTTCTTCTGTCGTATCTGCGGCAAAGAATATTCCGTGATTTTCAAGGAAGAGAAGATTTGGAAAGGGTTTACCGCTTTCAACAGCCGCCATTATTGCGGTACGGCAATTACGTGCAAGAATATAGCCGGGTTTGCACGCATCTACCCAGATAGCTTCGGGGAAAAGGCGTTTCATCGCCTCCTTACCACCGTTTGAACAGGTAATTCCGTTTATCACTGCCGGGTGAACGTGAAGAACGTATTTCTGAGCAAAAAGATCGTGAAGAAGAGTCTCAACACTTGGACGTCCATTCTCATTCTTTTCCCTTGAATCCATCATATCCTTCAAAACCGCAGCCTCGCGCTCTGCTTCATTTTGAGGATACTCCTTTTCCCACATTTTCGCAAGAGAATGACGGTTCATTCTTACAAACTGCTCAGGTCTTATAGTTGCAAGAGCAGTGCCCGATCCCTTGATATAAAGCACTTCATCGGATTTATAAGAGGTATTACCGCCGCCCGCAAGAACATAGTCGCTGTCGGAACCGTATTTTTGTGACATCTTCGCAAGAAGCTCAAGTTCGTTTATGTTAGACATTTACATCACCCACTTAAATATTTTCAGCATTTTCAAGCAGATACTTTTCTGCTTCTACACACCACAGTCCGTTATTTTCTGCAACGATTTTTGCAAGAACTGCATAGAACTCATCAGTTTCACCAAGTTTTTCAAAATCGGCAAGCGCTGTAAGAGGTAATTTTTTATTTGTATAAATAAGCTTCTTACCGCCGGGGATCTTATCAAGATTGATGATCGTATCAGAAACTGCGTTAAGACCGCCGATATGAGTAATCATAGCGGAAGGGTTAAGTTTTCCCGATTGCATCATTTCAAGCGATTCAATCATATCTGCAGTATTGCCCCCTGATGTTCCCACAATATGAGTGGAAGCATAGTGAACGTTATAAAAATTAAATTCAGCACTGAATGCGGTGTTGGTTGGACCGGCAAAGAAATTCAAACAGCCGTCTCTCGCAAGAAGTTTGTCCCCCATTTCAACAACCGGTTTTACCGGAGCATACACAAACACGTCATCATATCCATGTCCATTTGTAAGACTTAACATATATTCCAACGGATTTTCATATTCCGATGTATTTACATACATTAACTTTACACCGTTTTGAGCAGCCTTTTCAACGGATAATATCTGCTGAGCTCTCTCAAGTCTTGCATTGTCTATATCGGTTACAACTATAAGAGAAGGCTTACGGTCGCAATTGATAGCATAGTCAATAGCACCCAACCCCATAGGTCCTGCCGAAGCAAGAAGTGCCAAACAACCACCTTCTGTTATTCCCATTTCGTGAACGTATGATCCGGGGGTAGTATGGTAATTTGCATGATAGCCGCCTACAATACACGAAACCGGCTCTGAAAGTGATCCGTAAAAATACGCCTCACCGTTGTATGGCAGCAAGCATTCCATCTCCATTACTTCATTAGGAATAATAACATATGTAGCATTACCGCCAATATTTTTGTATGAATATCCGGGAGCAGCAAGCGAGCCTTTATAATTTATTGCAGGTTGAATCGCAAATTTGTCCCCTACCTTGTACTTATTAGCCCATTTTTTTCCGACTTCTACCAACTCTCCACAAAACTCGTGTCCAATGATAATCGGATTCTCAGCTATATCATCAGGTACTCTTTTGTGAGAAGCACCCTGCATTGCAGCCTTGTGCGATGACATGCAAATACTGTTGGAAACAATATGAGCCAATATTTCATCTTCTTTAATCTCCGGAAGTTCAAATTCCTCCAAACGAAGATCGTTTACACCATATAATCTGACAGCTTTTGTTTTCATAAACCCATTCACCTCTTAGTTATTGTCTGTTTTCCAAAACTTCCCTTTCATATTTTTTAACTTCGGAAAGATAATCGCCTTTTACGTTTTCTCTATTTAAATACTCTTCCCAAACATCTCCCACAGGCATCATCTTCATCTCTTCCATTACCGCCATTATATCGGTAAATTTGTTCTCTTCCTGCAAAGATTTAAGCAAGTTATCAGGCTGAAGAAGGGCAAAAAGCAATGCCTTCTGTACAGAACGAACACCTGTTACCCATGCGGATATTCTGTTTATCGACGCATCAAAATAGTCGGTCGCAATAAACACTCTGTCAAGTGCGTCATTTCTTACTATCTCTTTTGCTATCTCTTTCGTCTCGTCGTCAAATATTACAACGTGGTCGCTGTCCCATCTTACCCCGCGTGTAACGTGGAGTGCAATCTTTTCGTTGAACAAAAGCATTGACGAAATTTTGTCCGAAACAACTTCCGTCGGGTGATAGTGTCCGTTATCCATAAGGGGCGTTATTCCCTTTTGGTTAACGTAATTCATACAAAACTCCGCTGAGCCTACTGTATATGATTCAACACCTATTCCGAACACCTTTGATTCAAGACATATATATACTTTATTCTTGTCGTAGGGTGTTTCCAATATTTCGTCAAGTGATTTTTTAAATCTTGCTCTCGGCGAAAGTCTGTCTGCGGGCAAGTCCTTGTAACCGTCGGGAATCCATATATTCATAACACAAGGTATACCTGTCTGTTCAGCAAAATACTGCGATATTTCAATACATCTCTTGCCGTGCTCTACCCAGAATTTTCTTATCTCTTCATCGGGCGAAGAAAGCGTAAGTCCGTCCTTTACCTTCGGGTGAGAGAAAAACGTAGGGTTAAAATCAATACCCATATTTCTTTCTTTTGCAAACTTCAGCCATCTGTCGAAATGCTTTGGCGTTATTTTGTCTCTGTCGACAAACTCGCCCTCTTCAAATATAGCGTAACAAGCGTGAATGTTAAGTTTTTTCTTACCGGGGGTAAGCTCTAACACCTTGTCTATATCAGCCATAAGCTCTTCGGGTGTTCTCGCCTTTCCGGGATAGTTACCCGTCGTCTGTATACCACCCGAAGCCGCTTGTCTGCTGTCAAAGCCCACAACGTCGTCGCCCTGCCAACAATGAAGCGATATAGAAACGTTCTTTAACTTGTTAAGTGCTTCTTCGGTATCCACCCCATATCTTGCGTATATCTCTCTTGCACTCTGGTATCTGTTCATATTATTTTGCCTCCTCTATATTAAAGCTTTTCTTTATAAGTTCTCGTGCAGTCCATATATCAAGACTATTGTTATCACGTATCATCTGCGAAACTATATTTCCCAAGGCTGTAGCCTCTCTCGGTCCTGCATATACTTTTTTGCCTAAGTATTCGGCGGTAAGTCTGTTCAAATATTTATCCGCCGAGCCGCCGCCCACTATGTTTATGCTGTCAATTTCTTTTCCTGTGAGTTTCTGTATCTCTTCAAGTGCGTATCTATATGATTTTGCAAGCGAATGATATACACAATTTATTACTTCGGGCAATGTCATTTCAGGCTGTCCCGCAACTTCCTTTACCGCCTCTATCATATTAACGGGAGCTGTAAGCCTGCCGTCGTTTACGTCAATGTATGTAACTTTTCCGCACTCCTCAGCCATATACATCATTTCATCATACGTATACTGCTTGTTAAGATTCTTTCTTATATTCTGCAAAAGCCACATACCCATATAGTTTTTTAAAAATCTGAAGCGATAGTCAATTCCGCCCTCGTTGGTAAAGTTTGCAATCTTCGCTTCTTTAGTCAAAACGGGAACGGTAAGTTCTGTACCTATAAGACTCCACGTTCCCGATGAAACGTAAAGTCCCTTTTCATTCATCGGACAAGCAAGTACCGCACTCGCCGTATCGTGAGACGGACAAAGAACGACTTTACTGTCAAATCCCGCATATTCTTTCATCTCTTCGGTAAAGCTTCCTAAAACCTCGCCGGGTAAATACAGCTTCTCAAAAAGCTTTTCCGGATAGCCTAAGCGTGATATAATTTCAATATCCCACTTCTTTTCTTCGGCGTTTACCATACCTGTAGTTGTCGCATTCGTATATTCATTTTTAGTAACACCTGTTAAAGTATATGACAAGTATTCAGGCATCATAAGAAAATATTCAGCCTTGTCGAGTCTTCCGCTTACTTTATCGCAATAAAGCTGATATATGGTATTAAAATCAAGCTTCTGTATGCCCGTCTTTGAATAAAGCTCTTCGGGAGAAACAACAGCTTCAACAAGCGGTATTGATTCCTTTGTTCTTGAATCGCGGTATGAAAATACCGGAAGTATCGGTTTTTTTTCTTCATCAAGCAAAACGTAGTCAACGCCCCAAGTGTCTATGGCTATAGTCTTTGGAACCACTCCGTATCTGTTACACTCTTTTATTCCCTTTTTTACCTCTTTTTCAAGTCGGGATATATCCCAGCACAGACTTCCGCCTATATCAGTCAGCTCATTATCAAAACGGTATATCTCCTTTAAAACAAGCTTACCGTTATCAATACAGCCCAATATGTGACGTCCCGACGACGCGCCTATGTCAATCGCAAGATAATATTCCATTCCTCTAAAACCTCTTTTACATAGCTTTTTAAAAAACAATCGTTCTATCCTATGTTACCATAAAACAGAACGATTCTTCAAGGACGGCATTTGACTGAAAAAGTGTCTTTATTTGCAATTTTCTCTGTATTTTCTGGGAGACGTACCAAACTGCATTTTAAACAGTCTATGGAAATAGCTTATATTATCATATCCCGTCTCGTTTGCAATATCGGCAATATTCATTCCGGTACTCTTCAGCAAAAACTTCGCCTGAAACAATCGCTTTTCCTGAACAAGCTCGGTATATGTCTTTCCGGTTTTTAATTTTATCTCACGCGAAAGCCACGTAAAATCATAATGCAACGACTCTGCAAGCTCGGTCAAGCTTCCCTCTTTGTAATTCTTTTCTATATACTGAAGCACCGACAGTACTATCTTGTCGTCTCTTTCACCTACCACACGGTCTGTATAATTCAGCAAATGAAGCAACAAAAGTCCCATTGTCGATTGATTTATATTTCGCTTATTCAACGTATCATAAATAAGTGTCCATATCAAATTTTCAATCAAATTTTGTATAGGTAAAATATCTGCTACCTCAAAATGCATATATGCAGAACTATTGTCGGAGCCGCTCAATATATCAATAATAAACCTGTGTAGCGGTGTCTGTTCATGCCCTATCATTTGCATTGCATTTTCAAAAAATGCGGGTAATATTATGAAATTAACCGCTATATCATCTTTCGAGGCGGGTAGAATTTCCTGCTTCGCATTAGGCGTAAGAAAAAGAAGTTCACCTTCTTTAAGGATTATTGACGTACCATTGATAATATGTGTGGTCTTTCCCGTACACATATATATTACTTCCACATAATCGTGGGAGTGCTCGGGAAAATGCACAAAGCGGGTATGGGGACGGATTGTTATAAGCTTACCCTCACGAAGCAGCTTTTTGCTGTTTACCGTATCACCCTGACCTTCCATATAAATACTTCTGTCTATATTTTTTTCACCGTCAAGAATCCTTTTTTCCTCTTCGGTTACGGCAGCTAATCTTTCCAATATATCGGCTCTCATACCCATACTCCCAAAACTATAAATATATCACTGATTTGATTGTATCACATATATCTTTAAATTGCAATATTTTTTGGTAACGGCAATTAAATTAAAAAAATAACAGACCTTTCGTACTGCGAAAAATCCATTATTTTTAATCTAATATTACTTTTTCAAAATAAAATAGCATATAACACTATATAACAACATACACGCTATACCAACGAGCCAAATCAATGCAGAAACAAAAACTACCACTTGCATGGGATTTGCACTCGCTGTAATATCCGCAGGCGAAATAAAGTCTGTTATTATTGGATTCGGCGTTTTGTCAACACTTCAAAAAATTTTTTCAATTAAGGTTTACAGAATTATAATAATTTATAGATTCTAATCCATATTATTATAAAAACAAAAAAAGAGGTAATTTTTCATGACAAACAGTAAGGTTATTAAAAAAACACTTTGGGACTACTTGATTATAACCGTTGGTTGTGTAATATACGCACTGTCTTTTACGTTATTCTTTAATCCGAATAATTTGGCTATGGGCGGTTTTACAGGTCTTGCACAGGTCGTTAACCATTTTATCCCGGTATTTCCAATAGGTACTATGGTCTTTGTTATGAACGTTCCTCTTATGTTAGTTGGCTTTAAAAAAGAAGGCTTTAAGCTTTTGTTCGCTTCGTTTTACGCAATTTTGCTAACCTCTGTTATTATAGATTTAATAGACATTTTTTTCGAGTTTCCCAAAACGGATACCCTTCTTGCATGTATTTTTGGAAGTATTCTTTTGGGCATTTCACTTGGAATCATGATGCTGAAGGCAGCAACAACCGGGGGTACCGAGCTTCTTGCACGTATGCTCAAATACAAAATTCACAATCTATCTATCGGAAAGGTCTGTCTCATTATTGACATTACGGTTATTTGCATATACGCTTTAAGCTTCCGTATGTTTGAAAGTGCTCTATACGGCATAATCGCAATGTATATTTCGAGCATCTCAATGGATGCTATATGCTACGGTTCTTCAAGCGGTAAAATGGCGTATATCATAAGCGATAAAAACGATGATATAATGAAAATTCTCCTTAAACAAGGCTTGGGCATTACCGTAATAAACGGCAACGGCGGTTGGACCGGAGACGAAAAGAAAATTCTTCTTTGCATAGTAAAAAAGAATAAGATAGCAGCTATTAAGAAAGCTGTATCGGAAGTTGATTCCAAAAAAGCCTTCGTTATAGTTTGCGAGGCAAAAGAAGTATTAGGTGAAGGTTTTGGCGACTATACGGGTATAGGCATATAAAGCAATACAACAAAAGTTATAGGAAATCCGCTTAAATTAATAATTTATATCCCAAAAGTATTTGTCAACGGATCCTTGAATATTGCAATTTTAGGCGTAAAAAAGGTAAAAACTATAAAAAGCAAAGCAATTATACAGAGTACGGCAAAAGCTGGTTTTAAATATTTGCATTGCGTTTCATTGGATTTAAAAAGCTTTGTTTCATAAATATAGCTAATAGCAGTGCAGACAAAAAAAATAGATATATTAAGCCAGTCAGGCGACTTTCCGATAACTCCGTTAAAAGTATAGAAAAGTATAGGAATGAGTCCTATTCCTAACAAAATACCTTTTAGCTTTACGCACCAAAAGCCTTTATAATCCTTAAAGAAAAAACTTTGCACAGCCGCATACAAAAACATAGGCCAAAATAACAGCTTCATGTGTTCCCAAGTGGATTCATTTACCCCCGAAAAAAACGCCGAAATTGTGTTTTGTCCTGTCCAGTCATAAAGAAAATGAAGAATAGTACCACCGAATGAAGTAACGGCAAAACCTAAAAACTGCCATAGATTAATTGATTTTTTCATATAATCTCTCCGCATATAAGACTTTCAAAAACAGTATATTCGGAGAAGAAAAAATATATACTTTAGAATATTCTATCTCAACAAAACCCATCAACCACCCATTTAATTACAACGTACGTTGAATATCTTTTGACTTTAAAATCAACGTGCTTGACAGCAACGTATACAAAAACATTATTATGGAAACTGTGCGAAAATTTAACATAAAAAATATGGTACACGCTCAAAAGCCGATGTACCATATTTTTCTTAGATAAGTTAAGAATTCTTCATAATAATTGAGCCAACACAGTCGCTGACGTGTTCGCATGCATCTGCACAAGCCTCAAAGCAATCAAAAATTTTGTACCAAGCAATTGCTTCCAATGCATCGGTTGTTTTTTTCGTAATATAGTTTGTTGTTGCAAGATAGAGCTTGTCGCATTCTTCCTCTACGTCATTGCAAGAAATGATAAGAGAAAGCATATTTTTTGATTTCTTAAAGTTCTCAAGTTCACCCATAATTTGTACGAGCAGTTCGCAGCCTCTTACAAGATTTTTTGCAAATTCTATTGCGGCGGGCTCAATTTTTTGAACGTTAAAAATATAAAATTTCTGCAAGATTTCCTCTAACGTGTCCGATACGTTATCAAGCTGTTGGCTGAGCATATCAAGGTCTTCACGGTCAACGGGTGTAACGAACGCCTTTGCGAGAGTTTCGGTCATTTCGTGCTTCTTTATATCCGCTTGGTGCTCAAAAGTATGCATTTTTTCAAGCATTTCAGTAATCTTATCCGCATCATAATTTTCAAGACACTCAACAAGATAGTTTGCCGCCTCCTTAGCAAGAACTGCACATTCTGAAAAGTTTTCAAAATAGAATTTATCACCTTTAGCCATTGTTTTAATTTCCTTTCTTTTACATTCAGTTAAATATATACAAGAACAGTTTTGTTACCAAAAAAGCGAGGATTCCGCATCCGGGAAACGTAAGTATCCAAGTCATAACCATTTCTTTTACTACACCGAAATTAATTGCCGAAATACGCCTAACTGCACCCACACCCATAATAGAGGTTGTTTTTACGTGAGTGGTAGAAACGGGTAAGCCGAACACCGAACAAAAAACAAGAGAAAGTGAGGATGCAATATCTGCGGAAAAGCCTTGATATTTTTCAAGCTTTACCATATCCATACCGACCGACTTGATAATCTTTTTACCGCCCATAGCCGTACCTGCCGCCATAACAAGCGAACAAACAATCATCAGCCACATTGGAATTTCAAAAGAAGAAGCGGCGACTCCCGTGCCTTGCAAAGTAAATACACAAAGCAAAATAATACCCATAAACTTTTGTCCGTCTTGCGCTCCGTGCATAAAAGCCATAGCGGCTGCGCCCACGATTTGCGCGCCCTTAAAAAACGGCTCCGTTTTAGGTCTGTCCACTTTGTAACAAACTATCGTTACAAGTTTACAGATAAGCCATGCAAGTCCAAAACCGAGTATTATAGAAATTACAATACCATAAATTACCTTTAGCCATTGGTCCCAAACAATAGCACCAAGTCCATTCAACGCCATAGCCCCGCCGGTTAGACCTGCAATAAGAGCATGGCTCTCACTAGTAGGAATACCGAATACCCACGCAAGTGTCGCCCATACAACAATAGCAAGCATTGCCGCGCAAAGAACGATAATAATTGTGCGTCCTTCGTTTTCGCCGAAATTAACCATACTTGTAATGGTTACCGCGACCTCGTTACTGATTTTTGTCATAATAAATACGCCAAGAAAATTGAATAATGCCGCCATAAGTATTGCTGCCCTCGAAGGCATACATCTCGTTACAACGCAAGTTGCAATAGCGTTTGGAGCATCAGTCCAACCGTTGACAAGGATTACACCGAGCGTAAGCGTTACTGCAACGAACAATAGCGGATTTGCTGTCATTTGATTTAGAAATTCTAAAATCTCCATAGACTTCCCCTCTTTCACTCTGCATATCTGAATTATAAATAGGTTTTATATTAAAAACCACTAACTCATTGTAACATAAATTCACAAAACTTTCAAGTGTTTTTGGGCTGTCTTTCAGATTCGTTGTATACAACATCTCACAATCCTCGGTTAATTTTAATAGACGCAGTATTGGTAAAATCAACCATGGGTTTAATGGGGAGCAAGTATGAAAAAAGAGGCTGTAAAAACAGCCTCGAAAGTGCGAAAAAAGCTCATAGAATAAATCATGATATGCCCCCCAAAAGTTAGACACTTTTTGGGGGCATATCATACTGGTAGTTATTATTTATTTAGTTAAAGAAAGGTTAAGCTTTCTTTTTCTTAAGAACAACTACAACGATAACTGCAACAACTACAACTGCTGCAACGATACCGATAATAAGACCAATGTTAGAGCCTTCTTCGGAGGGATCGGTTTCCTCCTTAGTCTCATCAACAGACTCAACGGGAGTAGCTGTGGATTCGGGTTCTGCTGTTGTTTCAACAGGCTTGGGAATTTCGTAATTTTCCGGAAGCTTAATCTCCATTTCGGAGAAGCTATCTACGTTGTCAAGATACCACTGATCCATAACAGTTTTTTCAACTGTGCATTCTGTGAGGTCAAGTACGTAGGATGCAGGGTCAACGCCGAGGTAGGCGTCAGACATAGCATTGAGCTCACCTATTTTTGGAGCACCTACAACCTTAAGTGTACACACACCCATAACGCCGCCACCGGAGAGTGCGCAAACCTTATCAATTTCGCCGCCCTTAATGGTAACGGTAGAGTTTTCATCGATAGTGGAATTAAGATTTTCTTCGCCTGTGCCACCGAATACGCAACCAATCTTACCGCCCTCGATAGTGAGTTCAGCAGACTTAAGGCTAGCGGTATTCTCAGCATTCAATCCGTAGCTTCCTGCGTATACATTACCCCAGATACCGCCCTTGATGGTAACCTTAGCATCCTTACCGTCGCAGTAATATGAATAATATCTGTGACCGCCGAGTATAGCGGGATAGCGTGTACCGTCTTTAACATTTGCGGGATCTGTGTAGTCCTTGGAAATAATTGTAACGGATTCTTCAACAGTAAAGGGTGCAGCGGAGGCTTCGATCATGTATTCGGGTTCACAGCCGGCTGTGATAACAAGGAGATCGCTTGTTCTGTACTCAACTGTGAGGTCCTTCCAAACAGTAGCGGTGTTAAGAACCATATTTGTGGAAACAAACTTTGTTCTGTCAAGAACAAGCTTACCGCCGTACTCAGTGCCGTTGTACTTACTTGTAACTGTAATAACTGTGGGAGCACCGGGGTTAGAAATTGTCCACTCTGCGGGAGAGTTACGGTAAGCGTCTGCAACTTCACAAATAACGTCTTCAACAAGAACGATAGTTACGTTTTTATATAGATAGTCAGCACCTTCGCCTTCGCCCTTAGCTGTAGCTGCAATGTACGCATTTCTGAGAGCGTGCTTCTTCCTTGCGGTAGTTCCTTGACCGGATACCATTTCGGCTGCGAGAACTGTAGCGTAATCTGCTTCGTTACCCATTGCGTTTTCGGGGGAAGAACCATCGCCAAGACCTCTGCTTGTGGTTGCAATGTAGATTACCCTGTCGGGCTGGGGTTCATCTGCTGCCTGAGATAAGACAGTAAACGCTGCAGCGATCATAACAAGGCTCATTGCGAAGATGAGAAGTTTCATAAACTTTTTCATAATATTTTCTCCTTTTCAATAATAAGCTGACTTTTTCGTCGCTTAATGTTGTTTATATTATACCACGCCGTTAACAAAAAGTCAATACTTTATCCTTAATTTGAAAAATTATAGGTATATAAAAAGTCATATATTATTAAATACAAAAACAATGCTTATGCAACCATTATCTTTTTTGATTCTTTGCTATGACTCCTGCAATCGGTGTTAGGACAAATGTTGCCACAGAACAGTTCTTTAATAATAGAGCTAAAAGTATTGTCCCGCTAATAAGTATTGGGATAATTGTAACGCATTTTTTCGTATATGCAAATATAGTGTCAAAGTTGTTTGCAGAAATGTTGCAGAGTAGCTGATTTGTAATCATTGTAATCCGCACAATGTTATTGGTTTTTTGTATCGATTTTTTGTAAGTATATAGTAAAATATATTAACATAATAAATGATATGGAGCACTTTAATAATATATGATAACATTAGCGATAAAAAGCTTGGTAAAACAAACAAATTGTCGTCATTTTTTGTCTAAGCCGTAGTTTTTTCGGGAAATGATTCAAATAAAATTGTTTATCAAACAGTTGAAATATTGTGAGGATTATGTTATTACACAGGGTTGTCTCAAATGCAATTTCTGAGATAAAAAATAAACAAGAAAAAATCAATGAACTTGAACCGGTAAAGTACCCTTCCTGAAATATAGTCGAAATGGGCGCTCGGCATAAAGCACCCGCTTCCATTTCTCCTTATTTCAGTTAAGCCTGGTTCACGCACAAACATTCAGAACGAAAAAAGCCTTGGACTTGAACCAGCGGCCACAACCGTGAACCCCCAAAGCTCGGCTACGCTCGCTTCGGGGAACCCCTTCACCACCCCTTCTGTGCTCCGCACAGGGGCTGGTCTCGGACACTGCTTCAAACCTCTCGCATAAATAAAATATAGCCGAACGGACTTACATCCATTCGGCTATATTTGGTCTAAGTGACTGGACTTGAACCAGCGGCCTCTACCACCCCAAGGTAGCGCTCTCCCAGCTGAGCTACACCTAGTCAACAAACTGTATTATAACACATCTTTTTTGAATAGTCAAGTCCTTATTAAAAATATTTTTATTTTTCTGCATTTTTTACTAACTTCTTTCTTTCCCCCTCTCTACCAACATAATCAATCCAAATGCATACAAAAAAACTGCCGAAATCGGCAGTCTTTTTTCATTCTTTCGACTCAAAAACAATATCTTCAACCACTTTCACAATGCTCTTTACAATTCCCTCGTCAAAGTCCTCAAACCCCTCCGACGTTATATGATTTCCTGTCAACGTACAATAAAATATCGCTGCCGCCTATATAAAGATTCGCGGTATTCACTTCAACGCCGTTTTTTTCAGCAAGCTTATGAAACCATTTATGCGCGTCCTGAGAAAAACTGTTACCGATAGACAAAACCTTCATAAAAAAGCCTCCTTATTCGTTCTTCCGTTCTGCCTTATACAAAATCAATCATTTTATTATAGAAGCAATTATATAAACACATCAATTTAATTGTCAACAATGCTATAGTATACATTTTTCCAAATGTAACAGCAAATTTATTCTTGTCATTTTAAATATATATTTGCCGCACAAGTGTTATTGTTTTTCTTCTTTAATAATTTTTTTAGCTTTATATCCTTCTGCTTCTACTACATCTTTTAGAGAACAAATATCAACGTTGCCCGAAGTCCATACCAATGCAACGTTCTTTTTGTGATTGGCCTCGGCAAAGGCAACTCCCTCAACCGAAAGCAATGCTTTCTTCACAGAGTTCTCACAATGTTCACACATCATTCCCTTGATATTCATAATAATTTGCGGCGGATTAGCATTATTTTTTGAAGCGTTTGGCAGCTTCATAAAATTCAATCGCAATGCATTTGTTACAACGCAAAAACTTGACAAACTCATTGCCGCCGCCCCAAACATCGGCGTCAGCTTCCAGCCAAACAAAGATATAAATAAACCTGCCGCTATCGGTATTCCAATCGCATTGTATATAAACGCCCAGAACAGATTTTCATGTATCGTACGCAGAGTCGCTCTGCTTATCTTTATTGCAGATACAACGTCTGACAGTCTGCTTTTCATCAACACCACGTCTGCCGAGTCTATAGCTATATCCGTTCCTGCCCCTATCGCAATTCCTACGTCGGCAGTAGTTAATGCTAATGCATCGTTTATACCATCTCCGACCATTGCCACACTGCCTTTAGATTTAAGTTCATTTATAACATCTTCTTTTCCGCTTGGCAACACTCCCGAAATAACCTCGTCAATACCAGCTTGGCCTGCTATAGCCTTTGCTGTTCTTTCATTATCCCCTGTAAGCATAACGGTATGAATACCCATATTATTCAGTTGCATAACTGCTTCTCGGCTGTCTTGCTTTATAACGTCAGCTACGGCAATTATGCCAATAAGCGTGTTATCCAAAGCAAAAAACAGAGGTGTCTTGCCTTTATTAGCCAAGCTTTCAGCTAAAAACAACGCTTCAATTTCAATATCTGTAACGCTTTCAATATACTTCCTGTTTCCGCCGTAAAGCTTCTTACCCTCATATTCCGCATACAAACCGTTTCCAACAACTATTTTAAAATCGGTTACGTCAAAGAAAGATATATTTTTTTCCTCGGCATAAACAACTATTGCCTTCGCCAAGGGATGCTCGCTCTTTTTTTCAAGCGAATATGCATATTCAATAAGCTGTGTTTCGGTAGTGCTTGAAAAAGGAATTATATCTGTTATTACAGGCTTCCCCTCGGTAACGGTTCCCGTCTTGTCGAGAGCTACGGTTTTTATTTTTCCCATAACCTCAAGAGATTCAGCCGTTTTGAAAAGTATACCGTTTTTTGCCCCCACTCCGTTACCTACCATTATCGCAACAGGGGTCGCAAGTCCTAATGCGCAAGGACAGCTTATAACCAAAACGGATATACCGCGTACCAATGAAAAGCCAAATTCTTTGCCGAGTATAAGCCATACGATAACGGTAACCAAAGCAATAGAAATTACTGCGGGAACAAAAACGCCCGAAACCTTGTCTGCTATACGTGCAATAGGTGCTTTTGTCGCCGAAGCATCACTTACCATTTTTATGATCTGAGCAAGTGTCGTATCGTTTCCAACCCTCGTTGCTTTGCATTTCATATATCCCGAAAAATTAACCGTTCCCGAGCTTACATTATCGCCAACTTCTTTATCGACAGGTATACTTTCACCCGTTAAAGCCGATTCATTAACCGAGCTTGAACCCTCGATTACACAACCGTCAACCGCTACATTTTCACCGGGACGGACTACAAAAACATCGCCGACTTTTACTTGCTCTACGGGAACAGTCTTTTCTTCTCCGTCTACTATAATTACGGCACTTTTCGGTGCAAGCTTCATAAGACTTTTCAAGGCATCGGTCGTTTTACCCTTTGATATTGCTTCAAGCATCTTACCCACAGTTATAAGAACTAAAATTATGGCCGCCGACTCAAAATACAGCTCGTGCAAAAGGTGTTTTGCCATTTCAGTATTTAAAATCATAATAACCGTTACGCCTATGCTGTATATAAAAGACGCAAACGAACCCAAAGCAACAAGAGTATCCATATTCGGACTGCCATGAAAAAGCGATTTAAAGCCGTTTACAAAAAAGTTTTTATTTATCACAAGAACAACTAACGATAACACAAGCTGTATCAGTGTTATCATAATAGGACTGTTTTCTAAAAAACTCGGCAAGGGTAAACCAAACATATTATGTCCCATTGCCATATACATAAGAATAATAAGAAAAACTATAGACGAAACAAGGCGGTTTTTCAACTTTGCTATTTCGGAAGCGGTATTATCGGAAGTTTCAGAGGAATATGCATCGCCTTCCAAGTATGGAGACGCATCATACCCCGCATTTCTTACCGCTTCAATAAGTTCTGCCGAATCATATTCACCGTCTACATTCATTGAGTTGGTCAAAAGACTTACAACGCAACTTTGAACGCCGTTTACCTTTTTTACCGCCTTTTCAACACTTGCAACGCAAGCGGCACAGCTCATACCCTTTACACTATATTTTTCCATATCTTTTCTCCGTTTTTAATTTAACTAAAAGTATTATATTATTTTTAAAGGCTAAAAGTCAAGAGAACATAAAAAATAATCTGGATCTTAGCTACAGAATCCAAACAAAAAAAGAGGCTTTCCACAAAAAGCCCATTTTTATTGTTGATAATGTAACAGATGTGCATAGATTCGCCCATGCACATCTTGTTATTATTCAAGCTCAAATGCACCTGTATAAAGCTGATAATAAGTTCCCTTTTCTGCAATCAGCTTTTCGTGGTTACCTCGTTCAATAATTCTGCCGTGGTCAAGCACCATTATTACATCGGAATTCTTAACGGTGGAAAGTCTGTGTGCAATAACAAACACCGTTCTTCCCTCCATAAGCTTATCCATACCCTTTTGAACAATAGCTTCGGTACGTGTATCTATAGACGACGTCGCCTCGTCCATTATCATAACGGGCGGGTCAGCAACTGCCGCACGTGCGATGGCAATAAGCTGTCTCTGACCTTGTGAAAGGTTTGAGCCGTTGTTTGAAAGCATAGTATTGTATCCGTTGGGGAGTCTTGTTATAAAATCGTCAGCACCGGCAAGAACAGCCGCCTTTATACATTCGTCATCGGTAGCATCAAGCTTTCCGTATCTAATGTTTTCCATAACCGTACCTGTAAACAGGTTGGTCTCCTGCAATACTATACCGAGTGAACGGCGAAGATCGCTCTTCTTTATCTTATTTATATTGATTCCGTCATATCTTATCTTACCGTCGGCAATATCGTAAAAACGATTGATAAGATTGGTAATAGTAGTCTTACCCGCACCCGTAGCTCCGACAAAAGCAACCTTTTGTCCCGGTTCGGCATAAACCGTAACGTCGTGAAGAACAGGCTTGTTCTCCTCGTATTCAAAATCAACGTTAAACAGTCTTACGTCGCCTTTGAGTTCAGTATAAGTCAAAGTACCGTCTCCATGTGGATGTCTCCACGCCCACTTGCCCGTATGCTTATCGGTTTCTTTTATTGTTCCGTCTTCGGCAATTTCCGCGTTAACAAGAGTTACGTATCCTTCGTCAACTTCCGGCTTTTGGTCCATAAGAGTAAATACTCTTTCAGCCCCCGCCATTGCCATAACTATTGAGTTTATCTGCTGTGAAACTTGGTTTACATTACCTGTAAACTGCTTTGTCATATTCAGAAAAGGAATTACTATATCTATTGTAAAGGGCAATCCCGATAAACTGATATTGGGAAAACCGGTTACAAGGAAAAGTCCGCCCATCGTTATACAAACAACGTACAAAATGTTACCGATATTCATTATAACGGGACCAAGTATATTTGCAAAAGCGTGTGCCTTTGTGCTGTCCTCGCAAAGTTCGTTGTTAATCTTATCAAAATCAGCCTTTACTTGCTCTTCGCGGCTGAATACCTTTATAACCTTTTGACCGTTCATCATTTCCTGAACATAACCCTCGGTCTTACCTATGGACTTCTGCTGACGTATAAAATACTTTGCAGAGCCGCCGCCAAACTTCGTTGACACAAAGAACATACAAACAACACCCAAAAGTATAATCAACGTCATCAGTATACTGTAGTAAAGCATAATGAATAGTACTGTTGTTACAATTATACTTGCCTGCATAAGACTGGGCAAAGACTGCGAAACGAGCTGACGGAGAGTGTCTATATCGTTTGTATAGTAACTCATTATATCGCCGTGCTTGTTCGTATCAAAATATTTGATGGGCAGATTCTGCATACCGTCAAACATTTTCTTTCTCATTTTACCGAGAAAGCCTTGTGTAATTATCGCCAAAAGCTGTGTCTGTACCGTGATAAATATCAAAGAGAAGATATAAAGACCAACGAGAACCACTATCAAGGGGAATATTTCCTGTTTTGCCGCAGCCCAACTCATATTACCACTGTCAAGATATTTGGTTATGACCGCCATTACCTTTTGGGTAAAAATCGACGGTATCGCTGAAACAAGCGAAGATGATACAATACATACCATTGCAATTGGAATTAATACGGGATAAGACTTAAAAAGGAACTTCAATACTCTGCCGAGAACCTTGAAATTCATTTTTCTCATCGGAGGTCTTCCTTTTTCTTGAGGTTTTACATTTTGCTTACTCATTGTCTTCACCTCCGTGTGTCTGCTGTTCGTACACTTCACGGTATATTTCACTTCTCGTAAGAAGGTCTGCGTGTTTACCGAAATCGGAAATCTTACCGTTTTCCATAACTATTATCAAATCGGCGTCCTGAACGGAAGCAATTCTTTGTGCTATAATTATTTTGGTAGTTTCGGGGATATACTGCTTAAATCCCGCCCTGATAAGTGCGTCGGTTCTTGTATCGACAGCACTCGTAGAGTCGTCAAGAATAAGTATCTTTGGTTTCTTTAACAACGCCCTCGCTATACATAGTCTCTGCTTCTGACCGCCCGAAACGTTCGTTCCCCCCTGCTCTATCTTCGTATCGTATCCGTCGGGGAATGAGCATACGAAATCGTCAGCCTGAGCAAGAACGCAAGCCTCTTTTATCTCTTCGTCGGTAGCATTTTCATTCCCCCAACGAAGATTTTCCTTTATCGTACCCGAGAAGAGTAAATTCTTCTGCAAAACAACGGCTACGGCATTTCTTAGCGTCTCTATATCATATTCTCTTACGTCAACATTGCCTACCTTAACACTTCCCTCAGTTACGTCGTAAAGCCGAGGGATAAACTGTACAAGAGACGATTTACCCGAGCCTGTTCCTCCGATAATACCGACGGTCATACCCGATTCAATCTTTATATTGATGTCAGACAACGCATTTCTCTTTGCATTTGATGAATATTTGAAATTAACATTGTCAAACTCGATTGAGCCGTCAGCAACGCTGTATATGGGATTTTCGGGGTTGGAAAGAGCTGTCTTTTCGGATAATACCTCGTAAATACGCTTCATTGATTCCAATGACATTGTTATCATAACGTATATCATCGAAAGCATCATAAGATTTATAAGAATCTGCATACCGTAAGTCAGCATTGCAGACATTTCACCCACGTTTATAATACTGCCGCCCGAGGATATTGCAAGCTTAGAACCCACGAGCATAACAAATACCATATTAAAATATACACAAAACTGCATTAAAGGAGAGTTGAACGCTACTATTCTTTCAGCCTTTGTAAAATCGTTTTGTATATCGTCAGCCGCTACTGCAAACTTCTGCTTTTCGTGCTCTTCTCTTGAAAATCCCTTTACCACACGTGCCGCACGCACGTTTTCCTCAATGGATTCATTCAACTTGTCATACTTTTTGAAAACACGTCTGAATGCGGGCATAGCGTTTCTCGCTACGATAAGCAATCCTACCGCAAGTACGGGTATAAGCACAACAAATGAACCAGCCAATGCACCACCCATTATGTATGCCATAGCTACTGAAAAAACTAACATTAAGGGTGCTCTTATAGCAACTCTTATTATCATCATAAAGGACATCTGTACGTTTGCAACGTCAGTAGTCATTCTTGTAACTAAAGATGAAGACGAGAATTTGTCAATATTTTCAAACGAATAAGTCTGTACGGTTGTGAATATATCGTGTCTTAAATTCTTTGCAAAACCTGCCGATGCCTTGGCACAAGTAAGTGCCGCAATAGCACCGCAGCCTAAAGACAGAATTGCCATTAAAACAAGCACTAAGCCTATCTTGATGATATAGCTCATATCAACAACGTTTGCTTCAAGCTTGTTTATTACCTTTGATGTAATAAACGGCAAAAAGCACTCAATAACTACCTCTGCAATAATAAAAAACAATGTAAAGAAAACATACTTTTTATATTCTCTTACACAGCCGAAAAGCCTCTTTATCATTTCTTTCCCTTTCTTTTTCCTAATTGGTTTCACTTTATAAATCTGCATTTTTTCAAACTTTTTGTATTATATCACACCTATTTTATTTTTTCTACTATATTTTGTGAATAAGGGAAAGTTTTTGAAGAAATTTAACGCTGTGCAGAAATCCAAGGTGAGTAGGCATAAATTTGCAGGGATTATCTCTGTGAAGAAACAAAATGTTTGACAATGTGCATACCAACTCATTATAAATACACAGAGGTGAAAACAAAAAGCTTCCCTTTCTGTTATAGAAAAGGAAGCTTGTCTTTATTAATTTAATCTCATTTATGCTTTCTTTTTGCCTGATATAAACTTGAGAACAAAAAGTGTTGCTACCATAAGAGCAATCGCTATTGCAAGTGAAATAATCGCATTCTGAACAAATGCCGCAATTATAAAGCTTACAAATGAAACAGCCGCTACAACTATAGCGTAAGGAAGCTGTGTCGAAACGTGGTTAATATGGTCGCACTGTGCGCCCGCAGACGACATAATCGTCGTATCTGAAATAGGTGAGCAGTGGTCACCGCATACAGCACCAGCAAGACATGCTGAAATACCTATAATCATAAGTGTCGAATCTGCAGGGAATATAGCCGTTACTATAGGAATAAGTATGCCAAACGTTCCCCAAGAAGTACCTGTAGCAAATGCAAGTCCGCAAGCAACAAGGAAGATAATAGCGGGCAATAGACTGCTGAGTCCTGCAGCCGCACCTTCCATCATCTGTGCTACGAATACCTTTGCACCGAGGAGACTCGTCATATTCTTGAGAGCTGTAGCCATTGTAAGAATCATAATAGCGGGAACCATCGCCTTAAAGCCTTCAGGGATGCTTTCCATACAAGACTTAAAGTTAATTACACGACGAATACAGTAGTAAACTATAGAAGCCAAAAGTGCGATAAGTCCTCCCCAAGGCAAACCTACTGTCGCATCGGTATTAGAGAATGCTTCGATAATATTCATATTTGCAAAGCTATATCCGTTACCGTTGTAAAGCAATGCCAAAACGCAGAACACGATAAGCGCAAGTACCGGGAAAACAAGATCGAAAACAATTCCCTTCGAGTTACCCTCTTCTTCTTCCTTTGAAACAACAATGTCACCGCAAGTAAACAAGTCGCCTTTTTCAGCATTCTCTTCGTGCTTCTTCATAGGACCAAAGTCTATCTTCATTACTATAATTCCAATAATGAAAACAAAAGTAAGCAATGAGTAGAAATTATATGGAATAGCTTTGATAAACAATTCCAAACCCTTTCCCTCTTCGGCATAGCTTGCAACGGCTGCTGCCCACGAAGAAATAGGAGCTATCATACAAACCGGAGCCGCAGTAGCATCAATAAGATATGCAAGCTTTGAACGAGAAATCTTGTGGGTATCGGTTACAGGACGCATTACCGAACCAACCGTCAAGCAGTTGAAATAGTCGTCAATAAATATAAGCAAACCTAATATAAACGTAGCAAAAGACGCACCCGCCTTTGAATGTATATGAGTCTTTGCCCATCTACCGAAAGCGGCAGAGCCTCCCGACTTGTTTATCAAAGAAACGATTGCACCGAGTATAACGAGAAATGCAAATATACCTGCGGTATCCGATACTGCGGAAATAATACCGCTTTCCACTACATTGTCAACTGTTGACATAACGTTAAAGTTAGCGGAAAGTAAACCGCCCGCAACAATACCAATAAACAAAGACGAATAAACCTCTTTGGTTATCAAAGCCAATACAATTGCAATAACAGGGGGAATCAAAGCCCAAAAGGTCGCAAACATAGGCATATCTGCCCTTACGGTCTCAAGAGCCGTCTTTGAGTTCTCCTCAAAATTTTCATCGCTTCCGCTATTTGTCGTATATTCGTCAAGATAACCTACAGCCGTATCATAATCGGTATAATCGGGTGCAGCCTCTTCAGCACATACAACAGTCGCAAAAGCCATAGTTATCATAAACACTAATGTTATGATAGCAAAAAGCTTTCTTTGTCTCAACATTTTAAAATTTCTCCTTTTTATTTCCTTTTGACATATTAAACATCAAATTTATACATATTTATTATAATTATTTTTAACAATATGTCAACACTTTACGCATTATTTCGACAATACACAAAAAATTATTGACAAATTTATTAACTAATGTTATCATTTAATTGGCGGTTAGCGAGAGCTAACTCAATTCTAAACAATACAAGGAGACACCTATGAACTATATCATAATAGCAATAATAATACTCACGCTTATACGTGCGTTTGTTTATATCATAAAAGCTAAAAAGAACGGAAAAGGCTGTAGCGGCTGTTCAAACAGCAGTTTTTGCGGCGGCTCTTGCTCCTCGTGCACTTCGGAATGTTCTGATAAAATTAAAAAGCAAAAGCCATAAAATTTTCTACCCTTAAAGCAATTTGCGCAGCACCAGACTGTAAAGTTCAAGACATAATCGAATACAGAAAATACCCCTTTCAAAACGCTGATTTTTACGGTATTTATGTTGTGCGTTATCGCGGCAATAGTGGCGAACAAGTGCGAAAAACTATTTGGAGCTATACCCTGCTCAAAAAATATGCAAACAACTCCTTGAAAAAAACAGACTTCTATAACCCTTAATTTAGTATATAATAGCACAACAATGGGGCTGAGTTAATGACTCAGCCCCATCTCTATAATTTATCGTTTTTATACTATTAGCGAGGTTCTTCTGTTTTCTCTTTTTCTGCGGGCAACATTCTTCTTACAAGAACGGTAAGCTTCTTTATACGCATATCTTCCATTCCCGATACAATAACGTAAATCTCTGTATGACCTTCATAGTCATCGTCTTCTACGTCTTGTTCGCCAAGGTCGGAATAGTTAAAGTTGTCACCTACGTGGGGATCGGCGTTAAGCATCTCAATCGCCCAACCGCCAACGGTCGAGTACTCACATTCAAAGTCCTTGGGTTCAAATTCAATCTCGGCAAAAAAGTCCTCGATATTCATATCTCCAGATACTTCGTAAGTATTGTTACCCGTCTTGACACATTCGTTTACAATTTCGTCAGATTCGTCCCAAATCTCACCCACAAGCTCTTCAAGAATATCCTCAATCGTAACAACGCCCATAGTTCCGCCGTATTCGTCAACAACAATTGCTAAGTGCGTCTTTCTTTCTCTCAGGATATTCAATGCTCTATTAAGCTTCATTGTTTTGTGAATAAAACAGGGTTCCATAAGAAGCTGCCTAAGGTCTGTCTTATTATTCACACCCGAACCCGTTATCTGTCTGTAATAACGGTTAAGATAAAGTACACCTATAATATCGTCGATCGATTCGTCATATACGGGAATACGTGAAAAACGCGATTTTTCCGCAATACGACTCAATTTTTCCAACGAATGTGTAATATCAAAAGAAAGCATATCAATTCTGGGGGTCATTATCTCTTCAACGGTAGTTTCACGGAATATAATCGCCGACTGAAGAAGCTCTTTCTTTTCTTCGTCGATTACGCCCTCTTCTTCGACTGTCTCTATAATGGAAGAAAGTTCTTCTTCGGTTACGGTAGGTGCGTCCTCGTCGTCCTTCCCCCATATTCTTTCAAAAACCTTTATAAGAGCCATTACAACCCATACGAGAGGATAAAGAATCCACTTAACAACGGTTATAATATATGCAAACCAATGAACCATTACGTCTGCATTGTTTTTCGCAATTATTTTTGGTACTATCTCACCGAAAATAAGTATAATAACCGTCATTACTACTGTCGATATAACAGAAGCAATGCTGTCTCCGTTGTTCACATTTTGGAACAACGCAATCGCTATAACCGTTGCAGAAGTCGTACAAGCTATATTTGCAAGGTTGTTACCGATAAGTATAGCGGATAATGCGGTATTAAAATCATCAATAATGCCATAAGCAAGCGATGCGGATTTTTTCCCTGCTTCGCTTGATTTTTTCAAACGTTTTTTATTTGCTGTATTAAATGAAATTTCCGACGCAGAAAAACAAGCCGAAAGCATAATCATCAATACAATTACTATAATATTCTTTATATACATACTCTAATCCCCCTTTACATAGCCGCAGGACTTTCGGTCTTACCTGAAAGCTCCGCTATTTCGGCAGGGGATAAGAGTCTAATTATAACATTTTTTACAAGATTTCTTTCAACAACGTCAACCGTAATCTCCATATTACGATAAATGAAAGACTCCTCTTCCTCCGGAATTCTTCCAAAGTGCTCGATTACTATTGAAAGTACGGGCCTGTCAAAATCTTGGTCGCGGCGGAGGTTAAGTCCCAAACGTTTGTAAATCTCTCCCATTTTTAAATGAGTATTTACCTGCGTTCTGTTTCCGCCGAGTTTTACAAAGTCGGTGTCAACAACGTCGTCTTCGTCCCAAATTTCACCTACAAGTTCTTCGAGGAAGTCTTCTATGGTAACAAGTCCCAAAGTTTGACCGTTTTTAGAAACGACACCAAGATAAAACTTATGCTGACGCATTTCTGTAAGCAAATCCTCAATCATAGCATCCGGATTTACTTTATATGCCGGCATAACCAACGTTCTTATATCTACGTTTTGGTCTTTCAGATATGCCTTTATAAAAGTTCTTATCTGAATTATACCGATTACATTATTTAAATCTCCTTCATAAACCGGAATTCGTGTATGAACAGAGCTACGGATAAGTGAAAGCAGTACATCGTTCGGAAGCGATGCATCTATTGAAAAAATGTCTTCGCGCATTGTCATAACGTCTTTTGCCGATATTCCCGAAAACTCAAGTGCCGACTTCATAAGGTCGCCCTGCTCTTCGTTTACTACACCCTCTTCTTCAATGGTATCAATTATTTCGTAAAGCTCTTCTTCCGTAATCGACGGCTGAGCCTCCTGCTTTATAAATCTTGAAATAAGTTTCATAAAGAGGTTTGATATCCATTCAAAGAAAACCGCAAAAGGATACAACGCCTTCATCAAAAATCTTAAAGAAGATGAAAATGCCAACGCTGTGGATTCGCTTCTGTCGTTTGCAAAGCTTTTCGGTATCATCTCACTGAAAAGAAATACTATAAACGTGGTTGCAAATGTACATATCCACGTAACCGTATCCGTCATATTAAAGAGTCTGGAACAGATAAGAGTGGCTACCGATGCAGCCGCAATATGCGTAATGTTATTTCCAATAAGCAAAGTTGTAAGCGCCTTTTCAAAATTATTCGCTACATATATTGCATTCTTTGCTTTTTTGTCTCCGTTGTCTGCCTTTGATTTAATACGAATCTTGTTCATTGCGGAAAATGCGCTCTCGGCTCCGCCGAAATATCCGCCTCCCACAACAAATAAAACGAATAATAGGACTAGAAACGCTATACCCGAAGAGTTTCCGTTACCCTCCGCAGTTTTCTCGAGCGCTCTGTAAATTAAGCCCTGTATATTCCCGTCCGCGTCCATGAAAAATTTCACTTCCCTTTTAAAATTATTTTGTGCTTGCACATATGGACATCAATATAACACATATCTTCAAAAAAGTCAAGTTTTATTAATTTTCTATACTATATATAATACACTAGCATAACATATAAAACTATGGGAACTTTTTTGAATAAAATTCCAATACATTCAAAAACTTTGCAAAAAAAGAGCTGATACTGATTAATTTCAATATCGGCTCTTTTGGTTTGTTTAATCTCACTATTTAGCCACCAAGGTATGCTTTTCTTACAGAATCGCTCTGTGCTAATTCTTCGCCTGTTCCGGAAAGGGTTATTCTGCCCGTCTCCATAACGTACGCTCTGTCAGCTACAGATAATGCCATCTGTGCATTCTGCTCAACAAGAAGAATCGTCGTTCCGTTCTTGTGAAGCTCTTTTATAATATCAAATATCTGTTCAACAAGAATAGGAGCAAGTCCCATAGATGGCTCGTCGAGCATAAGAAGCTTCGGTCTGCTCATCAACGCTCTTCCCATAGCAAGCATCTGCTGTTCACCGCCCGAAAGTGTACCTGCTATCTGCTTTCTTCTTTCGAGGAGTCGGGGGAACTGTTTATATACTCCCTCGATATCTTCGTCAAACGTCTTTCCGCCCTGCGTATACGCCCCCATTTCAAGATTCTCCTGAACGGTCATCTGCAAAAATATTCTTCTACCTTCGGGAACGTGAGCAAGTCCTTTTTCAACTATCTTGTGGGGGGGAATATGAGCAAGTTTTTCACCAAAAAACTCAATACTTCCCGTCTTGGGATGCAAAAGGTTCGAAATCGCTTTAAGTGTCGTAGATTTACCCGCACCGTTAGCACCGATAAGGGTTACTATCTCGCCCTCGTTTACCTCGAGAGATACTCCCTTTATCGCGTGTATCGCACCGTAATATACGTTTATATTATCAACTTTAAGAATCTGAGACATATTTTAACCCTCCTTCTTCTTACCGAGGTATGCCTCGATAACAACGGGGTTGGACTGGATATCCTCGGGACTGCCCTTCGCAATAACCTTACCAAAGTTAAGTACGCATATACCTTCGCATATACCCATTACAAGATTCATATCGTGTTCAATAAGCATAATAGCAATCTTAAAGGTATCACGTATCTTGAGTATATTTTCCATAAGCTCGGCCGTCTCCGACGGATTCATACCTGCCGCCGGCTCGTCGAGAAGCAACAAGCCGGGATTCGTTCCCAATGCTCTTACTATCTCAAGTCGTCTCTGTGCACCGTATGGCAACGAACCTGCCTTATGGTTTGCAAGGTCTTCCATTTCAAAGATATGGAGAAGCTCCATAGCCTTTTCATGAGCTCTCTTCTCTTCTTTCCAATAGTTCGGAGCACGCAAAATACCACTGAACATACCGTATTTTATCTGATTGTGCATACCGAGCTTTACGTTTTCTTCAACCGTTAGGTTAGAGAAAAGTCTTATATTTTGGAACGTTCTTGCAACACCAATCTTACTAACCTGAACGGTGTTCATTCCGTGAGTATCTATACCGTCAATAAGTACCGTACCCTTTGTAGGCTGATATACCTTTGTTAACAAGTTAAATACCGTAGTCTTACCCGCACCGTTAGGTCCGATAAGTCCTGCTATTTCCGTTCTGCCTATGGTAAGATTGAAGTCGTCAACCGCCTTTAATCCACCAAACTCAATACCAAGGTGTCTTGCTTCAAGTATAGGTGAGCTGTTTAAATCTCTTTCGGGAACAAGGGCATCACTGGGAATCGGAACGAGTTTTCCTCTTCTGTGCGCAAATCTATCCATCTATCTCAGCCCCCTTCTTCTTGGGTATAAGCTTACCAAGCATATTCTTAAACTCAGGATTGTTCGTTGCAATCATAACGAGTATAAGAATAATTGCGTAGAAAAGCATACGATAGTCGTTAAATTGACGCAAAAGCTCGGGAAGAAGCCTAATAACTGCCGCAGCAATTACGGAGCCCCAAATGTTACCCAAACCGCCGAATACTACCATCAAAAGAATCTCTATAGAAATATTGAAGTTAAACGTTGATGAAATAACCGCCGAGAAATTGAGACCGTACAATGCGCCCGCAGCACCCGCCAAAGCTGCCGACGTTACAAATGCCATAAGCTTGTACTTCGTAACGTTGATACCAACCGATTCAGCCGCAATTCTGTTATCTCTCAAAGCCATAATCGCTCTGCCCGAACGGCTTCTTGTAAGGTTAAGTACTACAACGAGGGTAATCATTATAAGTATAAAGCCCGCAGTAAACGTAGATATAGTCTGTATCCCCGTTGCACCCTGTGCACCCTTAATTATAACTCTTCCGCCCTCTTTCAAATGAAGGTCTTCAACAGTAAGAAGTCCCTTTGCATTGAAAAGTACGTGGAGTCCTTTTGAATCTATACCTACAAGCAAACAGTTGATAAGGTCTTTTATAATCTCTCCAAAAGCAAGTGTTACTATGGCAAGATAGTCGCCTCTTAGACGAAGAACGGGAATACCAACCAAAAAACCTGCAATTGCGGCAAATATCGCACCTACAACAAGTGCTATAGCAAGTCTTAAAGGTGCTGATTCTATTACGTCAATAAGACTTTGAGAGGCAATAATGCCCGAAAATGCGCCAACGCTTACAAATCCCGCGTGGCCAAGGCTGAGTTCACCAAGTATACCAACCGTAAGGTTAAGTGATACAGCCATTACTATAAAACAACAAATAGGAACAAGCATACCCGACATAGAATAAGTTAGCATACCGCCGTTCTGCATTACAGAAAGAACGATAAACATTACGATTACGCCGAAATATGTAGCAAAGTCAACTTTAGTAGTCTTTTTTAAATTAAATTTCTTCATCGCTCCACCTATACCTTTTCCGGTACATATTTGCCGAGAAGTCCGGCAGGACGTACCAACAGAACGATGATAAGTACTGCAAACACAACCGTATTTGCAAGCTGTGTAGAAATATATGCTTTCGCAAGAGACTCGATTATTCCGAGCAATATACCGCCTAAAAATGCACCGGGAATAGAACCGATACCACCGAATACGGCTGCGGTAAACGCCTTGATACCGGGCATCGAACCCGTCGTAGGCATAAGTGTCGGATATGATGAACAAAGAAGAACTCCGGCTATCGCAGCCAATGCCGAGCCTATCGCAAACGTCAAAGATATCGTCTTGTTTACGTTGATACCCATAAGCTGAGCTGCAGCCTTGTCCTCTGAGCAGGCTCTCATAGCCTTACCCATTTTGCTCTTGCTTGTAAATATTGTAAGACCTATCATTATTACGATACATACAAGAACGGTAAGCATTGAAATATAAGATATAGGAAGCTTGCCGTCAAACAACTTGAATGTTCCTTCAATTATGGGAGAATATACCTTCGGGTTTGCCCCCCAAATAAGCAAAGCCGAATTCTGAAGAAAATACGATACGCCAATTGCTGTAATCAGCACGGCAAGCGAAGGTGCTGAACGCAGCGGCTTATATGCCAATCCTTCAATTATTACACCTAAAACTGTACATACGACCATAGCGAGAAGAATCGCAGCCCATGTCGGAAGCCCAAGAGACGTCATGGCGAGCAGACTTACATATCCGCCCACCATGATAACGTCGCCGTGTGCAAAGTTAAGCATTTTCGCAATGCCGTACACCATCGTGTACCCCAATGCGATAATTGCATAAACGCTTCCGAGGCTTATTCCGCTGATCAAGTAGGAAAGAAATTCCAACATTAAAATTGCACCTCGTGAATTACTTTTTTGTTTACTAAATAAAGTTTCGAATTATTCAGCAGCTTCTGCAGAAACGTATGTGCCGTTCTTAATTACAACTGCTGTAGGCATCTTGTTAACTTCACCTTTGTCGGACCAAGTCATATCCTGACCTGTAAGACCGTCAAAGCTAATTTCCTTGATTGCCTTTACAAGTGCTTCGCAAAGCTCTGTTCTTGACATTTCCTTTGTGCAGCCTGCCTTTTCATAAGCAGCCTTAACTGCGTAGATACAGTCATAACCGTCTGCTGCAAACTGGTTGGGAACTTCACCGTGGAGCTCTTTGTACTTCTTAACAAAGTTCTTTGTAAGGTCATCTTCAGCATCTGCTGAGAAGGGAGTGAGAACCATTACGCCTTCAGCAAGTTTGATGTCAAAGTTTTCCATTGTAAGAATACCGTCCATACCGTCAACACCGAAGAATGTTGGAGCATAGTCCATAGTCTTTGCCTGAGAAAGAATTACAGATGCAGGCTGATAGTAAATGGGAAGGAAGATAAGGTCAGCGTTTGCTGCCTTTGCTGCTGTAAGCTGTACAGAAAAGTCTGTAGCTGTATCTGCTGTGAAAGTTCCTTCGTATACAATGTTAAGGTTCTTAGCCTTTGCTTCTGTAGCAAATGTGTCTCTGATACCCTGAGAATAAGCATCGTCATTTCTGTAGATAATAGCTATCTTCTTGTCAGCCATGTTAGCTGCAATGTAGGTAGCAGAACCTGTACCCTGGTTGGGGTCAGAGAAGCAAAGCTGGAACATATTGTCCTTATCCTTTGTTACGTCTGTAGAAGATGCAGAGGGTGTAAGTGCAAATACACGGTCTGTGTAAACCTTTGCAGATACGGAAATACAGGGAGTTGTGGTAACTGTACCAACGAGAACGTCCATACCCCAGTCCATAAGCTTGTTGTAAGCGTTTACAGAAGATTCTGCAACGTTTGCGTCGTCCTGAAAGTTGAATTCGATCTGCATACCGCCGATACCGCCTGCAGCGTTGATTTCATCAACAGCAATCTTGCAGCCGTTCATAACTGCCTGACCGTAAATTGCTGCATCACCTGTTGTAGGACCGATACCGCCGATCTTCAATGTGTTGCCGTCATCTTTGTTTCCGCAGCTTACCATTACAGCCGCGCACATAACAACAACGAGAATGAGTGCGAGAAGTCTTTTCATTGTCTTTTTCTCCTTTAATAAATATTTTGTTTTCGGTACACATTAACCGATTGCTCTAAATAAATGCATACCTATAAATAAAAACAGATAATTTATTTTATCACTTTTGGATTTTTTTGTCAATAGTAACATATCTTTTTGTTAATTTTTACACAATACATTTATTAATCAAAAAAATTTCACCCCATTTCTCTTTAAAAAAACAAGTTTTGTTCGCATTTTACAAAAAAACATAAAAATCTGTACAAACTCTTGAAATGCAATGCAAGTAATGATATAATAATATATCTTTACTATTTGGAGGTAAAAAAATTGAATAATAAACTCGAACGTAAATTCGGACTTCTGACTGCAATATGTATGGTTGTCGGTATCGTTATCGGCTCCGGTGTATTCTTCAAAGCTCAGGCAATTTTGGAAAAAACCGAAGGTAATATGCCTCTCGGAATCATTGCTTGGCTTATCGGCGGTATAGTTATGATAATATGTGCTCTTAACCTTGCAAATCTCAGCTCACACTACGAAAAGGTTAACGGTCTCGTTGACTATGCAGAAGCAACAATCGGCAAAAAATATGCTTATTACGTTGCATGGTTTAACGCCTTTATTTATCTGCCCGGTATGACAAGCGTTCTCGCTTGGGTATCAGCTCGTTACACAGTTGAGCTTTTCGGCGGAGATATAACCGGCGGTGCTTGTCTTGCTCTGTCAGCGTTCTATCTCGTTGCATCTTACGCTCTCAACTCACTTTCACCTAAGCTCGCAGGTAAATTCCAAGTCAGCACCACATTTATCAAGCTCGTTCCCCTTTTGCTTATGGCAATTGTAGGTACTATAGTCGGTCTTGTTAACGGAACAACTATTGAATCCTTCAAAACCGCAAGTATTGTTGCGCAAGGCGGCAATATGTCTGCGCTCTTTGCTGCAGTCGTTGCTACCGCTTTCGCTTACGAAGGTTGGATTATCGCTACCTCAATCAATGCAGAGCTTAAAGATTCAAAGAAAAATCTTCCTATCGCTCTCACTGTAGGAAGTATTATCATCGTTGCAGTTTACATTACTTATTATATCGGTCTTGCAGGTGCGGCAGACATTTCCGCGCTTCAGGCAGAGGGAGCTCCCACAGCGTTTAAGAATATCTTTGGTAATATCGGCGGTACTGCTCTCAGCGTACTTATCGTTATTTCCTGCTTCGGTACTCTCAACGGTCTTATGCTTGCATCTACACGTGCTATGTATGCAATTTCAGTTCGTAATCAGGGTCCTAAGCCCGAAGTTGTAAATGAAGTAAGCCCCACAACAAATATGCCCTACAACTCCGCTATAATCGGCGTTTTGGCTTGTTCTGCTTGGTTGTTCTACTTCTACGGTGCAAACCTTATGAATCCTATTTTTGGACTTTTCAGCTTTGACTCTTCCGAGCTTCCCATTATTACAATTTACGGTTTTTACATTCCCGTATTTATAATGTTCATTAAGAAGCACGGCAAAGAAAACGTTCTTAAAAATATCGTGTTGCCCATATTTGGTATACTTGCTTCTTCCTTTATGGTATTCGCGGCTATCTACGCTCACGGTATTCAGCCTTACCTCAACGCAAAAGCGAACGGAAGCTTCTCGTTCCCTGTTCTCTTTTACTTGATAATCTTTGCTGTTGTTTTGGTTATCGGCACGTTTTTCTACAAAAAGAATAACGAAAAATAATTTTTAAAATACTTTACCAAAATTTCTGAAAATAATAATGATGTAACTAAAGTTCCGGAAACCAAGCCGGATTTGACTAAAACTTCCACTACTACACATACTGAACCTGCCCCCTCAGAAACTGCTCCAAAAACTACGGTTCAACCCATTGATACTAAAACTCAAGATATAATTTCAGGAATTTAACCGCAAAAAAATGATTCGGAAAAAGGAAGCAGTATAATTGTTTTAACATTGCTTATTGTTGCAGTTGTGGTTATTGAAATTTTCGTTTATACTAAACAAAATAAAATTGAACATGCTAAAATAACAAAAAATCACCTCTATAAAGACACTTCGTAAAAAAGTAGTTTCTATAGAGGTGATTTTTTGTATAAAGAATTTTTTAGTTTTTCAAACTGTGGATAGGCGCGGGAACTCGTCCGCCACGCTTTATAAACACTGCAGGCGAATGTGTATTCACACGCATTACGGGTGCTTCTCCGAGAAGTCCGCCAAACACAACGCTGTCTCCCTCTTTCTTGCCGTATGCTGGTATTACTCTTACTGCAGTCGTCTTCGTATTAGCAACTCCTATTGATATTTCATCTGCAATAATTCCGCAGATTACTTCTTCGGGTGTATCACCGGGTATAGCAATCATATCAAGCCCAACTGAGCATACAGCCGTCATAGCTTCAAGTTTTTCAAGAGTCAACGCACCTGTTGCCGCCGCACTTATCATTCCGGCGTCTTCCGATACGGGAATAAATGCGCCCGACAAACCGCCCACGTGCGATGATGCCATAACGCCGCCTTTTTTAACTGCATCATTTAACATGGCAAGAGCAGCCGTTGTACCATGCGCTCCGCATTTTTCAAGTCCCATTCCCTCAAGTATATATGCAACAGAGTCGCCTACTGCGGGAGTAGGGGCAAGTGAAAGGTCAACAATACCAAACGGTACACCAAGTCTTGACGATGCCTCATGTGCAACAAGCTGACCTACTCTCGTTATCTTAAACGCAGTCTTCTTTATAACCTCTGCAAGTTCATCGAGTCTGCAGTTACCCGCACGTTTAATTGCACTTGCCACAACTCCGGGACCAGAAACGCCTACGTTTATAACCTTTTCGTTTTCGCCAACGCCGTGGAAAGCCCCCGCCATAAAAGGATTATCCTGCGGAACGTTTGCAAAAACAACAAATTTCGCACAACCGATAGAATCCTTATCTCTTGTAAGATATGCCGCTTTCTTAATAATTCCGCCCATCTTCGCAAGCGCATCCATATTGATACCCGCTTTTGTAGACGCAACGTTTATCGAAGAGCAAACCAAATTCGTCTCAGCCAAAGCCTGAGGTATAGCCTCTATAAGATTTGCAGCGCCAAGTGTCATACCCTTTTCTACCAACGCGCCAAAACCGCCTATAAAGTTGATACCGATATTCTGTGCAGCCTTATCCAAAGTATGCGCTATTCTCACGTATCCCTCGGGACTGATAGCTCCGCCGATAAGAGAAATAGGTGTAAGAGATACGCGCTTGTTTATAATCGGTATGCCATACTGCTTCTCTATCATTTCACATTCGGAAACAAGTTTTTCAGCAGATTTAGTTATCTTGTCGTATATTTTTTCGTTAAGTCTGTTTTCGTCATCACTTACGCAATCGAAAAGGCTGATACCCATAGTTACCGTACGAATATCAAGGTTTTCGTCGCGTATCATATTTATAGTCTCTTGTATATCGTGAATGTTAAGCATTTCTATACCCCATTATATTCTGTGCATGGAATTGAAAATATCTTCGTGCATTGTATGTATTTCAAGATTGTTCTTTTTACCCATTTCCGACATAATATCAACAAAATCGTTGAAAGGAACGCTTATATTGTCGATATCAACAAGCATAATCATTACGAAATAGTTTTGAAGAATAGTTTGAGATACGTCGGCAATATTTACATTATATTCCGCACATTTATTAGCCGCCTTTGCAACAATCCCTACACTATCTTTTCCGGTTACACTTATAACAGCCTGCATATTAAAATCCTCCGTTATTGCATTTGAGTATACTATTTTTCTATTACCAATAAGAATAACATATTAATAAAATATTGTCAACATTAAATAATCCTCTATTACCCACTCTTTTCGAATAAAAAGTAAAAATACTGAATAATATTTACCAAAAAGTAAAAGTATAGAGGTGCAACGTTATGTTCAGAAAAATTACAATATTATTTATGCTTGTTATAACCCTTTTCGCCTTTGGGTGTACTCCTAAAAAGCAAACACATCTTGAATACCAACAAAAAAATTTCGAATGTGTTGCCGATATAAAAATAAATAGTGAAGATTATTCGGTAAAATACTCAAAAACAGAAAACGATAACTATAAAATAACTTATACTGCCCCCGAAACGGTAAGCGGTATTACAATAGAAAAAAATAACGAAGGGCTCTTCTTCTCGGTTGGAAACGTACATATCCCGGTCAAAGATAAATCCAACATAACTGCAGAAACGATAAAGCTTTTTAACCTCTCAAAACTCGACCTTGTTTCCACCAAATCCGATATGTTCGGCGGAGTTAAAGTCAAAATATCAGACTACAAATGCAATTTCGGTAACGTCAAGCTCTATCTTTCCAACGAAACAGAAATTCCGTTAAGAATAGAAGCAGGCATAAACGGAAATAACATCATAATGTCACTTTCAGAATTTAAGATTATAGAAAACGAAGGGTGATATATAATTTGTCTGCCTATAAATAAAAAATGTTTTGTAGGTTTCTTAACAGTAATATAGTTTAAAAGAAAACCTCCGCAACTAAATAGTCTCGGAGGAAAGAAAAAAGTCTGTGTTGGTTTATCCTTTCGTATGTAATATATATATATGAATTTTCTTGTTTTTTGCTTTTTTAAATCAACTGTTAATTCGCAAGGAAATTCTCGACAACATCATTTAGATGAATCACAGAAAGTTCCAATGTGTTACACAACAAAACAAATTTCATAAGAGCTTTTTTATTTGCTGTAACATCGTGCACTGAGGCAACAATAGTAGCTGTTCCATCATTATCAGCTTCCGCATATGCGGCAATTCCGTATGATACCCGTCTGTCATTTCCTAATGAATATACCTCTTCTGTAATACCATATTTAATATTCATAATGTTGGTTGTAGCTCCGTCTCATATAATTTAACGAATCTTTTGATCACACGATCCACAAAAATTTTTGGATCATCTTGCATTTTCAAAAGCAAAGTTTCTGTAAGAGCAGATGCACATACAGTGTCTCCGGTTTCAATATTGGAATAAGAGCTTTCACCCATTTGCAATAATTCTCCCATTTGCCTTTGTGTAAGATTGAAGCGGTTTCTTGTTTCTATTGCAAGATAACGAAGCTCTTCTCCCAAGATCATTTCTAATTCTTGTCTCATAAACTGTTCCTCCAACACAGACAAAAGAAAATTTTACCTTTTACATTTATCTGTTTGAATCGGGCACACCCTTGTTTCGACAGGATATGTCAAAGATACAAGATTATTTTGAGTTAATATTTATTTTAATTTTATATCTCATATCAAATAGTTAAAACTGTATAGCTTTATATAGTTTATTTAATCAAATTACCAATAAAAAATACTGTCTCAAATCCACAAAGAATGAGACAGTACTTTTTGTTAGTATTAGTCTTTCATAAGACAATCCGGGGTTTCGGGCTGGTATGTTACCAATGCTGATGCTGCTCCGGCACCATAGTTTGCAACTGTTGCAAGTAAAGCTGCTAAGTATTCAAACATATTTTATTCTCCTTTCTATTAATTTCTCTATGACCATCAAGATTACTATTGTTAGCTCGCTAAATGCAGCAACAGAAATAAAATAATCAAGATGTTCAAAATTAAACCAATTAAATATCAAAAGTATCAAAAAATAAACAGTTGCGTAAAGAATTGATTTTTTTCTGTTGGCTTTTTTCTTTTTTGGGGAAAGCCGATTATTTGCATTTGTTACCGGTGCCAACAATACAACCATAAACAAAGTTACACCCGAAATCAAAATAGCACCATAAACACTAAAGAAATAGCTGTTGTATGATATTTTTGCCAACAATACAACTGCAATAAATAAAATATTTGAAACTATAAAACATGAAGAATAATTTTTACAATGATATCCGCCGGCATGAACTCTTAACGGGATAAAAAATATAAAAAAAACCAAAACCGTAATAAAATCAAAAAAAATTAATGAAATAATTATTATACTTAATATTCCGGCTAAAGTAGATAGTAAGAGCATAGTTCCATATAAATATATTGGACGATCTTTTTCTTCAATACTTTTTTTATTTATCAAAACATTAACAATTAGATTTGATATTTTGTTTAACATTTTCATCACCTGCTCTTCATTATAAATAAAAAAACAAGGACATGTTGTGCTTGTCCCTGTTTGGTTAAAATTTGACCTCGAATTGTTAATTGCTTAACAATAAAGACGATGAAAAGACTCCATTTTCGTTTTTTATCAGTAAAGAACCGTTATATTTTTTCGCAACAGAATCAACAATTAATAATCCAAAACCGTGTTTTTCCTTATTTTCTTTTGAAGTTTTAATAAAATAACTCTTGCCAATAGGTACAGTTTTAGTAATTACCGGATTTTCAATTTTTATAAAAACCATTGAATTAACATTTTTTATTATTACTTTTATTGTCTTATTACTTGAATCGCTAATCTTCAAACAAGCTTCAATAGCATTATCAAGTAAATTCAAAAGAATAGTACAGATATCAATTTCCCTTATTCCGCTAATTGATGTTATAGAAACATCAAATACAATTGTAATGTTATTATCTTTTGAAACTCTATTTTTTTCACTTAACACCGCATCTATCGAGTGTATGCCAGTAAAAGATAACGATTTAGGAGTATATGCATTTACAATTTCAGATAGGTAATCTCTTGCTGCATTAGTTTTTCCATCTACTAACAACTGATATATTACTTTCATTTGGTTATTGTAATCATGTGAAAGTTTTGCTATTTCGCGATAAGTTTCAATAATTCTATTGTTACGTTCCTCGGTGAGTTTCAATTTAGATTCAATTAGTCCATTTTCAAATGCTTTATGCCTAATTTTTTCATGGCTATTGAGAATAAGTAAAATTGATATAAAAAACAAAGACATGAATGCAAAAGCAACCAGAATTACCGTTTGAACATTTTCTTGTAGATTAGAAAAAAATATCTTAATTAAGTATTGCATAGAGGCAAAACTAAAAAGACTAAAAATTATTAAAAGTACTGATGTAAAAAAAGAAATTGATACTTCATACTTTTTGGATTTAATAAAAAAATATGCTAAAGCAAGTGCTAATTTAGAAACAGCAAGTGTTATTACTCTTTCTATACAATTGCCGTGTAATACAGAGTAAACAAAATCTGGTGCTTTCAAAACATATTCTACAAATACAAGAAAAAGAAAATCAAAGGAACTAATTATAACTATATAAAGAGAAGCTATACTGCATATTCTCACGGGATTATTTTTATACATTAAAAATCCGGCTAATGTAACTAATATTATCCATATTGCTAATGTGCTGTAAGAATACAATATAATACTGTTTAAGTATGTAATAATCAAGGTTAGAATGATACATAATATTAAATTACAAAAAAAGTAAAATCTGCTGTTTATTCTTTTTTTAAAAAATATACCGAATAAACCAAAAAGAAAGTATATTTCTAAAAATGATGCAATTATCTCAATCACTGCATAAAACATACTACAATACTCCCTCCCAATAACAAGTAATAATTTTTCTTACTCGCTTAATATTTGAACGACTAACAGGTAACCTTTCCCCATCTATTAAATAAACATCATAATCTAATAGTTTTGATATGTAGCTTATGTTTACAATACATCCACGGTCAATTGTAACAAATTCTTCTGAATTTAGTTCTTTTTTTACAACATTAATTGGTTTGCGAATTTTGGTTTCTCTATTGTCAGTGCAATATAATATAGTATATTTGCCATTTTTTCTAAGATATCTAATACTCTTATATTGTATTTTTTCAATATCAAAGTTTTTATATACGATATATGATTGATCATCTAAAGCTTTTACAATATTTACAGCCTCGGAAATATATTTTAAAAATCTTAATTCTATTTCTGCCTTTGGAATATATCTAAATATCTCCAACTCAAATGCATCAATTGCATACTTTACATAAGACGTTAAGAATATAATCAAACAAGAAGGACTGTGTTCTTTAATTTTTCTTGCAATTTCCAATCCATTATGATAAGGCATTTCTATGTCTAAAACAGCTATATCAAAGGAAATTTTGTCAGATATATCAAAAAGTAATTGTCTTGCATCTGTATACAGTCTTATATCAGAGTTAATAGACTCTTTTTTAAAATATGATTCGGTTAAAAGTTTGACATTATCTAAAACATGCTGCTCATCATCACATATTGCACATCTAATCATTTTTGTTCTCCTTTTTTTACTATATAACAGATTTCTCTGTTTATATCAAAAAAATAAGCATTTCCCCATTTTATAATTAAATAATATTCAAATCTGCCATATTTTTGTCGTGATGTGGGTTTTCCCGTATAATAGTTAACCCTTCCCTCAATATCATTATTTATACGAAAAAAAATGTCATTAACAACTTGTTTAATTGACATTTGATCTCTTGTAGGTGGGAACCACCTCCCTATCAATGATCTAACTTTATTTCGAGTTAATTTGTTGACAACTAAAAAATGAAATATATTGGTAATTTTTTCTTCCTTAATTATATCATAAACTGATTCTAAATCAATATACTGCCATTGATTTTCTTCGTTTATTTTTAATTGATGGTTTAATTCATTCGATAGTTTTTTTCCCGGATTAATATTCTTGAATTCATTTTTTTTATTATTGTTCATTAAATTTGGCTCCTCACTATATGTAAATAAAACGAGCATATTATAACATTCCACGTCGTTTTTGTAAAGTCTTATAGGCGTTTTAGTTTATTCATAATTCTATTGTTTTGATATACAATAGAATTATGAATGTAAGAAGGAGTCGTATATGCTTAAAAATATTGGAAAAAGAATTAAAGAGATTAGGTGTTCCAAAGGCATCACCCAAGAAGAATTAGCTGAAAAAACCAATCTCTCTATAACAAGTATTAGCCGGTTAGAAAATGAAAAATCAATTGTTAGCTTAGAAAAGATTATTCTTATTTCTCAAGCTTTGAATACAAATATAAGTTTGATTCTACGTGACTATGTTGTTCCATCCAGTCAATATTCAGCAGAAGAAATGCAATTAATAGCTAATTACAGACTCCTTAACAATAGAGATAAGAAAAATGTTGAAGATATTATTAACGTGTTGTCAAAAAACGCTGATATTATGATAGATTAATTCTTTATTTTTATTATTTATTGTCCTCAAATAGCGTATTATTGTCCTCAAAATGGCTTTATTAGCGCTTTTTCTCTGTATAGGGAGCCTAGTTATTATATAATATTTTTTTACGCAATTAGTTAAACTATTTTTAATTGCTCTAAAGTTATATTAAAAAAAACGCATGGACTTGATTAATCCATGCGCTTGACTGCGGTTATTCGGTTGTGCAGAAGTTCAAAACATTCCAGAAAGTGAAAAATACCTTTTTCACATCTACATAATCATCTGTTAATTTTTCTGCCGTAGAAACGGCGAAACCCACGATAAAATCGAGGGTTTCGGTGGCTACATCTTTTTGTAGCCCTTTTTGGCGCAGGCAGAGGGATTCGAACCCCCGTGGGATTTCTCCCAAACGGTTTTCAAGACCGCCTCGTTATGACCACTTCGATATGCCTGCTTATTCAATTATACATACATTCTAAGTAAGAAAAGGTTTGGCTCCGCCTCGTTATGTCCTGTTGCGGTGCCCGATAAAATCTTCGCATCCGTAGGTGCTCAATTTTCTCGACCGCAGCCACTCCTTTTTGCTCGCTTCATCTGCCACAGGCAGCGCTCGCAAACGTCCCCACTTCGATATGCCTACTTATTATGCTTTCAACTCAATACCCGACGATTATAACACACTTCTCTGTTTTTGTCAAGTATTTATTTTTTACCTTTAAAATAATTAATTCTCAAAAAGTATTATTTTCCTATTGCATAATATTAGAATTTAGGTTAGAATAAATATGATATACATTAAAAACAAAATTGAAGGGATATAGAGTAACAGATTAATGAAAAAAAATACAAACACTTTGAAAAATTTTTTTTACAGAATGCTGTGTGGTGCTTTTCTCGGCATAAGCGTTATCGCCCCCGGTATAAGCGGCAGTATTATGGCTGTTATGATGGGTATTTATGATGACCTTATCACTATCATCTCTAACCCATTTAAAAACTTTAAAAAGAACGTTATCTACCTGTTGCCAATGGTTATAGGTGCTTGTACAAGTATCATATTATTAATTCAAGTATTAGATTTTCTTTTCGCAAATTACACCGTTCCCGCTTATCTGCTCTTTATGAGTCTTATCGCAGGAAGTATCCCCACCGTTATCGGCGAAGCTAAATCGGGTAAAATTAAAAAATCCTATTTTATCGGTGTGGCGTGTGCTCTGGTTTTCGCTCTTTCAATCGGTCTTCTTGCAAAAATGGATTATGTTGTCGCAGTTGACACCACCAATACCGCAAGTTCTGCTATGAGAATTTATCTGCCTATATGCGGCGGTATTGCGGGAATGATGAGTATGCTTCCCGGCATGAGCGTGTCTATGCTGCTTATGATGTTCAGCGTTTACGAGCCCCTGCTCCACCTTGCAACAAGTATTCTTTCTTTCGATAATTGGTTTACGCCCGAATGGTTTACAAGCGTTATCACAGTTGGAACAGTAGCACTCGCATTCCTCGTGGGTATGGTTTTGTTCTCTAACATAACAAAAAGAGTGTTTGAAAAACACCGCACCTTAGCTTTCCTTATGGTGCTCGGCTTTATGTCGGGGTCAATTATTAGCATCTTCCCCGGACTCCCCAAAGATGTGCTTAACTGGATATTGAGCATTATTGCCGTGGCTATCGGTGTCAGCATATCCTATATCTTCAAAGTCCTCGGAAAGAAATTTAACGTAAAAGACTAAATATACATAACAAGAGGTGTGAGTAAGCTCACACCTCTGTTGTTTTAGGTTCTATGTCAATAGTTGGGGTAAAGAAAAAATTAAAATGAGAAATGCGAGCAGTTACATTAAGATGTAGCTGCTTGTATTTTTTTGAGAGAAAAGATATGTAAGATACGATTACGAAAGCGATTAAAGTTACGATA
>JAZNCH010000035.1:0-4712 GCA_045587445.1 Eubacteriales bacterium | reverse complement strand
CGAGTTGGTATTTAGGGCTTTCCCCTGAAGTGTCCCGAATGAATTCGGCGGCTTTTAAGTTCCCATTAGCCGCCATTTGTGCCGCTTTTATCATAATTGCCATTAGATTTGTACAATCCTGTTCGTCAAAATCGAAATTTTTCAATAATTCTGTTTGTTCTGCGTTTGCGGGTGCTTTTAAAATCAGCTGTGCCGCTTCTCTCATTGTTCTTTTGCGCCGTCTCGCTTTACCACTGGCAATTCCGCCCTTTTGAGCAATTTTTCTCTGTTCGCCCTCAGTTCGTTCATTAAACGGTATTAAATTATCCTTGCCAATTCCCATAAAAAACACCTCACCTATAAAAATATTTCTTTAATAAAGTTGTTGCTTTTGTTGTGAAACAGAAGAAGAGAAAACAGCCTCTTTTTCAATATCTTTATCTTTATCTTTATCTTTATCTTTATCTTTATCATTATCTTTATCGGCTTTTTTCGGTTATTAAAAAAACCGTTCGGTTTATTAAAAAGCATTTGCTTTTTATTTTTCAAAAGGGTTGCTATCTTTTGGCGGTCTGCCTCCCTTCGCCCCGTTTTCGGCGTTTTTCTTGCATTTGTCCTTGTATGCTTCTTTGTCCCGGTCAAGCTGTAGACGAATAAAAGAAAACGCCATTGCAAGCGCACCCGAAAAAGCAGGCAATGTTCCTGTCTCTTCATACTCAAATAAAGCAAGCAGAAGTTCCCCGCATTCTTCGACGCTCAACAGCCGCAAATGCTCCGCATAATCAAGATACAGAATGAAAGCTCTTTTCCGTTCCATTTTGTTCCACCTCGTTCAGCTCCTGGAATAGTCTTCTTGCCGCCTTTATTGTAAAAAAGGTGCTTCGCCCTCTGCGCTCTTCCTGGCGCAAATATTGTTGTAATTCGTCGATTGTTTCAGGAAAAAAATAACCGTCAAGCGCAGTACTACATATAACAACGCCTTTTCGTCTTATGGCTTCAATAGCTTTTCTGACTGCTCTTTCTTCTGTTCCTGTAAATTTGCAAAGTTCTTTCAGGTGAATTCCCTGTTCTTTACCCTTGCCGATAATCAAAAGGATTTGTTTGTATAATGGGATACTATACAACTCAGGAAAAGTATTGTCATTAACTGTTTGCATCATCTTTTTAAACCTCCCCTTTGATTTGCTGAAGTTGTTCTATGAGGGCATCAAAATTTATAAGAACCTTATTATTAAGTGAAATACTCGGCAATTTGCCTTGCTTCTGAAGTTGTCGCAAGGCATATTCCGAAAGTATGCCCGTTTTTGCAACCTGGCGAATAGAAAGCATTTTCGGGGTTTTCTGTTCACTCTTCACTGTGTTCCCTCCCGATTTTCTCAATTACATCAAGTATGTTCGTTTTTTCCTGTTCGTTCAATTCTGTTCGCAACATTCTTGTTGTCGTTGCTTCTGACATTCCAAGAGCTTTGCCCACTCGCCACAAAGGAACGCCTTTTTCTTTGGCGATTTTTCTTATTTCTGCATTTGCAAGTTTCATTTTTAGTCCTCCTATTGACAATTAAAATTATTTACGCTATAATGTAATCATCATCAGCAATTACATTATAGCGTACAGCTTTAGTTGCAACCGTATGTCTACTATAAAAAATATCCAAATAAACAATAGACTATTTTTTCATTATAGCGTTTTAGGGGGATGGAAAGTGAAAAATTTAACACTTGGCGAAAAAGTTAAGGACTTAAGGAAAGAAAAAAAATTGACTTTAAAAGAATTGAGTGAAGCTATAGAGAAAAAAACCGGTGTCAATATAGCGCCAAGCACTTTGAGCGATTTAGAAAAATACGGAGATTCAGAGCGCAAATCAAAAGAGCCGCTTTTATCTACTCTCAAAGCTATAGCTGAATTTTTCGGCGTATCTATTGATTATTTAGCTGGCTATACTGAAGCTAAAAGCCCACAAACCGAAATACAGGCAATACACCGCTTTTTAGGGTTGAGCGAAACATCTATAAACCTGTTAAAAATGGACCATTCCAAGAATAACAAAATAGTATCAACTATTAACACTATGCTTGAAGCTGAGGGCGGGGAGCTCTTGCGTACTATTTCTGACTATATGACATTTTATTCTAAAGACATATATATAAAAAGTGACGGTTCAACAGAAAGCATGACCGCACACGCAGGAAGAATTTTCGCCACAGCTTCCGGGCAGTCTGTTGAGCCTATCACAGAAATAGACGGCAATAAATTAGCCGATATTTATCTTTTACAAATACAGTACCAGTTGCAAGATTTACGAAAAAAGAAAACGGAGATGTTGAAGAATGGCAAGCATTAAAAAAATAGAAGGAAAAACAGGCGTCAGCTATAAAATCACGGTGTCATGTGGCTATGATATCAACGGGAAGAAAATAATCGAGACGGCGACCTACAAGCCCGATAAAAATCTTACACCGAAGAAGATGGAAAAAGCCGCGCAGGAATTCGCGAACGAGTTTGAACGCCAAATAAAAAGCGGTGCGGCTATGGATGGACGAAAAGTCACTTTGAAGGTGTTCGCCGATAGATGGATAGAAGAATATGCAAAACCTAAGCTTCAGGCGGGAACGGTCAAAAAGTATCAAGAAGAGCTCAACGACAAAATTCTTCCCGCAATCGGACATCTGAAGCTTTCAGAGATAAAACCGCACATTGTGAACGCCTTTTTCCTCTCTCTCACTAAAGACGGGGCGAGAAAAGACGGCAAAGCGGGAGGGTATAGCAAAGGAAGCATAACAAAAACACGCAATGTTTTGTCCTCCGTTCTCCGCACAGCAACAGAATGGGAAGTCGTAGACCGTAATCCTTGCGACAAAGTCAGAATCCAGGCAGAGGACACAGCCGAAAAGCTCAAGTTTTTCACTCCCGAACAGGCGGCAACCTTCCTGCAGTATATTGAACAGCCATATACAATGCGTGTAGGAGGTCACACACGCATTGATGATACAGGCATCCCATACACTGTGGGAGATTATGAAATCACAAAGGAAATGCAGGAGCAAATAAAAATCCTATTTAATTTGGCGGTATATACGGGATTAAGAAAGGGTGAGCTACTCGCCTTGAAATGGTCTGATATAGACTTCAAAAATGACCTTGTACGGGTATCGAAGGCGGTTACAATCGTCGACGGGAAGCAAGTTTGCAAAACTCCGAAAACAAAAACTTCCTACAGAACAGTTTCTTTTCCTCACTTCCTGGCTACACGGTTGAAGGCTCTACAGCTTGCGGAGCTTGAAAGGCGTTTTCAATTTGGTAGAGACTGGCAAGGCGAAGACTGGATTTTCATCCAGGATAACGGTAAAATGATGAGCTATTCTACACCTTACGAATCACTACAAGATACAATCAAGAGGTATAACAGAGGGCGCAATTCCTCCGAACATCTTCCCGCAATTCCGTTTCATGGACTACGCCATACATCGGCAACACTGTTAATTGCTTCACAGCAAGACATAAAGACAGTATCACACAGACTCGGTCACGCTCAAGCATCAACCACTATGAACATATACGCTCACGCCCTCAGAGAAAGCGATAAAAAAGCATCTGATGTTTTAGCAAACATTCTCGCAAAAGAGGCATAAAAACAAAAAAATCCCCGCTTCAGTAGCCAAATAGTAGCTAAATGGCTTTTTGAGGCGGGATTTAATTTTTATAAAAAACACAAAAAGCCTTGAAAAATCAAGGCTTTTTCATGGAGCTGATAACCGGATTTGAACCGGTGACCTCATCCTTACCAATGGTATTTTTGCCGTGATGAACCGTTTTATATCGTCTTGAAATGCTTGTATTTCAAGGCGGTTTTTGTTTTTGCCGTTGCGAAAAAATAGCTACTGTTGCGTATCGTTTAGTATCTTTAGTAGCTAAAAAGTAGCTTACAAAAAAGCGGACATTCTCACGCTTGAGCTTGTCCGATTTTCTATATCGCTTTATGTTATGGCATACTATGCAAAATATCAAGAAAAAAACTGTCCGTCGGACAGTCCACAGGACAGTCACACGGAAAATCCACTGTAACCATTACCAGTACCATTACCAGTACCAATATAATTAACAAAAGGAATATATATTGCTGAGTCAAAAAAAGTTACCGTTCGGTAATTTTTTTCTGCATAAAAATAAAATTCTTATTATTTTTGCAAGTTTTCACACAAACAGTTTTCTTTGTGCTATGCTGAAAGCAATTCCTATGTAAGAGAGGGGGGCGACACATGAGCAGAGATGATTTTATGAAAATCCAGGCTTTAGCAAACGCTATTGACATGATGTTTACGTTCGGCAACGAAGAAGCTAAAAATCACACGATTATTCTTTCGGCGATGCTTGTTGATTTTTTGAATGAATGCGACAGTAAATTTCAATAATTCAAAAGCTGAGGGCAAAACCTCAGCTTTTTAGCAAAATAGGCTTTCTGAGACGTTTTTATTTTAGCCTGTATTTGCGTTGGCTTCGGCTTCATCAGCACTCATGACCGCTTTAATCCAATCGTCAGCCATAGAGTTGCTATCATTCTTTTCGATTATAAGATTTTCGAGCCTTTTTTCTTCGAGTTGGTATTTAGGGCTTTCCCCTGAAGTGTCCCGAATGAATTCGGCGGCTTTTAAGTTCCCATTAGCCGCCATTTGTGCCGCTTTTATCATAATTGCCATTAGATTTGTACAATCCTGTTCGTCAAAATCGAAATTTT
>JAZNCH010000034.1:0-9464 GCA_045587445.1 Eubacteriales bacterium | reverse complement strand
ACGTATGTATTGAATAACTCTGTGTAATCCAGACTTTCACATATTTCAGCTACTGTGAACACAATATCTCCTTCAGGAATCTTTGCTGTGAAGTCGAACGGAAATACTACTTGATTTTTGTTTCTCATTGTTGTATAATATCCTCGCTTTGTAGTTGGTTTTTTGTAGCAATTAAATTATACAACAAAGCAAGCGGTTGTTCAATGCCTTTCGGCATCGTTCAACCGCTTTTTTCTCTTTTTAGGCTGTCTTAATGAGACAGCCCCTTTGTGTCGTGTAGTGAATTAGATTTCTTTTGCGTTGGCGAGAACGTATTTTTCAGCTTCGGCACACCAGAGTCCGTTGTTTTTTGCAATAATATTTGCAAGGTCTGCAAAGAAAGGGTCTGTCTTTCCAAGCTCAGCAAAATCAGCGAGAGCGGTTAAGGGAAGAGACTTATGTGTATAAATCAGCTTCTTTGCACCGGGAATCTTAGGCAGGTTGAGCGTTGTTTCAACAACTGCATCAAGTCCGCCTATATGAGTAATCATACAAGAAGGATCAATTATACCTTTATGGGCAAGTGTATTTGATTCATTCATATCATCTGTGTTACCGCCACTTGTTCCTACGATGTGAGTTGAACCGTAGTGAACGTTGTAGAAGTTGAACATTGCGGAGAATTTGGGGTCAACAGGACCTGCAAAGAAGTTAAGACAACCGTCTCTGCCGAGAAGTCTGTCAGCCATTTCAACAACAGGTTTAACAGGAGCGAAAACGAATATATCGTCAAAGCCCTTACCTTCGGTAAGTTCCATCATATATGCATCAGCATCTTCAAGCTCTGCAGTGTTAACGTAAACAAGTTTAACGCCGTTCTTTGCAGCATCTTCAACGGTGATAATTTCAGCAGCTCTGTTGAGTCTTGCGTTATCTATATCCGTTACAACAACAAGAGAGGGACGAGGGTCTACGTGGATAGCGTAGTCGATAGCACCCATACCCATAGGACCTGCACCTGCCATAATTGCGAGTTTACCGCCCTTTTTGATGCCCATTTCGTGAATGTAACTGCCGTTGGTGGTGTGGTACTGAGCATGATATGCTCCGATAATACAGGACATAGGTTCAGCCAAAGAACCGTAGAAATATGCATCACCTTCATAGGGGAGCAAGCAATCCATTTCCATTACTTCTCGGGGGAGAATTACGTATTGAGCAGCACCGCCGCACATATTGTAGGAATAACCGGGAGCATCAAGTTTGCCTTGGTAGTTGATAGCGGGCTGAATTGTAAACTTATCGCCTGCCTTATACTTGTCTGCCCATTTTGCACCTACTTCTACGATTTTACCGCAGAATTCGTGGCCGATGATGATGGGATTTTCAGCAACGTTGTTGGGGACTCTTTTATGTGCTGCACCTTGAATAGAAGCTTTGTATGAAGACATACAAATACTGTCAGAAACTATTTCAACGAGCACCTCGTCGTCGTTTATTTTAGGAAGATCAAACTCATCAAGTCGCAAATCATTTACGCCGTAAAGTCTAACTGCTTTTGTTTTCATTCTTTAATGCCTCTTTCTTTCTGAATAATATTGCAAAACATAATAATTTGTGGTATTATTATAACAAAGTTTTTTTGTATTGTCAACGGAATCTTGGTGTATAATTTTAATAAAAAGCAGTTATTTACCTTATTTATCTAACAAAAAGAAAGGTGTTAATTCATATTATGAATCAAGCGTCTGAAAGAATAGAATATTTACGAAATATATTGGAATATCACAGCAAAAAATATTATATTGAAGATAATCCCGAAATATCTGACTATGAGTACGATATGCTTTTCAGAGAGCTTGAAGAGCTTGAAGAAAAATATCCAGAATTAAAAACACAAAACTCTCCCACAATGAGAGTTGGCGGAAAAGCTCTTGATAAGTTTGAAAAGGTAAAGCATAACGTATCTATGGGAAGCCTTACTGATGTTTTTTCATTTGATGAACTTGAAGTGTTTTTTAATAAGAATTCCAAAATGTTATATTCTGTTGAGCCAAAAATTGATGGATTATCTGTTTCTCTTGTGTATGAAAACGGTCAGTTTGTTCTCGGCGCAACGAGAGGGGACGGTTTGGTTGGTGAAAACGTAACATTAAATTTAAAAACCATAAAATCTATTCCTTTGACTATTGATTATAAAGGCAGACTTGAAGTGCGCGGCGAGGTGTATATGCCCAGGGAGGCTTTTGAAAAGATAAACGAAACAAGGGGCGAAAAAGAAAGGTTTGCAAACCCGAGAAATGCGGCGGCAGGTTCGCTCCGACAGCTTGACTCAAAGATTACGGCACAGAGAATGCTTGATATTTTTGTGTTTAACGTTCAATATTGCGATAAAGAATTTACAAGACACAGTGATTCGTTAAACTTTTTGCGCGAACAAGGCTTCAAGGTTTTGCCGTATACGATTGTAACAGATGATATTAAGAAAATCGAAAACCACATAAATTATATAGGTGAAATGCGTGAAAGTTTGTCGTTTGATATAGACGGTGCAGTTATAAAAGCCGATATATTGCAAGACAGAACAGAGCTTGGAGAAGTTGGCGGTAGACCGAAGTGGGCGGTTGCATACAAGTATCCCCCCGAAGAAAAAGAAACGAAACTGCTTGATATAATAATTCAGGTCGGCAGAACAGGCGTTTTAACACCTAATGCAGTTTTAGAACCCGTAAAGATTGCAGGGTCAACAGTTAGCAGAGCAACTTTGCACAATTTAAACTATATAAGAGAAAAGGATATACGAATAGGAGACTCGGTTATAGTAATAAAATCGGGTGAAATAATTCCTCGTGTTGAAAGCGTTGTGTTGCAAAAAAGACCTGATGATGCGGTAGTTTTTGAAATGCCCGAAGTGTGCCCATCGTGTAATGAGCCGATATTCCACGAGGATAGCGAAGCAGACCATAGATGCACAAATGCCGAATGTCCCGCGCAGCTTTTACGCACGTTGGAACATTTTGCATCTAAAGCCGCTATGAATATAGACGGTATGGGACCTCAAATTATCGAACTGTTTTATATTAACGGCATGTTGAAGAGCATTTCAGATATATATAGACTCGAAAAAGAAAAAATCGCCTCCCTTGAGCGAATGGGCGAAAAATCGGCTGAAAATCTTATAAATTCTATTGAAATTTCAAAGAACGCAGGACTTGCACGCTTGTTGTATGCGTTAGGCATAAGACAGGTAGGCGAAGTTGCAGCTACGGCTCTTGCGAAAAAATATAAAAATATTGATGTGTTTTTTGGGGTAACAAAAGAAGAGCTTACAGAGATAGACGATATTGGTGATGTATCTGCAGATTATATAATCGATTTCTTTTCGAGAGAAAAAACGAGAGAAATTATTGATGAACTGAAGTCAGCAGGAGTATCGACAATTTTTGAAGCAGAAGAACAAAAGGGTAATATATTAGAAGGCTTGACGTTTGTTTTGACAGGTAAATTACCTACAATGTCGCGTGATGAAGCGGGTGTACTTATCGAGAGCTACGGCGGAAAGACATCTTCTTCGGTTTCAAAAAAGACCGATTATGTTTTAGCGGGAGACGATGCGGGCAGTAAGCTTACAAAAGCTCAGAGTTTGGGTGTAAAGATTATTGACGAACAACAGCTTAAAGATATGCTTGGAATATAGAAAGAGCAGGTGAAGAACAATGATAATTGATAAAGTAAAAATTTACGTAAAGGCGGGCGACGGCGGTAACGGCGCCGTTTCGTTTAGACGTGAAAAATACGTTTCACACGGCGGTCCCGACGGTGGCGACGGTGGTAACGGCGGTAATATCGTTCTTGAAATCGACGAGGGCGAAAACACACTTTTGCGTTATAAATATCACAAAAAGTTTGTTGCCGAAAATGGTGGCGACGGTATGAAATCAAAATTTCACGGAAAGACAGCAACAGACCTCGTTTTGAAAGTTCCTCCCGGTACGGTTGTAAGAGATGCTGAAAGCGGTAAGATTATAAAGGATATGTCTGACACCGAGCCTTTTACGTTATGTAAAGGCGGCAGAGGTGGCTGGGGTAATAGACACTTTTCTACTCCCACAAGACAGATACCGAGATTTGCAAAAAGCGGTATAAAAGGGGAAGAGAAAGAAGTTATTCTTGAATTAAAAATGCTTGCTGACGTCGGCTTCGTAGGATTTCCAAACGTTGGTAAATCAATGCTTCTTTCAAAAATAAGCGCTGCAAAACCTAAGATAGCAAATTATGAATTTACTACACTTTCCCCAAATTTGGGTGTTGTTGATGCGGGCGAAGAACGCTCGTTTGTTGCGGCAGATATTCCCGGTATTATTGAGGGTGCGGCAGAGGGGGCAGGACTCGGACACGATTTTCTTCGTCATATAGACAGATGCAGACTCCTTGTTCATATAGTTGACGTGTCGGGAATGAGTGGCAGAGACCCTATTGAAGATATAGAAAAGATTAATGCCGAACTAGCCGAATACAGCGAAGACCTTGCAAACAGACCGCAGATAATTGCTGCTAATAAGATTGATATGTCCGAAGAGGGAGAGTTTGATAAAGAAGCCTTTGAAAGCTATGTAAAGAGAAACGGGTATGAGCTTATGTACATTTCCGCATTGACCGGAACTAACGTAAAAGAGCTTGTACACAGAACGGCAGACAGATTGAAGGAGCTTCCGCCCCTTACAGTGTATGAAGCGGACTATTTCCCTGAAACTGACATTCTTGAAGATAAGTCTAACCACGATATACTTATAAAGAATGTTAACGGAACGTACGTTGTTGAGGCAGATTGGATATACAAGCTTATGGGTTCAATTAACTTTGATGACTACGAGTCTTTGATGTACTTCCAAAAAGTACTTAAAAATGCGGGTGTATTTGATGAGCTTGAAGCAAAAGGTGTAAAAGACGGCGACACCGTAAGTATGTACGACTTCGAATTTGATTTTGTGAAATAAGAAAACGGCTGAATTTCAGCCGTTTTTATATTTCAAAACCTAAATCTTTTATATACTTTTCCCATTTGTCAAATTGGAAGCATATATTTTCTGCCGAATGGCTATCACTTGAAAGAATCAATTTGCCCCCTTTTTCTTTGATATATTCAAGAATAGGCAGTGAAGGATAGGGGGAAGTTCTGTATCCTCTTGAAATTGCACCTGTATTTACTTCAAATGGTTTGCCGTAGGGAAGTAATTTATCAACTGCAGCTTTCCAAGCATTTACGTATCGGGGATTTGTTTCGTCAAAGAGTTTATATCCCTCGTTGAATTTTGTTATAAGGTCAAAATGTCCAATTATATCAGCGCCTGTATTATTGAGAACGTCGCCGACGAGTTTATAATAATCCTCTGCGTAAGCGTAATAATCGCCGTTATAATGCTCTTTAACGTCATTTACGGTTATTGACTCCTTGTGGTCAACAGAGAGATAAAGACCGTTTTTATGTATGTAATGCACACTTCCGATAACGTAATCGAAATCGAGCTTGGGTTTTCCAGCAAAGTAATCCTGTTCAATGCCGCATAATACTTCAATTTTACCTTCGTATGCCTTTTTTAACCTATGAAGCTCCTCAAAATATGCTTTCATAACAGGTGCTGTCATACAGTAGGTATCGTCAAAGCCTGTATTGCAGTGTCCTGAAATACCAATAGTTTTCAAACCTTTTTCAATTCCCGAAATAACCATTTCTTCGGGAGTATTTTTGCCGTCGCAAAAGGTTGTATGCATATGAAGATCATAATCTATCATTGAGTCATTTTCTCCTGCTTAACCTTTTTATCAATAACATGTCTTGATGCAAGTTCATTGTGTATATCTTCAAGAGAAATACCCATTTCAATCATAAGTACCATTACGTGATAAGTAAGGTCGGCGATTTCGTATATAGTTTCTTTTTTATCGTTGTTCTTTGCTCCAATAATAACTTCAGTACACTCTTCACCGACTTTTTTCAGTATCTTATCAAGTCCTTTTTCGAAGAGGTAGGTTGTATACGAACCCTCTTTTTTGTCAATCTTTCTACCTTCAATTAGCTTCATAAGTCCCTGAAGAGAGAATTCGTGTAACTCTTCACTTTCCCAAAGGGGATTTTCAAAACAAGAAGTCGTACCGAGATGACAAGCGGGACCGTCAGGTTCAACCATAACCGTAAGTGCGTCTTTATCGCAGTCTGCTGTGATAGAAACTATATGCTGATAGTTACCGCTTGTTTCGCCTTTAAGCCAGAGACACTGTCTTGAACGGCTGTAGAAGCAAGTTAAGCCTTTTTCCATAGAAATTTGAAGGCTTTCTTTATTCATATATGCAAGGGTGAGTACTTGTTTTGTCTTTGCATCAACAACTATAGCGGGAATAAGTCCTTTTTCGTCAAATTTAAGTTCATCAATATTAATCATTTTTATTTTTCCTTTCAAAGAGTTATAACCATTATATTCTCATACAAATTCCGTTGTTAGATAATTCTTTTTTGAGGTCATCAATCTTAACTTCTCCAAAGTGAAAGATTGAAGCGGCAAGACCTGCATCGACCTTGGGAAGAGTATTAAATAGTTCGGTGAAGTGCTGAATACATCCCGCACCGCCTGAGGCTATAACAGGAACCGATACAGCATTACATACTTCATCAAGCATTTCAAGGTCAAAGCCTTTTTTTACACCGTCGGTATCTATTGAATTAACAACTATTTCGCCGGCCCCGTTGCCTACACAGCGTTTTATCCACTCAATAGCTTCCATTCCCGTGTTTTCTCTGCCGCCTTTGGCAAAGACTCTAAATACTCCGTCAACACGCTTAACGTCAACGGAAAGCACAACACACTGGTCGCCGTACAGTTTTGCGGCTTGATAAACCAAGTCGGGATTTCTTATAGCACCTGAGTTTACACTAACCTTATCGGCACCGCATTTTAACACTCTGTCGAAGTCGTCAACGGTATTTATTCCACCACCTACAGTAAGGGGAATAAAGATTTTACTTGCAACCTCGGTAAGTATATCGGAAAAAAGCTTTCTTTCTTCAAATGAAGCTGTTATATCGTAAAAAACAAGCTCGTCAGCACCGTTATCGCTATAGTATTTTGCGAGTTCAACGGGAGAAGAGACATCACTAAGTCCTTCAAAATTAACCCCTTTTACAACTCTGCCGTTTTTTACGTCGAGGCAGGGGATTATTCTTTTTGTAGTCATTTTGCCACCTCGATTGCCTCTTTCAAGTTAATTGCTTTTGTGTAGTAGGCTTTACCTATTATTGCACCGTAAATCTTCTTATCTGCAAGCTTTTTTACGTCGTCAATAGATGAAACACCGCCCGATGCAATTATTTGCATATTACATCGTTGAGAAAGCTCGTTGTATAGGTCGTGGTTTGTTCCTTTCATTGCACCGTCTTTGGATATATCCGTGCAAATAAGCGTTTTTACGCCGATGTCTTGCATCTGCAAACAAAAATCAAATGCATCAAGAGTTGATTTTTCAGTCCAACCCTTAACGGCTACAAAACCGTCTTTTATATCAACACCGATAGCGATTTTATCGCCGTATTTTTTTACTGCTTCTACGGCGAAGTCCTTGTTTTCAACAGCCGCCGTACCGAGTATAACGCGGTCAAGTCCCGCAGAGATATATTTATCAACTATTTCCATTGAGCGTATACCGCCGCCAACCTCACAGAAAAGACCGGTTTGTTTTTTTATGTTGCAAATAATATTGAGGTTTGGCGTAGTACCGCTTTTTGCACCCTCAAGGTCAACTAAGTGTATATGTGTTGCACCTTGCTTTACAAAATCTTCTGCGATTTCTACAGGGTTATTGCTGTAGACTGTTAACTGATTATAGTCGCCTTTGTATAGGCGTACTGCTTTACCTTCAAAAAGGTCAATTGCGGGATAGATAATCATTTTTAGATACCGCCTTTCTCGCAAAATGCGCGGAGTATATTAAGTCCGACGTTACCGCTTTTTTCAGGGTGAAATTGGCAACCGTATATATTGCCTTTTCCGACAGCGGCGGGTATATCACAACTGTATTCTGCCGTTGCAATAAGTGAATCATCACAGCCCATTGCGTAAAATGAATGAACAAAATATACGCAATCACCTTCGTTTATATACTTAAACAGAGGGGATTTGTCAGCAGTAAATTTCAAAGCATTCCAGCCAATGTGAGGAATCTTTAAATTTTTATCAACAACATCGGTCAAAGGTCTTATTTCACCTTTTAATAAACCAAGTCCTTTGGTTTCTCCATATTCAAAGCTTTTTTCAAAAAGCATCTGCATACCGAGACAGATTCCAAGAAGAGGTTTGCCTTTTTTGGCTTCTTGTGTTACAATTTCGGCAAGTCCTGACGCAAAAAGCTTGTCCGACGCATCTTTAAATGCACCGACACCGGGAAGTATTATTTTTTCTGATTCTTTTAATACGTTAGGTTCGCTTGTAACTACTGCATCGGCACCAACGTAAGCAAGTGAGCTTTTCAAAGAAAAGAGATTACCCACTCCGTAATCAACAATTGCAATCATTAAAGGAGTCCTTTCGTCGAGGGAATTTCATTAAAAAGAGCAGGGTCTTTTTTTGCAGCCTGACCGAGAGCTCTGCCTACAGCCTTGAAAACACCCTCTATAATGTGGTGAGAGTTTGTTCCGGCAAGCTGTTTTATGTGAAGATTTATTTTTGCATTGCGTATAAAGCCGAGCCAAAATTCTTCAACAAGCTCTGTGTCAAAGTCACCGACTTTTTCCGTAGGAACATCGAGATCAAATCCAAGGTAATCTCTGCCCGAAATATCAACTGCGGATAATATCAATGCTTCGTCCATAGGAAGAATTATATCACCGTATCTGTTGATACCTCTTTTATCACCGATAGCATCGTTGAAAGCTATACCGAGGCAAATGCCTATATCTTCAACAGAGTGGTGATAATCGACGTATGTGTCGCCTTTGCAAGATACTTCCACATCAAATCGGCTGTGTTTAGAGAATAGAGTGAGCATGTGGTCAAGAAAGCCACAGCCCGTTTCTATCCTTGATTCGGCTTTTCCGTCAAGTCTTATTTTTAAATAAATGTCCGTCTCGGCAGTTTTTCTTTTTATTTCAGCAACTCTAATCATTTATTCTCCTCCAATACTTTTTTTAGAGCAAACAAAAGTGCAGTCATTTGCTCGGAAGTTCCAACTGTTATTCGAACATAATCGCTAATTTTCGGTTTAGAGAAGTGACGGACAAGTATTCCTTTTTTCTTGAGGCTTTCGTATATAGTTTGTCCTTCAACATTGGGGTGCTTTGCAAATATAAAGTTAGATTTAGAATCTGTTGTACAAAATCCCATTTCTTTTAGTTTAGAGGTAGTGTACTCTCTGTTTTCAGCTATTTCAGCACAGTTTGCTTTCGTATAAGCATCGTCGTTTAATACTCCGATTCCTGCCGCCATAGTCATTCTGTT
>JAZNCH010000033.1:0-3198 GCA_045587445.1 Eubacteriales bacterium | reverse complement strand
CCTTTTTTATTCACCGTAACCGGAACCGTCACCGGAACCGTAACCGGAACCGTCACCGGAACCGTAACCGGAACCGTAACCGGAACCGTAACCGGAACCGTCACCGTAACCGTAACCGGAACCGTCACCGTAACCGTAACCGGAACCGGAACCGTTCATTACTTTTTCAGTATCCATTCCGCTACCCCCTCAATTGACTTCTTTGCCTTTTCTGTGCAAGGAATTATTTCAATCGCTTCGGTTACGATAATTTTGTCAACCTCACATGCGAATTTGCAGTTTTCAGGCTTCAAAGTTCCGTCAACCGCAAGCTGTGAAAGACTGTTAGCACCGTCCCAGTACCAAATACGACGGACTTTGCGAATTACCGCTTCTTTTCCGCTTCTGCTTTCCACATATCCGGCAAATACTCCGGCTGAGTAGGTGCGGACTATGCAGTATTCCATACCGTCAAGCTTTTCAGCTTTTGCAAGTCCTTCAACTGCTGATTTTTCGATGTACTCAACACCATTTACTGTTATTTCTTTCATTTTCTTAATCCTTTCATATAAGCGTTTTAAACGCTGTTTTTTGACGTTGTAATTTTAGGTATATAATTACCTTATGAATGTTTTTGACAGCCCTTGACGGTCAATCTGAGTTAATCTGTGCTATTTCTTCATCGGTCAAGTAATTACAAGAGAATACCTTCATAAATTGTTCTTTAGTCCAGCCCTGCTCTCGCATTGCTTTCTTTTGACCGTATTTGTGCAAATATTCGGAAATCTTACCGTTTTGATGTGCCGAATATTTGCCAAAAATATGACAACGCTCGTGACAAAGCAAAACTGTCAATCCGTACTTTTCGGATTTATCCCGATTAGCACCCCCGAACAGATGATGCCTATCCAATTTGTCACCTCTGCCGTTTCTCCGGCACAAAAAGCACTCTTTGAAATCATCCACTTAATCACCCCACTTTTCACAAAGCCTTTCAAGCTCTTGCGGCGTTAAGGTTTCAATGTCGTTTTCTTTGCAGTCCTGTACTATCATTTCTATCAATCGTGACATTTGTTTACTGTCATATACGCTTGATCCATAATAAAGAATTACGTTTGTACAGCCTTCAAGCTTGCTTTGTGTGCGTTCCGTTTGCCAGCCTATGCCCCTGCTTTCCCACGCTTCGCAAAGGTCGTCTACGGCTCTATTAACGGCACATACAGTTTCAGAATTGCCGCCTATCTCTTTGATGTACTGCTTGTATATCTCTGTTTTCGGTATTCGTACCTTTTCCGCCAGTTTGTCAAGAAGCACCCAGGCGTAAGCGTTAGCGTCAAGAGAACGACGCTTCTTCTTTTCCTTGACCGTCAATATGTATTCTTTTCCGTCGTCCAAGCTGTCAATATAGCTTGCAAGCTCCGCTATAAGCTTGATATAATCAGCTTTTTTGAAGGCTATTTCTCTCATTTCAATTTACTCTCCAGCATTTGTATACATCTTCTTGCCTGTGGCATAGTCATTTCTTCTATGCTGTTCACCGAAAAGAAGGAAAGCATTTTCCCAGTGTCGCTGCTCGTCTTTTCAATCAGTTCCTTGATTGACTGCACCATTTTCACGTCAACCATTTTTACAGCCGGAACTCCGCCCATTGTATAGACAATATCGCCGGTGCTTGTATTGACAATTACTAACTCCGATATTTCGTTTTCTTCGTTATAGGCAATATGACTTACATTAAACCGGTCATTACATTTCAAACGCTTGTTGTCATCCATCGTAATTCTCGCATCACCTTCCGCAATCCAGATAAAAGGTGCTGAATATAAACAGCGGCATATACCCCAGTTGACAACCGCACGCTTGAAGCTGTCAGAAGCCTGTCCCTTTTCCTTTTCTGTGTTACTTTCGGTTCCTACGTCCTGTTTCCATACATAAAACGGCTCTTTTTCGGGCTTATCATAGTTGATATTAATACCGACACTACAAAACAGATTACCGTTAATCAGTTCGTGCTTTCTCTGCCAGTTTTCAGCCCCTACCGTTTCATCAAGTATCGTCATTCCTACCCTTGCATCCTGATACAAAAGAAGTGTTAAACCATTCTTTTTAAGAATACCTATTCTTGCTTCAATTTCGTTGGCTTTCGGAAGCCTGAACTCAATACCCATATTTTCACCCCTCACTTGATTGAAACGCTCAGACTTTCGGTCAGTGTAGCACCTTCAACTGTCTGCCCTGCCTGAATTGCTTTCTTGATAGCTGTCTTATCTGCCGTTGGCTCTGAATACTTCAAGTAGTTTTCATCGAGCTTGAATATATCCGGGATTTCTACCTTCTGCGACTTTCTGAAAGTAACAGCCGCCTTTGTGCTTTTGAAGTTTACGCCTTCAAGGGCTGAAAGAAGATACTTTTTCAGGCTTTCAATTCTCTTTTCGGCTTTTGACTGTCTTTCAGCAAAGGCAAGCTTTTCAGCCTTTAATGCTGTTGCTTCTGCTTCAAGGTTCTTAATCCAAAGGGCGACATTTTCAATTTTTTCGTCACGTTCAATATTCAGGTGTTCCAGTCTGTCAGCGTCGAGAATTTCCCCGGTTTCTTCGTCAATACATCCGAGTATTGCTTCATTGATTTCATACAGATTCATTTGTTTTTTCTCCTTCCAGTATTTCTTTAAGGACTATTATGATTTCGTCAAGCTTTTCCGGTTCACGCCACACATTTAAATGGAAATCAATCTCCCAATCTTTGTGAGGTTTCCAGCCGTGCCAGTGGACGTAAACGTGTAAAACGTTGCAATGCGGCGACCAATTTAAAAACACCGCTGTTTTCTTCTGCCCTATATCCTCAATTTCAGGCGGATTGATTTCAAGGCATAACGCCAAAATCTTTAAAATTTTTTCTTTTACTGTCATTTTTCTTTCTCCTTACAAAATATAATCATTCGTCCAGCGTTCAAGCTCCATGATACACTCCAGACAGATTAATTCACCGTTGATTTCATAACACTTTTCTGTCTGTATCTTTTCCCCACAGTTTGAACACTCTGGAAGCGATTCAAGGGCTTTGTCCCTTTCAGCTTCGTATCGGTCAAGCAAGTCGTTATAATCAGGTATGTTCACCCGTTACCACTCCTTCAATTTCGTACTTGATTTTTACTCCTTCCTGATCCGCTAACAACTCAATCAGCGTTGCAAGCAGGTCTTTTCCGTTCGGTTCGTTCAT
>JAZNCH010000032.1:0-12300 GCA_045587445.1 Eubacteriales bacterium | reverse complement strand
AAAGCAGGCTTCCTCACTCGTGATTCACGTATGAAGGAAAGAAAGAAATACGGTCTCAAAGCTGCACGTCGTGCAAGCCAGTTCAGCAAGAGATAATTACAGCCTTAAAGGCGATTATCAAAAAGAAACAGCACTCACTTTCGTGGGTGCTGTTTTTCTATTAAATAAAAAAATTCGTGCCGTACTATTTATTTTTTGCGTTTTCTGTGTTAGAATGATGATAGTTAGAAAAAGTTAGATTTTCAGGTGTAACAAAAAAGAACTTAAATTAAGAGAATTGCCCGATATGGGCGAGGTATATAAAACTTACGGCGGTGAAATTTTTGAACAACAGAGAAAGAATAAAAAAAGCCTTCTTAATGACGGTGCCGGTATTAACAGGGTATATATGTTTAGGAATCGGTTTTGGAATAGTGCTTGAATCAAAGGGGTTCGGTGTAATATGGGCGTTTGCAATGGGACTGTTTATTTATGCGGGTTCTATGCAGTACGTCGCTATCGACTTGCTTACAGGCGGAGCATCGCTTATTGCAACTGCGCTTACAACGTTAATGGTAAACGCTCGGCATTTGTTTTACGGAATATCTATGATAGACAAGTATAAAGATGCGGGGAAAGCAAAGCCCTATATGGTTTTCGCGTTGACCGACGAAACGTATTCGCTTGTCGTTTCAGAAGAAAGCAATGACAAAAAGTTGTATTTTCTTATATCTTTGTTTAACCATTGCTATTGGGTAGTGGGTTGCACGCTTGGCGGTATAATAGGTTCGCTTATTACGTTTAACACTCAGGGAATAGATTTCGCATTAACAGCATTGTTTGTAACCGTTTTTGTCGAACAATGGATAACGTCAAAGAATCATTTATCGGCTATTATAGGCGTTGTATCAACTGTTGTATGTTTGATTCTTTTCGGCAGTCAATATTTCCTTATACCGTCTATGTTTCTTATAACTCTTTTGCTGACTGTTTTCAAAAAGTACACGGTAAAGGAGGATAAGGACAATGCCTAATCTTCATTCGGTTCTTATGATTATTATAGTTGCCGTGGTTACCGTAATTTTACGTTTTACTCCATTCCTTATTTTTAGAAACAGACAGACACCGAAATTTGTCGCATATCTCGGAAAGGTACTGCCTTACGCAATAATGGGAATGCTTGTTGTCTACTGTTTAAAGGGCGTAAACATTCTAAAATTTCCATACGGACTCCCTGAGCTTATTGCGTGTCTGCTTGTTGCTTTAGCTCATCTTTGGAAACGGAATACATTATTCAGTATACTTATCGGAACTGTATCGTATATGCTTATGATTCAATTCATCTTTTAATATGCAATTTTACGGTAACATACGTTGTACCTAAATTATCTTGTTCAAATGTTAAAAAAATCCCCGAAGCAATTTTCAAAAAGGCTTCGGGGAATGTTATTTAGTTAATGTAAGGTCAAATTATAAAAAATTCCAAAATAAGAACGATTAAGCAACAAGATACAGCCGTTTTAAACAAATCAAAGCCAAACCACGCTACGACTATACCTAAGATTAAAGCCAATAACCCTGAGTAAATGCTTTGAGTCGCGTGAAGTATAGCGGGAAAGGTCATAACGGCTAACGTAACGTACGGAACGTAATACAGAAAAGATTTTAGATATTTGTTTTTTATCTGTTTTCTGATAAGGGTAAGAGGCAATACACGGATAAGATATGTAACAAGAGCCATAACTGCTATATAAATATAAATATTTCCGCTCATTGTGTTTCCTCCGTATTCTTTTCTTCATAGGGGAACAAGAATGCCGCCGCAGTTGAAATAAGTATTGTAAGTATGATAGTTCTTGTACCCTCGGACAATGTTGAAATAAAGGGGAGTATTGATGCAAGATAGCTTAATACAAATCCTACTATGATAATACCCAAAACTATTTTGTTTGTCTTTGAGGGAGGAATTATTATTGCAAGAAACATACCGTATAGGGCAACGCTGAACGCGCTGACAAGACGCAAGGGAAGAATATTACCCGCAATTATACCCAGAGCTGTTCCTAAGGACCAACCGTTTGTTGCGACAAACATAGCACCGTAAGGATAGTTTGGGTTTAAGTAATCGTGTCTTGCAATGGATATACCAAAAATTTCGTCAGTCAAGCAGAAAGCGACACCCATTCTGTGCCATATTGAAAGCTTGGGTTCAAGTTTTTGGCTAATAGCGCAGCTCATGAGCATGTATCTTGCATTTGCAACGAGAGTACCCAAAGCCATTTCAAGATATAACGCATTCGCGGCAATAAGAGTAAAGCCTACGTATTCACCCGCCGAAGCGTTGCAGAGTATGCTTGTTATCCACCCCTGTATAGCGGTAAGTCCCGCTTTTTTTGCGGCAATACCCAAAGAAAATGCAACAGCAAAATAACCGAGAGCTATCGGGATTCCGTGTCGCATACCCGATGCAAACGCTTGTATGTTTTCTTGGTATTTCAAAGAGTAACTGGTCTTGGTTTGTGTCATATTTATCTCCGACTGTTTTTATGTGTCATAAGTTTTACCATAACATTATATCATATCATTTTCAGAAAATAAACCCCAAAATTATATTTTCAAACCTTTTTATAATAAAATAATAAAAAAGTAGATTTTCTTATTTAAAAAAAAGAAAATCTTGATTTTTTTAATAATCTTTGATATAATTAAAGAAAGATTATATTACATACGCAATAAAAAAGCGTTGGAGGAAGATAAAAATGAAAAGAATGTTTATAGTGTTGCTTGTTATTGTAACGCTCTTAACAGTATCAAGCTGCGGAGAAAAGAAGATATTGCATTGCGACAAATGTAATACGGAAGTTAAGGTTGATGTGGATTCGGAAATGGACGAAAGTTGGACAATTTATTGCAGTGATTGCAACGTGTGATTGAGTGATTAAAAAAACGTGTTGAAGTCTCTAAAATCTTAAGGACAGTTTATAAGAAAATGAAAGCGAGCCGCCAAAACGGCTCGCTAATTTTCTTAAACCAAGAATACATTGTACATCTTTCGAGGTATACTGTATTCTTACCAAACATGTCCGTTAGGGCATACCTAAAAACACTGGATTTTATTTCTTTGAATATACTGCACCGGGATAAATATAATCTGATTCTTCTGTTAAAAGTTCAGAGACTGTAACAAGCTTATAACCGTTGTTTATAAGGTCGGGGATCACCATTTCCATAGCATCAATTGTTGATTCGTGAATATCGTGCAGGAGAATTATGTCTCCGTCGCTAACGCGGTAAATTATTTCGTCATATATCCTCTGTGGATCTCGTGTCATCCAGTCTAAAGTATCAAGAGACCAATGTATAAAGGTTACGTTTAGTTCACCTCCGGCAGCATAAACATCCGAACTTAAATCTCCGTATGGTGCTCTTACGAGCTTGTTTTCTTCTCCTGTAGCGCTTTCGATTATATCTTTTGTAATTGAAATTTGGTCGATAATTTCTTGGTATAGGAGGCTTTTTAGCGAAAGATGATTGAATGTGTGGTTTCCGACCTCGTGTCCCTCGTCAGACATACGTTTAAGTATATCTTTTTGGTATGACGCTCTGTTTCCTACAACAAAAAATGTAGCTTTTGCGTCATATCTTTTTAAAATATTAAGTAATCTTTCTGTGTATATTCCCGGACCGTCATCAAATGTCAGTGCTATTGAACCAACATATTCGGGAACCGTCGGGATTTCTTGTTCTGTTTGTGCTTCTGTAAATGTTTCTTCGTTTTGCGAAGGTAATTCTACATTACTGTCAGTATCGTTAACAATGGCGTCGGGAATGGCTTCCAAAACCGTCTCACAAGAAGATTCATTTGTTTCAGGGAATGTTTCAATTCGTTCGTTGGTGATTTCCGTTGTTTCTGTGAGCGTAATATATTCTGTTGACAAAGTAGTTGTTTTCTCTGAATTTGTTGGCACAGATATGGGCGAACAAGCGGAAAATGTTAAAATTATGATGCAAAAAATAAGATAAAAAATTTTTTTCACGAAAAAGATTTCCTTTGTTTTATAGTTAAATAAATTTTATCATAATATGTCGGAAATTGCAATATTGTGTATTAAATAATATATAATTATTTATGGTATAAATGTTGTTTTTTTGTCAAAATTTAGGCTTTTTTTGTATTGACAATATATAATTGCTTTGGTAATATATATGTACGTATTAATTATCGTTAGCTTTTTGAGATGAAACAGAGGGAATAGCAATTGAAAAGATTAAATATAATTTTAAGTGTTTGCGTTTTAATTTTTGCTTTATCGTCGTGTAATACTTCAAATGTAAATATAGGGAATAGCAATCAAACAGACGAACCTTTGTCGAGTCAGACACCGGTTGTATCAACCGATCTTCCAGAAGAAAGTGAGACGGCTGAAATACCCGAAGAATCTGAAACTTTTACCGAAACTGTTGCAGAAAGTGTACCTGAAACCGAGCCGCTCGAAAACAATATAACAGAAATTGTGCTTGATATTCCTACTGTTATTCGCGATTCAATAACTTCAAGTATGACAAAATATCCAAATCTACAGACTTTAAAGGTTGAAAATATTATTCTTACCCCCGAGGAATATATAGCCGTATGCCAAATGAATCCCGAAGTTGATTTTTTTGTAAAGGTTAAATTCGAAAATATTACTTTTGATTTGTCTGAAAAAGAAATTGATATAAGCAAAAAAAGGATAAAAAACAAAGAAGAATTTAGCACGTTGGTTGAGCATTTTCCGAAACGAACAAAGCTCGTTATGTGCGACTGCAATTATACAAATGACGAAATGGCGGCATTGCGCGAAAAATACAGTCATATTGATTTTGTATGGCGAATTTATATGGGAAAATGGAGTCTGAGGACTGATGCCGAAGCTTTTTCCGTAATGATTTACGACTATACGCACACTCGTATGAAGAGCAAGGATATTGAGGTGCTCAAATACTGCACGAATATGAAGGCTCTTGACCTTGGACATCAATCAATTACCGATATATCTGTTATCGGACAAATGAAAGACCTTAGGGTGTTGATATTGGCAGATAACTGGATATCCGATCTCTCGCCGCTTTCAAACTTGAAAGAGCTTGAATATCTTGAGCTTTTTGTAAACAATATTACCGACCTGTCTCCTCTCGTTGAGTGTACAAAGCTCGTTGACTTGAATTTTGGTTGGAATAAGGTTAGCGATTTTTCGTGTATATATTCGCTTGAAAATATTGAGCGCTTGTGGCTGCCAAACACTCGATTGCCGGTAGATAAAAGGGAAGAGGTTATTAAGAATTTTCCCGATGCAAAGATTATATTTTCCGATGTAAATTCAATATCAAGCGGTTGGAGAACTCATGAGAGATATTTCTCTATGAGAGCTATGTTTAGAAACAATAAGTATGACATCAATTTTATAAAGGATTAACGTATATACTAAAAAAGAGCACGTAGGCAAAAAGCCTATGTGCTCTTTTGGGTTTAAAGTTCAAAGTATTTTCTTTGCGTTTGGAGAAAATGTTATAGTTGTATAAAGTAGAAGTTCGTAACAAGTATATTTATAGAATAATCTTGCCTCAGTAAAATATTATATCAGTTCAATTTCACCTGAAATTGTGTTGGTAATATATTTGATAAACGGTCGAATTTGACGTAGATAGCGTACATATTACATCACGCTCCATTATATAGAATTTATTTAAACCATTATTATTTCCATATAATCCATTTCGCTTTTTGCGTCTTTTTTTAGACGAAGGAGAAAATTAAAATTACCATATTCTGTGCATAGGTGGAAATCACGTTCGGGAAAAACGTTTTGTAAGTTTTTGTCAAAAAATTTTGCACCGTCGGTGTGTTTAATTTTTTCGATACGCTCTTCAATATCGGTTAGGGGCTTTTCTTCTATCAAGCTTTTTATGTATTCAGCGCATAACGTGTCTTCATCAGTTGGTTTTTGACCTGCAAGTCCCATACATACGAGAGAAACGTTTTCGGGATTCTTTTGCTTAATATATTTTGCAATTGCTTTTGCGGTTACAAGACTTCCGCCGATAATTTCATCTGCATTTACCGCATTGGCGATGCCTTGCGTGCCTGCCGAGGTTGTGTGAATAATGGTTTTTCCTGTGAAATCAACGTTTTCAATCTGCGATGGGGAGTTTCCGTAATCAAATCCGTAAATGATTTTACCACCTCTTTCGCCGCACAAAATAGCATTTGGATTTGTTTTTCGATATTCAAAGGAAAAATCCACACTACTAACAGGAATGATTTTTGCAGCATTATTTTTGGCGAGATATGCTTCTACCGTAAAGGCACGAAAAACGTCGATAATTACAGTAACTCCTTTGGCTTGTTTTGCTCCTTCTATCAAGTGTAATATTTTAATATTCATAATTCATTACCTCCGGAATAATAGCAATATATCGATTATATTTTAGTCAAATAATACTGTAAAATTGATTATAACTTTTTCCATTCGAATAATCAAGTTTTTCGTCAAAAAATGTATTACTCTTGTTTCACAAAACTGTAATTAAAAAATGTGGTTAAAATTCAAAAAAATCCCCACCTTTTTAGGTGGGGAAATGTTGTGTATAAATTCAGATATATTTATTTGCGCAAGTTTTCAATGATTGTACTTACACCCTGACCGCCACCGCAGCAAGATGTAAACAAGCCATAGCGACCGCCTCTGCGCTCAAGCTCACGCATTGTAAACATTGCAATTCTGCCACCCGATGCACCGTTAGCGTGACCAAACGAAATAGCACCGCCGTTGGGGTTCCAACGTTCCATATCAATCTTCATGCCGCTTTCTCTTTCGATTTCCTTGATTACACCGAGGTTTTGTACAGCGAAAGCTTCGTTGCATTCCCAAACGTCTATATCGTCTACAGTAAGACCGGCTTTTTTAATTGCTTCAAGGCTTGATTTAACAGGACCAAGTCCCATAATCTTTGGATCTAAAGCACTGTTGCCTGCCATAACAAATCTTGCATAAGGTGTATATCCAAGCTCTTTTGCTTTTTCTTCTGTCATCAAAAGAAGCATAGATGCACCGTCGTTTCTGCCCGATGCGTTACCTGCAGTTGTAACACCGTTAGGTTTAACACTGCTCAATTTTGCAAGACCTTCCATAGTGGTTGTGGGGCGCAAGAATTCGTCGCTTTCAAATACAATTTCGGGAGTTTTCTTTGTAGCAGGAATAACTACGGGTACTATTTCTTCTTTGAAATATCCGTTAGCAGTTGCTTTAGCCGCACGCATCTGGCTTCTGTATGCGAATTCATCACAGTCCTCACGAGTGATATTACACATTTTTGCTATATTTTCTGCTGTTGTAATCATATCGCAAGCATCTTCGGGAATAGGAGCCAACGCTTGAGGAATAGGCATGGGCGGAATTAATTTATAAGGTTCTACTGCCATAGAAAATTTACTGTACATCTGGCTATATGATTCTGCGCCGCCTGCAATAATAATGTCTGCAGTACCTATCATAATAGCAGCTGCCGCGTGGTTAATAGCATCAATAGCAGAACCGCACTGACGTTCAACGTAGCTTGTCCAAGTATCATAACCGAGCTTCGATTTGAGTACTGCATATCTTGCGGGGGAGTGTGTCTGGTTGTCGTGCAAAGCACTACCCATGTATACGCCTTCAACCTTACCGCCGCGTTCTAAAAGTTCAGTCTTCTTGAGCAGTCCGTCTATTGCCATAGAAGCTAAATGGGACATAGGGAACTGACGGAGGCTTCCGCCCAATTTACCAAATCCGGTTCTTACACCGTCAACGATTACTACATTTCTCATTATAATAATCCTCCAAAATTTATTAATATTTATTTTTTGGTTGTTTTATTATTACAAGAATAGCATATTCAAAAATATTTGTCAATGGACAATATTGATATTTGTCTTACTGGCAGTGTAGTTAAGTGCTAAATGTAAATAACAATTTAATAAAATAATTATTTATACCATAAAAATTTATAAATTTTTATGGTATATGTTGACAAGTAAAAACAAAGTGGTATAATGTGAAACATTAGTGATATGATTTATGTCATAATTTTAAGGAGTGATTTTATGAAAGGTCCATTGTCCGGAGTAAAAGTCTTGGAGATGTCGACATTTGTTGCAGCTCCCGTATGTGCGCGCTTGCTCGCAGATTTGGGAGCTACTGTTATTAAGGTAGAAGCCCCAAACGGCGACGCATGGAGACAAACGGCTATCAGTTATAGTTACAGGTATTTTAGCGAAGCTGAAAATCCTGTTTTTGACATTTATAACACAGGAAAAAAGTTTGTTTCGTTAAACTTGAAAACAAAAGAGGGTATGGATGCATTTCACAAGCTTTTGAGTCAAAGCGATGTGTTTGTTACTAATATTCGCGTTCAAGCATTGAAAAAATTGGGAATAGCATATGAAGACCTCAAGGAAAAATATCCTTCTCTTATTTATGCTTCGGTTCTCGGTTACGGCGAAAAGGGTCCCGATGCAAATAATCCGGCATTTGATACTTCTGCGTTCTGGGCAAGAAGTGGTTTTTTGCGTGATATGGGGGTTGCCGGCGAACATTACAATCCCATTTATCCTCCTTATAGCGTTGGCGATACAGTTACAGGTATGTTTTTGATGGGAGAAGTGTGTGCTGCTCTTTATCGACGCAAAGAAACCGGTGAGGGAGAGCATGTTCGTTCATGCTTGTATCATAATGCTATATTTACTATGGGAACAATGCAAATTATGTGTCAAAAATCACTTGATAATGTTTTCCCGAAGACACCGGCGAGAAGCTCAACTCCTCCTTCAGGTCATTATAAGACTAAAGACGGAGAATGGGTATTTTTATCGGGATATACTCGACAGGCGCTTGAATCTTTCTTGATTAAAGTAGGTAGAAGAGATCTTGTTGAAGATCCGAAATTCAGCACATACCAAGCTCGTGTAAAAAACGCTCAAGAACTTTATGATGAAGTTGTGAAAGTTTATGCTTCAAAAACATGTGAAGAATGGCTTGAATTTGCAAAAGAAAATGATTTCCCTTTGATTAGAATGAACCATTTTTCTGATTTGTCTGAAGATGAACAGGCTTGGGCAAACGGTTTCTTGGAAAACGTTGATTTTGCAAGCGGGAAAACCAGGGTTATGCCGAGAAGCCCAATTGAAATGGATTCTGTCGGTGAACTTAAAACTATTCCCGCAGGCAGAATAGGTTCTGATACTGAAGAAATCCTAAACCAGCTTGGCTACACAGACGAGCAAATCAAAGAAATGAGCTATTCGGGGGCTGTAAAAGTTTAATAAATAAAAAACGAAGTGCATACGCAAAAAAACGTATGCACTTATTGTTTTTATAAATCATTGATTATTTAATCCATATCCGGTTGTTCTCCGTTATGGGTAAGCCATTTACAGTCGGTTATTTCTAATAATCTTCAATTATTTAGATTCTTTAAGGGCATACTTGGATTTGATTTTGTTATAAGTATATACCCAGTTACATGATTTACAAGCTGTTTTGTAGGGAATACCCGTTGCTAAAAAGCATATTGGTTTTATAGTTGCAACAGTTTTCATTACAAAAAAACAAATAAGCAAATTCAATAATGTGATAAATATGGTGCCCAAAAAGGTTGTAATAGGGAAGAACGCGGTTATTACAGAGGACATCATAGAGAGCAAAATGGGGTGCATAAAATATATAGAAAAAGCAAGAGGGATTATTGGAACAATTTTATAAAATTTAGATTCCTTGTTGAAGTTTTGTTTGAAAAAAACAAATATAATTGCTGCAAGAAAAACCTCAAATCCACATGCTTGCACTTGGAATGTTTGGTCAAAATATCCGTTTTTTAGACTTAAATAGTATGTTCCAAAAGAAATTACAGCAATAAGCGAACCACCTGAAACAAGCAAAAGCCAATTTAGGATTTTCTTTTTAAAATTTCCTACATAATATCCAAGTATAAAAGTATTGAGGTGGCCATCAAAGAAAGTTAGTTTTGAAATGATATCAAAATCAATGAAGCGGTCTAAATAAGAAGGGAAAAGAACTTGAAAAATATATTTTACAGATGGAATGATTGCAATAATAAAAATCAATATGTGTGCTTTTTTATTAAGTGTACTCAAAGCAGCGCATAGCAGTGGAGATATAATATATATAGCAATAAGAGTGTATACATACCAAAAATGTACATAGGCAGGGCTTTTCAGTGACGAAATTAATCTTTCAAGAAAACTAGAGGGACTTTTATCTTGCAAGAAGAACCATAATAGCGCAACTATTGTCCAACCGATAAGCGGGAGTAGAAGTCTTGGTAGTCTTTTATTTAAAAGAACATTAATATCTTCTGTCTTCGGGTTTGAAAGCAACAAATATCCGGACATCATAAAAAACAAGGGAACTGCCGTAAACCCAATACATGTAAAAATATTTATTAAATGCCACTCGGAGCCGATTGGCGTTCTTAATGGGCCTGCAGCAACATGCATATATATTACGCTAATCGCAGCTATTAAGCGAAGGTGATCAAAGTAATGGACATGTTTTTCCATATGGTTCTCCTTAAGTTTTTTGCTTTATTATACCATAACAAAGATTAAAGTCAAGAAAAAACAACAATATGTTACATCAATTTAAACAATAAGAAATAGAATGGATAAAGAAAATCCCCTCGAATTTCTCCGAGGGGATTATTTTGCTTTATTAATCTAATTACTTAGATTCTTTGATAGCAGCCTGTGTTGCGGCAAACGAAGTGAGGAGATTGTGGCATTACTCTTTTTTCGACCATTTATACCTAACGAGGTTGGCGAATTATCGGGACTAAATCGGAGATACCAGTCGAAACCATCTTCTCTCACAACGACTTTTGTAACAAAAGCCTTAATGACATCTTCTGATAGGTTCTCCATAGCATCTGGATTTACGGATTGCTCTAAGTAGAACTTTAGGATTTTTATTTTCTCGTCGTGAGAAACATCTGTGGGTTTTCTCTCTTGAGGTTTCAAACTCATAAGTTCTTTTTGGAGTTTTCCAATCTGCGTCTCGATTTCCTCTTTCTTGGTCTGAAAGGTCTCACGAGTAATTTCGCCGTCTGCTCTCATCTCAATAAGATTATTTAAACGCTTATTCAATTTTTCAATCTCGGCTTCTTTTTGTTTAATCAACCGAGCATTGTTTTTGGTGTCTTGTTTATCATCAATATGCTTTTCCAACATTGATTGTGCAAGGGCGAGAATTTCAACCGTGTTCTGTAAATACTCTTTAAAGATGTGCTTAACCATCATCTGTAATTTCCAACCCGCTATCATTGGAGTTCTACACACACCCTCAGTAGATAACCCCTTGTTCATTCTGGTTGTTATAGAGCCACTTCTTATTGAACTATAGCATTGATAACCATACTGAGTTTCATTATCGGTTCTATGCCATATTTTACGATTGAATTTATGACCACATTCACAAATAAGTAGTTCTGTCCAAACATCACAGCCTCTCTTTTCTCCGAGAGGTTTTCTTCTGCCTGATACATCGGTAGGCAGTTCTCTGCGTCGTTTAGCAATCATCTCTTGAACCTTATCAAACTCTTCCTCGGTAATAATTGGTTCGTGTCTGCCACGCACCTTTGTATATTCCATATCACCAAAGTTACGAATTCGTTTTTGTTCGAGATAATCAGAGACAAACTCTTTATGATAAGTAATAATACCACCGTAAAATGAGTTCTGTAATATCTTTGAAATATTGCTTTCGTGCCAATTTGATTTGCCGGTCGCAGTAAGTCTTCCTTCCTGTTCCAAGCGAAATTTAATAGCACGGATACCAATACCGCTAAGATACCAGTCAAATATCATTCTTACGGTTTGTGCTTGGTCGGGGTTGATAACAAAATCAACTTGCTTCTTGCCGTTGATGATTTGTTCTACACGGTCATACCCAAGTATATTACCGTTACCGTAGTAAACACCGTTATCCATTGATGTTTGTTGACCACTCTTAACGCGAACGGAAGTCTTACGGCTCTCGTCTTGTGCTAAGGTAGCCATAATGGTCAATCTTAATTCACCATCACCATCAAATGTACGGATATTATCGTTAATAAAGTAAACCTCTACGCCTTTAGATTTAAGCTCTCGTGTATATTGCAGGGTATCAACTGTATTTCTGGCAAAACGAGAGACCTCTCTTGTCAAAATCAAATCAAATTCGCCGTAATCAGCGTCTTCAATCATTTGCATAAATTGAGGTCTCTTCTTTGCGGATGTTCCAGTTATAC
>JAZNCH010000031.1:0-18545 GCA_045587445.1 Eubacteriales bacterium | reverse complement strand
TGCTTACTACCTTTCCTTTATTTTCGGTCATTGTTTTGCCTCCAACCTATCTCCATTTAAAATGGAGTCGTATATATTTTTGTATGCTTTTTCTCCGCTCTTTGTATCAAACTGCCTTATGCGAAGAAGCAATTTTAATTTTAGTCCGTAATAGAAAATATAATCCTCAGAGAAACTATCCATAGGCCTTAGCGTTTCCAAGATTTCCAAACGGTAACTGTTTAGATATTTTTCTGCTTCCATTGGATTTGCGATTTCTGTTGCTGTACCTGCCACCTTAATATATTCCACAGGAAAAGCTCTGTTCTCCGTATCGAAAATTTTCTTCATTTTCTCTGCCCGAACTTTACCAAGAGCAAATCGAAGGTTTCTTTCGCTTTCGTTCCAGGCATCAATCAATGCAGAGCCGGAGTTCTCGCTGTTTTTGGGAGGTGATAGGGTAAGCTTACTCAGCATTTCCTGCGCCCTTTTTCCTAAAAAACGGTTGCAAAGCTCTGCAAATCGTTCTTCGGTAATCGGAAGCGGAGTATTTTCACTTATCCCATCCAAAGACGGTAACTGCGATATTAAATAATATTCAGCCATAGTTATTACTTCGCCTCTTTCAAAAGCTCGGTAACCTTAGGGCTAAGATAATTTGAAAGCATATCCACAACTGCCTCTGCCGAATAATCGTAATATGCGCTGCCGTCATTGACAGCGATGCGGAATCCACCGTCAAAATTATCATTCGCCTTCAAAGTGATACCCTTTAACATTTTTTCTTTAAGTGCTGCCAGTAAGGTTTCTTCCAACTTATTAAGGTCTTGAGTATTCAAAATCACTGCGATATCTTCTGCATCCGGCTTGTTTGCCCAATTTTCAACAATGCTGACGATCAGCCCCGCAAACGCATCCGAAGAATATATGGCAGTAACATTTTCGTTAACGATGGCTTCAAGCTCTCTTGTTACACTTTCTCTGAAAGAGATCAACAGATTACGGCCTGCTTGACGAATAGCATCCTCGCTCGATCTGGTCATTCGCTCTGTTTCAGCTTTTGCACCGGCTAAGATCTTATCTGCCTGCGCCTGTGCATCGGCAATAATCTTTTCGGCATCTGACTTTGCCGCTTCAACGATAGCCTTAGCTTCTGCTTCAGCGGTTTCAACACAATCCTTCTTGATCTGTTCAATAAGCTCCTGAAGTTGAACTTCCATGATTCTGTCTCCTTTTATATTTAAATATATTTACTGCTAAAAAGCAAAAAGATCCGGCTTCCTCTGCAGACAGCTGGATCCATTAAATGTTATTATTATTTAGTTTTTTGTATTATAGCACGCTTTTCTTATTTCGTCAAGTCTTTAGAAGGATAAGTCCATAAAAAAATCAACTTTGTAAATTCCACAGTGCAAATTGAAGTGGAATTCAGTGCGAGAATTCATCCATATATATCTGCTTAAAAAGCAAGTTTAAATAAACGGATAAGTCTATAGCTCATCCGGCTTTGTAACAGTTTGAATATTTAGTTTTAGCCGAATGCAACAGCAAAAAACGTCCATCCCTTCGCATTTTAAGTCGAAATCAGCAGATTTTCACTCAAATTTATGCAAATCCGAGCCCAACAAAAATTAGCGGAAATCCTAGTGTTTATGCGATTTTTTCGATGTTTGTCCTATTATATTATACACAAATAATATTATTGAAGCGAGGGGAAATTTCCCTCGCTTTTGATATGTATAGGTCAAAATGTGCTATTCTTCGTCAAAAATTTTTCTTGAAAAATCGCCCTAAAACCCAGTGTTTATAAGGCTTTATCGCACTTTTGTGTTATTATAACACGAGCCTCTATACGGCGTACAATTCCTGTTGCTTTCATATATAAATTCTCCTTTAACAAATTACAAATATATCGTAGGGGACGGCGCCTTCGACGTCCCAAACATACATAAAACAAGAACGGGCTGTCGTGGGCGCCAGCCCCTACAACATAATTTTCAAATCGTGATGTTAGTATTTGTCAGTAATGAAAAATTATACTGACTAAACTGTAGATTTTTTTATTTTCACATTTTATTATGACATTCACTGAATGTCATATCGTTTTGTATTTTAACATATAATTTTCTTATTGACAAGCACAAAATGTCGAAATGGAGAAATAATATGTTTATTAACAAAACAAAAGACGGTTTAAATAATGTATGCGGAAAGAAAATTGCACAATACCGAATGAATATGAAAATATCGCAAAGAGAACTTGCAGACAGAATGCAGCTTGTAGGTATTGATATTGACAAAAATGCTATTCAGCGTATTGAATGCGGAAAAAGATTTGTAACCGATATTGAAATAATTGCATTTACAAAAGTATTCAATATTTCATTTGATGAGTTATTAGTCATATAATCTACAAAAGCGAGGGGAAATTTCCCTCGCTTTTGTGTTATGTATCGGTCAAAATGTGATATTTTTTATCAAAAATTTTTCTTCAAAAATTGCCCGAAAACCCAGTATTTATAATGCTTTATCTCACTTATGTGTTATTATTACATCCGCCTCTATGCGACGTACAATAACCTGTTGCTTTCATATATAGAATAATCTCCTTGCTTTACAAATTTGTACTGTTAGTATCTGTAAAACAAGGAGATTTATACTTTAGAATCTAAAATAGATAAAGGGATTATAAGTCGATCCAATTATAAATACAATACAAAACGCCAATAGAATAAGACAAATTGCATTTATGATCCAGTCTGGGATTTTTGAAATGTTGATTCTGTTTTTCCAAGGTAACATACATATCAAACCAAGCGGGATGTAAAACAATGCATATACAATATCGGTGTTGGCCATAATCACCGTTTCTGTGCTTGTAAAACGAAAACTAAACATTTGAAAAAGTGCTTGAATGATTTTTGCGGGCTCAGTAAGGTTAAACAAAACCCAACCGATCAACACAATTACCATTGTATAAATCCAACATAGAAATTTTGGCAACTTATCAAGTAGCTTATGCAAAAATAGCTTTTCTAAAATTAGTAGCACAGCATAATATATACCCCATGCGATAAAGTTCCATTCTGCGCCGTGCCAAAGACCTGTAAGGCCCCAAACGATCAAGATGTTAAGCAGCCATCTAATTTTTTTGACTCTATTGCCGCCAAGCGGGATATAGATGTAATCTCTAAACCATGTAGACAACGAAATATGCCATCTTCTCCAAAATTCTGTGATGGAAGTGGAAACATAAGGATAATTAAAGTTTTCAAGAAAATTAAATCCAAACATTTTTCCCAAACCAATTGCCATATCACTATATCCGGAAAAATCGAAATATATTTGCAAGGCGTAAGAAATGGCTGCCAACCAATAAAACTGTGTTCCGTAGACTGCCGTATCGCCCGAATATATCAGCGTAGCGATAGCACCCACACTGTTGGCGATGATTACTTTTTTGGCTAAACCGATTATAAATCTCCGCAATCCATAGATGAAAAGCCTGAAACTTTCTTTTCTTGTGTTGATTTCATCTTCAATTGTTTGATAACGAACGATAGGCCCAGCTATTAGCTGAGGGAAAAAAGATACATATAGAGTTAGATAAAAATAATTCTTTTGTAGAGTAATTTCTTTTTTATAAAGGTCGATCACATATGAGAGAATCTGAAATGTGTAGAAACTAATGCCGATCGGTAATACTATTTTACCTATGTTGATTGAACAGTTAAATAGACGATTCAAATTGTTTATAGTAAAATTTAAATACTTAAAAACAAAAAGATTGGCAACAAGCAAAAAGACCGTTGTAATAAAAACAGCTTTCTTTAATTTGAATCTACTTGTGTTTTCATATTGATTGATTAACAGTCCGCCAATATAAGCAATCAACGATGCGACTAACATTAAAAAAATGTATTTCGGTTCGCCCCAACTGTAAAACAATAAGGAAAAAATTAAAAGAATTACATTTTTATAGGTTCGGTTTGGTATCACATAATATAAAATGCAAACAAGCGGTAAAAATGCAAACAAAAAGGTGAGAGTACTAAAAACCATAGATTAGTTCTCCAGTTCAAATGTATTTAAATAGTAAAAATCAATGTTACCGATGAATAAAACCTTGTCAATATCATTGGATTCAACGTATTGTTGGAAATCAAACTGCCTACCCTTGAAATGTGCATAGTTTCTCAAGTCAATAGAATGGGTTTTATTGAAATGCGTTGCTAACAATTTTAGAATGGCATTATCATAAGATTCGCCAATAACTAAAATATTATCACGGTCTGTTTTTCCTGTATTAAATATTATCTCTCCGTCATCTGACCCATAAAAATCGCCGTACGATATCGAATCTACGGGAGAAGCCAAAATAGAAGTTTCTTGCGAACCATAATTACCTTCTGTTGCTCCGCTAATACTTTGAAACGCCGGAAAATCAAACTCATATGCATAAAACGGCTCTGTTACAATATTTGAACCCGATGTAGCAGCTTTACTTCCCATAAATTCTTTGGAAATCAAGACTTCTTTCCCTTTTTCAATCAGATCGCCCTCTCCCTGTAAAAGATCCACAATATCTCGATAAGCCAAATAGGAGCCTTTGTGATTCCAATGGTGATCCGTTTTATAAAAATAATCAGAAAATTTTTGGAAGTTTTCTATTTCAAACGATCGTTTTTGGCTGTTGGGTAAATTAAGCAAAGAAAACAAATAGTCATCCGCATTGATCTTCTCGGAATTCTCAAAATTGATGTCCGTGTCCTTTTCTATGTAATAAGTATAAAAATCAATTTCGGGGTATGCTTTAAAAATTGAATTATAGTTATCCGCTTTTGCTTTGAATTGCTCGCTCACACTTTCAAGGGTGTAGGGAGTATAAACATAATATCCGCTAAAAAACTTTGTGCCATTTTTATAGTTTATGTAGTTGGTGGTATTGCTTTCTATGATTGGAGCCACCAAGAAATTAGAAAAAAGCGAGGTCATCTCGTTGTAGATTTTTTTTAGCCTTTGAGCTCCTAGTATTTGATCTAACAGGGCATCTTCAACACTGTTCTGAAAGGAAACATCCAAAACGGAGCTTGGGGTTGGGGGAATTATTTTATTGCTGTAACGATTCTCATAATAGTTTATGTCTTTCGGAAAAAACACGGTTCTGATGATACCTAATAGAAGGACAATTATCATAATACAAACAAATAATATATTTGCCCAATTTTTCATCTTTATTTTTTTGTTATCAACACTCATATAATACACTCCGAAACTTAAAAACTGTAATAAGGAAACAAATACAAATATAATCGCAAAATAATTATACCACGAATAGTGTAAAAAATCAACATTTGGAGTAAAAACAACTTATGAAATGCTTGTGTTATGTATGCAAACAGTAATACAATAAATAAAAGATTCCAATAAAAATTCACCCGCATAGTGAAGTTGTCAACAGAAAGTAGACACAAAACCCACAATTTTCAAAACCCTTGTTCGATTCTAAATTGAACAGGGGTTTTATAGTACAGATCATACTATGATCCGCATCGTATATTCTTCAAAGTTCTCGTACAGAAAGATGTTATTCTTAATATCTCTTGATTATTTTCAGCTTTTCTTCTTTTGTCCATATCCGTTTCTTTTGTCCCTTTTTCGTTTTATTCCTCCTTTTTCTTTCATTCTACCATAAAATAAAGGTAGATACATAGTGGTGGTGGTGTTTACTATTAAAACAACTCATCATATTCTCTTTTTATGATTTTGCTCATTTATTCGGTGGATTCAACGCAGCCGCATTCGAGCCGCATTTTTAAAACGGAGTATACGCCGTTTTTGAAAAAATATTGTTTTATATACTCCACCGCTTTTACTGATGCCGTTTGTTATTCTTTACATTCATATCAGTTCCTCACTTCATCAGTTCATCGGTAAGTCTAATAATTTCAGGAGCAATTTTCTCACGCTCTTTCTTGAGAGTGCGGTTATAGATGGGGTATGCCAAGCACACGAGAACGATGCCGACAATTCCGATTAAGATTCCGATCAGCATAGCCATTCCTCCGAGCAGACCTATAATCTTTCCAATATCGGTCATTGCAAGGCTCATACCTATACCCAAAATCAGTGTGCCGATAATACCAAACACAAGGGAAGCCGTATTTGCCTTAGAATACACGCCGGCATCCAAACGTCGAAGCTGCACCATCTTATCCTCTGTCTGCTCCTGCCCGGTATATTTTTTGCGAATAGCCTTGATTTCTTCCTGCTCTTTGGCTGAATATGTGTAATTAAAACGCTCTTTATTTTCCATTTTATTATTTTCCCCCTACTTTCAGTAACTTTATCTTTTTGTTTGCTTGTACGATCATATAAATTGCCATCGCAATAATAAATACGGATATTACACCGCCGGAAAGCCCCAGCAGAATTCGTCGCCCTGTTAAGCTCATTGTTCCATCGCCGAAGGTTGTCAGCATTGTAGATTCAAGTGTTAACATAGACACACACGCAGAAGCCAAGCTGATTGCTTTGGAGGCAGAATAGACCGGACTGTTGTATTTGCGGTATTTTACCATATTGATAATCGCAAGTGTCAGCGAAGTAAAGGTATACGCCGCTAATGCAATGGTTGTAATTTCATGATGGTTAAATGTTCTGTTCCAATACACCATAAAGAATATCATTAGCGCCAGTGCCAGGTTCATAACAAGAAATACAATGCCGCAAGCACGGTATTTTATAAGTTCATCCAGCATTTTTTCTCCAGGCTTGTGCTTGCTTGTATGACGAACCAGAAAGAACCGCATCACAGCAAGGGAGATATAATATCCTGCCAGAGAGTAGAACCAAAAGGTATGATGCCAAAATCCCATACCAAGCTGCAATAATGCGTATGCGGTATTATAGATAAGCGTTCCGTAAAGAGATACATTTACTCTAAGTCTTGTGTCGTCCTGCCAGATTCTCACATACTTGTTTTCATTCTTTAACGTCTTGAAAAACTTTATAAGATACGGTATCTTAAAACACCATACGGTCAATGTATAAGCGGCAAGAACATAAGAAATAATTGCAATGATTGATTCCGTCCCCAAAAACACCATCGAATACACAAGGAATACGGTGGCGATAGGAACGAGAATAATCATAATGGCAATATGGGGAAACAGTAATACTTTGCCAATTTTCTTCCAGCTCATATCAGATCCTCCGTATTTTTACGGTAAATGTAGTACCGACACCGACAACGCTTTCCACACCAATTTCGCCTTGCATAATGTCAATCACTCTTTTGACAAGAGCAAGTCCCAAGCCGTTGCCCTGACCGGAATGGGAGGTGTCGCCCTGATAGAATTTTTCAAATATGTGTGCGCCAACCTCCGGCGTCATACCGCAACCGGTGTCGGTTACTTTTACAATGGCGTGATGATCCGTTGCGGTAAGAGATACCGTTACTGTACCACCTGACGGCGTGAACTTAAAGGCATTGGAAAACAGATTATTCCAAACATGGCCGAGAAGCTCAGCATCCGCTTTTATCTTAACATCCTCTGCAATATCCGTTTCAATTTCAATGTTTGCTTTTTCCCACACGTTCTCGTACTGCAACAGACACTCGCAGAGCTGCTCGCCCAAATCAAATTCCAAAACCTCTGGGTAGATCTGTTGATTCTCCAAACGATTGAGTTTTAAAATATTTGTCATCATATCCGCCATCCGACGTGATCCGTCAGTTATACCTTTGGCATATTCAAGACGCTTTTCTTCGCTTAGATCGGGAGCCTGCAGTAGCGTTCCGTAGTTCTGCATTACGGCAAGAGGCGTTTTCATTTCGTGTGATACGTTAGCGATAAAATCGGTACGCAAGGTTTCTAAGCTGGAAAGTTCCTCAGCCATTTGGTTGATTGCCGTAGCAATCTGATTAAATCCCTCCAAACCGGAGCTTTGCATAAGAGGAATACGAACAGAAAAATCACCGGACATAATCTTTTCGGTTGCTTCTGTGATGGTTTTTGTTGGACGCTCAACCATTATTTTGCGGCGAATATAATCTGCAAATTTGAAGAGAAATGTAATCAAAACTACGTTCCAAAAGGTTATCTTTGCGGCAGTACCAACATTGGTGGGTGTAATCGTGAGTTCCATTGTATCTGCCAAAATGCTCACAAAAAGCATCATACAGCACGACACGATAAACCCCACAGTCAAGAAAAACAGCAAGAAGCTACTGACCGATCCCAATACACTTTTAATTGTCAGTTTCTTCACTTAATCACCGCCTTATATCCAAGTCCGTGAACGGTTTTGATTTCAAAATCCTCACAGTCAGACAGCTTTGAACGGAGCTTTGTCATATAGACGTCTACGGCTCTCGGTGCGGTTTCGGTATCTGCATCCCAGAACTCATCCATAAGCTGCGTTCTTGTAAAGGTCTTTTTCGGATAGCTGAGCAATTTATAAAGAATACTGAACTCACGGTTGGTAAGAGAGATTTCTTCATCCCCTAAATATGCGGTATGCTCGTCGGCATCCATTACAAAACTGCCAATTTCAAGTTTACGGCTCGATGCTATCTTGGCACGGCGAAGCAGTGCGCCAATGCGTAAAAAAAGCTCGTCAAGGTCGATGGGCTTTACCATATAATCGTCCACACCGATACGGAAACCTCTTTGCTTAGAAGCAATATCATCACGGGCAGTCATAAACAGAATCGGGATATCCTCATTAAGCTCCCTAACATTTCGTGCAAATTCAAAACCATCCACACCGGGCATCATAATATCCGATACGATAAGGTCGAACATATTATCATAAAGTGCATCGTAAGCCTCGTTTGCATTAAGACAGCCGGTGGCTTCATAACCGCTATGGTTCAAAAAGGAACAAACAGTCTTGTTCAATTCCTTATCATCCTCAACAATCAATATCTTAAACATCGTGTTACCTCCGCAAATTACTATAACTTATTATACAGTATAGCACCCAAATGTTAAAGTTTTGTTTGCATTTGTCGCTTTTTTTTGAAAAAATAGTTATTTTTTTACAATTTGCGATTTATAACAAAACAACAAGATTACATAAAAGTGTTGATTTTAAGAAAAGAGGCAACGCCGATTTTGGCGTTGCCTTAAGCTTATATCGTAAATGTTACTTATTGCCGTTTACAGCATCAATGCGAGCCTCGGCTGCTGCCTTGCGCTCATTTGCTTCTGCAATCTGCTTATCACGTTCAGCCTGAAAAACAGCTTTACGACGGTTGGGATCACCGATCGCCTTTGCTTCTTCCCACTGTGCTTTAGACTCTGCTTTGACAGCGGCCATATTTGCCTTGTCAACTTCGTGCTGAGCCTTTGCAGACTCCTTCATATCGCTAAATGCTTTCTTCAAAAAATTTGCCACTGTAATTCACCTTTAACCTTTCATGATTTTATCGCTTAGAGCAATGATTTTTTCTGCGTATTTTTTACGGCGAGAGACGAGAATACCTTTATAGATGGGATAGTTAATGATTGCCATAAACATACCTATGATGCCGATTACAATACCGTAAAGCATCGAATTCTGAATACCAACAGTTTCTGCAATGTCAGTCATCACAAGGCTCATACCGCTACCCATAATAATGGTGCTGATACTACCAAAGATGTATGCAAATACATTTGCAGGCCGCTTTACCTTGGAGTCCAATTCCTTAAGTTCGTCAAGACCGGTATGTTCTTTTTCAATGTACTGTGTACGGATCTTCTGGACGAGAAAATCTTGATCGTTTCTATTCATAACGCTAACCTCTTTCTTTATTTTATGAGTTTATTATAGTTTATTGATGTTTTTAAAAAACTTGAGAAATGTTTGAGTTTTGTTAATTTCAAAAATTTCTTTCGAAAGTTTTTTACCGCTTTCTTCACTGTACAAGCAGATTATATCCTGCCAATGTTTTTGCAATGTTTTTGAAATGTTTCAGTTTTATTAAAAAGAAAAAAACACTGATTTAAACAGATACGAATAATAATAAAAAGGGGACTGTCTCATATGCAATAAAATGCATATGAGGCAGTCCCTTTTTAACACTCGAAACCATTATAAAAAAACAATCGCTTTTTCAGCAGAAATCTTTATTCCTCAACAAGTTCTCCGCTTTCATTGAAAATCTCAACTTTAGTTGTTCCGTCATCGTTGTAGGTTGTAACTTCCTTATTATAGGAACCGCCACCCCATGAGTCTTCGGATATAACTATATATTTTACTTCTTTTACAAGCTTTTCGCCACTGTAAACCTTTTCGCTAATCTTTTTCGAATTGTCGCCGTATTCGTGAACTATAGTATAATCAAACTCTACCGTTCCGTCAGCCTTTACCTTTGTTTCTTTAAGCATATCGCCTTTGCTGTCGTATTCAACAGTATACTTAGTTCCGTCTTCGTTGTGCTGAGTGGACTTCTTTTCGTAATTATAACCGCTTGAATCCACGCCGTATTCAGCTTCATAAACCAATTTTCCGTCGGTTTTCATAGTCATAGTTTCAATGCTACCGTCAGCAGCATACTTATATTCTATAGTATCTTCGGATACCTTTTTGCCCTCCTCGTAATGATAGCATACAGTCCAGTTGCCCTTTTCATCAAGAACGTATACTTCAGACTTATCCCCATCTGTAATTACTTTCACTTTACAAACAGTGCAGATTTCTTTGTCAAGCTCGTGAGCAGAAATTTCAACCTTTTCACCGTCTTCGGAACATACTTTCCAGTGATTTTCCGCATCAAAAAGCCATTCTGAGCCGGGTGTATGAGTATGAGAATCTTTTCCGTTTTCGCCGCACGCCGCAAAAACAAAAACGCTAAGTAAGCATATCGAAAGAATACACATTACGTTTTTCAAATTTTTCATAATTAAATCTTCCTTTTTTATATTATATTTTATAAATTAACTGTTATTTGCCAAACAAGTCTAACATATTTAAAATATTATGTCAACATAAATATTGTAAACAAACATTTATTTTTCCGTCATATTAAATATTGTCGTGTCGCCACTCCCAAACTTATAGTACGTATAAATCATTTAAGACTTACAAGAATAAAGCACATATAGAAACGTCGCTGATATTATTTTGTATTAATCTTTACCGCACATTTGCTTACAATTATATAATATAATCCCCCGTTAATAGCAACGCGTTTTACAAAGAAATTTTATTTCGCAAAACTTTTTCGTATTTTCCGTTGACCTATGTATAACTATTGTAGTATAATATAATTATTAAATAACTATAGGCGGTATTCTATTATAATGTTTGATGCAATAAAAACAAAAAATAAATGCGTAGAATGGATTAGAAGTTTTTTTGAAGAAAACGGCAAAGACTGCAATGCGATAATAGGCATTTCGGGTGGAAAAGACAGCTCCGTCGCGGCTGCTCTCTGCGTTGAAGCCTTGGGCAAGGACAGAGTTATCGGCATTTTAATGCCATGCGGTGAACAGCACGATATAGACATGGCATATCTGCTCTGCGACCACCTCGGTATAAAACGCTACGAAATTAACATAAAGTCCGCCGTTGACGAATTAACAAATGCTTTACCCGAAAACTTTCCTCTTTCACGCCAGTCCGTTATAAATCTTCCGCCGAGAATAAGAATGTCCACAGTCTATATGATAGGTCAATCGTTAAAAGGCAGAGTAGTAAACACCTGCAACCTTTCTGAAGATTGGGTAGGCTATTCCACAAGATACGGCGACGCAGCAGGTGATTTTTCGCCCCTTTCCAATCTTACGGTAACCGAGGTAAAAGAAATCGGCAGAGCATTAGGTTTACCAGATATTTTGGTTGACAAAGTGCCCATTGACGGTCTTTCCGGTAAAACCGACGAAGACAATCTCGGTTTTACCTACGACGTTCTCGATAAATATATAAGAACGGGTGAAATCGAAGACAAGAATACAAAAGAAATTATCGACAAAAAGCATAAAGCAAATTTATTTAAACTTCAGCTTATGCCGTCATTTAAACCCGAATTATAATTCAAAAAGCTTACCTCACGTGGTAAGCTTTTTAATTTTCACAGTTCTCCAAGTATTTCTTCGTTCGCTTTGTAAAAACATTGACTTTTTTTAAAAAAAATGATAAACTTTAATCCAAGTTTCTAAAATAAGTTTTTGCCAATAGTAATCTTTAATTAGGAGAATAAATATGACAGACAAAGATCTACGGGAAATACGCCGACGCTTTCGCCCCGATAAAAACAATATAACTTACATACGCGGCTGTATCGTAAATTCCACAAAGAATATAGTTGCAAATTTTTCACAGCCGTTAGCTACAGTTTCGACCGAAGAATCGGAAAAGCTCCTTGCGGTAATGAAAAAGACGCTTTCGGGTTCTCTCGGCACAAATTTGCTTACTCTTAACTTCAGCACAAAGCAAGTCGAAGGCAGTGAAGAACACGGACTTCTTTCTGCTTTACGCTCATCCGGACTTAAAGACGAAGAAGCTCTCAACAAATTTTACGCAAAGGTTATTGACAGCGTAAAATTTGAAGGCGGCTTTGCAATACTTATAGCATACGATACGTACGATGTTTTCTCATATTTAAAAGACGGTGGAAAAAATGACGTTTCTTCGCAAATGTTCCCCTATATAATCTGCAGTATCTGTCCCATAAAGCCCCTTTCCACAGGGCTGTATTTTAAAAATGAGGACAATCTTTTGCGTTCTGTATCTCTTCAAACGGTACTCGGCTCGACAGAGCTTGGATTTATGTTCCCCGCATTCGACAACAGAGCTGCAAATATTTACAGTACGCTTTATTACACAAGAGACATTTCAAATATCCACTCAGATTTTATACAAAATCTATTTAACGTTGACCTGCCTATGTCAGCCGCAGAACAAAAAGAAAATTTCGGCTGTTGCTTGAAAGATACTCTTATAGACGAATGCGATTTCGAGGTAGTAAAAACAGTTCACGAGCAGGTCGCCGAGCTTATCGAGGAACACAAAAACTCAAAAGACGACGAACCCTTGGCACTTTCAAAAGAAACTCTGCAAACAGTACTGCAATATGCGGGTATAGAACAAGAAAAGGTGGAAGAGTTCGGAACAAAATTTGACGAGCAATTCGGAAAAAATGCCGAAATCGCCCCCAAAAGCATTGTAGAAGTAAACAAATTCCAGCTTGAAACTGCCGACGTTTCAATAAAAGTCAACCCCGAAAGAAAAGACCTCGTTTCCACACAGATAATAAATGGGGTGAAATATATATTGATTCGCGCCGAAGGCGGAGTCGAACTGAACGGAATAGATATTGATATAAAGTAAGAGTATATAGCCTTAAGAAACTTTTTGAAAAAAGTTTCTTAAGAATCTTCAAAAACTTTAAAAAGGGATTTATTATGTTCATTTGTCCTGTATGTAAAGAAAGGCTGACAGAGATTGAGAAAAGCTTTGTTTGTCCGAACAATCATAATTTTGATAAAGCTAAGCAAGGATATGTTAATTTGCTTATGTCAAACAAGCAAGGCAATCACGGCGACGACAAGCTTATGGTACAAGCAAGGCAGTCTTTCCTCGAAAAAGGTTACTATGCGCCTATGCGAGAAGCCGTAAACAATATATTAGGCAATGAAAATACCGTTCTTGACGCAGGTTGCGGTGAGGGTTATTATACAAGCCTTTTTGCAGAAGACAACACTCTTTTGGGCATTGACGTATCCAAAGAAGCTTTGAAGGTAGCTTCCCGAAGATGCAAAAACGCCTCCTTTGCCGTCGCAAGTATATATGAATTGCCCTTTGCCGATAATTCATTTGACGTATGTATAAACATATTCGCACCCGACAGTCCGTCGGAGTTTTTACGTATACTGAAGCCAAAAGGCAGACTTATAATGGTTACCCCTATGGAAAACCACCTATTTGAACTGAAAAAGGCGGTATATGACGTACCTTATAAAAACGAATACGTTAACCCCGAAAGAGACGGATATATTATAAAATCTTCAACCGAGCTGAAGTATGATATAACACTTGAAACGAATGAAGATATTGTATCCCTCTTCAAAATGACACCGTATTATTACAACACTTCACCGACAGACAGGCAAAAGCTTGACAGCCTTAATGCCTTAACAACAAGGGTTGAATTTCTTGTTACCGAATACGAAAAAATATAAATATCTTGCCATAAAACATATTTTTACGTTTTGTGGCAAGATGTTTTTTTAGGTCTCTTTTCTTTTTTGTCTTCTTACGCGGTTTATGTGCCTTTCAAAATCCCCGTTGTTTATCAGTTCTGCCAAAACAAGCTGTTCAAACGCGGGGACGGGGCAGGTATAAAATCCTACATTTTTGTCAAATATCTCTATACAATTCTTTGGTAATACCATATATCCCACGCGCAACGATGGGCTGACGGTCTTTGAAAACGTATTCATATATATAATGTTGTTTCCGTCTGCTAATGAAAATACGGTTTCCTCGGGCTTCCTTGATAAAGTAAATTCCGACTCAAAATCATCTTCTATTATGTATCTGTCTTTTGTCGATGCCCAATATAAATATTCTTTTCGCTTTGTTGCCGTTGCGGTTACACCGCTTGGGAAGCTTCTATACGGAGAAATATGCAAGACCGAGGCTGACGTTCGAGCAAGTTCTCTGCTGTCTATACCGTCACGCCCTAATGTTAACATATCGAGCTCTACACCGTTCGCTTTGTATATTTGTTCTATTTTTTCATACGACGGCTTTTCGATTGCGTATATACGGTCTCGTCCCAACATCGTTACTACCATACCGTATAGATATTCAGCACCCGAACCAATTACTATTTGCCCGGGTGTTGCGTATATGCCTCTGCTTCTTACAAGATATTTTGAAATAGCGGTACGGATTTCGTTGCACCCTGTATTCGTAGTTTTGGTAAATATGCTTTCTCCGTAATCATTTAATACCTTTCGCATAGCCTTTGCCAATACCGAAAACGGAAAATCGGACTTTACCTCACTGTGTCTAACCTCTCTTTCCGTATAGCTTTTTTCGGAAACGTAGTCAACTGCAAAAAAATCGGTTTGCCTGTATATTACAAAATATCCGCTTCTCTCTTTGGGCTCAATATATCCCTCGTCGCATAAAAGAGTGTACGCGTGTTCTACGGTTATTACACTAACGCCCGCTTCATCGGACAATAAGCGCTTTGACGGTAATTTTGTCCCAAAAGGATATACACACTCTATTATATCCTTTCGAATCTGCTCGTATATCTGCAAATATGCGCTTTTTTCATCGTTTTGATTTATAAAATACTTCATCTGGTATTATAAAATACTCCTGTTCTGAATATTTTTGTATATCCAGTTTTATTGTACAATAAATTAAGCAAACAGTCAAGGAGATTTTTTACTATGAAAACAACCAATTCCACACGAATGATAGTAATGGCGTCGCTTTTTGCCGCACTTACGTTTGTTGCGACACTGATTCATATACACGTGCCCGGTATGCAGACGGGTTACGTGAATTTGGGAGACACGCTCGTTATAACCTCACCACTCCTTTTAGGCCCCATTTACGGCAGTCTTGCCGGTGGAATAGGTTCTGCTTTCACAGATTTAATTCACGGATACGTTGTTTACGTTCCTGCTACTTTTGTTATAAAGACACTTATGGGCGTTGCCGCCTTTTACGTTTACAAAATGCTGTCAAAGAATAAAGATAGTTATAAAGCTTTTGCCGTATCGGTCGGCGGAATAGTTGCAGAGGCTATAATGATATTGGGTTATCTTTTCTACGAAGGTCAGTTTATGGTGGGATATGCGGGTGCATTGGTCGGTATTCCCGGCAACTGCATACAAGGCATTTTTGGTATTGTCGGCGCTGTGCTGTTACTTAAAGTTTTGAAAAAGACGAAGATAATTGGTATGATAAAATAAATTTACGGTTACCCTTTAAATAACCGAACATACTTACATAATATCGGAAAATGTAGATAAATTTAACGTCATTGCTATAGAAATACAATTATAAAAAACACCTAAAAAGCACCAAAAAAGTACAACTCACAGCATTCTTTGGTGCTTTTGTACAATTTTAGGCAAAGATTTTATGCAATTATGTCGACTAAATATATTGATTTTTTTCTTGGATATGATATAATTAATAATGTTAAAATTGCATAATCCGCTAAATGAAGCTTGCAGGAAATTCGGAAAGTTTTCCGTGCCGAAGGAGTAAACCTCTCAGGAATCTGTTTTTCAGATAAGACTGTAAGCGGATAGCACTCCGGAGAATCCCTCGCTTCGCTAAAAGCATCAGGGTGCCGAAGGTGTAAACGGTAAATGTTACCGCGAATCTCTCAGGCAAAAGGACGGAATTAATATACCCTCTTTTTAATCGTATTGTTTTTATTGCATAACGATGATTTTTCCGCAGAGCTGTTATCCATTTCATTCGGTAACGCAGCTTTGCTTTTTTTGTTATATTTTTTATTTTCAGGAGGGTCTATATATGGACTTTTTGTACAACATAGTTGCAAGTATCAATACATACTTGTCAAACTACATTCTCATCATTCTCCTTGTAGGTATCGGACTCTATTATTCAATCAGAACACGTTTCGTTCAGGTTCGCTGCTTTGGCGAAGGCTGGAAGAAAATGTTTGCAAGCTTCTCACTTAACGGCAAAAAGCAAAAATCCGGTTTAAGCTCTTTCCAATCGCTCGCGACGGCCATTGCGGCGCAGGTTGGTACAGGTAACATCGTCGGTGCTTGCGGTGCTATTCTTATCGGTGGTCCCGGTGCAATTTTCTGGATGTGGATTATAGCCTTCTTTGGTATGGCTACTATTTACGGTGAAGCAGTCCTCGCCCAGAAAACCCGTATCGTTGAAGAAGACGGCACGGTTAAGGGTGGTCCCGTATATTACATAACAAGCGTATTTAAAGGTAAATTCGGTAAATTCCTTGCAGCTTTCTTTGCAATTGCCGCTATGCTTGCTCTCGGCTTTATGGGTTCGATGGTTCAGTCAAACTCTATTGCTGAAGCTTGCAACAATGCATTCAATATTCCCGGTTGGATAATCGGTTTGGCAGTAGCCGCAATTTCAGCTCTTATCTTTATCGGTGGCGTTCAAAGACTCGGTTCGGTAACCGAAAAATTGGTACCTATTATGGCAGGTCTTTACATTATTGGCGGACTAATAGTTCTCGCTGTTAATATTGAGAACGTTCCCGCAACATTTGCAGCTATTTTCAAATATGCATTTAATGCAAAGGCTGCTCTCGGCGGTAGTATCGGCGGTGCTATTTACCTTGCAGTTACGCAGGGCGCAAAGAGAGGTCTCTTCTCCAATGAAGCAGGTATGGGTTCAACACCTCACGCTCACGCTCAAGCAAACGTCAAAAAGCCTCACGACCAGGGTGTTGTTGCTATGATAGGTGTGTTTATTGATACATTCGTTGTACTTACGTTTACAGCACTTGTTGTTATTTCCGTTTTCTTTACAGGCGACGGTGCACTCAATCCCGCAAACTTTGCAAACGGTGTATTCCTTGAAGAAGCAGTATCAATGGCAGGTCTTTCAAAAACCAACCTTGCACAGATCGCATTCGGTTCATCGTTCGGTCTTCCTTCTATTGGTAACATTTTCGTTGCAATTTGTTTGTTCTTCTTTGCTTTCTCCACCATTCTCAGCTGGAACCTCTTCGGAAGAATCAACGCTGTATACCTCTTCGGCAAGAAGTTCAACGTTGCTTATTCCATAATTGCAATTGCGTTTATATTTGCAGGCTCTCTTCTTTCAAACGATCTCGTTTGGGAGCTTACCGATATGTTCAATAACCTTATGGTTATCCCTAACGTTATCGCCCTCTTCGCTCTCGGTAAAGTTGTTGCAGAAGCTTCAAAAAGCAACAAAAACGAACTCGAATAATCAGATATACCTTTTCCCTCAACTTAAGTATGCGTTTTCGATTTTTTCGGAACGCATACTTTTTTGTTGATAATGCAACAGAGGTGTGTGGGTAAATCCCTCACACGTCTTGTTATTCACTAACCTTTTTTTAAAATAATTACATTTACCCTTGACCTACGAAAAAAAATATTATATAATATAATGGAATACAAATAATTTGAAGTGTACTTCAATCGGAGGCGGTTTAATGAAGAAAAAAATAATTATTGCGCTTATTATTTTGGCGTTATTTATTCCTACATACTTGGCTGCAGCTTATTATATATCTGCTCAAAATGCACCTGTTGCAGAGAGAACGATCGAGAAAATGACTGTTACTGACCTTGACGGTAAAAAGTTTGTTTTCGACAAGGAAAGCAAGGAATCAAAAGAGATGATTGCGTTCTTCGTTGAAATGAACGATACCGCGAAGGAATTTCCCTCTCTCCCTGCGCAAATGAAAAAGATGGAGCACTATAAGGCTGTATACAGAAGCTACAACAAGGACAAGGAGTACAAGTATTACTTTACGACCAACCCCGAAGAAGCTTACTATATAGATGCTCAAAACAAGACGTACAGTATTTCAACACAAAAGGCTGTTGAATTTCTTTCTATGC
>JAZNCH010000030.1:0-53040 GCA_045587445.1 Eubacteriales bacterium | reverse complement strand
TGATGCTTTCCATTGCTTACGAAGGGGAGCTTGCCAACGTAGATGCTTTTGACCAACCTGGCGTAGAAGCTTACAAAAAAATAATCAAGCGTGAATTAGGAAGATAACCCTATAAAAACAGAGAAACCGTGAATTTGACGATAGTCAAGTTCACGGTTATTTTTTGTGGTGGACTGTTGGAGAGCTTGAACGAACAAGCTCTCCAGCCACACCATCTTTTAAAAGTGTCACAGCATTTGTTTCTTCCAGAACGCTTTCAATAGGTACATCAATGGTGTTTTCTGCACCAGTAAAGCTAAATACCAATTTTAGGTTGCTGTCATAAATATACACTGCAACCAAGAATGTGTCAAATAATGCTGCTTGGAAACGCTTATCTTCAACGTCACCATCACGGAACATAGCCAAGCCCGCAATTAAATCTTCCCTGTTGATGGGAACAATATTGAACTTCATCTCGTCTATCTTATCTTCAATAGAAGCCTTTTGTTTTTCCAATTCAAGCATACGTTGCTGAGTAGTATTTGTAAAAACGCCAGCTTCGATAGCTTTCAAAAGATTTTGCAATCCTGCATTAACAGTTGCTAATTCCTGTTCAAGCAGAATTAAATCGTTATTTTGGAGTTGCTTCTTGTTGTATTCTATTGTCTGATCAGCGATAACTTCTAAAATTTCATCATTTAAGCAGTAGTCTTTGATAGCTTTGGCAACAAGGTTTTCGATATAGTCACGCTGCACGTTCTCTTTTTTGCAAGCCCTCTCTACTCTCCTCTTTCTGCAGGTATAGTAAAAGTGAAGATTGCCACCTCTGCTTGTTCCGGAAACACCCGTCATATGTGATTTGCAATGTCCACAAAACAACTTTCCAGTAAGCAAATAAACGCCGTTACTTGTCCTGCGTCTTTTGGTCTTAACGTGTTTATTCATATTAACTACCTCCTGCACCTTGTAGAAAACTTCATCACTTACAATTCTTGGTACACCACCCTCTATGCGAGTGTCGCCATAAATATAAATTCCACGATAGCGTTCATTAGATAACATTCTATGAAAGCTGCTACGGTTCCACGCTTTACCCGTTGAGGTCTTTAGCCCTCGCTCGTTTAAACTATTTATAATATCTATTTGAGCTTCCAATTTAGCTACACGTTCAAAAATCTCACGCACAATTTCATCTTTGGGAGAATCTATAGCATACCGTCCATCTTCGCCACGCTTGAAGCCTAACCCAACAATACCGTTCACCATACATTTTGAAGCATTGTCGTCCAAGCCTCGTCTAATGTCCTCAGCCATATTCTCGGAATAGAATTGATTGACGTTCATCATCGAACGGAGAGCAAACCGACCTGCAGCATTATCCTCGAAGTCCTCTTCTACATAAACCGCACGTACTCCGCAATCTGCAAGTCGAGCTTCATTGAGCATTGCCTGCAGCATATTTCTACCGATGCGGTTAGACTTCCAAGAAATTACAAACTCAAACTTTCCAGCTTCAGCATCTCGCATCATTTTTTGGAAATTCGGTCTACGGTCTGTTCTTCCGGAAACGGCTCTATCCTCATAAGTCGCAATAACATTCAAGCCAGAAGTCTTAGCGTACTTCATGCACTCTTCAATTTGCTGTTCTATACTAACATCTCTTTGATGATGTGAAGAATAGCGAGCATAGATAACAGCAACGCCACCTTTTTTAATTTTCTTAGGTAATGTTCTCTTTGCCATAACAGTTCCCTTAAACTTCAAAATTGTAAAAAAGTGTATAGACGGGAAAATAAAAGTTGTAAAACTACTACAATGTGTTATACTATAAATAGCTCATCTACCCCAATGTAGAAGGAGTACTGACTGCGTCTCTTGCAAAAGAGGCGCTTTTTGCATTTATGCAACTCTTACAGAATTATTATATTCTGCCACAAGCTTCCTAACTTGATGTGAATGTTCCAAGTGGTAAGCCGTTACCAAGAAAAAGCAATTACTTGTTGTATTTGTATGGTCTTCCAATATAACTATATACTGTTGTTCTTCAAATAAAATCTTAACACGTTCAAATCGACCTCCATTGTCTAATCTACGCCAACATTTTATACCATTACAATCAGTACAAATTGCTCTGTTACAATTATAGTTTTCGATAAGCGCCTTTGGCCATTTGATACGTTCACATCGTGAAATATCAACATTTCTATCTTGGTGTCTATCTTTATTATAATTTTTACTGGTAATGTGAAAATAAGTCTGTTCCTTGCCGTGAACTTTAGGGTCAGAATAGACTCTTACTTCTTTCCCTAAAAATATAGGCGGTGCTTGTAAAAAATCATTACAAAACATTCTATAGACAGCTTCATCATAAATATCTAAATTCCTAAACAAACCATCAAATACAAACAAATCGGGCAGCCAATAACAAGTAAACATCATAATCCTCCCGGATGCCAAACAAAAAGATTAAAATCTAACTCTTTAACTAACGAACTTTTATGCAAAGTGAGTCCTGCTCTTTTCTTTATAAGATTTATAATTTCTAACTTTGTTTCGCTTTTAATATGCTCATCTCCAAAACATCTATGTTCATATGCAATGGCGCCAATTAAGATATCAACAATTTGCATTATCTCCACTTCATTGGAGCGTATTGGCTGTATTTTCTTGATATTTTGCCCAGTAAAATCGTAGAAAGAATTACAACAAACTTTCCATAAATTTTGCACCTTAGAATAAGAATGATTATCCTTAATATCTATGTATACGTTAAACTTATTTTCCCTATCAAAAATAGTTTTTAGCATATTAAAGTACATCTTGTAATACCAATCATCGTGCGTTTGCCTAAAATCATCGTGACGCAAAACGCTTTTATCTGGCACTAATAAACATCTAAATTTCAAGTCATCATTATCAAAGAAATAATTTACCAAATCTAAATAGAGTTGTTTGTGCTTAGGACAAACCTTAGTCCATTTGGCTTCGGATTTTACATTAAAATTATTACGCTCTTTTATGGAGCGAATTCTTTGATTTATGACTGCAACATCTGACTTCGGTACCCAAACTGCACCCAAAGTCATAGCATTTATACCGTCATTTTCTAAATGGCAGCTTTCATCACAATATACGTTATATTCAACACTCATTACGTTCACCTCTCTAAACACTATTTATCGGTTAAATTACCGGATAACTTATCGGTTAAAATTTTCTTCTTAATCAGATTTAACCGATGTTATAATCAAGCTCCTTGTTTACAAATCATTTTGTAGGTTTACCAGCAGGCTTAACAGGAGGCTTCGGAACTGGCGAAACTATCCCGTCTTGACGAGTTGTGATTTCAGGACCTTTATTATATAAACGCACAAAACTTGACATTATTACATCTCCTAACTTATCCTTATATTAAAGGAGTGATATTATGACCGAAAATCCGATTTTAATTATAGCGATTCTATCTCCGGGCTTTATTGGTATAGCAACAACCAAATTACTTGATGGTGACACAACACCAGAACCACTTAACCAAGGTATATTGAAATACTTTCTCTATGCTGCAGCATCTCTAATTTTCACAGACCTATGTACTCCATGCAAAGTACTTCACAAACTCATCGAAGGTACACCACCACTATCATATATGGATTACATCGCACCAATGATTATGGCAATCGTCATAAGTATTCTGTGGGCACTATTTATAAAGAAACTTGCCGAACACTTTGCCAATGAAATAAACGAAATGGGTGGCAGAAACAAAATATTCTTAGATTCTTCAATGTTGGAAGCATTTATAAGCGATAACCAACCACATTTTCTTGAAATAACATTTCCAGACGGGCGAACCATAAATGGATATATTGATCAGACAATGGTACACGAAAAATCTATTATATTAAAACCCGACACTGAATGGTCTGAAAATCGTAAAACCTATATAATTCGTACATTAGTCTACCTTGACTCAAAAATAGTTATAAAAGAATACGATTTTATATAAACCTATGCAATAGAGGAGCAAAATTACCATGCTCCTCTATTTTTCTGTAGGAGGCTTAGGTCTAGGTTTAGGAACAGGGCTTTTAATACCACAATTAACCCTATACTTCGCACAAACTAAAGACTTAGTTCTTTTGTATCTTGTTTTATTCCTCTTTCTTTCAAACAATCTCCTATCGCCAATTACACATCTCTCTACACGAATGCGTTTGGCTCTTGCCACCGAAAAGGTCATAGCGTGCCTCTCCCATCTTTAAAAACTTTCTATAAATTTTAGTTCTTCCTAGAACCAAGTAAAATTAGGAACAAATAATAGATTTCTTCACCAAACGCATTGGTTTTAGAAATCACCAGTCATATATTAGTCAACTAAATAACCAATAGCTACGTTATATCAAATAAACGAAAAGACCTCTGCGAAAAATATCGCAGAGGTCTTACTTATACCCTTAAAGAGTATTCATGATAGGTTGGTAACTCAAGGCTACCCTGTACAGTACATTTTACAACTTTTGTTCCTCTTCGTCAACACCACAATAAAGAAAATTTAATTTATCATCGATAACATCCATAATTTCTTTAGGAACAATAACGTTTGCCAAGACATCTTGCTTTTTGCAAGGCAAAACGATACGTTGTTTACTGATTGTTGTTACTTGCCCAACATCTGCGATACTTTCTTTATTTAATTTTTGAGTATATTTAATTATGCTTGCAGCTATGCGATATTCTCTATCAAGACGGTCAAGCTTTTCTCGTAGTTCCGTTTCATTCACTTTGCCAACACCAGCCTTGACAACAGCATTGACAATATCATCTGTAGCTTCATCTTGGTCTTTCATAATTTTATATGCCTTATCATAAAGTAAGGCAGTTACACATTCCCCTAACGAAACGTGATAAACCTTAGAATAATAGGTTTCTTTAGGCTTCTTGCTCATTAACGGAACAACTGTTAATGTATCAGTATACCTTGAATTTCTTACATCCAAAACAATCGCATAATGATTTCCACCTAACTCTTTACCTATTCTATAACCAAAATTGACAAGAATGATTTGTCCACGCTTATAATTTATTAAATGTCCTGCTTTAAACTTGTCCTCATTCTTTATGTAGGTTATATAATCGTTAAGCCAGTATACGAAAATAGCAGCTTTCTTGTAATCATTCTGCATTTTTTCTTTTATGAAGCAACGATATTTTCTTAAAATAGTTTTTTGAAATTTGATGAAATCTAAAATATGTTTAGGTAATTTAAAATCCAAGATAACACACTCACTTTCCTATAAGATATTTACAACCAACATTCCCTCTTGTCAAATATCGTTATTAAATAACGATAGATTACAAGACGAAACCATCTCTGTTATAATGTGTTTACACTGCCGGCAGCCACTCTAAGGAAAGGGGCGGCAACAATGTTGGAACCTATCGACATTAGAATAATTGAATTGTTTAGGCAACTTGACGAAACAACTAAAACGGAGTTTCTTCGCTCCCTTTGTTACGCTTTACAAGCGCCTCAAGCTGCACAAGTAAAAATTCCTTTTGTTCCGGAGAAAGCTGTTTTAAAAGATTGAGCAGTTGCAATTCTAATCCATTCAGACCGTTCTCGTAGTCGAGGGCGGTCTTTTCGTATTCTTCACGACCTACAAGCTCATCAAGTGACACACCTAATTTGTCAGCTATTTCACACGCCAAAGTAAATGTGATTTCAGTTTTACCACCAGCAATATCATCAACTAATTTATTCATTTCTTCAATGTCGTAGCCAGTATCATCCAAGCCAACAACATCAGCATTTAAAATTGTATTTTCCCAAACCAAAGGCAAATTTTCTTTAAATTCTTTTGTCCATATTTTAGTATATTTATCTATTCCTAAAGAGGTATAAGGTTCTTCCCAGCCCATTAAATATCCAGGAGTAACATCTAATGCAGCAGCTAATTTTGCGATTTTATCTCTTCGCATATTTTGGATTTCTCCTTCTTCCCATTTTCTAACGGTACTCTTCCCAACCCCTACTCTTTGACCGAGCTGTTCTAAAGTCATATCTTTTTGTTTTCTTAAATATTTGATTCGTTCGCCCATTTCCATAGTGTTATACCTCCTGTACGGTTAATTATAGCCTATTTGTGTCTTTTTCGCAACACAAAATGCAGTAAACCTAATATTGTTTCTTTAATGACACGAAAATTGTTGACAATACACAAGGTGTGGTGTATTATGAAAGTGTCTTATACGACACTTTGTGAAATAAAATGTAAAGGAGGTACAATATGAATGTAGCCTTATTGACCTACGAAATGAAGAGAGCAGGCGTTACAATCACTGAAATGTGCGAAAAACTGGAAATGTCTCGTTCTGCATTTTTTAGAAAATGTAACGGTACTTCTGAATTCAAGCAAAGTGAGATTCAAAAGATTATTAAGATTTTAAACTTGAAATCTCCTGTCGATATTTTTTTTGCAGAGTAAGTGTCTTTTAGGACACTTCAATAATTCTTAACTTTTAGGAGTGACTTATGGACGTACAAAAAGAAAACGCCCTTGACGGGCGCCATTGGAAAGAATTTTTCACCAACAATGTTTGTGAGAGGTACTTAGGAGAAAAGGGACTTGACCGCCTTCTTACAACGGCTTCGACCCTTGGTGGATTAAACGTAAAGCAAGCCACCTTGATTTTAGAAATTTTGCTTTGCTGGGTAAAAGAAAGTAGTCGTGTTCCCGAAATATCTAAAGATAATCATTTAAACAAAACTGATTTCAAAGCTTCCATTCCTAAAGAATGAGAAAGTTCCACTAAAGAGCGTACAGTTGTACTCCCAATCTCATCGAATAAAGATTTTATTTTCCCCTTGATGGTTTGATTTCGTAACAATCCTACCAATCTATGTCCATCAGGAGTCAAATCTTCTATCCAAAAACTGCACTGCTCGTGGTCCCAGTAAGCTTTAAAAATATTATCTTCGATGCAATATCTGATGTGGTACAAAATTACATCATTGGAATACTTGGCTAATAGTTTGGTTTGGTATTCCAAAATCAAGGCATCATCGTTTTTTACAATTGCTGCCTTAATCAAATTTTCTAATTTCTCAATATCAACAAACTTGCAAGATTTTCTAACGGTGCAAGTTTCCTCAACACAAAGCATTAAATCCAATAAACAATCATAATCCAATCGCATAAAAACACTCCTTTCTTAAAGGAATTATATCACAAAGGAGTTGAGCTAATGTACGAAGACAAACACGAAATATGCAGACGACTCTTCCACACATTGAAAGCTACCGCAAACTGCTACGACCTACTCTCCTTAGTCTATAACGACAAGGAAGAAATTGTTTACGCTACATTTGTTGGCGGCTACATTCGCAGAATAAATGTAGCTGCAGATAGCGGTACAGCATTCATTCGTGATGTTATGAGATACTTGGGGGTTTAATTATGGCAAACTCAAAAATCCAATTAGATTTCAACCAAATGCCTAATCATATCAATTACAGATTTTGTCAGTCTGTTCTTGACTTGGTAAGCAACATCAAGAGTACTCCCGAGGGCAGGGAAGCTCTGGAACGCAAGAAAGCTAAACTCCGTTCCCGAAAGGCGGTAACGGCATGAAATGTTTGGTAGTTACGACCGACCGCAAAATGTACCCCAAGGATTTTGGTTACCCTATCCGCAGCAAAGCCGTAAGCAAAGTTCTTGGCGGTTATATGGAAATAGTACGACCAATGTTTCTAAAGCGCCCCTTCTGCATATTGGTAAACGACGAGGGGCGCATAAGAAACCTACCCATCAATGAATTTGGCACGTTCCTTTATCAAGACATTATCGCAGGCAACCTCATTTTAGCTAAAGAGGGATTGGTTAATGGAGGACGTGACATCACTGGACTTAATGATAAAGAACTGGACGGTTGGATTAAAAAATTATCCGACACAATCGAATTAGTAAAGGAGCCTGAGTAATGGCATATTACAACACTTGCTACAAATGCGGGGCCAACCTTGACCCCGGCGAAAAGTGCGACTGCGCTTATCATCAACACAAAGAAGAAAAACGCCAACCTAAAAAGGCAGGCGCAAGAAAGGAAGCTAAACGATGAAACGATTTTCAAACTTAATTATCTTGGTAATGGTTGTCATTGGTTGCTGCATAGCAAGTTATGAGCCACCTACAACTACCACTTATGTTGAACACGTAGTTAGAAAAGGAGAAACCGTATGGAGTATCGCAGGAATTTATGCTGATAAGCAAATCCTGTACTTCAATGAATTTGTGTGGACTATCCGCAAGGCAAATCCACAAGAAAGCAAATTCATTTATCCTGGACAAGTTCTCCAAATACCTATGAAAGTTTACGCAAAAAAGTAAATAACCGCCCAGCCTCGCACGCTGAACGGTTACATAGATGAAAGCAGAGATTTATGTCCTCACATTAACTCTCTGCTTTCATTTTACACTAATTGACCTGCACACGCAAGTCTTAGGGGGTGAAAGCAACACTGAACTTTTCGTGACCCAGTATTATTCATAATTTGAAAGGAGCTTAAAAATGGCTATTGTAAAACCCGAAAAAATGAATTTTGAAAATCAAAAATTTAGTGCTATCATCTACGGTTCCCCTGGCGTTGGTAAAACTACCCTCGCTTGTTCTGCCCCCTCCCCTGTATTGATTGACTTCGACAGGGGCGTTTCTCGTGTACGAGCTGATCATCGTTGCCCGACAATCATCTGCGAAACCTACGAAGAAGTCTTGCAAGACATTCACTCTCCGGAAATGGCAGAATTTGAAACCGTAATCATTGATACCGGCGGTAGCTTCGTAACATTCTTGAAAGATTGGGCAATGCGTACCAAGCCTGGTGCTCTTACTAAGAGTGGTGATTTCAACGGCCTTAAAGGTTTTGGCTTTGTTAAATCCGAATTCGCTAACTTCGTCAACATCATCAAAACCGTTCTAAATAAGAACGTAATATTTATTTTCCACACTGACGAAAAAGCAGACAAAGACGGTAATCCCATTCAACGCCTTGTTTGTGAGGGTAGTGTCAAAAATACAGTTTGGAACAGCTGCGACTTTGGCGGTTACGTTCAAATGATTGGTACTCAAAGAACTATCTGCTTTACTCCCGAACAAGAATTTTTTGCTAAAGGCACTCACGGTATTCATGGCAAGCACCTTGTTCCTATCCTCACCGATGAAGTTCCCAACAACTTTATGACAAATCTTTTCAAAGCTGCACGCAATCATATCAAAGCAGAAAAAGACTACTTTGTACCGTTGCAACAACAATACGACGAAACAATGGCAAAAATTAAGGAAGTTCTTGACAATGTTGTTGATGCAGAAACCGCAAACGCAGCAGTTGAAAGTATCTTGAATTTACCACATGCGCTTACCAGCAAAAAAGAGGCTTCCGCACTCTTGAAACAAAAAACAGATGCGCTTGGCTTAGTTTATTCTCGTGAGGGTGGCTACACAATTAAGGCGGTGTAATATGGAACGCTACTTAATTACTCAAAGTTTATTGAGTTCTTGGGCATATTCATTCAATGCTGCTGAGGGCTATGAAGAAGAGGCAAAAGCAGACTTCCTGCGTACCTTGCATCGTGAAAAATCCGAGCCCAACGAAAATATGTTGAACGGCCTTGAATTTGAAAGCCTATGTTACAAAATAGCAGAAGAAATGTTCCAACCAAAATGGAAAGCAGAATTGGGCAAATGCAATCCTAAAACTGGAGAAGTTCAGGGACGTAATGTTTACCCCAAATTTTATGAAGGTGCTTGCAAAGTTGCTCCAATCATTAAAGGAGCACCGGTGCAAGTCAAAGTAGCAAGAGAACTCCAAGTAGGAGATATGACATTCCTTGTTTATGGAATTCTTGACGCACTCAAAGCTGGCACCATCTACGATATCAAGTTTTTAAATTCAAGTATGGGTAGCTCTGAACTGGCAGGCAAATATCTCGAAAGTCCTCAGCACCCATTCTACTTTTACCTCGTACCAGAAGCATTTGAATTCCAATATTTGGTATCTGACGGCAAAGACCTTTACATTGAGAAATACTCTCGTGAAGACTCTCGCCAAGCAAGCGATTGCATAGCAGAATTCATCAGCAGCATTACTCAACTTGGTTTGTTGGATATCTATAAAGAACATTGGAACGCAAATAATGAAGGGTAAACTTATTGATTTAAGTCTTAGCCTTACTCGGAAGCAACGCATAACGCTTGAAATCGACGGAGATTTCAGAGACCAATTTGACGAGCTGAAAGATGCAGAACTGGAAATTGAAATAAAAAAATTTCGCAAGAAACGTTCTTTAAGCGCAAACGCATATCTCCATGTACTCATTAACAAGATTGCCCGGAAACTCGGTGAGAGTGAGGAACTGGTAAAGCGACACCTTGTTACTGAGTACGGCTCGCTGGCCAAGGACGAAAACGGCTTGACCGTCGGCTTCAAGCTACCTGCTTCCGTTGATGTTAATACCATTTATCCATACACCAAATGCTTTGATGAGCGTACCGAAAACGGAAAAGTATTTAAATGCTATTTAGTTTATAAATCAACACACCAAATGGACACCAAAGAAATGGCTCAACTCATTGACGGTGCCATTGATATTGCAAAAGAACACGGTATCGAAACCGATACCCCGGAACAAATCGCCCGCTTTAAAGATAGCTGGGAACGAAAGGAGAAAAAACATGACTAATTCCATCCCCGAAAAATTATTAGCCCTTCTCAAAGAAGCCAAAGAAAAAGGAAATCTCAAAATAGAAGCAATCCCCATTGCTGACAACATCGAAGAAGATGCAGTTTGCATTCCCCTTCCCGATTACGAAGACCTTATTCGTGACCAAACCAGTTTAGAACTGCTTTTGACTTTACACGACAAACTCAGCTCTTATGATTACGGGAAAGTTCTCGAAGCTGTTAAGCAAGTAAGAAATATTGTAAGTGTAGCTGATCAGATTAGTCAAAAGCCGGAGGCGAGCAATGAATAAAATTGTCTTAATGGGCAGGCTCACCAAGGACCCCGAAGTGCGTTATACCCAGTCCGGCAAAGTAGTTTGTCAATTCACCATTGCTGTTGACCGCCCATTTAGTGGTGAAGATGGCAAAAAGGAAGCTGACTTTATCCCCATTATTATATGGGGAAAGCCTGCTGAAATCGCAGGAAATGGCCTTTCTAAAGGGCATCGTGTGTTGGTTGAGGGTAGACTACAAATCCGAAGCTACGACGACTCTAAGGGCGTTAAGCGTTGGGTAAGCGAAGTTATCGCCAACAGTTTTGAGTTCATTGAAAGAAAAACTGACGGTAACAATTCTGCACCTGCAGCAGCTCCTACTTCCAATCCGTCACCAATGGATAGCTTCGGTACTCCTGTTCCCTTCAACGAAGAAATTCCGTTCTAAAGGAGACTAACAATGATTGTGACCAAAGATGATACTTTTGAAATTCCACGTTGTATTTTGAAGGAAATGTTACGCATTGATGAGCCTGGTGCAAAAAAATATTATGTAGATGGAATTTTAATGTATTTACTAAACGGCGAAACCATAGAGCCATTAGAGTATGAAAACGGTATGAATTCGCTAATCAATATATCAAGAATTCTAATCGATAATATTCCTTGTGAGGACGAGTGATATGAAAGAAAAAGCGGCATTGGTTTTATCCTATGATTTGGAAACGGTTTTTCAAACCTTGCCGTCCGATGAAGCTGCAGCTTTAATCAAAGCAATTTTCGCTTATGACATACGTGGGGAAGAACCTAACTTTGAGGACTTCCCCGTCCTCTCATTTACATGGAAAACAAATGTCAAACAACGACTTGATAAAGCCAAAAAAGCATATCAAGAAAAATGCAATTTACGCAAAATAGCTGGCAGTAAGGGTGGCAGACCACCAAAAGATGAAAACCAAACAAAAGCAAAAAAACCTATTGGTTTTTCAGAAAACCAAACAAAAGCAAAAAAACCTATTGCAAAGGAATATGACTGTGATTTTGATTGTGACTGTAATTGTGACTGTGAAGGTGATATTGACTATGTAGATATACCCCCTATTAGTCCCCCGAAGCTAAAAAATTGGGAATTGCAGTTTGAAGAGTTTTGGAAAGAGTACCCGCGTAAAGTTGGCAAAGGAGCCGCTAAGAGAGCTTTCGAGAAAGTCATTAAGACCGTGACACTCGAAACACTTGTGATTGCATTAAGACGACAGAAGTGCGGAAGCCAATGGACAAGGGATAACGGTCAGTACATTCCTCACCCTGCAACGTGGCTTAATCAGCAACGGTGGGAAGATGAGGTTGATGGAGGTGTAGGCAATGACAAACCAACAGGAACCAGTAAATGGAATTTACACACAGATATTTAACCCATTGCGAAAACCTTTGAGTGCCTATAACTGTCCTGTATGTGGGAATGTCGGCTTTATCGAAAAATATTCACCAACTGGCGAAATGTATATGCAAGAATGCGGTTGCAAGCGCATACGCAAAAATCTACGCATGCTTGACCGTTCCGGGCTTCGAGAGATGATTAAACTTTATCGCTTGGAAAACTGGCAAACAGTCGATGATTGGCAAAAGACTGCTAAAAGACTTGCGGAAGATTACATTGCCAAGCAACAAGGCTGGTTCGTAGCCGTAGGAGCAAAGGGAAGCGGAAAAACTCACCTTTGCACCGCCGTAGCCTCTTCCCTGCTACACAATGGACACGATACGTTGTACGTTCTTTGGCGCAACTTTGCACCACGAGCGAAAGCTGCAATAAGCAACGGTGAATTTTATAACAGCATCGTTTCCCCGCTATCAAGAGTCAGCGTCCTCTACGTTGACGACTTGTTTAAAATGGGCAAAGGTGAACAACCTACGGTAGCTGACGTGAATTTAGCTTTTGAGATTTTAAACGAGCGTTACTTAGACCCAACCAAGCTGACAATCATCAGCACAGAGTTTAATTTCTCGGAATTGCTGAACATTGACGAAGCCGTTGGTTCCCGCATTTATGAGCGAAGCAAAGGTTATCGCCTTGACTTCACAGGCAAACCAAATTGGAGATTGAGAGAATGAAAAAAAGAGTAATCGCCATTGACCCCGGCAACACTAAAAGCGCTCTTTGTATTATCGATGTTGAAACTTTGAGACCTCTATACACACTGTACGCTGAAAATGACGAAGTCCGCAAATTCATAAAAGAACTGCAGACTGATGAATTCTACTATGCTGCTATCGAAATGATGCAGAGCTACGGAAATCTCATCGGCAAGGATGTTCTCGATGCCGCTGTATGGATTGGTAGATTTTACGAGGTCTTGAAAGGAAAGATTAGCAAAGACCCTGCTATGATTTACCGCAAAGAAGAAGCCGTTCACTTATGCAATACAGTAAGAAATGGCGACAAAGAAATACGCAGAGCCCTTATTGACAGGTTTTGCACGCATGATTTTAGAACTGGTCGTGGAACCATTAAAAATCCAGACTTTTTCAAAGGTTTTAAAAAAGATTTATGGGCAGCTTACGCAGTAGGCTTGACCTATATAGAAACTAAAATGGAGGTTTAAGCAATGAGTGAAAGAGAAGCGGTGTTATTTAACACCCAATACGAAAAGCTTGAGGAAATCTGCAAAGACCATGGCTTGGAATGTGAACTCAAAAAAGTATCTTATCCCATTACCCTTGTTGTATGGGGCAAGGTAGAACGCTTTGAGCAAATGAGCTTGGTTGAAAACTCCGGCAAGGAATGTAAGAACGCCTTTGACGGCAGAGTCATTTGGACGTTGGAGAACGGCGAATTAGTAATGCGTGTCGAACAGGGCAGAATTACTATGAGCAAAGCCTTGCGTACCAAAATCGAAGGAGCCTTGCTTAAAGCAATCGGCTACTGGCAACAGTATTTCTTTCGTTACGTCACTATGAACAGAGCTAACAACAAACTGGTTTTACCGGGCGAAGCTGTTATGATACCTGTTGATGCGGAGCTTATCGAGGACTACGAGGACTAAGCAATGGCAAAGGTGATAAGAACACGAAATGCTCACCAATCACATATCGTTAAACTGCTTAATGGTATGACTGGCAGATTTTCCCTTTGGAATATATGGCAGGATTTTATCACAATGGCAGCAGTGAGCATTTCTAATGTATTGCAAAATCCTCACTCTGTAGAGCGTGAAAAAATGTATGAACGGTGTGCCTCAAAATATAGTGTTCAAGAATTAACCACCTTTGCTGAAATTTTGGTAGAAGTTGCTCAAAGCATGGAAGAATATTCCGACCAAGATTTCTTGGGAGAGCTTTTTATGGCACTTGGACTTGGCAACGAATGGGCAGGACAATTCTTTACTCCTTACTCCGTCTGCCAGGCAATGTCCGCTATGACCATTGATAACAACATCGAAGAACGCATTGCAAAGCAAGGCTGGGTATCTGTTAATGACCCAGCTTGCGGTGCAGGCGCTTTACTAATTGCCTACGCAAACGAATGTAAAGAACGTGGCATAAACTTTCAAACCTCGGTACTTTTCGTAGCGCAGGATATTGATACGGTCGCTGGTCTGATGTGTTACATTCAGCTTTCGCTGATGGGTTGCCCTGGCTACGTTGTCATTCAAAACACTTTGACAAATCCATCAACAAGCTTCGATGCAAGAGGACTTCTCCCACACGACAATCCTAATGTTTGGTACACACCATTCTACAATTCACCCATTTGGCAAGGCAGGAGATTTGCTTCGCAAATGGATTTATTGTTTAGAAACACGTTTCCCCCACTCAACAAACCTCAAGAACCAATTATTGAAACCCCTTTAGATAATAATGATATCAAGATAGCTAAAACCTCGCAGCTAACACTATTTTGATTGAAAGGAGCAGAGAAATTATGACAACTAATTTAGTTTATTTACCAATAGACTGTTTATATCCTCACCCCGATAACCCTCGCAAAGAGCTTGGTGATTTGACCGAGCTTGCCGACAGTATTAAGGCAAAAGGTGTATTGCAGAATTTGACCGTTGTAAAAGGTCACGCTCAGACACAAGAGGAATGGTTAAAATACACTGCATTATATAACGAAAATCCGTCAGAAGAACTAAGAGAAAAGATAAATGCAAAGTGGTATGAAGATGGATATACAATAATCATCGGCCACAGAAGAACGGGAGCTTCCAAGATTGCAGGACTAACAGTTGTACCTTGTGTCATTGTCGATATGACACCCGAAGAACAAGTAACAACAATGTTACTCGAAAACATGCAACGCTCCGACTTAACCGTATATGAACAAGCGCAAGGTTTTCAAATGTTGTTAAACTTCGGCACTAGCATCGAAGAAATTGCAAGTAAATCCGGCTTTTCAACAACTACTGTCCGTAGACGAATTAAGATGTGTGAGCTGGACCAAGATAAATTAAAGCGAATCTCCTCTGAACGTCAACTTTCATTAACTGATTTTGACGAACTGGCAAAAATTGAGGATTTAGAAAAAAGAAACAAAGTACTTGAAAAACTGGGAACTTCTGACTTTTCTTACGCCTTGAAAGAAGCCCTGCGAAAACAAATTGTTGATAAAGCTTGGCCCGAAATAAAAGCTTTGTTAGATAACATCAAAGCTAAAGAAATTCAACACAATGAAACTTGGGGTGGCCATTACGAACAGTTTGGCAAAGAAATTGACCTTACCGTATGGGACGGAGACAAGAAAATCATTCCAGAAGCACCCACTCAAAGAATCTACTACGTTGCTCCCTCCGCTTTTGGTACAGTAAGACTTTATACTAAAAAAATTGTAGAAAAGGCACCTAAGAAAACCGAAACACAAATACAAAGAGAACTCCGTATTAAAGAAGCGTGGAACTTTGTAACCGAGCAATCAGCTTTAATGTTTGAAATGAGAAAAGAGTTTATTGAAAACTTAAAGGTGTCTGCAAAAAACGAACTTGCTATTTTAAGAGGTCTTTTGTACCAAAATTTCTTAAGAACCTGTTCTTACTATACAGGTGCATCTACACGAGAAGTAGCAAGCTGTTTAGATTTGAATGATGAAGAATTATACTGCCACCAAAAAGATTACAACGTTTATAAGGCTTTAGATAATTTCTCGAATGAAGAACTGGCTAAAACAGTTTATATGTTCTTTGGCGACAAAAAAGATTTGCTCTTTATTGACTCCACTGATTATGGCCATCGACTTTTTCCTGAATATGGACCAAACGGAAGACTCTTAATTTTGTACAAATGGCTTGAGCTGCTTGGATATGAAATGTCTGGCATTGAAAAAAGTTTGTTAGACGGTACACATCAAATGTATGCGACTTGGAAAGAAGAAGATGCTGCATTGAGTAAAGCCTTATCGTAAAAACTAAAAGTGGTGCAGGAAACTCCTGTACCACTTTCTTAAAGGAGAAATATGAGCAAATCAATTTTAACCGATGATTACATGCATTGCTTTTTGTGCGGGCAACTGGCTGAAGCCATGCATCACATTTTCTTTGGTACTGCGCTAAGAAAAATATCAGAGATATTCGGTTTTAAAGTTCCTCTTTGCAATCGGTGTCACAATATGTCAAAAGACAGTGTTCACCTTGACCCTAAAAGAGTTAAAGATTTAGAACTAAAAAGAGCTTGCCAGGCTAAATTTGAGGAAACGCACTCACACGAAGAATTTATGAACATCATCGGAAGAAATTATATTAAAGATAAGTATTACCGGTATATGAAATGGTTAAGGGGTGCAAGATGAAAGAGTTAGATAAAAGGCAGAAACGTACTTGCAATAATTGTAAAGCACTTGTTTCCGGGGAATGTTGGTTGACACATCAAATTAAAAAAGGCGATGTTGGTTATATTCCATTAGAGCCTTGTGAAAAACCTACCAATATGAGAATGCTTGCAAGATTACTGCATTATAAACTAATAAGATTGATTTAAAAAGGGTGGCGTAATGGAAGAATATATTATTTTAGCTAAAAAGGCTGCACAAAAAGAAGCTACAGCTTTTTTGGAGAGTGTCTACATAAGGGCAGATGGTCTTCAAGTTGACAGAGATTGGTTTATGGAAGAGACAATTAAAAGCTTGAAGAAGATTGTGAAAAATGTTGACATATAAAATCCGAAAATGCAAGGAGAAGGGAAGCAAATGCGTGCAATAGATGCAGATGTTCTCAATGAGTTATTGCAACTTCTTAACAAAGGCGAAAAATTTTGGGAGGAATGCTAATGACTAAAAAGAAAAAATCTACCAAAGATATCACTCCTTCTGCTTGGACAGTTAAATTCAAAACCTTGGCCGAAAAAATTAACGATGCCAAAAGGAGACAATGCAAGGAAGTGCATATTCCTCGCATTCCGCAGGCCAAACTTTTTGTTAATGGGCAAGTCATTATTTTAAATGCCAATTAAGAGGTAATCTATATGCCACGACAAAAGAAACCCTCGGCGGTTGAATTATTAAATCGTAATAAAGATAAAAGCTGTGGAGACTGCAAATTCTTCACAGCCGAAACAACCAACGGTACAGGGCTTTGCGTAGTACGCAAAACACCGCTCGTGAAGCATTGTGAAGACAAAGCGTGCGCTTGGTTTAAAAGTCGCAAGGAGTGATAGTATGCTCGACATCTTTATGAATTTATTGTTTGCTATTGCAATAGCTGCAACAGTAGCGTGTCTGATCATCAACTTTTAGGAGGTATATTATGAGCGTTAAAGTTAAAATCAAAATTTTGCCCGGCGGTAAAATGCCGGAAAGAAAAACTGTTGGTGCTGCAGCTTATGACTGCTATGCACGAAAAACTGTCATATTGGAAAACACTCCTCAAGTCATTCCTTTAGGATTTAAGATTCAAATACCTAAAGGCTTCCATGCCGAAATCTATCCTCGAAGCAGTATAGGTTTAAAAACTTCGCTTAGAATGGCAAACAGCGTCGGAATCATTGACTCCGATTATACCGGCGAGGTTGGATTTGTAGGTGAAAGCAAACTTGGCGAATGCGTGGTAAAAGCCGGAGAAAGGATAGCTCAACTAATTATCAAAAGAGACGTGGAAATTGAATTTGAAAAAGTTGCTGAGCTTTCCCCTACTTCTCGTGGTGACGGTGGCTTTGGCAGCACCGGGAAGAGGTAAGTGTTATGGCTTTAACACAACAGTACCAACAAACCATTCACGCAGCCAAAACAAGAATGTTGAAAGCCTTGAAGTACGCTAATGCTGATAATGATTCAGATACCGCTGTGAGATTAACCCGCATCGTTGTTCTAATTGACAAGGAAGAGGCAATCTATAATGAAAATCAAAAAACTTCTAAAGTTAATAAAAAGGGAGTGCAACGAAAAGGCCTGTAACGGCAGTTGTCCATTTCTCGCCAAAAACTCAACATCGGGTTGTATGATTGATATGCCCGAATTTTGGGACATTGACTTGTTCACTAAAATTTTAAAGAGGTTGAAAAAGAAAAAATGATTAACTGTTATCATTGTTATAGAATGCACAAAAACGGTGATACTTATTATTGTCCGTTTTTTAATTTACAACCCTGCATTCGTGGAGAGCATTACTTTAATCCTAACGAAGTTCGTCCACCAAAATTTAAACCCGAAGAGCCTAAAACTGCTGTAAAAGTAATCAAAAAGGTAAAACCAGCAGAGCTAAAGGTTCCTGAAACTCATAAAAAAGCTAACGGTGGTTTAGGCTATCCCCTATCTTTTTACCGCACACCACCGCCCCAATACATACCGCCAAAACTTAAAACTGCTAATTCAATAAATTATGAACCTATCCACGATAAAATTTTTGAAATGTTAAGGTATGGTTGTAGTGTAAAGAAAATTGCAGAGGCAGTTGGATTAAAACCACCAACCCTGCTTCAATACCTCCGCAGATATATGTAATCTAGTAACAGCAAGGAGTGCAGCGTAATGAATTTATCGGAATTGAATAAACATCTTGATTTGATACAGAAGCTGCACAAGGCGCAGGAACTTTATCAAAACATTTCTGCTAAAACGCTCGGAGCAACAAAGTTAGACGGAATGCCACACGGTAGCGGAGTTGGCGATAAGGTTGGAATGCTCGCTATCGAACTTGCAGACTTAGACGCAAGAATAAACTATTTGAAATTCGAAGTTCAAAAAAATTCTGTCGGAGTCGAAGCCTTTATAAATAACATCGATGATGATTTAACAAGAATGATTTTTAGACTTCGATATTTACATGGCTATTCTTGGAGAGAAATTTCTTCGTTTATCGGTGGTAAAAATACTGAAGAAGCAGTAAAAATGATTTGTTACCGGTATTTAAATTCTTAAAACTTGTTCCGTGATGTTACGCACTGTTACGCTCTGTTACTTGATGTTACGCAAAAATAAAGATATCATTATAATTGCAAAATCCTAATTAAACACAGATGGCCTTTCCGAAGTATCGGGAGGGCCATTACTATTTCTGAAAGGAGGATTTACCGTTACGTTTCTCCTTTGCGTAACGGACGGACAACTTTTGTAGCGCCGCCAAACTGCAAAAGTGTGTACCAGCAAATAAAGGAGGAAAACAATGTTTTCGATAAAAGAAAAATTTCAAAACAATCCATTACTGTACTACGCTCTTAGCATTTGTGCTACTTGGGCAGGAATAGGCTCGCTGATGAACGGCGTAGCAATGACTCAAACCTACGGCATTATTCCGTCAGCAATTTGGGTATTCGGTAATACCATTGCATGTATTTTGTTTGGGTATCTTGCTCTTAAAATACCAAAGCTCCGAGAAGTATTTAGTTCCAAAATAATGCTGTGGATATGTGGTCTAATGTGTGTATTCCAAGCTTGGCTTTCAATGAATGGTATGCAGGCAGTATTCTCCGACACTTTTCTTGGTGAAAATACCGGTGCTTATATCGCATACGCAGAAGCAATTATTTTCCTTGTGATTTTATTCCGTTGCGGAATGATTCGCAATGTACTTACAGACGGCTTCGGTTGGTTGGTAGTCTATGCGCTTGCAATAATTGTTACGATAGCTGCATTTGTCAATTCTCAAGGAAATCTTAACGCTATTCCGATGGGGCTTGAATATGAGCCGATGAAACAAGGTATTTGGAAAGCAATACTTTTGCTTCCTGGACCTTTTACTTATCCATACTTCTTTAAAATTTTAGACTATAACGAAGCTAACATAGATGGCACCAAGAAAATTGACGTGCAAAAAGCATTCACTCTTGGCGGCATCTTTTTTGGCATTTATATGCTGATAATCTTCGCTTTAGCTTGGGTACAGTTTTCATCGGTGCTGAACTTGATTAAAGCAGTACTGATTACTATTATCGGCACTTCAACATTGAGTTCCTCAATGTACAGTATCTACATTGCTTTCGGAAAGAAACTGGGACTTTTGATTAACATTGGTCTCATTACTTTTTGGCATATCCTTATCCCGCTTGGTGTTATGGGTATGTGGACGCTAATGGCTTCTGTTCGCATCTATTTCATCGTAGCTGCTATCGCTTTTGCTTATCTTTGGGCAACCATTGAAAATAGAAAGGCGGTGCAAATGTAATGGAAATAATCACCAAAAAGTTATCTGAACTCAAATTAAATTCGGATAACGTGCGTATGCACCCAGATAAACAAATAAAAGAGTACGTTCGCTCCTTGAAGCAAAACGGTCAGCTTAAACCGATTGTTATTGACGAGCATAACGTAATCTGGATTGGCAATGGTCTCTTTAAAGCTATGCAGGAAGCAGGTTTTGAAGAAGCATATTGCTATGTGAAATATAATTTATCGGATAAGCAGAAAAAGAAAATGATGCTTTCCGACAATCGCATCTTCGATTTAGGCGTTGATGATATGGCGGCGTTCGACCGCCTCATTCGTGACCTCGGAGACGACCTCGATGTTCCTGGTTACGACCAAGACCTATTATCAACTTTGACCGCCGATTTAGATGATGTTGATACAATGATGTCAGATTATGGTCTTGTTGATAACGAAAGAAAAGAAACAATCATCGAAGCAAGAGAAAACTACGAGAGACAAGAAGCTAAACAGGCTACGTCCGTGCAGGATTCGCCCCAGCCTGCTTACGAAACGCCCTCCCCCACAGTTTCCCCTGCGCCGCCAAAAGAAGAAGCTCCACAAGGCCGTTATGTGATTTGCCCGAAGTGTGGTGAAACAATATGGCTGTAATTCGTAAGCAAAGCAGTATGACGGTAGTCGAAGCTGCAATACTGCGAATTAAAAATGTATTTTCTAACGGCTTGCCAGTGTATATGAGCTTATCGGGTGGCAAAGACTCAATCTGCATGGCCAACATTGTTTACCAACTTATCCGGAAAGGCGAAATAAATCCTAAGCAGTTGACTTTAATCTTTGTTGACGAAGAAGCCATTTACGATTGTTGCATTGATTCCATGCTTGACTGGCGAAAGAAATTTCTGCTTGCTGGTTGCAAAGATTTTCTTTGGTATTGTCTGCCCTTAAAACAAGTTTCCTGTTTTAACCATCTGCAGAATAGCGAAACGTGGATTACTTGGGAGCCAGGCAAAGAAAATATTTGGGTACGCAAGCCGCCACCGTTCGCCATTATGAACAGCCCTTACCTCTTGGGCATTGGCAAAGAAAATTATCAAAGCTTCCTGCTTAGAACAACTAAAGACGGAATTATGTTGACTGGCGTTAGAGCTGCAGAATCAGTACAACGCCTGCAATATATGAGCCGTCTTAATCTCGGCAAAAAAGGTATTACCGGCTCAAACACCATCTACCCAATTTATGATTGGAAAGACAAAGATGTTTGGCTTTATATTCGAGATAACAAACTGGATATTCCAGAAGCTTATATTTGGATGTACCAAGCTGGCGAAAGCAGACGATCACTCCGCATATCTAATTTCTTCGGTGCTGATAGCTTGCGTGGCTTGAAACACGTTGCAGAAACAAACCCTGATTTGTGGAGTCGCATCGAACGCAGAGAACCGAACGCTTACCTTGTAATGCTTTACTGGGATAGCGAGTGGTATAAGCGCAGCTCAAAAGTTAGACGTAAGAACGAAGAGTATGAGAAAAAAGATTATAAAGAATTGTTACGCAGAATGCTTTTTGTAGACTATGCTAAACACTTTACCAATCCAACTACTCAATACGTTGCAGCACAATACAAACGTGCTTATCAAAAATTGGACGGAATGGCTCGACAACGAGATTACCGTAAAATGTATGACGCTCTTGTTGCAGGTGACCCTAAGCTACGTTCGCTTCGTGCGGTATATCAAGATGTCTATACAAATTATGCAACTTACGCTAAGAAGTTCCGCCACACGGAAGGTGGTGAGAATAAATGAGCAACATTGATTTGTTTGGACCGCTTTCCTCTTTGCAATGGGTAGACCACGATAAACTCAAAGCCAACTCCTACAATCCCAACAAGGTCAGCGAAGAAAACCTTAAACTCTTGGTGCAGTCTATTGAAACCAACGGTTGGACACTGCCTATCGTTGTAAGACCTGATTACACAATCATCGACGGTTTTCATCGTTGGACGGTAGCTGGGCGTGAGCCGTTAAAAACCAAGCTCGGTGGTAAAGTTCCTGTGGTAGTTGTCGCCCATGGCGACGAAGCCGAAGATATGTATGGAACCATCACCCACAATAGAGCAAGAGGCACTCACTTGCTGGAACCGATGAAAGCCATCGTCAAAAAACTTATTGATAGTGGAAAGTCTACATCTGAAATTTCAAAGCAACTCGGAATGAGACCGGAAGAAATTTTCAGACTAAGCGATTTTTCAAAAGAAGAATTTATTGCAATGATGGCCAAAGGCGAAACATATAGCAAGGCTGAAATCCTAACTTATGTATAAATGACAAAACCCGTTGCTCGAAAGAAATCGTTTCTAAGGCGGTGACTTTCGGGGACGGGTTTTCTATTGCGCAATCCTTAGAACAAGCTGTACGGGGCGACAGGCTTTCCCTGTGAGCGTGTTTTTGTGGCGTAGGTACTGTAAAACCCCCACCCCCTTAACGTGAGGCTCGCACGACCCCGAAAGTCGTTCAGTTAGTAAAGTTAAAATCGGGTCATTTCCGTTCCCACCTTTCACAGTTTTTTAATATAAAAAGGAGTAATAATTTATGGTAAAGCAAGACAAGATTACGCTTGAAACAGAAGTTAATACGAGTGAATTAGCCTGTGTTTTGGGTATAACTGGCAGACGAGTTCGGCAACTTGTCGAAGATGGCGTGTTGGAAAAAATTTCTACTGGCTGTTTCTTGCTTTGCAAATCTGTTCAAGCCTTTGTTGCTGGCGTAAACCAAAAATCAAAGCCTACAAAAACAGATGAGGACAGAGCAGAAGCCGAGGTATCACTAAAAAAAGCAAAAGCGATTAAGGCGGTACTCGAGGCCAAAGAGCTACAAGGGAAAATGCATCGTTCTGAAGATGTTGAAGCAATTACAGGAGATTTGATTTTGTTTATGAGAGACCGTTTAAGCGCTCTACCCGGCAGACTTGCGGTTGATGTTGCAGAAGTCGACAATCCCGCCAAAGTTGCAGAAATCATAAAGAACGAAGTCTACAAAATAATGGAGGAAATGAGCCATTACAAGTATGACCCTGCAGAATACGCAGAACGTGTGCGAGAACGTCAAAATTGGGAAAGCAGTATGAATAATGACGAAAAAGAATAACGCTCCTTCCAAAACTCAGCTTGCCAATCTCAACAAAACCATTGAGCGTGTACTTATAGGCTTGAAGCCTCCGGATAACCTAACGGTTTCTGAATGGGCAGAAAAGTATCGCAGGTTATCTTCGGAAAGTAGCGCTGAACCTGGCCCATGGCGAAATTCTCGTACTCCATATCTTGTAGAGCCAATGAATTCGTTTACTGACCCAAGAGTACACAAAATTGTACTTGTAGCCGCTTCACAAGTCGGTAAATCTGAATTCATAAATAACGGTATAGGTTACATCATCGACCAAGACCCCGGCTCAATTCTATTTATCCACCCGACCACAATCGATGCTAAAGAATACTCAAAACTTCGTATTGCTCCAATGATAAGAGATAGCCCTACCTTACGGAAAAAAGTAGCTTCTCCAAAAAGTCGAGATAGCGGTAACACTATCCTGCAAAAGACATATCCAGGCGGCATACTCACAATGTGTGGTTCAACCGAAGCACACGCATTAGCCTCCAAGCCTATCCGATATGTGTTTGGTGACGAACGTGACCGTTGGGCATTATCTGCTGGTAATGAGGGCGACCCTTGGGAACTTGCTATGGCTCGTCAAACCACCTTTTACAATGCAAAAGCTATTGAGGTTTCAACGCCAACAATTAAAGGTGCTAGTGCTATTGAAGCTTCTTACTATGAAGGAACGCAGGAGCGTTGGAAAAGCCGTTGCCCAAACTGTGGAAATTTCCACGAAATCAAATTCAGCGACATTCGCTTTGACCACGAAGAGATTATAGTCGCTGCCAAAAAATCCTATAAGGTACGAAACATCACATACCATTGTCCGAGCTGTGGCTATATCTCTACCGAAAGCGAAATGAAGAGGCAACCAGCTAAATGGGAAGCTGACAATCCTGTTGCCCTTGAGCATGGCACACGTTCTTTTTGGCTCAATGCTTTTGTAAGTCAATGGGCCACTTGGAAAGGCATCATACTCAAATATTTGTATGCATTGGGAAATACCAAGAAGTTACAGGTTGTTTATAACACTTCTTTTGGTGAGCTTTGGGAAGATAGAGGCGACCTGCAAGACGAAGACAGTCTGATGGGCAGGCGTGAACATTATCCGGCAGAATTGCCTGATGGTGTCCTCGTCCTAACAGCTGGCATCGATACTCAAGATGACCGTATGGAGTACGAGGTTGTCGGTCATGGACATTTTGGAGAAACTTGGGGTATCGAAAAAGGTATTGTTATGGGACGACCTGACGATCCGGCAGTGTGGCGAAAGCTGGACGAGCAAGTATTTGACCGAGTCTTTCATTTTTCTGACGAACTTGGTCTGCGAGTATCAATTTCTTTCTGTGACGAAGGTGGACACTTCACTCAAACCGTAAGAGAGCAATGCAGAAACCGAATTGGCAAGAAAGTCTTTGCCATCAAGGGGCGTGGCGGTCTTGATATTCCATATACCGCACCACCTAAGAAACAAAAGATTTTCGTCAACGGTAGAAGCATAGGAGACTGCTGGCAGTATCAGCTTGGTGTTGACGCAGGCAAGCAAATCATTATGGATAACTTGCGTGTTCAAACGCCTGGCCCTAAATACTGCCACTTTCCGAAGCGAGATGATTACGGAAACACATACTTTACTGGATTATTGTCGGAACGTCTTGTTTACAAGTCCAACCACAAAAATCCATGGGTATGGGAGAAAATCCCTGGACACGAGCGCAATGAACCGCTTGATTGTCGCAACTACGCAATGGCAAGCTTCAGGGCTTTAGCTGCGAACTTAGACATAATAGACCGAAAGTTGAAACAAGCAAGAGGTATCGTTGTTGCAGATGTGCCGTTGCAACAGCAACCTAAAAAAGCTCTGCCTAAAAAGCAGAGAAAAAATCAATTTTATGAGGATTGGTGAAAATGAATTCAACAACCGAACTTAAAGCAAGGCTGGAATTTTGGCAAAAATCTCTCACTGCTCTTCGAGAAGCCTACCTGCAATTAGTTGACGGCGGCGTAAAGTCTTATCGCATCAACAACAGGGAGCTTACTCGGTTTGATTTGCCGGAAATCAAAGACGAAATTGAAGCTGCAGAGCGCAAAGTTGACCAACTGACCGCCTTACTCCAAAAGAAAAGCCCTCGTAAATCACTGGGCGTTATCCCTCGTGATTGGTAGGTGATGTAAAAATGAGAAACAAAAGATTTTATGCAAGGGGATATAGCGAAGCTGGCGCAAGCAGAACAAAGCGTTCCTTGCGAAGTTTCGTTCCGAACAGTGGTTCTCCGGCTGAAGACATCAACGAAAATAACCTAACGCTTCGCCAGCGTTCACGAATGTTGTATATGTCTTCACCTATCGCAACAAGCGCCATCAACACAAACCGCACGAAAGTAATCGGCGTTGGTTTGAGTTTAAAAAGCGTGGTTAACAGCGACATCCTCGGCATTTCAGCCGAAGCCGCCAAAGAGTGGCAGAAAAAGACCGAAGCCGAATTTAAGCTTTGGTCCTCCAAAAAGCAAAACTGTGATGCTCTTGGCATTAACAACTTTGCGAGTTTGCAACAATTAGCTTTGGTGTCCTGGCTTATGAACGGTGATGTTTTCGCTATCGTCAAGCGTGAAAATTCCAACAAGGACAATCCGTACACCCTTAGACTTCATTTGATTGAGGCAGATAGAATAAGCACTCCTACCCAAAATGGCGTCAAACTTGCCACCTATGTTTCCAACACTAGCGGAGAAACAGAAGCTGGCAACAAGATTTTTGATGGCGTTGAAGTAGACCAAAAAGGCAAGGTCGTTGCTTATCATATCTGCAACAGTTATCCAAACGAGCTCTCAACTAAATCTTCTGAATGGCAAAGAGTATTGGCATACGGTGAACTGTCAGGAATGCCAAACATTTTCCACGTTATGAGTACCGAGCGTTGCGATCAGTATCGTGGTGTTCCCTATCTTGCTCCTGTAATTGAAAACATACTTCAATTACGCAGATATACCGAAAGTGAACTTATGGCGGCACTTGTACAATCCTTCTTCACTGCGTGGATTGAAACAACGGCAGGCACATCTGAAAATCCTCTCAACGAAGTAGGTAGCGGTAACATTGCCGGTGTTCCAAGCGAAAATCCGCAAACGGACAATATTTCTAAAAATCCTAACGAATACGAGCTCGGGCCAGGCACCGTCAATGTTCTTGGAGAAGGCGAAAAGGTAATCTTCGGTAATCCGAATATCCCAACCGCAGGCTTCGATGCATTTGTATCTACCTTGTGTAGATTGATTGGCTCAGCGTTGGACCTGCCCCATGATGTTCTCGTTAAGGAATTCAACAAAAGCTATTCTGCTTCAAGAGCTGCGTTGTCTGAGGCTTGGGAAGCTTTCAAGATGCGTCGTGCTTGGTTTATTGATGATTTTTGTCAGCCTGTTTACGAGCTGTGGCTTGCTGAAGCAGTTGCCATTGGGCGAATTAAAGCGCCAGGCTTTTTCAATGACCCAGCAATCAAGGCGGCTTGGTGTGGAGCTCGATGGATAGGTCCTGTTCAAGCTCAGCTTGACCCAACCAAAGAAGTAACAGCTGCAAAGATGATGGTTGAAGAAGGCTTCAAGACTCGTGAACAAGTCACTCGTGAAATGGGTGGTGGCGATTACGAAACCAACGCAATTCAGCTCGCACGAGAAAACCAAATGCTTCCAAAAGCAGAAAGCGTAACGGGAGGTAATATTGATGAAATCTAAACCCTGTGTAAACATTCAGCGTAACTTCTATTCAATGGCTACCGTTGATAAGAACAAAGCTGAAATTATTATGTATGGCGACATCGTTGAGACTCAGCCTCGCGATTGGTGGACTGACGAGCCTATTCCCGGCTGTTACATCGTACAAGATGAGTTCCTTAACGATTTGAAGCAAATCGAAAATTGTAAGGACATTACTATCCGTATGAACTCTTGTGGCGGTGATGCTGGTGTGTCCATTCTCATTCACAACCGCCTGCGTGAACTTGTCGCTAAAGGAGCAAGTCTGACCTGCATCGTGGACGGTGTGGCTATGAGCGGTGGTTCTTTAATCATGTGCGCTTGCGACACAGTAAAAGCCAATCCGTCCAGCTTGATTATGGTCCACAAGTGTTGGTCTTACATTTGGGGAGCTTACAATGCAGACGAATTACGCAATACCGCTGACGGATTTGACGCCATCGACAAGGCTCAAGCAAGCATTTACCAACGCAAGACCAAATTAGGCGAAACGGTAATTAAACATATGATGGCTGATACAACCTATATGACTGGCAAAGAAGCCAAAGAAAAAGGCTTTGTTGATGAAATCATTGATGAAGAAGATGCACTGACTATTGCTGCGAGCGCTGACCGCAAAACCATTTTTGTTCGAGGCAGAAAAATCAATCTCAACAAACCGCTTGCGGACAATATCACTACGGTTGCACCCGAAGCACAAGCTCCGGTTGAACATACTAATACGTTGGAAGAAGATACCAACGAAAAACAAGGAGGAAAACCCATGGCAAACAACATTGAAGAATTGCGCAGTGAATATCCTGATTTGGTGACCCAAATTGAGACTGCTGCTGCAACTACCGCTGTGCAAGCTGAACGTGCACGCTTGCAAGAAATTGACGTGGTAGCAAACCTGTTCTCCAGCGATTTGGTAGCAGACGCTAAATACGGTGAAAACCCTTGTAGCGCACAAGAGCTCACTTATCGTGCGGCTGTAGAAGCTGCAAAACAAGGCACCGTATTCATGAAAAATGTTACTGCAGACAATCAAGTTAGCGGTACAGAGCAAGTGACTGCAACCCCTGCGCCGGAGGAAAAAGCAGAACCGAAAACCCAGGAAGAAAAATACCAAGAAGCTCGTGTAGCTGTTGCTACCGCTCTCGGTAAAAATGCTAAGGAGGAAGAATAATCATGACTACTACTATCGGCCAAAAAATTGGTGAATTTCAATTTGACGAATTGGTTACTGATATTAACCCTGCTGTTGTTGTTAATGGCGGAGTTATTAAGGCGCTTGCGTCTGAAACCACCTTGAAGCGTGGCACTATCTTGGCAAGAAGCTCTGGCGCTGGTGGCTCTGGCAAACTTGTTGTTCTTGGCACCGTTGCTGGTGAAAACGAAACTCTGACTGCTGACTGCATTCTTTGCGACGATACCGTTGTTGGCACTTCTGATGTAAATGCCTGCGTATATTTTGCCGGTTGTTTCGACCCCAACAAAGTAATCGTGGCAGACAACTACACCATTACCGATGCTGATAAAGATGCTCTCCGTTCTCGTGGCATCTTCTTCAAGGCAGCTAACTAAGAAGAGTAACAAGGAGGAAAAATTATTATGGCTAATCTCAATTTCTTTGACACTTATATTTTGATGGCGATTGCTGAAGAAATCGCTCCTGTTCCCTCTTTCTTCCGTGACCGCTACTTCCCCACCACTGCTGAAGACATTTTTGCAGCAGACAAAGTATTGACCGAATACAAAAAAGGCGACCGTAAAATGGCAGCTTTTGTTTCTCCTCGTGCTGGTGATATTCCGATGGATAGAGAAGGCTACACCATCAGCGAATATCAACCTGCATTCATTGCACCGTCCCGTCCGTTGACCTTGGACGACCTGAAGAAACGTGGTTTCGGCGAAGCTCTTTATCCTGGTGCTACTCCTGCTGAACGTGCAGCTAAACTCCAATTGAGAGACTTGGCTGAAATGGACGCTCGCATCTGTCGTCGTGAAGAATGGATGGCAGTTCAAACTATGTTGAATAACGCTTGTACTATGCAAGAATACATTGACGCTAACACCGCTGGCGATAGCAAATATGTTAAATTCTTCGACCAAGCTTCTGAACACACCTACACCGTTTCCACTGCTTGGAACGCACAAGGTGGCGACTTCTTCGCAGATGTTAAAGCAATGTGCCGTATGCTCTCCAAGCGTGGCTTGAAAGCTGTTGACTTGGTAGTAGGTTCTGCTGTTGCAGATGCAATCCTCGAAGACGAAAAAGCACAAGCATTGCTCAACAAGAATAGCGGCATCATCACTGGCCAAATCGAACAAGAACTGAGCCAATATGAAGGTGTTGTGTTTATGGGCATCATTAACTTCGGTGGCTTCAAGCTGAATGTTATTTGCGCTGACCACACTTACGTTGACGACAACGGCACCGAACAAAAATATTTCCCTGAAACCTCTGCTATGGTTACCGCTCCTGCTTGCGGTCATATGATGTATGGCCAAATCACCCAAATTGATTATGGCTCTGATGACTTCTCTTCCCACGCAGCACCTCGTGTTCCCAAATTCGTTCTTGACCAACCGAATGACATGCGCAAACTCCGTCTTGCAGCTCGTCCGTTGGCAGCTCCGAAAAACTACTGCCCGTACATCGTTGCATCTAACGTAGTAGTGTAACAAGGAGGTAAATTATGAAAGAGGTTAAAATCATCAAAGGTACTTACGGACACAAAGTGAACGGACGTGTTAAGCCTGTTAGCCTTGGAGGCACCGTTGAGCTTCAAGACGAAGAAGCTCAACGCCTCGTAGACCTTGAAGTGGCTGAATACGTTAACGTGTTTACTGATAACGATAAACTCAATGCTGATAACGAAAAAGAAGAAGATGAAATTATTACAACCCATCTCGACCGTACACAGCTTGAAACAATGAATCTTGAAGATTTGAAACGCCTTGCAACCGATATGGGGATTGACGTTAAAACATTGAAAAAAGCTGAAATCATTGACTTAGTTGTTCAAGTAGAAGTGCAAGTTAATGCCAAAGACATTACTGAAGAACCGCCCGCAGATTTTCCTCCCCTTGAAGCCGAGGCCCCTGAATAATGGGCTTTAAAGAAATGGTAGCAGCGGACAACGCCAATGTATTCCTTAACCTTGATGAATTTGCCGATATTCATAATTTGAATGGTACGGAATGCAAAGCTATTTTGCAGGATATTTCAGTTGAACAATCTCTGTCGATTCGTAGCGAAGAATATTCTCCTGATTTGTATGGAAGCACAATTCTTATCAATTGTCGCAAGGAAGATTTGCCTGAAACACCTGTGTATGGACAAACTTTTAATGTGGACGATCAGCTATATCTTGTTGAGTCCGTTGCTGACGATATGGGAATGCTGACCATAAAACTGATTTCCAATGAACGATGATAAAGATTTCTTTAGACGATAACAGTATAAATACTGCTAAAAAACTCCTTGCCATTAGTCCTGTGAAAGTCAGAAAGGCAGCATCCAACGCAATAGGACGAACAGTTTCGTCTATGCGAAGCAAAGTATCTAAGCACATTCGACAAACATATACTGCTCGTGCCGCTTCCATCAAGGGAACCATTGTTGCCAAAGGCCCTACTCTAGACAAGTTAATTGGTACACTTCGTGCTAGTGGCTCTCCTTTGAATCTCACTCATTTTCGTCTGTTGCCAAACCCTATGGGAGTGATAAAGCTTTACAAGGCTGGCAATAAGCCTAAAAGAAGAAAGAGACCAATGCGAGTCCAAATTAAAGTACGTGGCGTAACAGCGACCGTTCCTGGATTGTTTATTCAGAAATCTTCTCGAAGCGGTTACGCAGGGCCAATGCACCGCTATACAAAAACAGCCTATCCCATCAAAATACCCTATGGCCCGTCTGTTCCACAAATGTTCGGTAGCAAGGACGTGTTAAGCACATTCACTCCTGAGAGTGAGCGCTTCCTTAACAAACGCTTTTTGCATGAAATCCAAAGACAATTTGCGGAGGTTAAAAAATGACACCTATAGGCTTAATGGATAAACTAGCAGACTTCTTGAGAGAGGTTTTAAAAGATTATACCACTGAACAAACCTCAGGAAAGCTGCCAGTCAATGTTTATCCCGGCTGGCCACCAGTACGAGATAATCCCAAAGAAAAAAATTCTTATGTGTATGTATTGGTGCTGGAAACAGAAGACAAAGACGATCCAAACGAACTTAGCACAGCCAAGGTCGAGATTGGTTTCTCAATTTACGATGCAGACAAAATTGATGGTTGGCGCTCCATTTTTAATATTATGGAGCACGTCAGACAAGCTTTGCTGAAGCATCGTTTTATTGGAATGAAACACCGATTAGTACGTCCTATCAAGGGCACACTTGCCGATGAGCCTCCTTACCCTCAATGGCTTGGGAAACTTGAAGTGTATTACACCATTGGTCAACCTGTTGAAGAAGGGATAAATTACGATGACTTCCAAGAAACAAAAACAACCTACGGTGAATACGAAAAATAAGCTTGTGTATATTGGGCCTTCGCTTAGCGAGGGCCGACTTATTCACGCTACCGTATTCATTGGTGGGTACCCTATCCACATACAAGAACTGCTGAGCTCCAAACCTTGGATGAAGCAGCTCTTTGTTCCTATCTCTGAAATGAACTCCGCAATAGCGGAGACAAAAGAAAAAGGCACTATTTATAACACTCTTTATAAAAAAGCCAAGGAGGTATAAAAAATATGGCATATAAACATGGCGTTTATTGTTCCGAAGTACCTACCAGCATCGTTCCTGCGGTAAACACCGCCGCAGGCTTGCCTGTGGTTTTCGGCACTGCCCCTATCCACTTAGCTTCTGACCCTGCTGAAGCTAACCGCCCTGTCCTCTGTTATTCTTATGCAGAAGCAGTTGCGGCTTTAGGCTATTCTGCTGATTGGGATAAATACACCATTTGCGAAGTGATGTATGCCCAATTCGCTCTTTACAATCGTGCTCCGATTGTATTTGTGAACGTGCTTGACCCTGCTGTTCACAAAACCACCGTTGAAAGTGAATCCGTTGCAGTTACTAGCAAAGTTGCAACCGTCAATGCCCCTGTCCTGCTGAATACCCTCGTGGTTAAGCTTGATGAAGTGGAAGGTGGCAACACCTTAGTCAAAGATGTTGATTACATTGCAGCTTACAACAATGATGAAGAACTCCTCATTTCCCTTTTGGACGACGGAGCTGGCGCTTCCGCAACTTCTCTGACTTTGAGCTATGACAAAGTAGATGCTACCCTCGTTGACAAAGACGACATTATTGGCGGTATCGATGTTAGCACCGGTGCTTGCTCTGGACTTGAAACTTTGAATCAAGTGTTCCCGCTGTTCGGTATGGTGCCTGGCATCGTACTTGCAACTGGCTGGTCTCAAATTCCTGAGGTAGCTGCGGTAATGAAATCCAAAGCTGGCAACATCAACTCCCACTTCAAGGCTATCGTTTTGACTGACGTTCCCACCGATACCGTTAAGAAATACTCTGACGTATCTGCGTGGAAGAACAACAACTCCTACACTGGCGAAAATCAAGTAGTTTGCTGGCCCATGGCTAAGCTCGGCGACAGCATCTACTATATGTCTACCCACGCTCTTGGCGCTATCGCACAAACTGATAGTGCGAACGATGATATTCCGTATGAAAGTCCGTCTAACAAAGCTATCCAAATCAACGGTTTGTGCTTGGCTGACGGTACCGAAGTAATCCTCGGTCCCGATGAAGCCAATTACCTCAACGGTCAAGGTATTGTCACTGCATTGAATTTTGTAGGTGGTTGGAAACTTTGGGGTAACCGTACTGGTTGCTATCCGTCCAACACCGATGCGAAAGATGCTTTCATCAGCATTCGCAGAATGTTTAATTGGCATGCTCAAACTTTCATTCTCACCTATTGGGCTAAAGTAGACAAACCGATTACCAAACGCCTCATTCAAACAATTATTGACAGCGAAAATATCCGTTTGAACGGCTTGGTTGCTCGTGGTGCTCTGCTCGGTGCTCGTGTTGAGTTCCAAGACACCGAAAATCCTGTTACCAATCTGTTGGACGGTATTATTACTTTCCACACCTATTTCACACCGCCTACTCCGGCTCGTGAAATCGAAAACATTATTGAGTACGATCCCCAGTACTTCAATACACTGTTTAGCTAAGAAAGGAGACTAACGTATGAATATTCCTGAAAAGTTAATCAACTTTCGTGCTTACGAAAACGGCGACGATTTGCTCGGCGTGGCAGATATTACCCTGCCTAGCCTGCAAGCTATGACCGAAACCATTAAAGGCGCAGGCTTAGCTGGTGAAATTGACTCTCCTGTTCTTGGCCACTATTCCAGCATCGAAACTCAACTTACTTGGCGCTCTGTTTACAAAAACAATTTGAAACTCGCTGCGCCGAAAGGTCGTACTCTTGATTTGCGTGGAGCAGTTCAAGTAAAAGACAGCGAAAGCGGTAACTTTGTTGTTCTTCCTGTCAAAGTTGTAGTTCGTGGCGTTCCCAAAAATCTCGAGCTTGGCAAATTTGACGTAGGCATTGCAACCGGTACTACTACTACTCTTGAAGTAGATTACATCAAAGTTACCGTTGATGGCTCTGATGTTTTGGAATTGGACAAATACAATTACATCTGCAAAATCGATGGCACCGATTACCTCTCCGAAGTAAGAGAAGCACTCGGTCTGTAAAAAATTAAACGCCCGTCATAATGCTATTCGCAGACGGGCGTTCTTTTTGAAAGGAGTAAAATATGGAAACTGTAACTCTTAGAAATTCTATTACCATTGACAACAAAGAAGTTAAAGAAATCCATTTAGATTTTTCTGAACTGACTGGTTACGCTTTAATTGAAGCTGAAAGCAAAAGTCGTTTAATGGGAGACGCAACTCCAGATTTAGCATTTTCTATGAGATATCAAGCATTGCTGGCTTCTAAAGCTTCTGGCATCAAGTATGACGATATTCTTGCTTTGCCTGCACCGGATATGATTGCAGTAATTACTACGGTGAAAAATTTTTTATTCAATTAGGCCTTGGAAACAACGAGGAAGAAGTAAGCCAGGGCATTAAAAAAGTCGCCATAGCTTGTGCCATGACGACTTATACTTCTATCGAATTTTTTATTAAGTTGCCAGTTGTTGAGTTAAATGATTGGATTGTACAAATTCTTTCATTCAAGCAACAACATACATAAGTAAAATAAATGCTGCAAAGCACATACCTACGTTCTCGCCAAAGGAATTATCAGCAGAAAGCATCACAAAAAGATACCCAAACATTGCAAATAAAAGCTTTGCAGAAAGTATCGGATTACTGCTTACAGTAAGTGTCGATGCAATAAAAAGAGCAATCAAAATTATTGGATTTTGAAATACTAATGCTTTCAACATGACAAATCCTCCCTTTTGTTTCACTATACCACAAGATTTAATCAATTGCAAAGGAAAGGAGGTATTTAATGGGAAAAAATTCTCATGCATTTGTGTTTGCTATCGCAGCAAGCATAAACTCTAACTTTCGAACATCATTTGCAGATGCTACCGAACGCATAAATGCACTAAGCGATGGAATTAAAGAGTACGGACGAATACAACAAGAGGTTTATCAAGCTTCTCAAAAAGGCATCATCAGTCAAAAATCTTTGCAAAATGCTCAAAAACAACTTACTCTCTATTCCCGTAATGCTAAGCAAAGCATTACTGAAAACTTCCAAAAATCTTTTGTCGACGCAACCGCATTTTACTATGGCACTAAAAATATTATTGCAAGTATTTTATCTCCAGCACAATTAGCGATACAGTTCGAATCAGCAATGGCAGATGTAAAAAAAGTAGTTGACTTTGATTCTCCGCAACAATTTAAAGAAATGGAGCGAGATATTCTACGTTTAACACGCATAATTCCTATGACTGATAAAGGACTTAGCAAGATTGTTGCCGCAGGCGGTCAATCAGGTATTGCTAGAGAAGAATTGACCAACTTTGCAAGCAGTGCAGCTAAAATGGGCGTTGCTTTTGATATTTCAGCAGACCAAGCAGGCGATATGATGGCGAAATGGCGAACAGCTTTTAAAATGAACCAAGCTGATGTTGTTTCTTTAGCTGACAAAATCAACTATCTTGGTAACACTACTGCCGCATCAGCTCCATTGATATCAGATGTGGTAACACGTATTGGTCCTTTAGGCGAAGTAGGCGGTGTTTCAAGTGGTGAAATCGCAGCTATGGGTGCAAGTTTGGTCGGTTCTGGTATTCAATCAGAAGTTGCCGCTACCGGTATCAAGAACTTAATTCTTACAATGACCGCAGGCACAGGAGCTACAAAATCTCAATCTGAAGCATTTGCGGCTTTAGGTCTTGATGCAGAGGCTGTTGCAGTAAAAATGCAAAAAGATGCCAAAGGCGCAATCATTGAAGTTCTTAGTGCCTTAAAAGATTTAGATAAAGTAGAACAAGCAACCACACTAGCTAAGCTTTTCGGCAAAGAATCCATTAGTGCTATCGCTCCTCTACTCTCTAACCTTGAAGGCTTGCAAGAAAACTTTAACAAGGTAGCTGATAAAACAAAATATGCAGGCAGTATGGAAGCGGAATTCTCCGCACGTTCAAAAACTACCGAGAATAGTATTCAGCTTATGAATAATAAATTAAATGCTGCTCAAATTGCTATTGGTCAAGGCTTCTTGCCTGTGTTGGTACCAGCTATTGAAGTAATTGGCGATGCAGCTACGGCAATAGGAGAATTTGCGAGTGAGCATCCAGAGTTAATTATGCATTCAACCCGTTTAGCAGGGATAATTATTAGCGTAACTGGAGCATGGCATATGTATAATGTAATGGCCAACGGTGTAAAAGCTGCGAATTTGGCTTTAAAATTACTTTTGCATAGCCAAAATGCGATTATGTTCAAAAACTTTCTTGTAACAAATTCAGTTACAGCTGCTACCTTTGCTTGGAATACTGCAACCAAACTCGCAACGGACGGACTTGCTATGTTTAAGGCTGGTTTCGTGAAGCTTTTTGCAGTTATGGCAGCTCATCCATTCGTAGCACTCGGTATTGCGGCCGTTACTGCTGGTTACTACATTTGGGACAATTGGGAACCTATCAAAAACTGGTTTATAACCCTTTGGGATAATCCAGAAAAAGCTATGGGACAATTTGTTGACGGAGTTAAGAATATGCTTGGTGCTTTGCCAAATTGGGTAAAAGAGAAATGGGAAAGTGTTACCAACATTCTTAACAAGCCTATCTTTGGCAACACTACAGTACCCACAACATCTATTGCCAGCAACGCCAAAGGAGGAATTTATGGCAAAGGTGCTTTCGTAACCAGTTTTGCCGAAAATTCTCCGGAAGCTGCAATCCCTATCGATGGTAGTCAACGTGCCAAAAACCTTTGGTCAAAGACCGGTGAATTACTCGGTGTGAACAACGGTAGTGCTATTCACGTTACTTTCAATCCTACAATTACCATTCAAGGCAACGCAAACCGTGAAGACGTAAATCGTGCCATGGACTTGACATTGGACAAATTGGAAGAAATGCTCATAAAACTATCACACAGACAAAGGAGGTTAAGTTATGGCTAATACATATACCACTATTCAAGGCGACATGTGGGATAGTATCGCCCATAAACTGTATGGTACCGAACAGGCTTTGAATGTGCTTTTAGATGCAAACCCTCAATATACAGCTTATGTTGTTTTCCCTGCGGGAATAACTCTCAATGTTCCAGAATATACCGCCCCAACTCCAACAGAATTGCCACCTTGGAGGCGATAATATGAATACTCGCAGAATATCTGCCATCGTTAAATACAACGGTACCGATATTAGTGCTGACATTGGTTATTCTCTCAAAAGCTTAGAATTCACAGACAACCTTTCCGGATCAGCTGATGACCTAAGCATAACCCTCGAAGATAAAGATGCCCGTTGGCAAGGTTCTTGGTTTCCGGAAAAAGGAGCTACCATTAACGCTATCCTCATTGGTGATAATTGGAATATTTCTTCCGAAAAATCATTGAACTTGGGCTCGTTTGAAATTGATGAAATATCCAGTAGTGGATATCCGTCAGAAGTTCAGATTTGTTCAACATCAATTCCAGACAATAATAAATTGCGTGGTATCGAAAGAACTCGAAGCTGGGAAAAGGCAGAACTAAAAACCATAGCTAACGATATTGCTTCTAAAGCCGAAATGGAGTTAGTTTACGACGCAGAAGCGAATCCCACCATCGAAAGAGCAGAGCAAACGGAACAATCTGACTTATCCTTCCTGCTGCAATTATGCAGCGACCAAGGCTTGGCTGTAAAAATCTTCGAGAAGAAATTTGTCATATTTGATGAATCGGTTTATGAACAGGCAGAGCCTACTATTACTCTTGTTAAGCCGGGAACAACGCATGCTTTCGGCAACTCCTGCATTAGTAACATTTTAGGCTATTCTTTCACTAATAAGGTTAGGGATATATATAAATCCTGCCACGTCAAATTTCAAAAAAGCAGCAAGAAAGCTATTATCGAAACAACCTTTAATGCTCCCAATAAAACCATCGGTAAAACCTTGGAGATTAGAGAACAAGTTGAAAATATAGCTGATGCTGAACGCCTCGCCAAGAAGCGTTTGCGTGAATGCAATAAAGAGGAATGGACGGGAAGCATCACCTGTGCAGGAAATTTCTCTTTGGTTGCTTCGAGAACGGTTAACATTGTTGGATTTGGTGTTTATGACGGTAAGTACATCATTACCAAAGCTATTCACAGTATTGGTAACGGCTATACTACAAGAGTCGAATTAAGGAGATGTCTTGATGGATATTAAACAAATCAAAAACATTTTCCGTGTTGGTCTTGTTTCCTCAGTCAATGGTGCAACCTGCTCCGCAAGAGTAACTTTCCCGGATAAGGACGACTTAGACGGAAAAGGGCTCGTTAGCTACGAACTACCTATAATTACCATTGGGAGCAACGGAACGCTTGCTTATTGGGTGCCAGAAGTAGGTACCCAAGTACTATGTGTCTTTCTTCCCAACCCCTCTGGAAACGGTCTTAAAGACGGTTTCGTACTGGGTGCTTTTTATTCAGAAACAAATCCACCCGAAGAAACAAATCCCAATGTAAGATGCATTAAAGTGCCGGACGGCTCTTATATCAGATTTGATGGGAAAGGAAATATTGAAATACATGCTACTAACAATCTTATTCTTACCGGCGAAAGAATTGATTTGAACTAAGGAGGAAACCAAATGCCAGCAGCTACAAGATTAGGAGACAACGATACTGGTCACGATGCTTGTCCTGGCACCGCCTTAAACTCTGCCAGTCCAAACGTCTTTACCAATGGCAAAGGCAACGGACGTGTTAATGATAGTTACGTTCCCCACGGCTGTGTTGTCCACGCTCCGCATTCAGGAGTCATCGCAAGTGGAAGCAGTAGTGTTTTTATTAACGGCAGGGCGGCTGGACGAATTGGGGACCCCGTCAGCTGTGGCGGCAGCGTTGCCGTTGGCAGTGATAATGTTTTTATTGGAGGTTAGTTTATGATTGTAGGTTATTTGGGGGAAATCCCTTTCGTTACATCTCGTGACTACCTCGTTACCTTTGATGATTACCAGCGCCAAGGCGAAGGACGTTGGGCAAAACACGAAATCGTTAATAATAAACCCATACTTGAATTCCTTGGCCCCGACTTAGAAGAAATTTCTTTCCGTATCAGCTTAAGACGTGACCACGGCATTGAGCCAGAAACACTACTCAAGCAACTGCGTAAAATGAGAGATACCGGCCAAGCAGTTCCTTTGGTCTTAGGCTCTAAGGTAATCGGGGAAGCCATAAAAACACAAATTCTCAAAGCTCCTTATGCCAACAATGTAGGCTTGTGGGTACTAACAAGAATCAATGAGTCAGTTAAGCATTGGGCAGGAGGAAATCTTTATTCCGTTGATGTAGATGTTACAATCAGCGAATACGCAGGGAGGGCCACTCTATGAATTACGAAATCAGCGTAAAAAATACGGCTCCAATTGATTTTAACCCTGCAACGGAAGCAGAAGAAATTCTGCAAAACATACGCTATATTCTGTCAACGATTAAATATAGCGTTCCACTCGACAGAGAATTCGGTATTGATGCTTCATTCGTTGACACTCCCACAGAAACCGCAAAAGCCAAGATGGCTTCTGAAATTGTGATGGCTATTGCAAAATACGAGCCAAGAGCTACGGTTACCAACATCTATTGGAGTGCCAACATTGATGGCAAATTAGAAGCGAAAGTGCAGGTGAGAATTGATGAGCCTTAACAATTTGCCGGAAGTTGTTTTTGTTGATGCTGATGCTGAAAAGGTAGAATCTGCAGTTATTGCTTCATACGAAAACATCACTGGCAGGACCTTAGCAAAGGGCGACCCCGTAAGACTGCTTCTGCTTACATTCGCCAACATCATTATTCTGCTGATGAACTGCATCAACGAAACTGGCAAACAAAATCTTTTGCGTTATGCAGAAGGAAGCAAGCTGGATCATCTTGGTGCGCTTTTAGGGGTTAAGCGTATAGCTGCCAAGCCAGCAACCACCACTATGAGAATAACTCTATCAAGCATTATGGCGACCAATGTGATTATTCCTGAAGGTACTCGCTTTACTGCTGATGGCAAGATTTATTTCGCTCTTGACGAAACAATGATTATCTCAGCTGGTCAATCCTATGCAGAAGGAACTGCAACCTGTACCGTTACTGGAATTGACGGAAACGATTTTGTCGCAGGCCAAATCAAAACTTTGGTTGACCCAGTTGCTTATGTAGCCGATGTAACCAACATCACAAAATCCGAAGGCGGTGCTGACGTCGAAGCTGACGAAAGCTACCGAGAAGCTATACACATAGCGCCTGAGAGTTTCTCTGTTGCTGGTCCCATCGGTGCCTATGAATACTTCGCAAAAAGAGCATCTGCGACAATATCCGATGTTGCTGTGAGCTCTCCCAATCCTGGCGAGGTCGACGTTAGGGTACTTTTGGAAGGTGGCGTAATTCCCGGAGAGGAAATGTTGCGAGCTGTTGAGGAAGTGCTTAGCGACAAAAATGTACGACCTTTGACCGACCTCGTTTCCGTTCAAACTCCGGATATTGTTAATTACGACATCGACATTACTTATTACATTGACGAAGATAGCGAATCACAAGAATCTGCCATTCGTGCAAAGGTAGAAACTGCTGTTACCGATTTTGCTTTATGGGAAAAAAGCAAGATTGGCAGAGATGTCAACCCAAGCGAACTGATACGCAGAATACTTGTTGCCGGAGCCAAGCGTGTTGAAGTACGTTCTCCCGCATACTCACAGCTTGATGCTACGCAGGTTGCTGTCGAAAACTCTGTAACTGTTGAATATGGAGGCGTTGAAAGTGCGTGAGCTCAAGGATACTTTGCTTAAAACCTTGTTGCCAAGTAGCATTGCTTCTGACAAAGCAGTCCAGAATGTCTGCGATTCCGTTCAAGATTTACTTATTCGGAATTACGAGGACACTTTTGGCCTGCTGCTACTGCCAAACATTGACAATCTAAGCGAAGCATTGATTGACGAATTGGCTTGGCAGTATCACGTAGATTTCTATCGTGACAATTTCCCTGTGGAAACCAAAAGAACTTTGGTGAAGACAGCCATTGAGCGCCATCGTAAAAAAGGCACTGTTGCTGCAGTCGAGGAAGTTGTAAAAACCATGTACAATGACGCAATCGTTGAAGAATGGTTTAATTATGAAGCTGAACCGTATCATTTCAGAGTAGTTATGAAGGCAACAGACCCAGCACCGCCATTGACTTTGCAAGAAGTATTTTTACTGATTGATATGTATAAGTCTTACCGAAGCCACTTGGACGGTATCTATTACCACGTTCCGCACGACATTATCATCGGCACCAATGCAGGCTGGGTTGCTTATTGGACTCGTGTCTGCGGTGTTTATCCGTATAGGGCGAAGCTTGGCAAAATTGACAATCTTGATATTGTCATTGAAACGGATAATCAAGGCATCGTTTACCGCAATCCTCATACTGACGAAATAGTAGCAGGTACATTCCCTGCTCGTGCAAGCTTGGGTGATATTCTTGGCGGTGACCTTGAGGCTAATTTAGAAGCTGGAAGTACATCTTACAGTGTCCGCTTTTGCGGTACGCTACCAGGCAACCTTATGTAGCAGAAAGGAGGAAAGCGAATGCTCGACAACGCAGGCTTTAAAGATTTACGAAACTTTATCAAAAGACGTGTCAATTATGCACGCTATCGTGTAGGCTCTACCTACTACAAAACCACTTTGTCCGAAGTAAAAATTCTTAACAACGGTACGGTAAGAGCTCAACTAAATATCAATGCTGCAAGCTCCGCTATTACTGTTACAAGAGTGGAGCTTTATAATTCTGACAATGAACTTTGGGCACATCAGGATTGCAACATTAAACTCACACCCGGTCAAACAGGAATTCTATTTTGGTTTGACTTCACAATTCGAGAGGAGGAAAGTTAATGTACGATGTTACTAAGTGGCAGGACCACGTAACCGACCCTGCAAACACATTCTACATTGTCAAAAATGATGATGGTACTTACACCATTACCCCTGCCGGTACTGTTATGCAGCAAGGTACACCGCAAGACCAAGCTCATTTCCAAAATATGGAAAGTGGCATACACGACGCTCAAATCACAGCTCGTTTACTTCTTAATGCAATTCGTCAACAAGCATGGCATTTGGAAGATTTGGACGAATGGATTAAAGACCACGATAACGTTGAAGTTGGAGAGGTGCGACTTACCAACAGTCTCAAATTCCCGTTCAATAATTCTCAAAGAACTGTTAGCTTGGAAATCGAAAGAGAAACCACTCATTATATCGTAGTTGCAGAAGTTACTAATTTTGTTGGTAATGTTGGCGAAATCGAAGTCGCCGGCAAACTCACAAACGGCTTCAAGCTTGCCTATACCGGCAGTGCTTCCGAAGCAACCATTAAATATTTCGTACTGGGAGGCTATGAAGAATGATTATTGTCGAAAAAAACGAAGGCGCAAAAATCGCTTATGAACAAATTGGTACTAAGATTATTTTTGATGATGATTTGATGTTGAATTTGGCGAAACGTCAATTGGACGAGCCTGTTCATATCGACATTTGTTACAACAAGGCTCGTGCCTTAACCATTGGCACCGAAGATGCGTGGGCTTATGTTGCAGAAATTGATATTCCCCCGACGGAATACGAAGAAGTTGAATCCGAAGAAATCAGCACCAGTGAAATGGGTATGGGCAACGAAGCAGAACGTACTCCCCTGCCGCTTGATATGGATAAAGTTGTTATGACTCTTTGGGCATTGAAATAAGGAGGTAAAACATTATGGCAAATTATGATTTAACAGCATTAGCTTTACAAGGTGTCTGCCCTGGCAATGAAGTGTTGTATGACGACCTTGGCTTTCCGTCCTTAATGGTTAAAATTCCTAAACTCACTTATGTTCAACTTGGCATGGGTGAAAGTACTGCCGTTCACCCTTGCTTCATTGTCAACGGTCAAGAAGTAGATGAAATCTATATTTCTAAATTCCCAAACATCGTCCAAAACAACCGAGCTTACTCTGTTGGTGGAGTTGACCCGAAAACAAGTATCAACTTCGATACCGCCTGCCAAGTATGCGAAAACAAAGGTGCTGGCTGGCATCTTATGACACGTATGGAATGGGGCTTGCTCGTTCGCTGGTGTCAACAAAATGGTTTTATGCCTTTAGGCAACAACAATTACGGCAAACACTCCACCGAAAACTCCTACAAAGCAATTCCTACAGCTCACGAATCAGACGGTAGAATTGCTCGTATTGCCACTGGCACCGGTCCGTTAGAGTGGTATCACGACAAAACACCGGGCGGTATCGCTGACCTTTGCGGTAACGTATGGGAGTGGATGGGCGGTATTCGCACTGTATATGGCGAACTCCAAATCCTCGCCAATAACAATGCAGCAGACAGCTTGAACTCTCAAGGTGTGTCCAGTACTGAATGGAAAGCTATCCGTGCTTCTGACGGCGAACTGATTACTCCGGACGGTAACGGTACAACTTCCGGCTCTGTAAAAATGGACTTCATTAGTAATAAGCTGACTTATTCTACCACAATTACAGATGCTTCAAGAGGTGAACACTACACTACTTTTGCTAACGTAGTTTGCAATAGCACAATCGGAGAACAAGCTAAATTGCTATTACAAAACCTTGGCATGTTAATGTATGATACCAATGACCTTTTCAGCGCAAATGGTTGCTGGTTTAATAATGCTGAAGCTGAAAGAAGCTTCTACTCCGGCGGCGATTGGAGCCACGCTACTTGTGGGTTGCCCTCTTTCCACGGCAGCTACGGTCGTTCTTACGCCAGCTGGCACGTTGGCTTCCGCTCCGCTTACGTGAAGCTGCCTACTGCTTAACTGTGTACTGTGTCCTCTGCGATAGCGGAGGACATATCTCTTTATTCGGCGTAGCCGAAAATTTTTTTAGAAATTTTAGGTCTAACGAAATTCGTTATTTTCTCCCAAAAAACAACGTGCCCAAAACTTTTCCAGTAAAATATAAATACCATTTGGAGGTATTTATGGCTGATGATGAACTGAAATTATTGCAGAAAATCTTTGATATGATGGATTACGCTTATCCTGCATTGGCGCAGTACCCAAAGTCCGAAAAGTTTGCTTTAGTAACTGACATCAAGCGTACCATGGACAAGCTCTTAGAATTGTGCATCGAAGCTCAAAAAAGGTATTACAAAAAGACAACGCTTCAAGATATGGATATTGCTCAGTTAAAATTGCGTGCCTATATCCGATTGTCTCATCAGCTTGGTTTTCTTCCTCTAAAGAAATATGAAATTTGGTCTGAAAAAATTGTAGAAATAGGTAAGATGATAGGTGGGTGGATAAAGGCCATTAAGAAGCCCACTTAACATAAGGGAACAGGTTGTTGCGGCTTCTACTCCGGCGGCAATTGGAACAACGCTACTTATGGGTTGCCCTCTTTCAACGGCAACAACGGTCGTTCTAACGCCAACAGGAACATTGGCTTCCGCTCCGCTTTACCGTACGTCAGATGTCTTCAACCTAACGGGTTAATTCCAGTACAACGGTTGATAAAGGGACTTGTTTCCTCTGTTAGTTTTACTGGCAGAAAAATTATTACTGCATAAGCCAGTGTTCCGGCTCATAGAGTACGGCACTCGTGACAAAATCAGGCTTCGGGAGAAAAGCTATGGAAAAGTATTCGCACGTTTTTGAACGCTTTGCAACGTTTGATAATTTGTATAATGGCTACTTGTTGGCTCGCAGAGACAAGCGGTACTACAGGGAAGTACTGGACTATAGCACAAACCTCGAAGAATATATCATTAACGATATGAACCGCCTGCAATGGAAGATGTACGAAACTGGGAAGCCTCGCCCTTTTTATGAGTACTTCCCAAAAGTAAGGCTCATTCACTCCTTGCCGTTCAATGACCGAGTGATTAACTGTGCTGCGTATCTGCAGCTTTGGCCCATATACTCAAAATCATTCTATGAATACAGTTACGGAAGCATACCTAATCGTGGCTCCGTCAAAGCTGTTCAAAAACTCCAAGAATGGTTGAGAATTGCCCAACGTAAGCCTGATTGGTTTGTCGTTAAACTGGATATAGCTAAATTCTTTTTCAGAATTCCTGTTGATGTTCAGCTTAGAGAACTTGGAAAGCCTCTTAATGATGCTGATATGATGTGGTTTCTCGAAAAAGCCATACGTTGTGATGGCCGACCGCTTGGCTTGCCTGTAAATTGCACCGATGTAACAACGGCTGAAAGAATTTCCGGTATTGGTATGCAGGTTGGTTCGCTGATCAGCCAAATGACCGCAAACGTAGTATTGACGCCGCTAGACCACTTCATAAAAAGAGTTCTTCAAGTTCCATACTACGCAAGATATATGGACGATATGATTGTTATTTGTCCTTCAAAGCAATGGGCTTGGGACATTGCACACGAAGTCGACCAATATCTTAGAGTTAATCTTGGACTGCAGCTTAATGATAAAACCGCCGTTCTTCCATTGAACGCAGGCGTTGAATTTGTAGGACGTAGAGTATGGCCAAACAAAATCCACGTTCGTAAATCAACTTCTCTGCAGATGAAACGTCACCTTGCCTTTGTGATGAAGCACTACGCTTCCGGAGAATTACCGTTAGATTATTGTCTGTCAGTATTCCAAAGCTATATGGGTCTTTTGAAATATACGAATTCGGACAACCTAAAAAGAAGCTTAATAGAAAAATTCGTGCTTATAAGGCACAGTAAATAAAAGGACAATCGCTATATGCGACTGTCCTTTTTTGATGGAGGGAAAGCTAAATGGAAGAATTTTTTACAGCCCACAAGCTTCAATTATTTGTTGCAACAATCCAATGTGGCATAATTCCTTTTGTCTACTCATTGTACAGTTCTCACAACAAAAGAAGCAAAGCTAGAGATGAGGCTCTCCGCAGTATTTTGCGTACCGAGATTATTCGTATTTGTATGAAAGCAGAAAAACGTGGTTATCTGTTTATGTACGAGCTCGAAAATCTTAATGATATGTTTAACGCCTATTCTGCGCTTGGTGGAAACGGAGCAGTCAAAGCGCTCTATGAAATAACTATAAAATTACCACATATTCCTAATGACAAGGAGTGATATTATGTTGGAAGTTTTAAAAGAAAACGGCAAATACAGTTTGCCTCGTGTCCTCTGCTGCGAAGTTATCCAAGTATGGTTGATTTCAACAGTAGTAAGTATGGTACTCGAAAAAGAGTTTGCTTGCTACACAGAATTTACCGGTGCTGCCGTCTCCTGCCTTGCCTGTCTCATCGGCAACAAGTACATCAACGGAAAGTATAATACACCGCCAGGAAGTGCTGGTAAGCCATGAAAAAGATTTCGTTTGAAGAATTAACAACCTTGGCAGAAAAAGCCACAGGGAAAATTTCAAAGATTTATCTTCACTGGACAGCAGGTAATTATCATCAGTTTTTCATTGACTACCATCTGTTAATCGACGATGACGGAAGCATAATCGCCAGTACAGACGATTTTGCAGAGCGCAAATGTCATACCTATATGCGTAACTCAAACGCTCTTGCAGTAGCTCTCTGTTGTGGTAAAGACGCCGTTGCTTATGCTGACGGTAACGTAGATTTCGGTACTGCGCCACCAACACCGTTACAAGTAGACACAATGGCAAAAGTGGTTGCTATGCTTTGTGCAGAACTGCAGCTACCCATTACTGCTGATGTTGTGATGACTCATTGTGAAGCAGCCGAAGAGGACGGCTACGGCCCGAGTACAACGTGTGAACGTTGGGACCTATGGAAACTCCCCGATTTGCCCGGTGACGGTCAAATAAAAGGCGGTGGCGATGTAATACGAGGCAAAGCCTTATGGTATCACGGGGGTGATTGTCATTGCTAACATCATTAAACAAACCTTTCTTTTCATTCGTGAAAACTTTTTGCAAATCATTATTGCTTGTCTCCTTTGCACTTGTTTGCATATCTTGTGCGAAATGTTCAGCATCAACAGTAACAATGACAACGGAAGACTGGAACAGCTACAACAAGAACTTCACAACGCTGGTTCAGCTCAACAATCAATCTCAACAAGAATTGACGTTGTTGGAAACAGACTTGACCGAGTTGATGAAGTTCAACGAAATATTGAAACTGGAAGTCTCCGCATTAAGGAGAGAATCGCAAGAATTGAAGAAAATCTCCGAGAGTCAGAAAATCTCATTAGAGAATGTCAACAAATCCATGACCGAATACTCAAAGGAGCAGAAGCGAAAGCAGCTGATACTTGCAATGCAACGTGATATTTACTGCGGTGTAGCTGTTATCTGTGTTATTGGTTTAATTGCAAATAACTAGGAGGCTGGTTTCCCAGCCTCTTTTTATTTGCTAGAATTTTTACACTACGAACATTGGGGATGAATTACAAAATTTTTATCAATAAAAAGACACAAGATTTTTTTGGAATGTGGTATAATTAACTTAGTGATAGGAGGTGTTTATGATGGATTGTATTATGGATCGTATTATGGATTGTATTGTGATCACACTTACTTGGTTGGAAAGCAAGCATACTTGTATCGCAACTATTGCTAATATTTTTGTTTGCCTTTCAGCAATTTTTGTTGGATATCAAGCTCGTTTGTTGTCAAAAGACTACAAAACTCGCAATAAGAAAGAGGTATTTGGGAATTCCTTTAGATTAACGGAGTTCTATATAAATAACATAATCCCTAAAATGACTGTTTTGTTAATGGTTTTTAGAAGGACTGGTGTCGAAAAAGCCATTAGAAAACAACTCAGAAAAGCAGATATCAGCAGTTTTAACAAGGAAGAATTTGATGACTATTTCGAAGACCTACCATTCAATGAGATAGAGTCTATGATTAACAGTGCATCGGTAGATGTTTTGTTAGAATGTTTCTGTGATATAAATCAAGAAAATATTTGTGATTTGCGATTGCGATACAAGGAATATCTTGATACCTTCAACGACAACGAGGAAATGCTTAGAAAACATAGTGAAATTTTTAGAAGACAATTATTGTATAAAGTGTGGACTATGATTTCAGATGTTTGTAACGGATTAGAGTATTTTGCTATGTATTTCAATAGCAACTTAGCCGAAGATGAAGTAGTTTACGATTCTTTGCATCAAACATACACCGATTTTGTCCGAATGTTATATCCATTCATTGCTCGTCATAACACACGAGGCGAGTTTGCTAGAAAGTATTATACAAACACAAGTGAGTTGTACGAGAAATGGGTAAACAAAGAAACTCAAACAAGAAACGATACTTTTGAAGTTGTTGCTGATTTAAATAAAGGAAGAAGAGAAGGTAAAAAATTGTAGTATTTTATCGAAAAGTATGATAAAATGTTTAGGAAGCAATTTTTATCATATTTATTTAGAGAGGAGCGTTTTCATGTGGAGTCCGGTTTGTGACGTTTTTGCAGACGACGAGTCTGAAACTTCCTCTGAAAAAAATGATAACCAAGAGGAAACTAAATAGGTTCTGTTTAAGCTGGTGCGGCTCTAATAGTCGCACCTTTCTATTTTGACAAGAAAAATATTACTATAAAACAAATATCCAACACTCTTTAAGCTACCTTAGTATTTAATGTGTTGACCAAAACGTAAATGTAGTCATATAAAAAATAAAGCCTGGACAGATAATCCGTCCAGGCAGGAGCGACTAATCAGTTCGCTTTTTAGTAGCACCAGTCTTTGTCAAAACCGTACACTCTCTGTTTTCAACACGTACGATTAGTTCTGACAATTCACAACCGAGTGCTTCGCAGATTTTATCAAGATCTTCTAACTTAATTCTGTCAGCCATTTCCCAGTAGATATCGTTGATAGTAGATGGCCTAATTTGAGTCATTCTTGATAAGTCTGCTTGTGAGAGCTTACGCTCGCCAAGTCGTGCGCTCAACAAAATCCTAATCATAGCCACTGCTCCTTTGTTAGATTTTAACAACCTAAAAGTATTCCTGCTTGGGAATGGTAGATTATAACATATAGCGTTAGAATATAACAAAACCTGCCTGATTAAAGGCAGGTTTATTTGTTATATCTCTATATGCAAAACGAATACTCCATAAGCAGTGGTTATTGAAAACTTCCCAAGTGTTCGTTTAAGCTGACAGTGGTGGATCTGAACCTCAACTACTGATTATCACGAAATTGGAATATAGCTTCCAAGAGGTACAACTTCCTTTCGCCAAGGCTGTACTAGCCATAAGACAAATCCAACTAAATCGTCCACCAATCATTCTACAAGAAGGCACGATGCTATTGCTATCTTTATTTTATCTTACACCAACAAATTCTGCAACCATTTCCGTATAAATGAGACGTTGTGATATATCTCGACCTTTCATAATTACAAAAATGCTTCTAACTATACTACGAATATATATCATTATTGAGCGTAGTTTTTCTACATCATTCAAAAACATTTCCAAAGAAAGGAGGTTTGCCGTGTTATCTCATTTTGTTGTCTCCTCGTTGCCCCTTAGTTACTTACCTGTCTTGCCCCAAAGTTCCCCATCAGAGTTATTACTATATATAATGAAGAAAGTTGAATTGGTTGTATGTTTTTTGATATGGTACTGCTCCAGAAATGGGGCAGTACTGTTAGGAACACAGAAAGCAGTGGGAGGGTTTGTGTGTTCCTTCCCCGTGCCGTTTTCTTTTTTTCGCAACCATTTGAGATTTCTCGCTCGAAAATTTTGGTGCGAAACTTTTTGCGAAACCGCACTTTCCTTGCCCTGCATAGGGTTTGTGACTTTGTCTCGCAATTTCGCAGTTTTATTCGGAAATTGCATTGGGAGCATTTGGTCTGCAATTTCCCAGAAAATCCCTCTAGCAGACTCTTTGGAATACCATTATCTCTCCATCCAACATAGCAAATTCTTCTGGAAACAGAAATTGTGCCAAGAGTATTTTCATTTGATGTTCTTCTAGCTCTTTTAGTTTCTCACCAGAACCATCGCAAAGAAATGCTGTTCCTGCAATGATGTCTACTACATTTCCATCTTCATCACGTATTGCTCGATTTAGTGGTAGTCCGTTTATCTTCCCTTCCTCATTACAGACGAGAACAACTCCATCGGAAAATGGTGCTATTATCTCTATGTAGCCTCCAACTAGTTTTTGGTAGCTTGCCAAATCATTACCGATTTCTTCTATGCAAGCTTTTTGATGTGGTCTTAGCACTATTACTTTCATTGCTTCTTCTCCTTTCAATTTTTTGCAGATAGCAAAAACCCCTAGGGATTTTTAGTCCCTAGGGGTTTCATCATTTATATAATATATATCTTAGCTTGCAAGTACTACGGTTACATCATCTTCTCCAACAAGTACTTCTTTTACTGCTTTCTTGACAAATTTCCTTACTTCCAAATCGTTGGAGGTTACCAGTTTCTTATACAGCTTGCTTCTCATTTTCTTTATGTTAGCATCATTTAGTTTTCTAACTTGGAGTTTGCTCTCATTGAGTGAGCGTTCCAAAATTCTCTTTTCTTGTTCCAATGCTTCTAGTCTTTCTTCCAATGCATAGGACATTCCTCTTTTGGCGATTGCATTTGTTACGTTTGCTATTTGTTTATTCACGCTTTGAAGTCTATTGGACTCTATCTTACGTTCCTCACTGTCTAAGCTTCCTTTCAGAAGGTCGTTCACTTCTGAAATTCTTTTAGGACTGAGGTAGTTATTCACCAAAATCTTTGATACGTATTTTTCCAATCTCTCTGCAGAAATATCTTTATTAGTGCATTTGTGTGCATTTTTGTTGGGACAGCGGTAAGTAATGTATTCGTAACCGTGAGATTTACTAGTGTGACCAACCATATGCCTACCACATTCTTTGCATTTTAGGATTTTTAGTCCACCGAGCATATAATGTCTACGACTTTTGGATTCTGCAGTACCATTTTGACGTCCTGCTAGTTTTTCTTGCACCATTTGGAATGTTTCATCATCTATTATTTGTGGGCATCCACCTTCGATAATTACCTGTTCTTCCAAAGGTTTTTCAGCGTGATTATTGCCTTTACCACGTCTATTCTTAGACTGACGTCTATTCCAAGTAAATGTACCAACATATTTCTTTTGTCGAAGAATATCATGGAATGAATTCTTGGTGAAAGGTCTACCGCCTTTGGTAAGCCAACCCTTGCTATTTAGGTCGTCTGCCATCTTTTGATAAGAGAAACCAGCCAAGTACATTTCGAAAATGCTTTTAACGATTACCGCTTCGCTTTCATTTATTACTAGTTTTTCTTCAATGACATCATAGCCTAATGGTGGTACTCCTCCACAGTGCCTTGCCCTTGAAGCTTTACTGTTGAATGTAGAACTTACTCTTTCCCCAATTTTCCTGCTTTCGTGTTCATTCATCATATCAATCATTCGTTCCTGCAAACCACCAGGGTCATCAACAGTGCAAGATTCGGTTATGCTTATTACCTTGAAGCCCATATCACGAAGGTCTGCTTTGTAGCCTGTAGAATCAGGAACGCTTCTTGAAAACCTACTAAGGTCATACATCAACACGGTATTCCAAATGGGTTTTTCTTTTGCATCATCTAAGAGCATTTTGAATTCTGGTCTTTTATCGTTCTTACCAGTGTAGGCTCTGTCGATGTAATAGCCAATTAGTTCCAAACCATTATTGGCACAGTATTTTTCAACATCTCTTTTTTGATAGTCGATTGAATACTTGCCTTGATTTTTAGATGAGTAGCGTAGGTATGCCACGCATTTGTTGTTTTCTTTTTTAGCCATTTCTGTCACCTCTTTATGCAAATAGTGCCGTCACGAATTCGCGACGGCACTTTTATCTGATAGTTAGCTTGCCTTTAGTTCTTTCAGCAGAGAAATTACCACAGGTCTCACTGCGTAAATGTTCTCTACCTTGCCAGAATTAGGCACTTTTGAGTTCTTCAGCAATTTCAGTTTCAAGTTGTTGCGGGAGATTTTGTACGTTGGTTGCATTTGCTTCCACCTCCTTAGCAACTTCCTCATCTTCATCATCTTCTAAAAGATTTTTAGCTCTTTTGATGATGCGTTTCTTTTGGGACTCTGCCTTTAGCAACGCATCTCTACCGAGCCAATCTTCCATAACGATGCCATAACAAGGTACTTTGCCATAGTTGATGGTACGTTTGAATTTATAGTGTCGGTGAGCATCTCGTTTAATGAGACCTTCCTTATGTAGTTCTTTGAGCAACGGAGCATAGTTTGGGAATTCATTTTTCACAAACCACTCGAAAACGTTGCAAGTAATCCATACGACCATCTCGCTGTTTTCCAAGACCTTTGTGCCCATGATTTTCGCACTGGGTGCTTTCTTCATACTGAGCTCACTTTTGCCAGGAAAATGCTGATGATAGAGGTTTATTTTTGCTACCACCAGTTCATATAGCTGACGTGCCTGTGATTGCACGGGACGTTTACCTAAGTGATTATTAACCAAAAGCTTACGAATTTCAGCAACATTGAGAGAAAGTCCCAACGCTTCGTTTGCAATTACGGCAGAGATTAGGATGGTGGAAAAAATGTTCAAGATACGTTCTTCCACGCCACTCAGATTGGACAACAAATTATGAAGATTTTCCACTTCCTCTTTGAACATTGCTTTCAATGCCATTGGTTGCTTTTCGTATAGGTCTAACACGTAAGTAACAAAAGGAATTATCGCTGTGCCGTGATTAGCATTGAATTTTTCGCAGATTCTACGGCTATGGTCAGCGTCCTTTGTCCAAGGTACGTTGAGGAATTCACTCACACGAGCCAGCATACCCATTTGAACCTTGCCATTATCGAAAATGCTTTTTTCCCCAGTGATAATTACTGTACCAGAAAAAGTAGTCTGTTCTTTCAGCTCACTACTGGTATTGCAAACAGCTTTGGATTTGCCTTTAACCAATTCGTAGATGGTATCTGAAAGGTTC
>JAZNCH010000029.1:0-16098 GCA_045587445.1 Eubacteriales bacterium | reverse complement strand
CCACTTAGTAATACGGGAACGGGATACGGGAACAAAACAGCACCCGCCGCCAACATAATAGGGCACAAAACAATCTACATAGTAATATACTAAGTAATACTACTATGTATAATATGTGAACGACACAAAGTTAAGACAGAGGTTTCCGAACACGCGGCTAGCATACAAAAAAAGAGACAATGGTAATTTGTACCTGGCCACAACATACCGACAAAATCAAATTTTAAAATATATAAAAATATAATATATGAATTTTGCAAAACAGACAAAAGTATGTTATAATATATATAGAAAGTGAGAGAGAAATAAATCTTCTTTCCGGTGTTATACGCAGTATATATATGTAGTATAATACGTTATATAGGCCGTGCCTCCTGCGATGGAGTGGGCCACACAAAATTTGCTTTTCTTACAAAGCTCTGCTATAATATATATGTAAGATAAAGAAAGAAAAAAAATAAATTATGCGCCCACTGCATAGTGTGGGAGAAAGAGGTACAATATGACTAATCGTGAATTCCTTACTGCAATCGCAAACATGGAGAACATCTCCGAAGAGCTCAAGAACGAGGCCACTGCTCGTATCGAGAAGATGGATGCTGTGAATGAGGCTCGCAAGAACAAGCCTAGCAAGAAGGCTGAAGAGAACGCACCTATCATGGATCAGATCTATAACGAGGTGCTCAACACTGAGGCTCAGACCGCTTCCACTGTTGCTGAGGCGATCGGTGTATCCGTACAGAAGGCAAACGCACTGCTTCGTGCTCTTGTTGCTGACGGTCGCGCTGATGTGACTGAGGTGAAGGTGCCTAAGAAGGGTACTCAGAAGGCTTATACCAAGGTCGTAGCTGAGGCCTAATCATCCTTAAGTAGAGAACCGCTCCCTAGTGGAGCGGTCCTTTTTTATTAGCGCCCGGGTCGTTTCGTAACAAACAAGGGTTGACCTCGCGCATTCAACGAACGTTGAAACAGTAATTGCGCTTGCGACAAAAACTTGAATAATAAATAAATTTATGTTATAATAAAAGGGGAAATATAAATATAAATATATTGCACAGTTTTAAACGAAAATCAAATTTTCCCGGCGCGCAAGAAAAAGGAGAGACCGAAGTCTCTCCATTAGTTATGCCTGAGTATTAGCACGCGCTTTAGCTTCAGCCTTCTGCTTACGCATAGCTTCATCGCGGGCGATCTTACGTGCCTTTTCCTCTGCTGCCTTTTTGGCCTTTTCAGCCTTCTCCTTGGTCTTCATCTCGTACTCCTGCGCAAGACCGTACGCATCGTATGCATCACCATCACGGGAACCGGTAGGAACCTTCACAGTGAACACGACGTAGCTGTCCTCTCCCTCTGCATCAACAACGGGAATAGCAAGTTCATTACTACCCACGCGCAACACATCTTCGTCCATCCCGGACAATACTTCCATCAACTTTTCTACATACTTATTGCGGAGTGCGTCATTAGTTGCCTTCTTACTCATAGTTTTCATTTCCTTCCTTGTCAAAGTTTTTTTGATAAAAGAATTTTAATAATATTTTTTTCTTTTTCTATATATATTATATCATATTTTTTAAAAAAAGTCAAGATTTTTTTCTAAAATTTTTTGTAAAATTTTTGTGAATAAAAATTTGCAGCTCATTAAAACTTGACAAAGCGCAGCTCCTGGCCGGATCGCAGCTCCTTGAAATTTGCAGCCGATGCAGCTGCTGTCAAAATTTGCAGCTCGCAGCTGCCTGGATCGTAGCTAATCGCAGCTCACACGGAAGTTGACTCGCCTGGAAATTTGACGGGACGACCGGTCGGTGGACGGATACTACTGGACAAAATTTGACTTTTCGGAAATTTAGACGTGACTCGTCTAAATAAAAAAAGATTTAGACGTTACACGTCTAAATCGTGATGGCAAAAAAGATGGTGGTCTTTCGACCACCACCCTTTTACATATCGGCTCGACCAAGTATACGGAAGGGGAAGTACACAATTCCCATAGTCATATTCTTAGGTTTGACCTTTTGGAAAATCTTAGTCAAGATTTCGCACTCAATGTCGGCATCCTCGACCGCCATATGAGCCTCGATGAACTCACTGTTCTGCGTGAGATAGCGGTAAACAACCTCGGCATTGGTAGGATAGTAACGACCGCTTGCGGTAGTGTGGTTATTGTCCTTGCAAAACTGTCGGTACTCGTCATTGTTGATGAGGTTTTCGCAGGACAATCCCCAAATATCAAACAGAGGATAAGTCTTGCCACGGAACTCGAACACATCGGGGTTCATTTGTCCGTTTCCAGAACGGCTCCTGTGAGTAGCGATAAAGTCGCATACTCGGTTTTGCTCTCGCTCCCACTCTTGATAGTCCTCGGAGTAAAGGTGGCTGATATATTCCTCGGTGAAGGTAATAGCCTTTTTGAAGTCAAACATAGCGTTGTATGCTCCCACAGCCACAGTTTCCTCGATGTCCGCTATCATTTCCTCGGTAGCCTTTTCCCAAGATACCACAGAGATTTCGCCCTTGCGAATTTTCTCCAAGTATATCGGTCTTTTGCTCGCATAGTAGGCAGTATTGAAAATCGCAGGAACGGAAAAGATTTCGGAGATAAGGTAGGTCTTTCTGCGGTACACTCTGCCGTTGGCGTCAATGATTTTCCACCCAAGGTCATAGATAAGGGGTTTGCTGATGGCGATAGCCTTTCTCTGTTCGCCCTGATACTTATGTGCATAAGGCAGGGTAGCGGTTTCGCAGTCAAGTACAAAATAATACTTTCTGCGACGGTCTAACTTTTTTTCGTTCATAAGTAAAATTCCTTTCTGTCATAGGGGCTTGCTTCCTTGCCCTCTCGACACTATTATTATAGCACAAGTGGTGCGGTTTGTCAAGGGGTTTTTGAAAACTTTTTGAAAAATTTTTTCAAAGGGTTTTGTGTTCCCTCTTGACTATATACATTATACCATATCCCCATATCGTTGTCAATAGTCTTTTTGAAATTCCCCACGATATTTTTAGACGTAATACGTCTAAATAATAAAGGGAGGGAGATTGCTCTCCCTCTCGCTTTACTTTTTGGCTTCTCGCTCGGCTTTGGCTTTCGCCTTTTGCTCTCGCATAGCCTTGTCCTTTTCAGCCTTGCGTGCCTTTTCAGCTTTCGCCTTTTCGGCTTTCTCGGCTTGCTGACGGACTTTGATAGCATATTCCTCTGCCATAGAGTAGCCATCGTAGGCTTCACCATCTCGGCTACCCGTAGGAACTTTGAAAGTGATGACCATATACTCGTCATTACCTTCGCTGTCTACACAAGGGATAGCGACTTCCTGTGAGCCTGTTTGTAGGACTTCTTCGCCCTGCTCCATAAGGAAGTCAGCAACAGTTTTCATAAACTTTGCTCGGATTTCCTCGTGGAGTTGCTTTTTGGATTTTGCCATTGTATGCACCTTCCTTTCCTTTGGTACAGTAGTATTATAACATATACCACATTGAAAGTCAATACCTTTTTGAAAAAAGATAAAAATTTTTTTAGACGTAGTACGTCTAAATAATAAAAAGAGCAAGACACTTAAAGTGTCTTACTCTCACTTACGAAATATTTTGCGTGGTACTTGTCGAGAATGGTTTTTACTTGTGCACTCTCTTTTTGAGTGGGACAAAAGATGTTAAACACTCTATATTCGCCACTTGTGCGGAAACAGTTGTGCGAAATATTGAGTTTATCAAGTTCGGCTTGAACATTACCGACATCGCTGGGAGTTACTGTTGCTTCTACTTTCCACAGCTTGTCCTTACGAGCCTTTTCTTCCAATACCTTTACAACATATACACCGACAAGGTTGGCAACCGCTACCACAGTAGCCTTAAGCCAAAGGTCAAGCTCGCACACTGTATAGACAAGCACCACAGTGTATAAGCCATAGGCAACCGCATTGATAACTGCCGCGGCGACCTTCCCGCATTTGATTGTGGCGATAGATTTGACGGTCTGAATAATAACATTCACCACATTAAGTACAACGAATAGCCAAAATAAGTTCCAATTCATAGTTTTATCTCCTTTCTTGTTACAACAATAGTATAACATATTTCTTTTAATTTGTCAATACTTTTTTCAAAGAAAAATTAGACGTCTTACGTCTAAAAAGGGCAAAGGCAATGGAGAGGGGATTTCTCCCCTCTCCCTTGTTTTACTCGCTGTCCTCGGCAGAGGTTTCCTCTGCCGTTTCGACCTCGGCAACTGCGTACTGCTTAACAGTACCCTTGCCCTTAACCTTGATGTCGGTCACAGTGAGAGTGCCGTTCTTGACGAGCAGACCGCAGAGGGCGGAGGCTTTCTGCGTGGACACACCCACCGCAGTAGCGATTGCGGAAGCCACATCAGCACCATTCGCAGTGAGGTGGTCAACGATAGCGGTCATAACGCCCTCGTTCTCTTTCTGCGTCTTGGTCTGCGTGTTCTTACGCTTATCGTTGCGAGCATCGAGCTTTGCGATGCCCTCGGTAGCGTAGTCGGACAGTTCCTTGGAGATGCCCTCGATTGCGAGTACCTTGTTCAGAAATTCTCTTTCAGTCATAGCCATAGTGTCATTTCCTTTCTCGTTTTTAAGAGTGTCGTTCTCTTGATTACATATACATTATAGCACATCTTGTGCCGTTTGTCAATAGGTTTTTCAAAACTTTTTGAAAAATTTTTGTGGCGGTCGGTGGTACCAAGTCCGTCTGCCCTTTCCTTATCGACAATAACAGTATACCATATCTATATAGAAAAGTCAATACCTTTTTGAAAAAAATCTCAACCATTTTTAGACGTAGTACGTCTAAATTGTCTGTGGAAAGAAAATGCGGTCTTGCGACCGCACTCTCTTTTTAACCGAGTTCCCAAACCTTACGCAAATGCTCCGCAAATGCTTCCTTAAACTCGATGTCTGCCTGTTCGTGAATATAACGGTCATAAGCGAGAAAATACTGACCGATATTGCCGTTGGTGTGAACCTGACAAGTGATATAACACTTATCGGGAGTGTCCTTTCTGCGAACAAACACGATATAAGTCTGATTTTCGATTACATTGGAAACATAACCGCCTACACAGTGGTGCATATTAGAACCCTCGTCAATGATGTCCTTTGCACAAGTGGGAAGAACGACAGTATAATCGCCGTATTCAAATTCCCAAGCCTTGCTATGCTTTGCAAAGTTGTTTGCAATCTTGCGATTGTCAAACTCTGTTTTGCGGAGTTCGTATTCCTCTTTGGTTTCCCACCACTCACGCATAAAGTTGTTGACTTTCTGCGGTGTCTTTTCCATAGCCTTGCACATTTCAAGGTATTGGCTCAAACGAGAAATATCGCCACGATGATATTCCCAAAACTTTCCTCTGCCGAGGTAGTAGGCATAGATACCGAGTTCCTCAATAGTAACATTGGGATTGCGGTCTTTGATGTGGGAATACATTTCTGCGGTAAGCAGGTCAGCCACAGAGCCGAGGGTTTTCTTTGCCTTTTCATACTCGCCCCACTCCTTAAAGAAGCGGAAAGTAAATTCCTCATTAGGATTGGCTTTTCGCCAAGCGGAGAGAAGTTTCATATTTTCACCGAGATAGCGGTACTGCTCTTTACGCAGGCAGAGCAAGGGCATACCGATTGCATCGACCTTATCAGCGGCTTGCAGAACCTCGCAATAATCAGCATAGGTGGCGGTACTGCCATTGTTGTCGAACATCTGACGGAGAACATAGCCGAGATTGTTTCCCTCGTCATTACGATAGCAGGGGAACAAAGAACGGATTTCGGAACGGCGAGGGCAGGTCTTGACAGGGCTTCCCTTAATGCCATAGAACAGACCAGTGGCAATATCAAAGGTGTAATTGCCCGTGGCATTATCGAGAGAGATGATGATGAGATTTTTTTCTTTTCGGTAGGTAGACATAGTATTCATTTCCTTTCTTATGTTGTGTAATTATTATATCACACTTTATGATGTTTGTCAAGAGGTTTTTCAAAACTTTTTTTAATTTTTTCGTTTTGCTTTTCTCTCCCCTTGACAATAATAGTATATCATATTATATTATAAAAGTCAATACCTATTTGCAATTTTTCACGATGGTTTTTAGACGTCTTACGTCTAAAACGGATAAAGAAATGGAGAGGGAGAAATTTTCTCCCTCTCCACTTGGTTTAGATACCGAGTGCCTTGACAATCGCCTTGGCGAGTGCGACCGCCATTTCTTCGGTCATTTCCTCGCCCTCGTCGCAGTCCTCGTCCTCATACTCCGCCTTGGCTTCGGCATAGCCGTCTGCATAGCCGTCATCGTAGCCCTCATCATAGGCGTCATCGTCCTCGTCCTCGTCCTCACAGCAGGAGCAGGAACAGCCACCGATGAGAGAACGCAACCACGCCTTGTGAGCCTCGGTCATCTTGTCGCCGTTGCCGACCACAACCATCTGACCCTTAGGCAGAGCTTTTTCGAGAGCCTTGACCAACTCCATTACGGACATAGAGTTGACCTTAGGTGCTTCGGCTTCACGCTTTGCCACCCTTGCTCGTTCCAGAGCCAACTCCACGCCGACAGTCAGGTTGAAAGTGTCGGTAGGACAGCAACGGGCAACGCCCTTGTAGCCACCGAGGTCAACGGTTACGGTTCTCTTCTTTTCATTAACTGCTACTGTGTATTTCATAAGTTCATTTCCTTTCTTGGTTTTGTCGGTTTTCCTTCCCTTATTGTGATTATATTATACCACATTTTTTGTGGTTTGTCAAGAGGTTTTTTGAAAAAAGTTTTTAATTTTTTTCTGCGGTTATTACCCCTTGCAAGTTAGGCTTGGTACGCTTTCCTCTTGACAATAATAGTATACCACATACCTATATAAAAGTCAACCCCTTTTCTGAAATTCTTTTTAACTTTTTAGACGTAGTACGTCTAAATCTAAGCAAAACAGAAGGGATTGATTAAATCAATCCCAAACTGATTTTAAGTGCTTGGTTAATTTCGGTCATAGTTTCGGTAGGTGCATAGCCTATCTTATCACGCAGGCGAGATTTGCTAATAGTGCGGACTTGTTCCAATAGTATGACCGACTCGTGGGTTAAACCGCTTCTTTCATCATTGAGTGCTACGTGGGTGGGCAGCTTATGTTTTCCGAGGCGAGTAGTGAGTGGGGCAACGATTGTGGTGGGAGAGTGCTTATTGCCAACATTATTTTGTAGGATAACAACGGGACGCATACCGCCCTGTTCACTTCCCTCGGCGGGAGAAAGTTCTGCATAATAGATTTCCCCTCTAAAGACTACTATTTTATTTTCTTTTGACATAACCTTATGTACTCCTTTCTTGTTTGTAACCTTATTATATCATAAAAGACTAAGTTTGTCAAGTGATATTTTTAGACGTACTACGTCTAAATTATGGGAAGTGGTTGACTTTCGTCAACCACAACTTCCGCCAGTGTAACCACCACAACTATACGGATAAGGATTGCCATTCTCGCACGCGATACCGCCACAAGAAAATCGTGGAGTGTACCTCACACCGCCACCGCAACCGCCATAACCGCCACCGCAAGTGTGGTATGGAGTGGAAGCAATCTCAATCATTCGTTCCTTGCTTCTCTGCATAATCTCTTTTGTGTTATCGTGAAGCAACATAGTCGGCAAAAGGGTTTTGTTGGAGAAATCCCAATCGGCAAAAACCTGTCCGTCTTGTCTTACAACAATATCGTTAATTTCGTATTTATTATTACCGAGAGGGACAAGAGTGTTTTTGATACCTTTGTGGTAACGGATAACCATTCCTCGTACACTGCGGAAAGTGGTAGTATCACAAACTTTGCATTGAGTATGACCAAGATACTCTTTTACGGTTGCGACATAAGGGAGAGAATGGGAGTAAGGGTTGTGAAGTTCTTCTGCGGTCATAGTATTGAAGTCCTCACGGAACGAGAGTTCAACACCTTTTCTTTCCCAACGAGAGATAACACCACGGAAGAATGAATGTTTTCTATCCTTAATAACACAATTGATGCGGACAGACTTTTCAAACTTGGAAAGCCATTCATCGGGGACAATGCCGTGAAGAGTTTTGCAATCCTCTTCGTAGGTGGTAGAGTGTCGAGAGATATTCACGCCTTTAATTTGAGGGTCGCTATTGACGAGAGCCACAAATTCGTCAAAATTGTGGCGAACGCAAGTAGTGTTGATGTAAATATCCTTATCAGAAGGAATTACATTGATTATCTTGCGGAGGGCAAGAATGTTTGCCATAGGCTCACCGCCCGTGATTACCACTTCGGGAATATCGAGTGTGTTGTTATCACGAAAGATATGCTTTACAGCATTTACAACATTGTCGAGAGAGGGGCGATTTTTGGCATATTCCTTTTTACTTTCACAGAAGGGACAGTTGTTGGGGCAGTCGAAAGGCACCATAATAGTAACTGCGAGATTGTTACGACCTGATACAAACTTGGGTTTCATAAGTATTTTCTCCTTTTCTATGTTTGTGAGTATATTATATCATACTTTTTGCGATTTGTCAATACCTTTTCACAAACTTATATAACAATTTTTAGACGTGTTACGTCTAAAATGTAGAGAGCAGGCGAGCCGCAGCCCGCCCGCTCAGCCGATTAACCCTTGCGAGGTCTTACATAACGGCAGATAAGGGTAACGAGAATGATAGTCACGCAAATGGTGATGATAGCTCCCAAAGAAATGTCCATAGTGTTTGTTTCCTTTCCTGTTTTGGTATCTTTATTATACCATATTTTTAAGTATTTGTCAAGGGACTTTGAAAAATTATTTCAAAGATTTTTCGATTGATTGTGGGTAAGTCGACCATCACCACAATGTCCCTCGTCCTCTTGACAATAATAGTATATCATACTTATCATTATTTGTCAATACCTTTCCGAACTTTTCTTAACTATTTTTTAGACGTAGTACGTCTAAATAATAAAAGGGACGCGAACTTAATCGCGTCTACCTTTACTTAACATTTCCAAGACTTCTGTAATATCATTTTCACAGAAAGCCCAACCGTCGGGATTGTTCTTTATCCACTCTTTGCGCACAACTTTGCTGTCATCAAAGATGTAACCATTGTGGATATTGGCAAAACGGCTTTTGCGATTGCCATACGGAATGATGTGGATTTCATCAAACTCGACCGAGCCGAGATGTTTGGCAAGCCAAGCCAGCTTCTCTTCTGTTACAGCCTTATCATATTCAGCCGTACTCTCTTTACTGAGCCAAGAGATAATGCCGATAGTGTAGCCGAGAGATTTGAGTTTGTTCAGGCGGTGGGCAAGAGCCTGCATATTGAGCAGGACAGGTGCGTCACGATAGGGCGTCGGGTCAAATGCCCTCAGTTTTTCCAACCAACCCTCTACACCATAAAGGTCTGCCAAAGTGCCATCCATATCGAAATAAATTGCCTTGTTACTCATAGTATGTAACCCCTTTCCTTTTTTGTATCTTAATTATAACATACTTATGTCATTTTGTCAACTCTTGATAAACAATTAATTTAGACGTAGTACGTCTAATTGTGGAAGAGGGATGTGAAGTCCCTCGCCCTTTTAGCCCGCGCAAGAAGAGCAGTAAATTCTGCCATCCTCATCAATCATAGCCGAAGGCAGAGCCATCGTGCTACCGCAGCAGGTGCAGGATACAATCATTGGCAAATTGTTCTCTGCAAACCAACTGCCGTTGATTGTGCCTTTTGGCATTTCGATACCAAACTCCTCTTTGATGTACTGTTCTGCCGTTCTTAACATAGATATGTTCCCCTTTCTTTATGGTAACTACATTATAACATATCGCTTCTACTTTGTCAATATCGGATTTAGACGTCTTACGTCTAATTCCTATCAAAAGAATGGGCGAGATTAAATCTCGCCCACTCCATAGACATAATGCTCAAATTGCGGCTTGTAAGTTTCGTTCCACAACTTCTCCAGCTCGGAATGTTGACTCGGATAGAGGAAACTGTGATACTGCACAGCGCCAAAAGCTTGGTTGTAGAAAACAACGCGAGTCTTGTCGTCACCGTGCTTGACGAGAGAGAGATAATAGTTGAGAAGGTCGATTAAAGTTTTCATTATGTATTGCCCCTTTCCTTATTTACATACTTATTATAACATATCAATGTGAGTTTGTCAACTTCTATTTTAGACGTAGTACGTCTAAGTGGTCGGTTATTCGCTACCGAAAAACGTTCACCCCTCTTTTTAATATTGGGTGCAATGGTGCGGGTTTACGAGATTGCCCGCTTCTGTTCGCCCTTGCCAACCCCTGGCGACCTGGGGAGAGTTCTCAAGCACTTGTCCGCCACTCACAACCAGACTCTTCACACAGAGAGCGGGAGCATCGACGCCCGTACTGAACGCTTCTTTTGCCGTACTGTCGGCCGCTTTCCTCGCCTCACCTTGTAAACATATTATACCACGCAAGACCGCATTTGTCAACACTTGTTGAAAAAGTTTTTTCTACGTTTTAGACGTCTTACGTCTAAATAGTGCGACCCCGTGGGACTGCCCACGGGTTCGACTTATTTAATATTATTTACAATTCACGCCCCGACAGTATCAACCAGTATTGACTTATCGGATTGATATAGGCATCTTCTACGGGAAGCCACCCCTAAAACAAATCATATTTTGCTTCACTTCCTTTCTTTGTTTATATTATACCTCATCTCGCCTTATTTGTCAATACCTGTTTTAGACGTAGTACGTCTAAAATCTCTTATGGGTAGAGAGGGAGATGGACTCCCTCAAATAAAGAATACTTCACTGTGTCGTTCCATATTCTTTACGACTTTTTTGTATAGTTTGGGTGGTATTTGCTTTTTTCCTGCAATATGGCATAAAGCATATAACTCATCAATAGTGATAGCATAGGCAGTGATTAACACTTCTTCTTCCAACTTTTTGACAACAGCTATGCCGCTACTGGTTACGCAAACCCTCGCCTGTCTATGAATGACCTCAAAAACGATATTGGTAAAACCAAGAGTTTCTTCTAACCGTGCGATGCGCTCGGCTCTTTCGTATTGTGCGTGATATGTAAGTTTCATATGTATTATTTCCTTTCCTTTTTGGTAGTTTTATTATAACATATAAAGTTTGTTTTGTCAATAGGAAAAGAAAAAACTTTTTAAGACTTTTAGACGTCTTACGTCTAAAATGCCCTTTGCTCACACAAAGGGAGCAAGGACTCTTTCAACATAAACAATATCTTCTTGACGGCAACGAATAGTAAATTCAAAACGATTTTCAGAAACAGTTTTTGCATCAATGAAACAAGGGATAAGGTCACAAATTCTTGTAATTGCCTTAATAACTTTGTTGTCGTTTGCATTAAGTAAATAACATTTAGTAATCATTATGTATACCCCTTTTCTTTTTTGTATTTTTATTATATCATCTTAATTTGTTTTTGTCAATATAAAAATACTGTAACTTAGACGTTCGACGTCTAAATTTACAAAAGGACAAAGTCTTCAAATGAAGACTTCGCCCGTTTCTCTATCCATAAAGATTTTATCGTGAATATTATAAGCAAGATTTTTTTCATAACACTTTTTAATTACGGAATAATCCGCACCGCAATATTCGCTTGCAAAAGCGGACAAGTGTTTTCTTGTTGTAGCGGAATACAAGCCATTTACCAGTAGCCAGCCGCCGTCAATAATATGTGCCACGCAAGTGGTATAGCTGATAAGATTACAGCGGAGATTTGCACCAGTTTCCAATAACTGAACTTTAGCCTGTGCATAGGGCATTTTTTTAAGTGTAACCATTAACATAATATGTACCTCTTTTCTTGATATGTGAGATTTATCTATCTCTTATTTACATACTTATTATAACACACAAGTCCGATTTTGTCAACCCCAAAATACAAGTTTTTTTCGCAAGATTTAGACGTAGTACGTCTAAATTATCCACTTCCACAAACCGCAGTCTGTGGAAGTGGTTTTTTATTCTTCCCAATCTTCGCAATGGTGGACTTTCCAAAACTCTTTTTCTTCTCTGTGGTCTTTCCACATCTCAATGAAAACGCAGCCCAGCTTTACCATCATCATCAGGCACAGCGCAGCCAAGAAGCCAACGATAGTCCAACCAAGCCAATCAGGGATACTGCAAATAAATTCTAACATAACATTTTTCCTTTCTATGTACGAGATATATCTATCTCTTATTTACATACTTATTATACTATATAAACCTCTCTTTGTCAAGCCACGATTTAGACGTCAGACGTCTAAATTCTGTAAAGCAAAAGGAAGGGTGTTATTCACACCCTTCCAATACTATCTTTTGTAACATTAAATGGAAGTCCATTTTTACCTCTCTATATAGACCCTCCATTAAATGGAAAACCTTTTCTTTTGTGGTGAAGTCCGGCACAATACCGAAGTCCATATCACTAACCACGGAGCAGATGAAAATATAATCCTCATTTTCATCAATCACGAAGCCGATTAAATCAGCCTTTCTTTCCAACTCTTTCAGAGCCTTGTCAATAGGTCTATGTACCATAAAATTAACCTCTTTTCTTTAGGTGGTAGAGGGTATTTCTACCCTCTTTTAGTCGGTTGCGGTAAAGCGGATAATAGCACCGTGTTTTGCTACTTCCCTCTTTTTCTCTGCGGCACTCAGCCCAGCATACCAGCAGTATGTACCATCAGCGAACAAATAGAAACCTCTGCTCTTTACTCTTGCCATTGTCTTAGCTCCTTTCAATCAATATACTCTTGCAGGTCAACGACCCACAGCTTAGGGTCAATATTCCATCTGCGGCAGGCGTCGGCATAGTTGTAGCCGAATATAATAGTAGTCATACCGCAGTGGATATGGTGGATATGATATTCATACATAGCATTATACTCCTTTCAGGGTGGGGAGAGGGTTTCCCCTCTCCCCTTGCAGGGGCTTTATTCAAGCCCTGCGAGGATTGCACCGATGATGTCATCATCGTCCATTTCGTGCTCGTATGCCCAAGCCTCAATGGTCTTTCCTTTTTTGCCGTGGTAGGCGTCTTTCTTGTAATTGTAGCAGGTCTGAATGTTAGCAGTACCACGGCTTGCGTTGATTTTTACGCCGTTGATTTCGAGCAGGAACTGGATAAACTCGTTGCGGTCTACCACAAACATATCGGTGTTAGCAAGGTCAACAGCGATTGTGATATGGGTTTCAGTTTCAGCGATAACGGTGTGGGCGATGTGGGTTGCATAGATAACGCGGTTGCTACCCTTGATATAGCGGGAGCTTTCAGCATAGCGGACACAAGAGCCGTTTTGCTTTGCGTCATAGTTATGGCGATTGTAGCGGAAATCAGCCACGCCACAAGGGGAAACGCTGTCAGCGTTTCGGCGGTTCAGAGCGTCTTTGATAGCCATTTCAAAAGCCTTGCCAAAGATACCGCTGTCGGTTTTGTCAAAAGTGTAGTTTTTCATAGTGTTTTTTCCTTTCGGTATGTAGATTTTTTTGTCGTGGGTTCTTGCCCTTGACACTTATTATTATACTCATTTTTAGACGGAAGTCAATAGGTTTTTTGAAAAAAAATCGTATTTTTTTAAGTTTGTGCAATATGCACAAAACGGGGGTAGGTTTTAGGATATTTTTTGTGCAAAATGCACAAATTTCGCGGGCCTGGAAACAAAGTTCCACGAACCTAATTTTTCAATCCGACTGCTAACGTCTTTACATACCCTACCCCAATTTTAGGAAATTTGACTTTCGCCTGAAATTATTATATAATAATAATAGAAAAAATAAGACGGGCCGCTAACGACGTAACATAAGCAAGTCCATTACCCCAACTTGACTCTGCCACGTGGGCGACCTTAAATAGGAGATTACGTATATGGCAGGAGCCAATAGATTACAATTAGATTTCAAGCTGTCCACAACAGATGAACGTGCAGCTTTTATTACTGAATACTTACAACAGCCACAGTTTATCAAGAAACCTCCTACCGAGGATGAACTTGAAACTATGGGAAATTATTTACTTTGGGGCAAAGACCCCGTCACTGGTTTAAATGCAAAACAAGCTGGGTTAGTTGATATTGAAACCAAACACGGCACCTGGGATAAAAATGCAAATGTTGAGTCCTTGGAAGCCCTAATGGAATCACCCACTTTTAATGAGGCATCATTACTATCAGTTGGTACTACGGCGCCAACTAAAATCAAACGCGAAGTATTTTCACGCAAAGAAGCTCTGGAAAAATGTCCCGAATACTTGAAAGAAACATTTAAGGAGTTGTTTCGTAGGATAGATGAGCTGGAGTTGATGATTAATTTTTACGAACTCGCGCATGGTAAGCGAATCAATCCTCCTCGAGACGCCCTACTCAACAAATTCACTCCGGAAGAACAAGATAACTTGCTTGAAAAATCAAAACATTGGAACCAATATAAATATCTGAAAATGCGCCATGAGCTGGTGGAATTGAGACGCGAACAATATACATTGCGCGATTCCTTCCAACAAACAATGCTGGTTAACGAAACTTTCGTACCTAGCATGCCATATAGTGAACCTCAAATTGATAGTGAAGTTGAAGTGTTACCACTTGGGACTAAGAATCCTTCAACTACTTCTAAATGGTTGTTTGTGCCGTGGACAGAATTGATTCCAAAAAACTATTGCGAAGACCAGCTGAAAGATATTTCAGACTTTTATTGGAAAAAACAAGACTACAAACCTTCTGGTCAGCAGCAATATATTGATTTCCGCAATCTCGAGCATGTTTATGAAATGTTTCAATTATTTTTCGAGTTGGAGGATGCGGCCGAGGATGCGGCTATGGAATCCGGATTACCTGCGTTAATGGATACTTTGCGTTTTTATATTGAGCAGGCTGATTTAACTGAACTCCAGAGAGAAATTCTTGACTTGAAATTAAGAAAAGTAAAGAATGTTGATATTGCGCTGGAGATAAATAAGAAATGGAAAAAGTCATATACTCCCAATTATATTTCGACTATATTCCGTCAAAGAATTATTCCTAAAATCAATGAAGCTGCCGCCTATCACGAAAAGGTGGTAAGTAATATCTTTTTTGAAGAAGAATTTAAGACTTGTACAGGTTGTGGCCGCACCTTGTTGCGCGATACCGACAATTTTACTCGTAAAACTCGTTCCAAAGATGGATTTACCACACGTTGTAAACGTTGTGAGAAAGAATCTAGGAATAAATCAAGTAAATAATAGGAGAAGAATATGTTTGATAATAAAGAAAAAAGCGTAAATGAATTTGCTAAGCTAATTAGTAAGTTGGATGCGCCCTCCCTTATTGGATTAACACGCGTTCTTTGCGTGAAAATATTTTATGATGATATTAAGGATGACAATGGACATCCAATGCCTAGAAGTGGCGAAGCTATTATAGAAGATTGCTTAGTTAAATTTTATTCACTTAATCGCACTAAGCGCAGAGACATTATGAGAATTGTGCGCTCAGCTGCTAAGGGGAGATAATTATGGGATTGCAGCCAAACATTAGAAAGAAAAAGTTCGCCTTAAAAACTTGTGTCTGTTGCGGACAGATGTTTGGTGAAGAGGGCTTTGCACCGACAAAGTCCCTCTTTTTCCCTGATGGGACAATCACAATTTGTAATGACTGTATTGATAGAGATTTAATGCAGCATGACTGGAATTGGGACTATGTAGACAAATTGTGCCAGATGGCTGATATTCCTTTTGTTCCAAGAGAATGGGAGCGTTTGCGTGAGATGAATGAACGAGAAGTGTTTTATCGCTATGCAACAATTTTCCTTTCATCGGAATATGACGGAATTGGCTGGTCTGATTACTACCAAGCTTTTAAGGAATTGAAACAACAAGGTGCTCTGGAAGAAGAGTTACCAGAAATCGCTGAAAAGCGAGAACGAGAGCTTAAAGAAAAATGGGGCTTTAATTATGATATGGAAGCTCTACAGTATTTAGAAGGCTTGTTCAATGGTCTTATGACCACTCAAAACGTCAACGGCGCGCTGCAGGTTGACCAAGCCAAAAAGATTTGTAAAATGTCTTATGAGGTTGACAGACGTATCGAAGAAGGTAGTGATTTTGATAAGTTGCTTTCTTCTTATGATA